>JAWKZM010000025.1:0-55240 GCA_041395965.1 Halioglobus sp.
TCCCGCGACTGCGCCCCGGCGGCGTGTACATCGTAGAGGATTACGCCAACATGCACTTGGCTGCCTTGCAGTGGCTGGACAAGGCGAACTCAGGCAGTCATCAGGCGAACTATATGATGGAGCACTGCGTGAAAGGGATGCTGGAGGCGGATCGTCAGCCGCTGCACCAGCTGGCGGTAGAGGCCATGCTCGCGTCTATCGCTGCGCCCGGATTGATTCCGAAGGTCGTCGTCGACCGCCACTGGCACATGATTTACCGCGGGCCGAAGGATATCGCTAACGCGCGTAATTTCGATCTGCGCGCGATGGCTAACGACCACTTCTCCCTGGCGCAAAGTCAGCCGAGCGGCGCCATGAGTGCCTATCTCGATGGAGGTGGAACGCCTTCCGGGCATTAGCGCGGGCAGGCCAACCCGAAAACCCGGACGAGCTGATTTAGCCCTTCGCCCCTTGCCGGGCGCGCGCAAACGCACGATTCACCGATGCTGCAGCAGCGCGTCCAACTCGGCGATAGTCGGCGCGAGGTCTTCGGTAACGAGTAACGATTGCAGGCCACAGGCGCACGCTGTCGCCATGTTGGCCGGGTAATCGTCGAGGAACAGCGCCTGCTGCGGTCGCAGGCCGGGCAGGCACTCCAGCGCAAGGGCGAAGATACCCGGATCGGGCTTGCGCACGCCAACGGCGCTGGAATCGATAACGAACTCGAACAGTTCACCCACCTATAGCAGGCCACGCCAGCCCTCACCGAACTCAGCGACATTGTTGGCAATGACGCCGGTGGTGTAACCCGAGTTGCGCAGTTTGCGCACGTGGTCTACTAGCGGTTGGCGCGCTTCAGCGCCGGCATTGTTGCCGGCCATGCGCGCGAACAGGTCGTGAATGTCGATCTAGAGGGAATAGGTCTGCCTGAGCGCCCGGATAAGGTCTGCGTCAGATCCGGCGAAGTATGCCGCCGGGCCCAGCGGAACCAGAGTAGGCGCTCGTCATAACGCGCCCATTACTCCAGTGTGACCATGGGATTAAAGATGGCCCGAGGAACGACGTGGATTTCGCGAAAAAAAACCTCGGCCCGCAGCACGGGTCGAGGTTCCATGAAAAGCCCTTCAATAATCCGGGGGACCGGGCGCTGGCGGTCTTGCGGAAAATCGCAGGGCGTATTGGCGACCAGTCTTACTGCAGGTTCACCTGTTCAAAAGAAAAAACGTTGGGGGATGAGGGATCTACAGTCATTTCGACCCAGCTGTTGTCCTCACTGCCGAACACTTCAAGCCGGGTGAAGTTGGCCGTCAGCCTGCCATCCGGGTTGTACATGGCCTTGTCTATCTTGAAATAGTGGGAGTCGCCGTGCACCAGCAACACCTTGCCGTTGAATGACTGGGTCTCGGCTACCAGGGTATTGAAGAAGTCCGTGTACCCATTGTTCGCATCCAGTTGCGGCAGGAATTCGTCCTGATAGATGCCGTCACTCAACTCAAAGGGGAAGTAAACATCGGCCTGTATGGCAATAACGATGCCTGCGTAATTGCGCTTCCGCGCCTCGGCGAATGATTCCTTGAGCCAGACAAGATTCTGCTCGTTGCGGGCGCGGTACTCCGCCGTTGCCGCCTCACAGGCGCCGGGTATATCTCCGCGATTGGACTTGCTTGTGCATTGCTTTGCGGTGGCAACCAGGTTGTTGTTACTTCCCGGAATATGCAGCGCGACAAATTCAACCCTGTTGCGCACGTAGCGGCTGTTCTCACTGTATGCCTGCCCATAGGCGCCCTGCCGCTTTAACTTCAGCGGACGTTTCCCCTGGCTCTTGTCGCTGTTAAAGAACTGGCTGCGCAAGTATGACAGGCGTTCCAGCGGGTCATAGGAACCGTTGGTTATACGGTGACAATCCGTCCATTCGTTGTCGCCCAGGGAATATATCGTCGGCGCGTTCAACCGGTTGAAAATGTCCCTCGGCTCCTGGCCGATGGCCTGGTCAGTACATTCTGAACTGCCGTTCTTGGTGTCGCCGACAAAAAGGGTGAAATCCAGATCGTGTTTGTTCATGGATGCGATGGTCTGGTCGATCTGGAGGGCTTTCTGTGAGGGGTCATCGTTGTAGAATTCATCGCCCCAAAGCGCTACCTTCAGGCGGGCTCCGCCGTGGCGCTCGCTGTACTGGCTCCCCCGGTCGTCGTCCCTGCCGTCATCCCGCTTATCGGCCACGGCTCCGAGGTGAAGCCCGCCCGCCACAATGCCTGCGACAATCGCCGCAACTGCCTGATTTTTCATATGAACTCCTGTCGATTTTGATCGGTTTTATAGGCGCGCATGGCTGCGCGGCAATGATCGTAAGCGCGGGACGTGACGGAGCGGTGACCGGGAGAAGAATCTCCCGTGACGGGGGTGTTACAGGATAATCAACCGCGATACCCCGCAACCAGAATTCAGGCTGGCCCTGTGAATGGCGCTAGTGAGAAACGACGGGTACGCTGAAAAAATCAAAGAACAGAACAAAGATGACGCTCGAGACCACCAGTGTCGCCAGCATCGCCGGGGTGCCCTTGCGAAACCAGAGACCGGGCGAGATAGCGTAGTCGGGGTTGCCCGTCTCCCTGGCCAGGCGTTCAGACAAGGTCACGATGTAGACATTGGCGGTAGACCCGATGTGCGTACCGTTGCCGCCCATACCAACACCGATGGCCAGCGCCCACCACAGGGGCGTGACGTTGACGCCCTGTTGCTCCATCTGCAGGAAAATGGGAATCATTGCCGCGGTGAACGGTATGTTGTCTATCATGGCGGACAGGATGGCCGCGACCCACATGACAATCAGCACGGTGCCCAGCGGTGACTCGGTGAAATAGCTGGAAATACTGGTTCCGACGACATGCAGCAGGCCGCTGTGCTCAACGCCACCGATCAACACGAAAAGCGAGATAAAGAACATCAGCAGGGGAATCTCGACGCGCGTCATCGTCTCGTCAAGCTCCTTGTGGCGATCCACGAACAGCAGCACGGTCAAGCCCGCGGCAGATACCATCCAGGGCTCCCAGCCCATGGCGGAGTGCAGCATGAACAGCACTACCATGCCCGCGAAGACGGCTACGCCAGTCCACCAGAGGCGCTTGTTGCGCAGCGGCGCAGCGTCCTGCAGCGCGGCGACCGAGTTCTTGCTGAATTCACGGGCGAACAGTACACGCAGTACCAACAGGGTGGCGAACCAGGCGGCCAGTACCGGGAACCCCATGCGGGATACGAAGCTGTTGAAGTCTATTCCGGCGGCAGAGCCGATCATGAGGTTCGGCGGATCGCCCACGAGGGTCGCCACACCGCCGGTATCGGACAACAGCGCCGCCGCCAACAGGCACGGAACCGGCGAGATTTGCAGCTGACGGCAGATAAGTATGATAAGCGGGCCGAAGATGACGACGGTCGTAACGTTGTCAAGCAGCAGTGAAATCACCGTCACCGCCGTACCAATCAACACCATAAGCAGGAAGCTGTTGCCCCGGCTGAGCCGCGCCAGCCGCAGCGCCAGCCGTTCGAAGCCGCCGGTGGGGATCAGCAGTTCCACGATCGCCATCATGCTGCCCAGGAGCAGAACCACGTTCCAGTCCACCGCCGCGATCACCTGGTGGGCATCATAGAAGCCGAAATAATTCCCCGCGATCACCATGAGCCCGGCGCCCAGCATGCCGAACTTGGCCCGCTCCAGACCGTGCACTTTCTCGGTAAAGATGCCGATGAATGTAAAGGCCAGGATCAACCCGGCCGTTAGCATGGGAGTGGTGAGCGCTGTCATCGGGAGGTCCTTGGTCACACGGCTGGCGGATTGCGCGAAAGTGTACTCGTGATGGGTAAGCGCCCGCAAGGCGCCAGCGCCCACGCGAGGCTGGCGTTACGCGCCCCTTCAGCCGGGGCGCTGACCGGATGTACTGCTCCGAATTATTCCGCCAGCGACTGCTGCCCAGAGGCGGCCTACGGGAGTAGGATAGGCTGCGGAAGTACCGTGCAGCTCAGCGAACGAGTCACAAGGAGATACAGCGTGTTCAGTCATATCATGGTTGGTGCCAACGATGTTCAGCAATCCAAGGTGTTTTACGACGCCATTCTGGCGGCCCTCGGCTACGAACCCGGTGTCATCGACGACAAGGGTCGTTGCTTTTACTTCAACAAGAGCGGCATTTTCTCGATCACAAAACCCATCAACGGCGAGCCCGCTTCCGCCGGCAATGGCAGTACTATCGGCTTTGCGGCGGCCAGTCCGGCGGCGGCCGATGCCTGGCACGCGGCCGGCCTCGCACACGGGGGCACGACCTGCGAGGACCCTCCCGGCGTGCGCGAGGGCGCGACAGGCAAGCTGTACCTGGCCTACTTGCGGGACCCTGCCGGCAACAAGATTTGCGCGCTGCACCGCCTGCGGTGACAAGGCCACGCGCGGTAGCGGCGGCGCAATAGCCCGGTGACGACTGGCGCTAGAGCGTACCGTTGAGGCTCCAGTCGTAGGGCAGGTAGGTGACTGCGAAATCGCCGGCACGCAACCGTGTGGCGACTTCGCGATCCTCTGCAAATCGGGCCACGTAGGATTGCACGGAACCCGCCGCCGCGATGAAGTCCTCATCAAACCACTTGAAGATGCTCGACAGGCGTGCCTCGCGCCTGGCCAGGTCGAACTGGTTGCGGTGCGGGTCATTGACGAATTCCCGTGCGGCCTGGTCGAGCTGCTCATCAAGCGAAGCCAGTCGATAGGCGCTGCTGCGCAGTAACGGGCAGGACTGGCTCGCGCAGACAATGGCGAAATGGACGCGCGGTTCTTTCAGCGGCAGCAGCAATTCGTGTTCCAGCGCATACAGGCTGACCTGCTCGCCCGCCACCGTATACTTGTCGAGCTTGAAGTAGACATACCTGCCCAGCAGGCTGTCCGGGGAATGTCCGTCGAGAATGCCGCGCGCGGCGAGAATATTGTAGGCGTTGATATAAAATACCAGCTTCTGGCGGACGTCCATATCCGCCGTCCGCGTCGTCGCGATCTGTTCCACCAGCGCGTCGAAAGCAGGATTGGCAGCCCACATTGCATAGTCGACCTGACCCCGGTTGACTGCTGCCCCGAGCAGACTGTCCCAGGCGTCCAGGTCCAGCCCCGCGCGGGCGGGAGAGGCCAGCGCACAGAGCAGGACCAGCAGTGAACAGACTCGGATCATTTTTATACCTCGCGGTTAGCTATCCGCCCTGCAACGCGGTAGTGTGGACATCCCGACCCGTTGTGCCCTGTCCGGCCGCCGCATGACGGGCCACCCCTGGGCAGCGGCTCATCGAAATTGAGGATTCATCTGCCATGCAACTGTCCCGCTCGCTGGCGTGGTTACCCCTGTGTTTCCTGTGCGCCTGCAGTTCGATGCCTGACCGACCGGCGCCGGGCGCCACCCTGCTCCCCTGCGGCCCGCTGCCGCACTGTGTCAGCAGCACCTCCACGCGCCCCGACCAGGCCATCGCCCCGCTGACCGCCACCGCGCAGCAGTGGCAACAGCTGAAACAGTGGCTCGCAACCCAGGAGCACTGGACCATCACCGAGGATACGGGCGACTTCCTGCAGGCCGTCGTCTCCACGCCGCTGCTGCACTTCCAGGACGACGTACAACTACTGTACGACCAGCACACCGGCGTGGTTCAGGTGCGTTCCTCCTCGCGCCTGGGTATCAGCGACCTGGGCACCAACCGCCGGCGCGTGGAGCTGTTGCGCGACCACCTCGCCGCCGACCCGGGCACCTGATACACACGCCCCTGCGGCGCACTGCGCTCGCGGGCAGCCGCCTCACTCCAGGTGGCTGCGGATCATCCAGGCGCTCTTCTGGTGTACGTCGATGCGGCGCGTGCCGAGGTCGGCGCTGGCGTCATCCCCGGCGGCGCTGGCGGCGGCGATCACCGCCTGGGCGGCCTTGACCACGATTTCCTGGTCAGCCACCAGCTGATGGATCATCTCCTCGGCCTTTTCCGAACCCCTGGCTTCCTTCATGTCGGCCAGTTCGGCGAACTCCCGGTAGCTGCCGGGCGCTTTTTCGCCCAGGGTGCGGATACGTTCGGCGATCTCGTCCACGGCCAGCGCCAGCTCCGTATACTGCGTTTCAAACAGCGTATGCAGCGTGGTGAACATGGGGCCGGTCACATTCCAGTGGAAGTTGTGGGTTTTCAGGTAGATCGTGTAGGTCTCGGCCAGCAGTTTTTTCAGTGCCTCGACGGTAGCCTTGTTTTTCGCGGTGTTTTTCACGGTTTCCTCCTTTACTGCGCACGGGCAGTCATTACCAAAACAGTATGGCACCCGGATCGGGTAGCGGGAACTGAATTGTCGCTATGGCGCCGATAGCGATTGGTACGGCGTTGCTAAACGACCCTCGGGCAGTCATTTGCTCTGTACTGGGAAGCCGCCGCAGCGCTTTCCCGCGTGACGCAACTTAAAACACGCCCGAAGCTGGGCTATGATTGATCCCGTTTCGGAGTCGCGGTGGCCACAACCGGCGCCGCCCACACTCTCAGGTCAATAACGCTACCAGGACACCAACATGAAAGCAGCGGTATTCGAGGAAGTCGGGAAATCGATCCGGATCTACGATGATATCGCCATCGTGGAGCCGCGGGCAGGCGAGGTGCGCGTGAAGGTCAAGTACTGCAGCGTCTGCCACTCGGACCTCAGCGTCGTCGACGGCAGCCTCCCCGCCCCCGGCCACGTGATCCTCGGCCACGAGGCCGCCGGCATAGTGGAATCCGTCGGACCCGGTGTCAGCCGCCTGCAGGTCGGCGATCACGTGGTACTGACACCGGTGCCCCCTGCGGTACCTGCTACTTCTGCGTGCGTGGCGAGACCACGCTGTGCGCCAACAACACCAGCTTGTATACCTTTGCGCTGGCGGACGGCAACACCGGCCTGTCGCGCAACGGCAATGTCATCTACCGGGGCCTCGGAGTGGGTGCCTTCGCCGACTACGTCGTCACGTCGGTCAACGGCGCGGTGAAAATAGCCCCCGAGGTGCCGCTGGAGCTGGCCTGCCTGATGGGCTGCGCCCTGCAGACGGGCATAGGCGCGGTGCTCAATACGGCCAACGTGGAAACCGGCGCCACGGTACTGATCATGGGCCTGGGCGGGATCGGTATTGCCGCGGTCCAGGGCGCCCGGCTCGCCGGCGCCTCCGTCATACTGGCGTCGGACCCGGTGGCCCAGCGCAGGGAACTCGCCCGCACCTTCGGCGCCACGCACGTAATCGACCCGATCGCCGAGGATTTGCCCGGCCGGTGCCGGGAGCTGACGGACGGGATCGGCATGGATTACGCGTTCGAAACGGCGGGTATCGCCAAACTCGTTGAAACGGGCATTGCCGTGACTCGCTCCGGCGGCACCACCGTCTGTGTCGGCGCCGCGCCGCTCGACCAGGGTATCGAGATAAACCCGTTCACCCTGTTCAGCAGCTTCGAGAAGAAGCTGTGCGGCTGCCTGATGGGCAGCTGCAACTCCCTGCTGGAGATCCCACGCCTGATCGGGCTGTGGCAGAGCCGGCAGCTCAATCTCGAAGCCATGGTCACCAAAACGCGCCCGCTGGAGGAGATCAACGAGGCCTTCGCGGACTTGCAAGCGGGCAAGGGGATCAGGACCGTCCTCACGGTGTGAGGCGCACCGCGCGTATTTCGCCGCCGACGCGCCCCGGAGCCTGCTGATCCGGGTGCTGCCGGGCGCCGTATACACCCATGAACCCCTGTTTTCCAGGCACCAGCCCCACGGCGGGTGTGTACGGAGGCCACATTGTGAAACGACTTTTCCCGGTGCTGCTGGCGTTACTGCTCTGCGGGCGCGTTGCCGCGAGCCAGGGTCCTCTGCAAAAGGTGGGAGAGGCGCGCCTCAACTACCTGTTCTGGGCCGTTTACGATTCCCGGCTCTATACCCGCGACGGCAATTACCAGGACGGGCAGTTGCCGCTACGCTTCGAGATTCAATACCTGCGCGATGTCGACGCCGCCGACCTGCTGGCGCACACCCGGGAGGAATGGCAACGTCTCGGGCTGTCGCCCGGGAGCGAGCGCCAGTGGCTGCAGTCGCTCTCCCGCCTGTGGCCTGACGTCCGGGAAAACGACGTGCTGGCCCTGGAGGTGGACGAGGCCGGCCGCAGTGCCTTTCTCATCAACGGTCAGCCCTTGGGCGCATCGAAGATCCCGCCTTTGGCGCGCACTTCCTGAACATCTGGCTGTCTCCCGACACCAGCCGCCCCGACCTGCGTCGGGACCTGCTCGGCCGCAATTAGACGGCCGCGCTGCCGCACCGGCGCGTGCCCTGACCCCTTCCCTGCACTGGCGCATACCCAGCCCGCACTTTGAGTGGTAGGCTTGCCGCTTTACGTCGCGGGGGAGCACGCCCATGGAACAGGTTGCAGTCGTGACCGGGGCCGCCGACGGCCTGGGCAAGGCATTTGCGCGTCGCTTCGCGGTGGCAGGCTACCGGGTCGTGCTCGCGGACATCAACGATGAGGCCGGCGCTGCGCTCGCCGCCACTCTCAGCGCACAGGGAGTGCTTGCGAGCTACCAGCACTGCGATGTGACCCTAAAGAGAGAGGTAGAGGCACTGGTAGGCGGTGCGATAGAGCAGTTCGGCGCGGTACACGTGTTGATCAATAATGCCGTACCTCCCTCGGCGCTGGGGCCACTGGAAGAAAAATCCGACGAAGCGTTCCAGCGGCAGCTCGACGGGGGATTTTTCGCCGCCCGCTGGGCTATGAATGCGGCATTTGCCTGCATGAAAGCGCAGGGGTTCGGCCGCATTATCAACCTGTGCTCACTCAATGGCGTCAACGCCCACCCCCAGACGGCGGATTACAATGTGGCCAAGGAGGCCCTGCGTTGCCTGACCCGCACGGCGGCGCGGGAATGGGCGCCCTACGGTATTACCGTCAACGCCATCTGCCCCGGCGCGGTCACCGCCGCGTTCCACGCGATGCAGCAATTCGCCCCGGAGATGGCGCAGCGCGTGAACAGGCAGATCCCGATGGGCTACATGGGCGATCCCTACGACGATATATCCGGCGTCGCGCTGTTTCTTGCCAGCAGGGACGCGCGCTACCTCACGGGAAACACGCTCTACGCGGACGGCGGCGGCCATATCAACGGCATCAACTGGGCGTCCCTGTTCGACTGACCACCCCAACAAAACCGCGCGGGGCGCGGGGACTGCGCCCAGGACCATGCCCATGAAGAACCGACAACACTACAAATGCATCATCATAGGCAGCGGCTTCTCCGGTATCTGCCTGGCGATAAAAATGCGACAGCGAGGTATCGACGATTTCATTATCCTCGAGAAAGCCGCCGGGGTCGGCGGCACCTGGCGGGACAATCACTACCCCGGGGCCGAGTGCGACGTGCCCTCCGCCCTCTACAGCTTTTCCTTTGCAACCAAGACCGACTGGGACTACCAGTGGTCCGGGCAACCGCAAATACTCGAGTACATCCGGAGTACGGCTCGCAATAACGGCATCATGGAGCACGTCAGGTTCGACAGCGAAGTGCGCGCCGCCCGCTACGATTCTTCCAACGGCACGTGGGAAGTGGAAGTGGCGAACGGCGAAACCTACGCCGCGCAGTTCGTCATCAGCGCTGTCGGCCAGTTACACAATCCCCATATCCCCCGGTTCCCGGGACTGGCGTCGTTCAGGGGCCCCTGGTTTCATTCCGCCAGATGGGACCACGCCGTCGAGCTCGATGGCCGGTGCGTGGCGGTTATCGGCAATGCCGCCAGCGCGGTCCAGTTCATACCCTTCGTCGCGCGGGCAGCGGGAACCCTCGTTATCTTCCAGCGCAGCGCCAACTGGGTATCAAGGAAGCGCGACCGGCCCTACACGGATCGGGAAAAACAGTGGATGCGCAGGTTACCCTTGTTGCAGCGCATTGCCCGCCTGAAAACCTACCTGCGCAACGAGCTGCTCGTCTACCCGGCCCTGAGAGGCAACCGGCTTGCCAGCTACCTGTTGAAAACCGCCTGTTTGGGCTACCTGGACAACACCGTAACCGAACCCTCACTGCGCCGGAAACTGGTGCCGGACTATCCCGTCGGCGCCAAGCGCATTCTGGTCGCCGATGGCTATTACGAGGCGCTGGTGCGGGAGAATGTGCAACTGGTCACCGATCCCATCGAAGCGATAGACGAAACGGGTATCCGCACGCAGGGCGGCCAGCACCATACCTGCGACGTGATAATTTTCGCTACGGGGTTCGTCACCAACCCCTTCCTCTGCGGGATCGATATCCGGGGCAGATTGGGGCGCGCGCTCGCCGATCACTGGTCGGCCGGGGCCCGGGCTTACCTCGGTATCGCCACCAGTGAGTTTCCCAACCTGTTCTTCCTGTACGGGCCGAATACCAACCTCGGGCACAATTCCATATTGCTGATGGCGGAATCCCAGGCGGACTACATCCTGCAGGCCATTGGCGAACTCGACCGCCGCGACGCTTCCGTCATCGAGGTACGCCCGGACGTGGAGGCCCGGTACGACCAGCAGCTGCAGTCGCGGCTGCGGGACATGGTGTGGAATGCCGTGCCCGATAGTTGGTACAAGAGCGGCGGGCGGATCAGTAACAACTGGCCGGGCAGTGTGGGCGAGTACCGCCGGGCCACCCGCACGTTTCGCCCGGAAGACTACCTCCTCACACGCCCGCACTAGCTCACCGGACGGCAGCGGTCATTGCCTCGGCGGTGTTCTCCTTTATACTGCAGCGCCAGCCCTGTCAGGAGCACCGCATTGAGTTTGCAGTCTGTTTACGAAGTGGCAAGCACGCGCCCTTCCAGCACCGCCGTGGTCCACGACGACACCCCGGTGAGTTACGCCGGGTTCGCCGCGGCAATAGCCACGACCTGTCGCTGCCTGCAGGGCCGGGAGCTTCCGCAGGACCGCACGGTCGTCGTCATGATCCGGAACCTGCTCCACTGCTGGACGACCGTTCTCGCCCTGCAGGCCCTGGGCCTGAATACCGTCAGTGTCCGGTCACCAGCCGTTCTGGCGGCGCTGGGACTCGGCAAGGTTGCGACCCTCGTCACCACAGAAACCGACGCCGAAAGCCACGAGCCCGACCTGGACCCATCGATGGGCTATGAGATTATCCAGATTCCCGCCCCGACCTTTGACACCGAGGACGCGACCATCGCCCGGCCGTTTGCACTGGGTGCGACGCCAGGCGGCCATATCCTGTACACCTCCGGCACCACTGGCAACTACAAGAAGATCTTCTGGTCCGGGGAACTGCAACGGCGCCGCAACAGCGAAAGAATCGGTTCAATGGCAGACTTCAACGCCAGCACGGTGTTCCACTGTGCGGATTTTGGCCTGTGGACCGCCGCCGGCTACAAGAACCCCCTCGCCACCTGGCATGCGGGCGGATGCGTCATCCTGGACCAGCGGCCTGACTGGTATGCCCATTTCCTGCAAAGTGGCCTGACCCACACAACCCTGGTGCCTGACAAGCTTCACCAACTGGTGGCATTTATACGCGAGCAGCAGCCACCACCGGGGATGGGGGATTTTCGCCTTTTCGTGACCAGTGGGTTTCTCTCCCACGGCCTTGCCGAGCAGATCATGAACCTTGTAACGCGCAAACTGGAGAACGCCTACGGCTCCACCGAGGCAAGTATCATGGTCCTGCGCTCACAGGTACATGAACTGGACGACCTGCACTGGCTGAACCCGGTCCCACAACGCGTGGTGGAAATCGTCGATGAGCAGGGGCGCGCCTGCCCTGCAGGTGTTGAAGGTGAGGTGCGGCTGCGCCTGCTGGAACTGGATTGCCACGCCTACATGGACGATCCGGCCGCAAGCAGCAGGTTTTTCAGGGACGGCTGCTTTTATCCGGGGGATATGGCGATGCGGCGGG
Organism: Halioglobus sp.; assembly: GCA_041395965.1. Lineage (GTDB taxonomy): Bacteria > Pseudomonadota > Gammaproteobacteria > Pseudomonadales > Halieaceae > Marimicrobium. The sequence continues at coordinate 11,875 of JAWKZM010000025.1, forward strand.
CGGACGGCAGGGTCCGCATTCTGGGCCGGAGCACCGACGTGATCAACCTGCGCGGCCAGAAACTCTCCGTGGCCCCGGTGGAGCAGGCGATTCAGGCCCGGCTGGGCGTCGCGGCGGTGTGCCTGTTTTCCAGCATCACGGCCGGCGGCGACAATGAACTGGCGATTGCGATCGAATCGGCACGGTGGCCGGAAAAATCCGTCCTGGATGATCTGCGTCACCAGTTCGCGGAATTTGAACAGGTGCAATTTGCGCTGCTCCCGCAGTTCCCGCGCACGCAGACCGGGACCAGCAAGATCGACCGAATCACCCTGCGCAAACTGATTTACACGGACAGTGCCACCGCTTGAGCTGACGGCGGCGGCCAGGCTGCCCTGTATTTGAAACGGGAAGACAATTGCCATGACGACTTTTGAAGCCATCATACTCGCTATCATCGAGGGCTTGACCGAGTTCCTGCCCGTTTCGTCCACTGGCCACATGATACTGGCGTCGTCCTTCATGGGGATTGGCAGTGATGACTTTACCAAGCTGTTCATCATCGTTATCCAACTGGGCGCAATCCTGGCGGTGGTCGCGTTGTATTTCAAGCGCTTCTTCCAGAGCATCGATTTCTACCTCAAGCTGATCGCCGCATTTATCCCGGCCGCGGTGCTCGGCGTGCTGTTTTCCGACAGGATCGATGACTTGCTGGAGAGCCCGCTCACCGTCGCTGTCTCACTGCTGGTCGGCGGCGTCATCCTGCTGTTTGTCGATAAGTGGTTTCAACAGCCGACCATCGATACCGTGGAGGAAATCGGCTACTGGGACGCCTTCAAGATCGGTTGTTTCCAGTGCCTTGCGATGATTCCCGGGGTATCCCGCTCGGGCGCGACGATTGTCGGCGGTATGAGCCAGCGGATGAGTCGCAAGGTGGCGGCGGAGTTCTCATTCTTCCTTGCCGTGCCCACCATGCTGGGCGCCACGGCAAAAAAATCGCTCGATTACTTCCAGAAGGGTGATTCACTCAGCGCCGAGCAGATCAACCTCATGCTGCTGGGCAATATCGTGGCGTTTATTGTCGCCATCATCGTGATCCGGGGCTTTATCGGCTTCCTGAACAGGCACGGCTTTCGGCTGTTCGGCTGGTACAGGATCGTCGTCGGCTCGACCATCCTGGTAGCGATGGCACTGGGCCTGGAACTGCAAGTTATCTGAGCCACAGGCGGCGGGCGCGCACGTTGCACCGACACCGGGGCGACCGCACGGCCTGACACTACAGATCCAGAAAGATATCGCCCACGGCAACCGGCTTCTTGATCACCTGTATATCCAGCAACTGATCAGCCAGCGTTTGCCAGCGCGCCAGCGTCATTGCACCCAGTCGCTGGCTACCATCGGGAGCAATCAATGCCGCCTGGGCCTGCGCGCTCTGCTGGAACGTCTGCGCGGACATCGCCTTGTTGCGCGCCAGCATCGCGGCATTGGTACTTGCCGGGTCCTGCAAATAGGCAGTCCACCCGCTGCGCACCGCCGCCACCATGTTTTTCACCTCGCCCGGATGCTTTTGCCAGCGCGCCAGGCGCGTCACGAGCACGGTGGTGTAGGGATTGTAGCCGCTATCGGCCACCAGAAAGGTCTTCACCTTGAGTCCCGCGGCAGTCGCCGTCAGTGGCTCGCTGGTGACGAAGCACTGCTGGCTGATCCCCGGATCGTTCTGGAAGTTGCCGATCCCACCCAGGTACGGTGCCGTGGTCACGGTCAGCGGGGCATATTTTTTCCTGAAATACTGCGCGTAGGGCAAGCCTTCCTGCCACAGCAGGACGCCCTTGCTGTGCATCACCTCGTCAAGTGACTCAAAACCTCTCTCGGCGTGTGTCATTATCCCCTGCGGATTGATCTGGTAGGTAGCAAACAGGGCGACTATGTCCCCGGCGCCACGCGCCCGCGCAATAATCACTTCGTCTGCCGAAACGATCGCGTAATCGACCTTGTCGGCCAGCAACATCTGGATGGTCGGTGTCCCGGAACCCCCTTCGATGATGTTCACCTTGAGATTATTGCTTGTAAAATCACCCCGTTCCTGCGCGGCATAGAAGCCTCCGAATTGCGGCTCGGGCTTCCAGTTCAATGCCAGCACCAGCGGTTTTGCCGGTGTCGCGGCCTGTGCCAGCAACAGGCCGCTCCAGAGCATGCCAATGAGCAGTGCCATCATCGTACGCATCAGGATTTCCTCAGGTAGGGTCTGCCGCCCAACAAGATACGACTGACGGTTTCGATTAAAAACACCAGCGTCAGGGCCAGTACACTGGACATCAGCACGCCACTGAAAACCAAATCGACACGTTGCTGGGTGCGGGCAGCGTCGATCAGGCTACCGAGACCGCCGCCAGCGATAAATTCACCGACGATCGCACCGATAACGGCGAGACCGGCCGAGATTTTTATCCCGGTGAGCATATAGGGGATCGCGGAGGGTATCTGCAGTTTGGCGATGAGCTGCCACGGCGACGGTTTGTACAGCCTGAACAACTCCTTCAGGTGGGGATCCGTTTCCTGCAGGCCGGTCAGGGTGTTGGCCAGAATCGGAAACAACGACACGATGAACGCCGAGGCCTTCACTGTTGGTTGCCCAAACCCGAACCATATTACCAACAGCGGCGCAATCGATATGATTGGTACGGTCTGGAAGAATATACAAAAGGGCAGTATCGCGCGGCGTGCTATGGGAATCGCAAAAAACAGCAGCGCCAGGGTCACGCCGACCAGGATGCTGAATCCCAGTCCCCAGGCGATCGATTGCGCGGTACTCAGGGTCGCCGCAGCGATATCGGGCCAGAGCTCGACCGTCGTATCGAAAATCTGGAGCGGCGAAGGCAGCAGGTAGGACGCCACCCACCCCTGCGCAACAACGCCCTGCCAAACCGATAGCAGAATGGCGAGAAAGACCCACGCGGGCAGCTTTTCGACGAACAGGTTCCTTGCGCCGGCCATCATCCCCGCACACCGCCAATATTCAGGTCGGGATTACCGGCCTCCATTTCGAGGAAAAGCCGCGTATAGGTTTGCACCACCTCGTTGAAGGCCGGCGTGACCTTGAGCAGTTGATCGCGTCCGGAAAACGCGATCGCGCGCCAGTCCCTGGCCCTGCCGGTATTGTCCAGCAGAAGGATGAAGTCCGAGAGGTATACGGCTTCGGAAATTGAGTGCGTAACGAAAACGTACTGCAGGTTGAGTCGCGACTTCAATTCCAGCAGCAGGTCCTGCATACGAAAACGCGAACGCTCGTCAAGCGCGGCAAATGGCTCGTCGAGCAGGACCAGCTTCGGCTGGGTGATCAATGCACGCGCCAGCGCTACACGCATTTGCATGCCCCCGCTCAATTCACCGGGAAAGTGTGCAAGGCGGTCCGCCAAACCGAGCTGTTGTAACAAATCGAGCGCGCGCTCACGCAGCGTGGCATTGCTTTTCCCGGTTAGTTCAAGCGGCAAGACCACGTTTTCCAGGCACGTGCGCCAGGGAACCAGGCGGGGCTCCTGGAACACGTAACTCATCGCTTCCAGCAGGCCAGGCGCCCGGCGGATCGTACCGGCAGAGGGCACGTCGAGTCCCATCAACAGGCGCAGCAAGGTGGTTTTACCACATCCGGACGGACCGAGCAGGCTCAGGCATTCTCCCTCGGACAGGGCGAACGACAAATCCGTCAACACGTCTCGCGCACTACCGGGAAACCGTTTGCCAAGCTGGTCAACTTCAATCGAATGCATGTGAAGTGCGCGGTTTCTGCAGTTGCCTGTGATAGCGCTCGATTCTCCGTGAGAACCACAACACAATCAATAGCGGCTGTACGTTTGACCAGGCTCATTCCAGAAAACAGTATGTTAACGCCGGGAATCTTGGTAACGTTCCCGTGTAGGCGTTACCTGTACACTGATTGGCTGTTCGGCAGCCGGGCTGGCGTTCCCGGCACACCTGGTGTGGATTTGGCGGGTTCAAACTTCTTTCCTATGTTTATTTCTTCCGAAATACACGCATTAATCCAGGTGATCATTGTCGATCTCGTGCTCGCCGGCGATAACGCAATCGTGGTGGGTATGGTTGCCGCATCGATGCCAGTCGAGACCAGGAAAAAGGTCATTTTCTTCGGCATCTTCATGGCAACCATCATGAGGATTGCGTTTTCCTTCGGGGCGCTGGAGCTGCTCGAGATCACCGGCCTGATCTTCGCTGGCGGTTTGCTGCTGCTGTGGGTGGCCTGGAAATTGTGGCGGGAGATCCAACACGCGCGAAGCGTTGCGAAAAACGACGCAGCAGAGACTATCGGTGTAGCCCAACCAAAAACCTTCATGGGCGCGGCATTCCAGATCGTTATGGCAGATCTTTCCATGTCACTGGACAATGTGCTGGCTGTTGCGGGTGCCGCCCGACACCACACCTGGGTATTGATAGTAGGGCTTTGCCTTTCGATTGGCCTGATGGCATGGGCCTCCACCTACATAGCGGAACTCCTCAAACGATATCACTGGATTGCCTATATCGGTTTATCCGTCATTTTCTTTATTGCCGGGAGCATGATTTGGGAAGGCGCCCAGCAGGTATACGGCGAAGTTCTGCCCCGGTAGCCTGTTGGGTCATTGAACTTTCCAGCCCATGAACCTAGACTGCATTCGGGAATTGCCCGACAGGAGTAGGTGTACGATGCCAGGATTCTGGGTACGATTACTGATTACAGCCTGCGGTTTGCTGTTGGCCGCGTGGCTGGTGACGGGAATTCATTTTAACGGCGCGCTTTCCCTGTTCCTGGCCGCCCTGGCACTCGGGGTGGTCAATGCCATCGTTCGCCCGCTACTGTTGCTGCTGACCTTGCCAATTACGGTGCTCACGCTGGGCCTCTTTTTACTGGTCCTCAATGGCGCCATGCTCGCGTTGTCCGCCCTGTTCGTGCCCGGCTTTACCGTCGATGGTTTCTGGGCGGCGTTTTTCGGGGCGATGATCGTCAGCCTCACCGGCATTGTAGCCAGCTGGTTCATAGGCCCGAAGGGCTACATCGAGATCATGGTGGTGCGGCGCTGACCTCGCCGGCGCTCGACGTTCCGATAACTGGCAGAAGGAAATCCAGATTTGCGCGCACGATCACCGGCGTCTCCCCTGGCCTGGCAGGTTGGCGATGTTTCCATCACCCGAATCGTGGAATCGGAGACCACGCTGCCGATCTCACTGCTGTTGCCCGCGGCGACAGCGGTCGGACTTGGCCCGCACCGGGAGTGGCTGCAACCGCACTTCATCGATGACGAGGACCATATCCGGATTTCGTTTCATTCGCTGGTAATTGAATCAGCAGGCAAGATTATCGTGGTCGATACGTGCATTGGTGAACACGGTGATCCGTTTGCGCCCGAGGCGTCTGGTACCATCGGCTTCCTGGAAGACCTGGCTGATGCCGGGTATCCGCGGGAGACCGTGGACGTGGTGTTGTGCACGCACCTGCACTACGACCACGTCGGCTGGAACACCATGAAGGTCAACGGCGCGTGGCAGCCCACCTTTCCCAACGCCCGCTATCTGTTTGCACAGGCTGAATACGCGCACTGGCAAAAGGAGACAGGGAGTCCGTTTACCGGCAATTTCGACGCGGCCGTCCGGGTCGTATTCGACGCGGGGCTGGCTGACCTCGTCACTACGGACCATCGTATCACCGAGGCAGTGCGGCTGCTGCCAACCCCCGGACACTCCCCCGGGCATGTTTCCGTGCTCATACGGTCTCGCGGCGAGTCTGCACTGATTACCGGGGACATGACCCACCACCCGGTCCAGTGGGCGGAACCGGGATGGTCGCTGCCAATGGTTGACTTCGACGAGTCCCTCGGCACGCAAACGCGGCGCCGCATGGCCGCCGAATATGCCAACAGCGGCACGCTGGTCATCGGCACCCACTATCCCACCCCGACAGCCGGGCACCTCGTGGAGACCGCCGGCATGACCAGGTTTGTCACCCCGCCGGAGCGGGAGCATTCCTGAACGAGGTCGCCTACTTTTCGATAACACTCGCAGGATGCGTTGGGTCGATGATCGCCGCAGCGGTACGCGCAGCCAATGCCTGGATAGTCAGCGTTGGGTTGTACCCCGAACTGGTGGGAAAGGGTGCGCCGTCGACGCTGTACAGGTTCTCGATGTCATGGAATCTGCATTGGGCGTCCGTGACCGAGGTCGCCGGATTGACCCCCATGCGCAGTGTTCCCATGATATGCGCCGAGCCGGGTGTGGGATCGCCTTCGAATATCGGCGCCACAAAGGCGAACTGGGCCCCCGCGGCACCGTGCAACGCGATCATCTTCGGGCCGTAGACATCGCGCGCCATCAGCTCGAAAGCATGTGGCTTATAGGTAATTCGCGGCACCGGGATACCGTTGACATCCCGGAGAACGGGATCGAGATCCACCCGGTTGCTCCATTGCGGGGCATCTTCACCCTGCATGATCAGAACTGCCGCGCGACCGCCAAAAGGCGTTCCGCGCATAAATTCTTTCAGCCGGGTGCCGCGCAGTCCCAGGGAGGTGTAGGTGAGCATATCGCTGATGCGCTCACTGTTGACGCCGAACTCGACTATGCCGCCCAGTGGGCGATCCGGGTCATTGGGAACCCCTCGCCAGTCGGCCATCCCCGTACTGACCGACTTGCCCCGCTCGCCGTGAAACCGCTGCGGGTAGACGCCCAGGGATATGGTCTGGTGGTGAAACATCAGGTGGCGCCCCACTGCCCCCGAGGAGTTGCCGAGGCCCGTCCCGGACGGATCAGACAACAGGCACAGGCGCGCGCTTTCGATCGGGCTGGCCGCCAACATCACGAGGTCCCCGCTCACTGATCCCGGCCTGCCGGCCGGGTCAAGATACTCCACCGCCGTGACCACCCTGCCGTTCCCGCCCGTCACCAGCCGGGTGGCGATGGTATTGAAGCGCAGCTGCACGTTCCCGGTAAGGAGCGCGTCGCGCATAAGGGTCACCGGGGGCGAGCCCTTGGCGTGAACAGGACAACCGTAGCCAGAACAAAACCCGCAGTCGTTGCAGGGGGGGCGGCCGCGGTAAGGACGTGATAACTGCGCACTGGGGTAGGGAAAAGGAGTCAATCCCAGGCGCCGCGCGCCCTCACTGAGCACAGTGGCACTGTACATTGCCGGTCCGGCGGGGAGCGGATAGGGGCCAGAGCGCGGGGTCGCGAATGGATCGGCGCCCGCCTCACCGCAAACACCGATCAATCGCTCCATCGTCGCATAGAAGGGCTCCAGCTCGTGGTAATCAAGCGGCCAGTCGGCAAAATTGGCATCGTTAAACTGCCCGGCTAGCGCACTGCCCAAGCGGAAATCCATCGCCTGGAAACGCGGTGTCTTCATATCCGCGTGTACCCAGCCACCACCCACGGTCTTGGGCAGCGCATTGACGTCGCCTATATAGGTTCGATCTCCATCCAGCTCGCTGGGACGAAAGGAGCGCGGCTCGATCGTGCTCTGTTGCCTGATCAGGCCCCGGGCACTCAACTTGAGCTCATCGCTGGAAAATAGTGGCGGGGGTAGACCCGCCGGGTCGTCCAGGCCGGGAAAATAATTATTACCCGCCTCCAGCACGCAGACCTTCAGGCCGTTGGTGGCGAGCACTCGGGTCGCCGCACTGCCGCCGGCGCCACTGCCAATAACGACCACGTCGAAGTCGGCCAGGGCGGTATTGCCCAGCAGGTTGTCAACTGTCGATGGGTACTCCAGCATGATTCGTCTTCTCGCTAGAAAAAGCGGGTTCCCCCCTGGCCCAGGGTTATGGCATTGATGAATTGCAGAACCGAATCGCTCATCGGGTCATTGAATGCGTCTTCGTCAATGGTCTGGTTGGGAGCGTCGGCCCGGTCGTACAAGTTCTGGCTGACGCTGTCGTAAAGCGTATGCCCAAGGGGCTGGCTGTCGCCGTCGTAGTAGTAATCACGCCACACGACCGCGTTGTTATTCCCGCCGTATTCCGGCGCACAGAACATGCCCTCGGCCAGGTGGGTGAGAAAGCGCTCGCGAAAGCGCTCGTCCGTCTGCTCAAATGCCGCCAGTTGCTGCGCTTCACTCAACCGGGAAAAGTCCTCGACACCGGCGTCCGTAGCGGCCTGGTCCAGCACCACCAGCGCCTGCTGATACAGGGACTGGATACCGGGCCAGCTTGCCACCACAGGGGAGTTTATCAAGCCATTTTCAATCGCCGCGGATCCAAAAAATTCCAGCCGAAACGCCAGCTCCTGCATACGCGACAATGGCAATACCTGCGTGAACCGATTGTCCGGAAAGTGGTCGCTGGCCGCACCGGTGACAGGGTCGGGGAATGGCTCCCTGCCGCTGAACGGTCCGCCGCGAAAAATATCCGGTAGGTCCGCGCTGAAGGCCGCCAGGTAACGGTCGATATACTCCACGGCGCCGCTATTCGCCGCACCGACTGTCGCATCTTCGGGGATTATCGTGTTTGCCAGCGCTTCCAGGGTGGCGCGTTGCCGCGCCTGGAGAAAATGCGCGGGTTCACCAGCGGTTTCCGGGGGGATTGAATCCGATCCGTCACTGCAGCCCTGATAAGCCGGCAGGGCAATGACTACCCCCGTGGCACTCATCCACTTCAAAATGGTGCGCCGGCGCAGGTTCAGTAGTTGGCTCTTCTCGGTCACAATGCCATTTCCCCAGCCGCGCACACTCCCATTGAACCGCGCTATGAGACAAGTGCCTGATCAGGCAGTGCCCCGATCGCCAACAATCTACCTGAAAAAATTCGCCGACGACACCAATTACTGCCCACCGCATCCTCGCCATTTCGCCCCGGCAACCGCCCGGGGCTTGCCTTCCAGACGGCCCTCGGCGTGGGGAGCTGTATCGTACAATCGCCGATCCCGAACAAATTCGTACCGCATCGACAGGGAGGTCGCGCCGCTTTGCAGATGGATTGAACGCTGGGCGAGGGCACTCTATTCAGCTTTCGCTTGTCTGAGGCGACACCTGGCGGAAGGAGTTCAGCCGATTATCTGGAGTTGTTGCGACCTCAATATAGCCTGTGCGCGATTGTGCACGCGCAGGATCTGGTAAATGCTGTGCAGGTGCGTTTTCACGGTGCCCTCGGCCAGTTCCAGTCGCTTGGCGATGATCTTGTTGGGAACGCCGAGCATCAACAGCTGAAAAACCTCCTGCTGCTTGGGCGTAAACCGAATGCGTTCCTGCTCGTGGCCCTGGATGGCCTCGTGATTCTCCAGCGGCTCGAAACCCATCAAGCGTGCGGCGGCCGGGGGAATATAGGTGCTGCCTGCGAGCACCATCTTGATGGCGTTGATGAAGACCTGCATCGAGGAATTCTTGGACACGAAACCGTGCACGCCACACTCGAAGCACTGTGCGATGATTTCCACCGAGTCGCTGGCGGAAAAAATAACCACGGGAATATCGGCATAGTGCTCGCGAATGTAAATCACACCATCCGCGCCGGAAATATCGCCGAGGCTCAGGTCCAGCAACATAAGCTGGTAATCCTGGTCTTGCTCCAGCGTCTCGCGCAGTTCCTGGAAGCTCTTGACGGTATCCACCTCGTCGAAAACACGCAGCGACACCAGGGAACTCACCAGCGCATCCCGCATCATCGGATGGTCATCCACTACCAGTGCGCGTTTGGACATTCCCCTTCCCCAACGTTCGATAATTGTGTGCCGTCCCCTCGATTTCCAGGGACCAGATATCAATCCGGTTGCGCACTTCAGGGGCGGCTTGCATTCCCGAAGATCACCCCGGGCGCAATCACCAGTGTGCGTCTTCGGTTAGCCCTTTTCCTCTCCCGCATTTCCCCCGGGTGCTGCCGACAGATCGTAGCGACCCTGGTCACTGAAAGCATGGGAGCGCACCGGAAATGCGAACCCGAGGTACCACATCGCCAGACCCGCAGGCAGAACCAGCCACAGGTAGCTGCTCAGTATATTCAGGTCCGTGCCAAGACTGTCCTGGGTCATCGCCAGCCCCCGGGTAGCCAGTTCATAGATGCGGGTAGACACATAAACCATGAATACCACCTGCCAAACTCTTTGGGGGAGCAGCAGTTTGTGCAGTATGAAGGCCAGCAGTGCCAGCAGGCTGAGAAGATACAGGCCCCAGGTCAAATAGGCATAAACTGTGGGGAAGACGTCCTTTTCCGCCCCATCAGTCAACCAGAAACCGAAATTGACCAGCGCGATGGCGAGGTAGATTGCCGCGATCGTCCTCACCGCAGCAACGCGCCCACGGCAGCGGCGAACACACAGATCAGGCTGACCACCACCACCACTGCAAATAAGCTAGTATAAACTACTATTTTTACTGCCTTCCCGAGCGGCGGGCTCTTGATCCAGGCAGAATTGGCGTGCGCTATCCGATGTACGTTCATTATGCGATTTCCCTGCACCTGATCACTTCCTTGACGGCCCGGCACACTCCGTGTGGCGCATAGCCCCAGACACACTTTCACCATAGTCAACAGAAGTCGTGGACTCAATCACCCATTCGGACTAGACGAAAGTTTAGGTACGGAAGTTTAGAACGCCGCTCTGACCGGCTGCGCAAACAGGCCAGGGACCGGCGCGCCAGCGCCGCAACTCGAAACCGTTGACCTTCTGCCGGGACGAAAGGCTGCCAGCCAGCGGCGCGCCGCGTGACGGGTATGCTACTGGCGCCGCGGCGCCTGGCCTGTGGTCACAGGATTGAGTTTGAGGTTAAACGCCACAGATATTCTCGGCCTGGCCTCGAAATGTGGTGCAACCATGTGCATAAGGTAGCCGGGGAACAAGTACATTGTGCCGCTGGCCGGGGTGGCGATGATGGTCGCTGCGCGCTGGTACTGGACGCTCAGGGGAAGCGGATTGAAAAAGATTATGTCACCATCCTTGTCGCTTTTGACGGTGGCGGCGCTTTTGCTGTTCACATCGATGTAGCACGCGCCGGACCATTCGTCAGGCAAGTGGTTGTGCGGCGAGTTCCAGTCGCCGGATTCGTTGATATTGACCCAGCAGCCCGACATGGCGATTTCGAATCCCGGCGGCAGCAGCCTTGCCTGCTTTACGCTTTCGGCGCCCGCCCGGAATATCGTTTGTACCAGCCACTGGACGGAGGGGTGCCCGGACTTGTACAGGTCGTCCCTGGAATGCCAGCCGCCCTGGTTGGTCTTGCTGGCTCCGCTATCGTTCGCACGCAAACCGAGGAAGTGATCAACCAGCGCCTGCTTGTGCTGCTCAAATCCATCCAGTTGTATATTGAATATCGGGACAGAAAACTCGTTGTTGAGCGTAATTTTGCCTGACATGGCTGTGTCCTGGTCTCAATTCTTGCAAATGCGGCGGATCAATAGGAGCTGGCTTGTGATACCCAGCTACCGCTGAATGAATTCTTCAGCGCTCTTTTGTAGCGATCGTGCAATAGCTTGACTCGCTTGACGTAGGTCTGGGTTTCCTCATACGGAGGAATGCCGTTATAGCGCTTCACCGCACCCGGTCCCGCATTGTAGGCCGCCGTGGCGAGCAGGGTATTCCCACTGTTCTGCTCCAACAGCGAGGCAAGGTAACGAACGCCGCCCTCTATGTTGTCATCCGGTGACATGACATTGACTACGCCCATGTCCCTGGCCGTATCCGGCATTAATTGCGTCAGACCAAGAGCGCCCTTCTTCGAGCGTGCGCCGAGGCCGGAATGCAGATTCGGCATGGATGACGGCACGCACAGCAGGATCGACGCCATACTTTCGACGCCGAATCAATCGCGTATTGAAACGTCAGTTGCAGCCGGAATACTGCCCCAGTCGACAGTGGATTTCGGGTTACAGGCAAAACAGGATAGCTGCATGATTTCATACTTGATGCCCATCGGGGCCCGGTCGGGTAAGAGCGCTGCATGAAACCTGTTGGTGTATTTGTAGATTTTGATGGCGGGTGTCTGGCCTTCACCCTGCTGTACTTCGGGGACATCAGCCACTACGGACCCCGCCGTTTCCGCCCAGGCCAGCGAAACGGAAAGCAGTAATGCAAAGGCCCCTGACCCGAAAATACCCTCACCCTGGCACGTCTTTTTTATCGCCCACGTAGTGCTGGCCAACCACGGTGGACGTGAAGCACACGCAAAAAGTTACATAATAATCGCGGGGTGTGAAACATTTTAGCGTCAAAAGTGCGAAAATCGTTTTCCTCTCGAAATTAAGTGCGCCTCAGGTCAATGGTCACCCAAATAGCGAACTAGGCGCTGCGGAGAATTTCCATTTTGCGTCGCGCGAGATCCAACTGATCCGCCGTTTCCGGGCGACAACGGGCGCCGCCGTCATAGCCGGAGCCAGCAATGCCAGCGCTGCCCGTTTAGTGTCGATCAGGTTAATACCGGATGATTTTCTTCCTTCGCAGAATCTATCAGCGTTATCAAGTGGTCACCACACACAGTAGCAGCACGCCGGTAACGACGGGGCATTGCGCGGACCTGTATTTCTCCATCAGCTTCCGCTTGACGGTCGCCTCCATTAGAGGACAAACATTAACCGGGAACGGGCAATTTTTTTCATTTCATTCTCCTCGCCAAACAGTTGCAATCGATTCGCTGACTTCCTTAATCCTGCCGTACGCTGCAGACGCTGACGTCGACTGAACCAGGTAGGAGTAAAGTCCAGCGAAGCATTGCCAGCAAGTGCCGTTAACTGGTTTTCCAGGGATGTCGCTGGGCACTTCGGGAACCCCCTATCTCGCCCGTTCCCGTGCTGGTTTCAGGCGGTGCTGGTGACCGCCGCGGCAACGCGTTAAATTGGCCGCACAGCCAGCGTCAGTGGCTCGATCCGGCGAATGGGGAATATACGTTTGTCTAAAAGGCAATCTCCGCACAGGCGTTCTCGCAAGCAACTCACCAGCAAGGGGCAGGGGCAACCGCAGCTCTGGGGTAAGGATTGCCTGGAGATAGAGCGCATGAGCCAGGAGGGCCGCGGTGTTGCCAGCCGCCGGGGCAAGGTTGTGTTTGTTACCGGTGCACTGGCCGGAGAGCAGGTGCGTGTGCAGTGCACCGCCGTCAGGCGGGATTGCGACGAAGCCGATATGCTCGAACTGGCGGCAGACTCCGCACCGTCCGCCCAGCGGGTCCTGCCCGAATGCCCGATTTATGGCCAGTGCGGTGGTTGTACCCTGCAGCACTGGTCGCCCGCGGCGCAGCGGCAACACAAGGAAGCCAGCTTGCAGGCCGCGCTCCGACGCGTTTCACCGACACTGGCACTGGATTCACCGATTACCAGCCCCTACAGTGGCTTTCGCCACCGCCTGCGGCTTCTCGTAACACGCGGTAGCGGCGGCAGCTACATATTGGCACTGCGCCAACGCCGCTCCCACGCAGCCGCCGAGCCAGGGCAATGCCTGATCGCCGTTCCTCCGGTAAATCGGCTGTTGCAGGCGCTGCCGGGAATCCTGGCCGGCGCACCCGACCTGCAAGGTCTGCGGGAGATTGAGATCGACGCTGACAGTGAGAGCCAGTTGGGCGTGTGCCTCTACTTTGCAGCGAATCCCGGCGAGCGAATACTCTCCGCACTGGCCGGTATGATACTGGACAACGGGGTGGTCTCCCTGCGCGCCTACCTCAACACCCGCAAGCAGCCAGACCGGGCTGTGCAGAACGACCACGCCGAGCTGGAAGAAACCGGGGCGTGGCAGGAGTTGCTGGCCTGCGGTGAGCTCTGCCTGCGACTGGAGGCGCCACGCGGCGCTACAACAGGAGAATTATGCCTGTCGTACCTGCCCGGCGACTTCACCCAGACCAACCTGGAGGTCAATTCGGCGCTGGTCCGGCGTGCAATGGACTGGCTGCAGCCGACGACCGACGAGGTCGCTCTCGACCTGTTCTGCGGTATCGGCAACTTCAGCCTTGCCCTGGCGCGGCGAGCGCAGTCAGTTCACGCAATGGAGGGCGACAGCGCCATGGTTCGGCGCGTAGTCTCCAATGCGCAGCGCAACACGCTAGCGAACCTGCGGGTGAGGACATGCAACCTGCTGGCCGACGATGTGCAGCTGCCGGCAGCGGATATTGCGGTTCTGGACCCGCCCCGCAGCGGCGCCAGGGCGGTTTGCGCGGCGTTGGCACGGTCTGGTGTTGCACGGCTGGTGTACGTCTCCTGCCATCCCGCAACCCTGTTGCGGGACGCTGAGATACTGCGCGCTGCAGGCCTGCAGTTGTCCCGGGCGGCGGCGGTGGACATGTTTCCTCACAGCGGGCACAGCGAGGCGATCACCCTGTTCACACGCATCTGAGGCCTGGAGACTGACTGCGCCACTACCGGGGGTGTGTAGCGGCGTGACTTTGTCGTCCAGGTCGTTGGCCCCTGACGATATGCCCGGCGAACAGCACTGCAGCGAGGAACCCGGCACCATGAGCAGCGCGGATGAGCGAAACTTCCTCGTGGTCATGCCCCGCATTTTGCCTGGCCGATGGCACAGTCCAGCGCCGCAAGAGGTGGATGCTGCCCGATCTTAATAATAATGATTCTTGTTATACCGAAAAGCCGCGCTTTCACCGGGCGCTCTCACGTCGCGGAACGCCTGCCTCCCCGGAACTGTCTCAGGCACCGGTCGCCGGAGACGCCAGCAGTGCGTCCAGCTCGCCGATGGCGGCAAGCAAATCGGTACCGACAGTAATGCCCTGCAGGCCCAGCTCACGGGCCGCATCCACATTGGCCTGGTAGTCATCCAGAAAAACCACCTGGCCTGGCGCGAGGCCCTCCAGCTGTTCCATGGCGATCTGGAAAATGCGCGGATCAGGCTTGCGTACGCCCACCACGCTGGAGTCCACCACGAAATCGAACAGTTCGTCCACGGGGATCAGCGCCCGCCAGCCCTCGCCGAACTCCAGCACGTTGTTGGTCACGATCCCGGTCCGGTAACCCGCCTGCCGTAGAGACCGCACCCGCTCCACCAGCGGTTGTCGCTCATCCGCACCGGCGTTGTTGCCCGCCATCCTGCCAAACAGGTCGTAAATATCGATCTGCAGGTCGCGTTCCCGTCCCAGTGCCAGGATGTCCTCGCGCGCGCGTTCGAGGGTGATTTCCCCCCGTTCCAGTTGATGCCAGGGGTGGTCGCCGTCGTGTTCGTAGGAGCCGAACACGACACGCGTCACTTCACCCGCCCCAACACCCAGCTCCTCGCCGTACGCATGGACCACGTGAAAGGGCGAATCAGTAAAGACGCCGCCAAAGTCGAACAGTACGGCTTTAATTTCTGCTGGCATGGCTTTCTCCCCCTTGCTACGGCCCGGCAATACCGGGAAACGGCGTAAAATATACGCTAATCCGGTTTCGCGGTCGCGCCTGTCCAGGCATTCCCGACCCGCTCTGACAGATCCTTGGCCACGAAGTAGATCACGGGGACCAGAATCAGCGTCACGAAGGTGGCGAACATCACCCCGAAGGAAATCGAGACCGCCATTGGCTTGACAAACTCGGACTGGATGGAGGTTTCCATCTGGATAGGCAACAGGCCGAGAAAAGTCGTCACCGACGTCAGGATGACCGCGCGGAAGCGCTTCGGTCCGGCCTCCATGACCGCGGAGCGCCAGTCGTGTCCCTCGTCAATATAGTGATTGATGAAATCCACCATCACCAGGCTGTCGTTGACCACCACGCCGACCAGACCCACTATACCGATCACCGACAGGATACTGATGTCCTTGCCCAGCACCAGGTGTCCGATGATGGCGCCGACAATACCGAAGGGAATCACGGACATGATCAGCAGCGGCTCAATGTAGCTTTTCAGTGGAATCGCCAGGGCGCCAAAGATCATGAGCAGTACGATAACGAAGGCGTAGCCCAATACCGACGAGGTATCCTGTTGGGCTTCGGTCTCGCCGCCGAACTCGTAGTGGATACCCGGGTAACGCTTCAGTAAATCGGGCAGAACCTCCGCCTTGAGTAAATCGGTAACGTCTCCCGGCTCGACCAGCAGCTTGTTGATGTCAGCCTGCACGGTCACCACGCGTTTGCGATCGATGCGGTTTATCGCGCTCAGGCCCGTCATCTCGCGCGCTTCCCCAACCACCGGAAAAGGCACCTTGCGACCATCAGGAAGCCGTATCCACAGGGCGTTCAGGCTGTCCAGTTGCGCGCGGTCGGCGGCCGGCAGACGCACGTAGACCCGCACCTCGTTGCGCCCGCGCTGGACGCGCTGGACCTCCGCACCGAAGAACGCCTGGCGCACCTGCCTGGCGAGGTCGACATCACCCAGGCCCAATGCCTCGCCCTCGGCCGTCGCGTGAATATCCAGCTCGCGACCGCCCGCATTGAAGCTGTCGCTTATATCCTGCACACCGCGCATCAGCGTAAGCGATTGCTTCAGGTCCTGGGCCGCCGCGCGCAGGGTTTCCAGGTTCTGGCCGCTCAGCCGCACCTCCAGCGCGGCGCCCGATGGCCCGGCGACCGCATCGATATTGAGCGCCCGGACTCCTTCCAGCGTACCCAGCGACTCGCGCAGCCATTGGGCCAGCACGACAGAGCTGATCGTGCGCTGCTCACTGGGGACGAGGTCGATATCAATACTGGCGCTGGTATCCGGTTTCCGACACCACCATGAGCTCCCTGATCACATCGGCGTTCGTGCCGACCTCGTCCAAATAGCGCTGGTTCATTTGCTGCGCCGCCTTCTCGATGCGTTGCGCGTACTCGTGTGTTTTCTTCCAGGGCGTTCCCTGGGGCATATCCAGCGCTACCATGATCTGGTCTGACGGCACATTGGGGAAGAAAACGTAACGCACCATGCCGGAGGGCACCAGGGCCAGGCAGACGATCAGCAGGCCGAAAAACACGGCCAGAGTCGTGTAGCGGTGATTGAGGCAGGCCTGCAGGAAGCGTCGATAGGGACCGGATGCAAAATCGGTCAGTGCGCGGGAAAATCGCACCTGGATTTTCTCGATGCCGCCACGCCAGCCCGCCGACGGCTCGTCCCGGATACGCAGGTGACGCAGGTGCGCGGGAAGAATCAGTTTGGTTTCGATCAGCGAGAAGAAAATACAGAGTATGACAACGGGGCCGATATGCGTCATGACCCGTGCAAATCCCTCCGTGAGAAAGAATGTCGGGCCAAAGGCGATCATGGTTGTGAGCGCGCCGAATACCGTGGCGGTGGACACCCTGCGCACACCCCGCAACACACTGGTGAGCCCCTGTCGTTCGGCCTGCAAATACGCGTAGGCACTCTCCGCCGTAACAATGCCGTCATCCACCAGGATTCCCAGCACCAGGATGAAGGCAAATACCGAGAGCACGTTGATCGAGATCGGCAAACCAAAAAAGTAAATAGTGGCCAGTGTCGCCATCACCGCGAAGGGCACACCCATGATCACCCACAACGCCAGGGTCAGGTCGAGGAACAGGGCCAGGGCCAGCACCACCAGGATCGCACCCTGAGCCGCGTTGCGCAGCATCAGCTCGATCCTGCCCCGCAGAATCTTGCTCTCGTCGATCCAGCCGACGATGTACACGCCATCGGCCAGGCTGGCCTGTTTCAGGGCGATATACTCGCGCAACTGGTCAGTGATCTGGAGGACGTCCTGGTTGCCCACCCGGTCGACGATCAACGTCACGGCACGGCGACCATTGAGGGTACTCAGCACCGGCTGGTCTTCAAACCCGTCCACCACCGTGGCCACCTCGCCGAGCTTGATGGACGTGCCGTCTTCACGGGTCAGCAGGTTCAGGGCGGCGAAGTCCTCGCCAGTGTAGGCCTGCGACACCGAGCGCAGCTTGATGGAACCGTTTTCGGTGCGAATAATGCCGCCGGGCAAATCCCGCGACCGGCTTTTTACCGCGTTGACCACCTGATCAAAATCCAGCCCGTACCGCCGCAGCGCCTCGCTTGACACCTCGATCGACAACTCGTAGCTGCGCTCGCCGAGGACGCGGATCTCGCTGATCCCGTCGAGGTCGAGGATCTCCTCGCGGATCTGTTCGACGAGCTGCTTGAGTCCGACCTCGTCCAGGTTGCCGTAGACACTGACGCGCATGGCAAATCCGCGACTCAGAACCTCCTCGACGATCGGCTCCTCCGCGTCCAGGGGAAAGGCGGGAATGCTGTCCACGCGCACCTTGGCCTGGTTCAGCGCCTTGGCAATATCGGAGCCGGGCTCCATTTCCACGGTAACGACACCCACTCCCTCCGTGGCCGTACTGCGGATTTCCTTTACACCGACAATATCCCGCAGTTCCTCCTCGACTTTTAGCAGGATGCCCTGCTCAATCTCTTCCGGCGAACTGCCGGGATAGGGCACGGTAACAGTGAAGGTGTCGGTGGGAAAGCTGGGAAACACCTCCTTGCGAATCCCCTTGATGGCAACGATGCCCGCAAGGAAAACGATAATCAGCAGCAGGTTGGCCGCGATGGGATTGGAGGCCATCCACCCGATGATGCCCTGCTCATTGTGATACCGCGACTCAGCCATCCTGGCGCTCGACCTTCATGCCCTGGAACATCACGTCGAGGCGCGTGGTTACCACCAGGTCGCCGGTTTCCAGCCCGCCGTTAATTACCACGTTGTTTCCTTCGCGGTGGACAATATTCACCCGCCTGCGCTGCAGGGCGTTATCAACCACTACAAAAACCGAATCGTCAGGCTGTAGCACTGCGCTGGGCAATCTGACAGCCGCGGCTACCGGCTTGCCGGGCAGTGTGGCGGTGACGAACAGTCCGAGGGGTAAGCGGTGCCGGTGGGCGGCCGGATCATAGGGGGATTCGACTTCGACCACTACCGGTACCACGCGGGACAGCTGGTCCACCCGCGATTCGATTCGCAGTAATTTGCCCCGCCAATGCTGCATTTCCGCCCCGATCTGGGCGCTGAGCTCCACGTCTGCGCCGATGGAGTCCTCAAGAAAGCCTGCTTCGGCGGATGTGACCGGCAGCGTCGCTTCGGCGGTGTCCGTGCTGAGCAGGCGAGCCACCGTACGACCGGCGCTGATAAATTGCCCATACTCCACGAGTTGCGTATCGATGACGGCGTTGAAAGGCGCCCGGATCTCGGTGTAGGCAAGGTCCTGCTCGGCCTTGACGATCCGCTGCCTCGCCGCTTCGATATTCAGCTTGCTCTCTTCCACAGCAGCCTTGCGTTTCAGCGCCGTGGCGTCCGCAAGCGCGATGTTGGCGCTTTCCAGCGCCGCCTTGGCCTCGGCCACCGCCAGGCGATAGTTCACCGGGTCGATGCGCAGCAGTACCGTGTCGGCGGCGACAAGTTCCCCCGGCTGGAACTGCGGAGAGACCCATATCACTCGCCCCGACACCTGGCTGGCCAGCTCGAGTTCATAGCGGGCGCTGACGTTGCCGTGGGCGATAATGGCAATCGGCACTTCGCCCAGGGTTACCTCGACGGCCTGTACATGCGGCAGCGGCTGCGGGGCATCACTGGTCCCGAGCTCCTCGCGGGAGCCGATCATGATCATGGCGACGATAATCGCAACGATTACAATCCCCAGGGGGATGATGAGTTTCATCGCCTTTTGCAACATGCAGAGTTTCTCAAGCTATTCTCAAGCTGCCCGGACAGGCTAATTTTTCGACGGAGACAGGCTCGCCATACTACAACAAAAAATAATTACGCGCGCTGGCACTGATTGGACTCAATACGCCAAGAAAAGAAGCGCAAGAATGCGGTGCGCCCGCTGGCCTCACGGAACCGCACTTCATTCACCGCATTCCCACGCGCACACCCTAGTGCCGATGAAATATGGCAAACGCCTCACGCTCGAGCTGTTCCCGGTGGTCGGGGTGGGCAATGGCGATCAATGCGGACGCGCGCTGGCGCAGGTTCTTGCCATAAAGGTATGCCACTCCGTACTCCGTGACCACGTAATGGACGTGCGCCCGACTCGTGGTGACGCTCGCGCCGGGCTTGAGCTGGGCGACGATCCTCGACTGGCCCCGGCTTGTCACCGAATTAAGCGCGATGATCGGTTTACCGCCCTGTGACAACGCGGCGCCGCGGATAAAGTCGACCTGTCCGCCCACCCCGGAATACTGGGTGCTGCCCAGGGAATCGGCACACACCTGGCCGGTGATGTCCACTTCCAGCGCGCTGTTGATAGCCGTGACCTTGGGATTGGTACGAATGATCGAAGTATCGTTGACATAGGAGATATCACGCATCTCTATCAACGGGTTGTCGTCGACGAAATCGTAGAGCGCCCGGGACCCGATGCAAGCCGGCGACGATCTTGCCCCACTGCTTGAACTTGTTATGGCCGTTCAACGCGCCGCACTGCACCAGTTCCATCACGCCGTCGGAGAACATTTCACTGTGCATGCCGAGGTTCCTGTGACCGCGGAGCGCCCGCAGCGCCGCATCGGGAACTCCGCCGATACCGGTCTGCAGCGTCGCGCCGTCTTCCACGAGGCCGGCGATGAAGTCGCCGATTTTCGTATCGACCGGCGAGGGAGCCGGAGGGACAATTTCGAATATGGGGTCGTCGCACTCCACGAGGGCATCGATGGCGGACACATGGATAATGCCGTTGCCGTGAACCCTCGGCATATTGGGATTGACCTGGGCGATCACGTGTTTTGCGGTTTCAATGGCCGCGTTGGTGATATCGACCGAGACGCCAACCGAACAAAAGCCGTGCTTGTCCGGCGGACTCACCTGTACCAGCGCCACGTCGAGCGGCATGATGCCAGTGCGAAAGAGCCGGGGAATCTCGCTGAGAAAATTGGCACATAGCTGGCCATGCCGCTGCCCACCGCTTCGCGGGTGTTGGCCCCGACAAAAACGTGTTGAGGTGGAACGCCCTCGTATCTCGGATCCAGGTAAGGTGCGGAGCCCTCCGTATGAATGCTGACGAGTTCCACACCGCGCAGTTCATCGCCGCGGGCCGTCATGGCGTCCACCAACAACTGCGGTGTGGCTGCGGCGCTATGCAGAAACACTCGCTCACCGGACTTGATATTCTGGACCGCTTCCTGGGCAGTTACGTAGTTCAGGCCTTTCATGCACGTGTATCCGTCTAGGGGTGCTGGGTTGCAGCGGGTCGAATGCCAGGAGGCTGGCGGGCGACTGTCTATTTAACGTGCCGGAGGGCGCACACGCAGGACGCGCGCAAGATCGCGGTCAGATCTCGGGGCTCTCGTTCGCCATCGCGGCCTCGGTATCCCTGCGACGGGTTATCTCGTCGCGCCGGCGGAGCCCACCAGCTGGTAGTCGCGCAGATATGCGGGCGCGACCTCGCCATTGCTGTCGACCAGCCAGGGCATGGCCAGGCGGCGCGGCACCCGCACCCGATCAACGGACAGCCTGGTGCCGAACACCACGTCCCAGACAGGCGTTGTCACGCCATGCCCAAGGCGCGGGTCGACAAAATGATGCGCGAAATGGTTCCTGCGCAACCATCGCCCGTAGCGCCCCGGGGCGGCCGGGTATGGGCGCCACGATGCAGGATTTCATACAGGAGGTACATCGAGATAAATCCCAGCGTGCCCATACCGCCGTATCCTGCACCGGCGAGCAGCGCAAGGAGCGGGAACAGAATCGCCATTGCGGCGATCGCCGCCAGGGCTTTCTGCCACCAGGGGGCGAAATAGTCCACGAGCGCGTGGTGCTGACGATGCTCCCTCGCGCCAAGGCCCGTCGCGGAGGCGCCGTGGAAAATGAAACGGTGCAGCATATATTCCACCAGTGTCCAGCCCAGGGCGCCGAGCAGGAAAGCGACCAGCAGGGCCGTCACCGTGCACACCTTCGCACACCCATCTCCGCTGAGGCGACAGATACCATGGCTGCAATCTCTTCGCAGGTCACTAGCGCCGTCCCCCCAAGAATTGACGCGCGGTTACTGTATTACAATAGACCCAAATGCACCTGCCGGCAAAGGGGGTGAAGATCGGCGCCAGGGGCCTCGCCTGGTTCTACCCGGGGGTTACCTTCCCGGGCTGTTCGGAAAAGACCGGCCAGTACGCGCTGATTCTGCTGCCGTCATAAACGGCGATGTCGCCGAACTGCAGGAATACGAATTCGCTCTGGGTCGGCCGCAGGAACACCCAATCGTCAGGTCGCAGCGTAATACTGCGCGAGCCGTTCAACATCTCCTGATTCGTGGAGCGGCCGAATAACGGGTTGTTGAGCAACCCCTGAGGCGATTCCGGTTTCGCTTTCCAGTAACCCCCGTAGGTGAAAAAGGTGCGCGCCCGGTTCGGGTCCCAGGCCGATTGCAGGCCGCCGAGATCGATGCCGGGAATCTCCAGGGTGTCCAGCGCCTTGAGAACAGGCGTGGCGATGTAGGAAGCGGCTTTGTGGTCCGCCAGCGTGGGCATGTCAAAATCCGTCGGTTTGACGAGGCAGGAGCCGGCCGACAGTTCATTGAAGGGAAAATCGCCCCTGTCGTACAACTGGTAGGTGGGGCTGCCGCCGGCATTAAGGAGCACATCCTCGGGCCAGTCGTCGCCGAGAAAACTGCGGGCAACATCAATGTAATGTCGGTATACCGCCACCGCCTTGTCACGATACGTAACCGGGTCGCCTATCGGCATTTTCACGATGTGCGGCTCGTAGCCCATGAATCCGCAAAATTGTAGGTGCGGGGACCGCTGGATCTGGCCCAGCATGGCAATGAGCTGCTCGTCACTGCGTACGCCGCCGCGATGCAGGCCCACGTCCAGCTCTATGCACGCCTGCATATCCTGGCCCAGCGCGCTGGCCAGTTCATCGTACTGCGCCACCCGTTCCGGCGTGTCGAGTAACCAGCGCAACTGGCGCTGGGGATCGAATGCGCCGCCGGCAAGCTGGCGATAGAAATTGTGGGCCGCCACCACGGGCATCGGCTTGCCCAACAGGACATCCGCGGAAGGGAAACGCGCCGCCACGTGGTTGATGAAGGGCTGGTGAAACAGCATCAACCGATTGCTGCCGGAGGCCTGCATGACCGTCTCCAGCAGCGGCAGGGACGGCAGCGATTTGGCGACGATTCGATAGGCAAACCGGTCCGAGATGTGCGACATCAGCGTTTGGATATTGGCGAGCAGCTGGCTGCGATCGACCACCAGGCTGGGCTTGGCGAGTTCGGCGTTGTCCAGTGCCGCGCTCAGCTTTTGAAAGTAGGCCGAGTGGTCCTTGCCCGTATCGCGCGGACGCAGTACCGCGCCGAGCCCAAGCGCCCCGGCCACGCCACCGACCAGTAACGTGCGACGCTTCATTTTCCACCTCCGGCTGCGCCCTGGGCGAACAAGCTCGCCAGGTAGGGATTAAGGAATCGTCCCCCGGGATCAATCTCCCTGCGCAGTTCGGTGAACTCATCCCAGCGCGGATAGAGTTGACGGAAATCGCTGCGCTGCAGGGTATTGAGCTTGCCCCAGTGCGGACGACCGTGGTACTTGCGAAAAATCGGTTCGATGGTCCGGAAGTACGGCCTGTAATCTTCCTCGAAATAACGGTGCACGGCGATAGAGCAGCAATCGCGCTGGTAAAAAGGGCTGAGCCAGATATCGTCGGACTTTACATAGCGCACCTCGATGGGAAAAAATACTTCCGGGTGTTGCGACTCGAGTGCGGCGCGCACTTCCCGCAGTGCCTGCAGCCCGTGCTCGCGCGGCAGGTGGTACTCCATTTCGTTGAAGCGCACATTGCGGTCGCTGGCGTAGTTTTTCCAGGAACTCTCAACCGTTACTTCATCGCTCAGGGTTTTTACGATACTGCTGAGAATGAGTTGGCGTAGTTTGGGAGAGTTCTCCAGCCAATCCCGGACCATTTTCAGTTCCTGCACGGACTCGTTGCTGTCGATCTTTTCGGTGGATCCCACGGGCTCATCGGTGATGTCGTGAACGTCGGTAAATCCCATACCGGAGAAAGGGATGTAATAGAATTCGAAATTACGGTGCTGCTCGGCCATGCTGTCGGCGATTTCCAGCATCTCGTCGAATTCACGCCAGACTGTTTCCCGACGCAGTCGGTACGGGGCCACGTTCTGCAGCCTGACCTGGGTAATGATGCCCAGTGCGCCCAGTGACACCCTGGCCGCCTGGAACAGTTCCGGGTTGGTGTTCGCGTCACAGTCAACCACCTCGCCTCGCGCGTTGATCAGTTGCAAGCCCCGGATAAACGTCGGCATGCAGCCGATGGCGGCACCGGTGCCGTGCGTGGCGGTGGACAGGCAGCCGGCCAGTGTCTGCTTGTCGATATCCGGCATGTTCACCATCGCCTGCCCGACCTCTTCCAGTGGCTGGCCGATATCACCCAGGCGACTTCCGGCCCACAGGGTCGCCTGCCGGGTCTGCGGGTCGTGACTGACAAGACCGCTAAGGCGAGACAGCGAGACAATGGTGCCGTCGGTGGGCACCAGGGGGTAAAGGAGTGGCCCGCGCCCACCGCGCGCACCGTGCCGGTGGCAGCGGCAACCAACTCCTGCAACTCGCCCAGTGAGGCCGGCGCGACGCGCGCGGCGGGCAGACACTCCTGCGAACCGGACCAGTTGCGCCAGGGAATCGGCCGTGAGTCGCCCGACGCGGCGGCGATTGCCCGCAACCCGGTTGCCTGGCTGCCGACTGCAGCGGCGATCAGGGCACCCAACAAGCTGCGGCGCCTGATCACGGTGACGGGCTCCCGTCGGCCATAAACCGGATGAGGGCCTCGAACTGCTCGGCGCTGCAATCCATACACAGGCCAAAGGGCGGCATACCACCGTAACCATTGATGACGCTTTCCAGCAGTACACCCATGCCCTTGTCCAACCGGGGCGCCCATGCGTCCTGGTCACCCGTCAGGGGTGCGCCCGTGGCGGCCACGGTATGACAGCTGCGGCAGCTGCGCGCGTAGATAGCGGCGATTTCGGGCTGCTGTGGCACCAGCTCGCGACTGCGAGCCTCGCTCAGGCCAGGCGACGCTGTCGATGTCAGCTTGTCGCACCCGGACAGGGCGGCCAACACGAGCAGGGGGAACCATTTTGCAGTGTTCATTCTACAGTTCCGCAGACCAAAAAGTAGTGATAACTATCTTATGGTATAGGCGAGCACTGGCCTGGTCAATGCCCTATTTACCACCGTTAGCGCGCCGCCGCCTGTGGGCCACCCGGATCATCGACAACGAGGCGACCCGCCACCACCCGGCCGGCGCAGCGCCCCGCAACTCACCGTCAGCCGAACAGTATGCGGGTCAGCAACGGCTCCACCTCGCGCCATATCCCGAACGGCAGTGTCAGCAATTCCACGAAGCGAAAAATGATGTCGGAGAGCAGTGCGGAGAACCCCGGTACCAGGAAAATCAGGCCAATGACGATGAGCAGGCCAAACTGTTCCAGGCGACGATAGCCGGCGAGCGCCTCGCCGGACATGAAATACTGCAGTACGCGCGAGCCATCGAGCGGGGGAATGGGTATCAGGTTGAAGACCGCGAGCAAGACGTTCAGAAAAATCCCGATTGCCAGAACCTTGGTCAGGCTCGAGTTCGCATCGCCCAGACCCAGGTGGTACAGGATCGACAGGATCACCGTCAGAGCAAATGCAATCAGGATATTCATAACCGGCCCGGCGGCGCCCACCAGTGCCCAGTCACGTCGGGGACTCCGCAGCCGGGAAACCACGACGGGTACGGGCTTGGCACCGCCAAATATGAAGCCGGAACCGGAGAGGATCAGGAAGAGCGGCAACAGGATGGTGAAAAACAGGTCGATATGCGGGATGGGATTCAGCGTCAGTCGACCCTGTTCCCGCGCCGTGGGGTCTCCCAGGCGGTCCGCCACGAAGCCGTGGGCGGCCTCGTGGCTCGTGATCGACAGTATCGCTATCGCCGTTACACCGGTTACCGTCACTATATCCATCAGCACTTCATCCTGAATTCAGTTGCGTCGCCCCCTCCTGCTCCCCCGGGGCGCAGGAGTCGTTCAGGCGGGCCGTGAGGCTGCGGGCCCGGCAATGACCATCGCCTTCTTGTACGCCGGTCGCGCGGTGACGCGTTCGACATAGGCCTTGGTGTTGGGAAGGCTGTCATCAATCGCCCGCGCGCCGAGCATGCCCAATGATGTAAGGTTGAACAGCGACATGATATCTGCGCAACTGAAATTTGGTCCGCCGAGATACTCCGACTCCCCAAGGCGCTCTTCCAGCGCACGGTAAATACCGTCCTCGCGACGCTGCGTCGTTGCCATCATCGGGTTGTCGGCGCCGGGAACTGTCCCCGTGGTCTGGAACGCGAGCTTGATGAACAGCGCGGACTGCAGGTTGTTGTTGAACTGCATCCAGAAAAGATAGTGCGGATAATCGGCATCTTCGGGGTATACCGACAGCTTGCCACCGCCGTAGCGCTGGGAAATGTACTCCACGATAGCCGTGGATTCGGCCATCACGAGGTCACCATCGGTAATGATGGGCGCGGTGCCTGCCGGGTGCAGGGCGCGATACTCCGGCGGAGCAAGGAAATCCTCGCCCCGGTCATACCACTTCAGTTCATAAGGAAGATTCAGCTCCTCCATAAGCCAGACGATGCGGTCGGATTGGGAAACGCCGAGGTGGTGGATGGTGATCATAGGCTACTCCGGTTGGGGCGGTGTCCCAATGTGCTGGATTAGCAAGCGCCCGTCAAACAGTGGTAAATCCTGCGGTTTCGCCCGCAACGTGTGCAAAGACAGGGAATCTGCTACCGTTATCCGCCGCTGGAACCAGTCACAGGGAGTATAGGCATGTCCACCAATCTCGGAAAACTCGGCGTCTGGGCGTTCATTGACGAGATGTCCGCCAGGGAGGCCGTGGGCTTCGCTCAACAACTTGAAAAGTGGGGTTATTCGGCGCTCTGGATACCGGAGGCGGTGGGCCGGGACCCCTTCTCGATCATCAGCTTCATGGCCGCGCACACCGAGAAGCTGGTGTTCGCCACGGGCATCGCCAATATCTACGCCCGCGACCCGATGGCGATGAACGCCATTCACAAAACCCTGTCGGAGCTGGCCCCCGGTCGGTTTGTAATGGGACTGGGAGTATCCCATGCACCGCTTGTCACGGGGATTCGCGGTCACGCGTACCAGAAGCCCGTCAGCACCATGAAAACCTATCTCGAGTCCATGGCCAGCGCCCTCTACATGGCCGCCACGGCGCCGGAACAGGCGCCTATCCTGCTCGGGGCACTGCGCAGGAACATGCTGCAGCTCAGCGCCGACAAGGCCAATGGCGCCCACCCCTACTTCGTCCCGCCGGCCCACACCGCATGGGCCAGGGACATCCTCGGGCCGGACGCCTGGCTCTGCCCCGAACAAATGGTGCTGCTGGAAACGGATCCGGAGCGGGCCCGTCGCATTGCCAGATCCCACATGGCGACTTACGTGGGCCTGGATAACTACAGGAACAACTTGCAGCAATTCGGATTCGAGGAGGGAGACTTCGAGGAGGGCGGCAGTGACAGGCTGGTGGACGCCATTTTCGCCTGGGGTGACGAACAGGCCCTGCGCAACCGCATCCAGGCCCACTGGGACGCCGGCGCCAACCATGTGTGCATCCAGGCCCTGAAGAATGAAGTGGAAAGAGGCCCCGATCTGGATTTGCTGGCGTTGTTGGCGCCACTCAATGGCTGAGCACCGGCTGCCGGCCAGCGCGACCGGGACGCGGGTGCAACGCTGAACCGGTCGAAACCCGGGTGGCTATTTGCTAACATGCCCGTGTGACAAGAGCAGTGCCGCCTCTGTCAGGCGCCACCCCAAAATCAATAAGCAGGCAATAAAAAATGCACCCAACACCCCGTAAGTCCGGCCGCGCCCGGTCATTTCTGTTGAGCTGTGGAATAGGCGGCCTGCTGCTTGTTTCCGGTTGTGGCAATTCCAACAACTCCAACAATTCGACTGCCCCGGCTCCAACCGGGAACAGCGGGCTGGCCGGCTGTGCCGACACCGACAGCTGCGCCTCCAACCCCACACTGAGCATCGGCGGGGAGCGGCCGGCCAAGGTGCTGATCCCCTCCGACTACAACACCGCGACCCGCTATCCGCTTGCCGTCGTATTGCACGGCTATGGCGCCACAGGAGAAGTGGAGGCTATCTACCTGGGACTGGACACGCGCGTCGACACCCAGCAATACATTCTCGTGATGCCGGATGGCACCGAGAACCTTAACGGCACCCGCTACTGGAACGCCACCCCGGGGTGCTGCGCATTCACCGAGGAAGAAAAGAAGGTTGACGACGTGGCCTATATCCGGGGCCTTATCGAGGAGGCGGCGGCCACCTACAGTATCGATACCACGCGCATCGGCCTGATCGGCCATTCCAACGGCGGATTCATGGCGCTGCGCCTGGTTTGCGAAGCCTCGGACCTGGTAACGTCCGTGGTGAGCCTGGCCGGATCGACGTTCATCGATGACGCGAATTGTGCCCCGGCCACCAACCCGGTGAGCGTGCTGACCATGCACGGCACGGCCGATGGGACGATTTTTTATGACGGAGGAGCGAACGCCGGCCAATCCTATCCCGGCGCGCGCGAGACCATTGCCCGCTACGCCGCCCACGCCGGCTGTGATAGAGACAACCCGGTCATGGCCCCCAACACGATTGACGTCATCGCCAGCATACCCGGCAACGAGACCGAGGTACTGCAATACACCGGCTGCCCTGCCGGCATTGAGGTTACGTTGTGGACGATGGTCGACGGCCCGCACATACCTTTTCCCTGGGTATCGAGCGCTATCGATTCGGTCGTTGATTGGGCCATCGATCACCCGCGCAGCTAGGGCCGCGGGGCGTGCTAAAACCCTATGGGCACTTGTAGATTCTGAACTTCTGTGTGCCCTCGTTCGGGGCGCCCTCGGCCACCAGGGTGTCGCCGCCGAGTTCAACCGCCGAATTCTTGGCGAGGGTCAGCAGTTCTTCCGCCACTTTTTCGTCACTGCGGTTGATAAATCCAACCTTGTCCTTCACCTGGGACGTGGTGCTTCCCAGCGGCTTGCAATTGCTCACGTGCGTAGGCATGACCAGGGTCACGTTGCTGGCGCCAGGCACCGGGTCCACCCAGGTGCATCCGCTGGCTGCCAGATAACCCAGCAGAACGATGGCAACTGGCTTACGAATATTGTGTTTCAACTTGATTCCCTCACCTGAACGGGCTGTTCGGTGCGCGCAATGATAACACAGCCGGTTACCCGCCACCTGGCAGACCCCTCGGTGTTCGCGCGCCCCCCTGGCGCCCGCCTTGCCTGGCCAGTGCCGAGAGGCTAGATTGTGCCAATCTGTGACAACCCTTGATCTGCGACCTCCCGATAAAAAACTGGTCAACAGGACTCAGCATGCAGGATCACCAATTCAGTTTCGACGTGGACGCCAGCAGGGAGGAGGTGTGGGCGGTTTTCTGGAACAGGAAAACCGGCGACGTGATGGAACACGGCAACCTGCGCATAGAAATACTCCATGGTGGCGACAGCAGCGGCGAGGGATTGATAAGACACTGCCAGTTCCCCGTCCCTCGCTACCTGCTGTCGGGCGGCAAGGCGCAATCCTGGGAGTGGCTGACGCAGGTTAAAGTCAACGACTCCTGGCGCTACGACGCTGTTGGCAAACCACTCTGGTCCAGGGCCACCGGCTGGACACGCCTCGAAGCGCTCAGTGCCAACCGTACCCGCATTCATTTTCGCGAAACCTATCACGTGTTTAATCCCGTCATGCGATTCTTTATGGAAAAGCTGGTGCACAGGGCCATCTCCCGCGATAACGACGTGAAAATGAAGCTCGGTATTGAGCAGGGCCTGAAAGCCCGTGCCCGCCGCAAGAGTCCAATCCAGCAATGAGCCGCCGCGAAGGACCAGCCTGATGACGGAACTGAGCCTGAACGAAGCGATTTACACACTGCGAGCGATGCGGCGCCTGAAACCGGATCCCATCCCGGTCGCTGACCTGCGAGGAATTATTGAGGCGGCGACCATGGCCTGTAGTCCGGGCAATAGCCAACCCTGGTCGTTCCTGGTCATCACCGACGCAACACTGAAACAACGTATCGCCGATATCTACCGCGAGATTGGCGTGCAGGTGATCCAGAACGGCGCGCTGGCCAGCGGCCTGCTGGATGACGCGACCCGCAAGGTGTACGCCGATGCCATGATCCTGGTGGAAGGCCTGGAGCAGGCCCCCGTCCTGGTGATGTGCTGCCTTGCGGGCAGCGCCCGGGCCGGCGGCATACACCAGTCCACCTATTACGGTTCGATTTACCCGGCCATCCAGAACCTGATGCTCGCGGCGCGGGCGAAAGGTATAGGCTCGACGATGACCACGCTGCACAAGGCGCGCGATAGGGAAATCAAGGCCGTTTTGGGCATTCCCGAGGATGTCGAAACCATTGCCATGATACCGCTTGGCTATCCCCGGGGGCAGTGGGGCCGACCCAGGCGCAGGCCGCAGCAGGAAGTCACCTTCTGGAATACCTGGGGCGAGCGTTCCGAAAACTGAAACGCGGGAGTCTGCGCGCAGGGCAGCAAATTCCATTTCCGCACGCTTGTGGCTAGACTGGACACGTCAAGCACCTGGAGAACGGCGGATGGGAAGACCCACCATCAGGATACTGGAAGGGGCGGGCGCGGAAATCACGGGAGTCGATCTTGCCCGTATGGATGACGACACGTTTGCGCTGGTCAGGGAGGCCTTCAGCGAGCACGGCCTGGTGTTTTTCCGGAACCAGTCTCTCACGGAACAGCAGCATATCGACCTCGCGCAGCGTTTCGGCAGGATCAACGTGAACCGGTTCTTTGCCGCCCATCCCAACTATCCACAAATCGCGCTGGTCGCCAAGGAGCCGGACCAGACCTATAACATCGGCGGCGGCTGGCATACGGACCACTCCTATGATCACTAACCCGCGCTGGGTTCCATACTGGTTGCCCGCGAACTCCCGCCCGTGGGCGGAGACACGCATTTCGCCAATATGTACAGTGCCTACGAGTCGCTATCCCCGGCGCTGCAGGAAACGCTCCAACGCCTCAATGCCGTGCACTCGGCCAAGCATATTTTTGGCGGCGCAACCGAGCACATACAAAGCGGAGAATACAGCGGGCGGCTCGGCAATACCGCAGCGACAGCAGGATTGACCGATCCGGTCCATCCCGTGGTTATTCGCCACCCGCTGTCAGGCAGGTGCGCGCTGTATGTCAACCCGGGATTCACCCTGCATTTCGAGGGCTGGACGCAGGAGGAGTCAAAACCCCTGTTGAAGTACCTGTACGGCGTGGCGACGGCCGCTGCGCATGTGCAGCGGTTCCATTGGGAGCCGGGCTCGGTGGCCTTCTGGGACAACCGCGCTACCTGGCACTTTGCACAAAACGATTACCATGGCCACCGTCGCATTATGCACCGCATCACGATTGAGGGCTGCACACTTGCTCCTGCGCGGCCCTGACCGGCGCAACTTCAGAACGCTACCCGTGTAGAGTATCCTGTCGTCATGAATCGACGCTTTCAGTTCATCGCTGTTGTGCTGCTACTGCACATTCCGTTGTTTGCCTACCCGATACTTCGGTTGTGTTACTGGTTGGGACTGAGTGGATGGCAAACCACAGCGGTTTTTGTGCCGCTCTTCTTCAGCCAGATCGTGGTCCGGCTCTACCTTCGCCATGCCAATTACGGGCTGGTCTTCTGGTTGCGGCGCGGCGCCGACTTGTGGCTGGGCATCAGTCCCCTGCTGTTTTGCATGCTGGTGCTGGTGGAAATACCCGTGGGCCTGGGTTGGCTGGCTCCGGCGACTGCCGCCGGTCTGGTAATTGCAGTGGCCGTGGCGCTGCTCGCATACAGCGTGCTGAACGCCTACTCGCCGTCGGTCGTCACGATCCCGCTGGCCAGCGAGAAGCTGAAGGCCCCCCTGCGCTTCGCGCAGATAACGGACGTGCACATCGGTTCCCGCAGCCCCCGTTTTCTCCAACGGGTCATGCGCAAAGTGAACGGGCTCGAAATCGATTTTCTTTGCATTACCGGTGATTTCATAGACGCCCCGGACATCCCGCGGGAGCAGCTTTCGGCATTGCTGCTCTGCCGCGTACCCATCTACTTCAGTATCGGCAACCATGAACGTTACGAGGACCTGGATGCGATTCTGGAGCGTCTCCAGAGCCTGGGCGTGCGGGTCCTGCGTTCGCAAACGATCCTGCACGGACCCGTGCAGTTAATCGGTATTGACGACAGCGAACACCCCTCACAGGTTGAACGTGAACTGGCTACACTGGACTGCGACCGGGATCGTTTCGTGTTATTGCTCTATCATCGTCCCTATGGTCTCAGGGCCGCAGCGGCAGCGGGCGTCGACCTGATGATTTCCGGCCATACCCACAACGGGCAGATAGTCCCGTTCAACCTGGTCGTTGGCCGCGTGTTCAATAAAGTCGTGGGTCTCTTTCGGGAGGGGTCGACGCAATTGTACGTATCGCCCGGCACTGGCACCTGGGGCCCCGTGATGCGCCTGGGAAGTCGCGGCGAAGTCACCCTCTTCGAAGTGCAACCGCAAGGACCCAACTGAGGTGCCTGTAACAGGAGTTTACCCGGTGAATATCAAGCGTTTTAAACTGTATCATTTCCCCGCAACCCGCAGCGTTCGCGTCAAGTGGCTGCTGCACGAGTTGCTGGAAGACGACTTCGATGTCGAAACCGTACCTCTCTATGAAGGAGTGCAGTACAGCCCGGAATTCCTTGCGCTGAACCCCAACCACAATGTACCTGTACTGGAGATCACCCTGGATAACGGTGAGCGCACCATCATGCTGGAAAGTGGGGCGATGGTCGCACTGCTCGCCGACCTGTTTCCGGAAAGGGGCCTGGCGCCGGCACCCGACCGGTTTTCCACGGCACGGCTCAACTACCTGCAAATGCTGCATTTCGGCACGTCCTCAATGGATATGATGCTGTGGCAAATTCGTATCCACACTCATCTACTGGGCAAGGACCGCGACGAGAAAACCATCGAGCGCTACAACCGGAAATTTACCGGGGAGGTGGAGCCACAGTTACTCAAGCGGCTGGGTGAGGCCACTTACATGTGTGGTCCGCAGTTCAGCGCCGTGGACTGTATCATGGGACAAAACGTGCTGTGGGCGAGAGCGTACGGCCTGTGCCAGGATGCCCGTTTTTCGGACTATCTTGGACGTCTGTCGCAGTGAGCGGCGTTTGCCAGGGCGTACTCCGACCTGGGTGATTTTTCCCTGGCCCCACCGGCCAACGGGTCAAAGGCACTGGCGGGTAAATTCACAGGATAAGCCGCTTGCCGCGCGGATAGCGAACACGCGGTTTTCGCGATAAACTTACACTGTTACAACGCACTGCGTTTATCGAGCAAGGCCCTGTATGCTGTACCGAACCCGGCGCACCTTAATTCTCATGCTGTCGTTGCTGGCTTTGCCATTGCTGGTGGGCAGCAAGTGCGCGTTCTTTTTTAGTTCCGGAGGCGGTTCCTCGGACAAGGACAAGAATGACTCGCAGAACGAGGTCATCGTAGTCGCCAGCGGCTATTTTGGTGACCCCCGGACCGAGGGCGTCAGTTACGCGTCCGGTTCGCTATCCGGTGTCACCGGTAAAGACGGGCTGTTCCAGTACGAAGCTGGCAAATCCATCCGGTTTTTCATCGGTGATATCAATCTTGGCACGGTTCGGGCCGGGCAGTCACTTGTTACGCCGCAGGATCTCGTTGCCGTCGGCGGATCCGGCTCCACGGCAGCCATCAACATTTCCAGGCTTCTGCTGTCCCTGGACTCCCAGCCCGGGGATAGCGCGATAACCATACCGAAATCGGCACGACTGTCCGCCGTCCGCTCCAATGCCGCGGTGTCCTCGGATATCGCGTTTCTGGATTTCTCCGATGACACTTCATTTGCCAACAACGCAAGTCAACTGGTGGCCGTGCTGACGCAGGACTACACTTTTACCGCCGTTCTGGTCGATGCGGGCACCGCAAGTGCAAGCCGACTCAAAACGCCCAGCAAGGATTGACAGGACCCGCATGGCGTAACGATCACCGGGGTATGGCATTCCTGCCGACCGCGGCCCGTTCTACTCGCTATTGCCGTACCGTGTAGGCGCCCGGCGCCCGAAACGTCCGGCTGGTCGATACGCCGTCGGGCCAATCCACGGTCAGCGTGTAGGGGCCCGGAAAATCACCCAGGCCAAAATGCATCCGGTGCGTGTCCTCGGAAATATTCGCGTTAAGTCCCTGAACCCTGTAACCGATCATCCTGTTATTCGCATCCCTCAATGTCGCTTTGGCTCCGACGGCGAAGCTATTGGCGGTACTGCCCCTGAGATCGATGAGCAATGCAGCAGGCGCGTCCGCCGTGTTGTTGAGCAGCAAACGGGGTGAGCCCTCGTTCCCGGGGATTTGTCCAAAGCCATTGGTCAGCACGATATCGGGCTTGTCATCCTCGTTGAAAAACCCATTGGCAATCAGATCCGATCGCTGCAACCTGTCCTGCGGGCGCAGCCCGATAGTGCTGGCGCTGAACGAGGTGCCCTGGTTATTGCTCAGCACGACAATATCGCCGTTGGTCGAGCCCTGCTCGCCCTGCCTGAGGGCTATGATATCGAGCCAGCCGTCATTGTTGAAATCCGCCACCGTGGCGCTGGAGGTTGTCTCCTTGTGTGCAGCCAGCCCCGTGCAGAGCTGCGAGAACGTGCCGTCACCCTGGTTGATAAAAATGGTGTCGGTAACCCGGTCCGGTTCATGGGTCGTGAAATTCGTCATGGTCAGGTCACCGATGCCGGCACCCTTAACAATGCCCTTGAATTGATCCAGGTCCGGGTGAAATACCCACTTCATATTCCAGTGTCGTGTATAGCGGGAATACCAGATATAGATTCCGGGCTTGTCGAAGTCCGCCGGTTGGCCTGCTGCCGCTTGCCGGCTCAGTGTAAAGATCCTGGTTTTCGGGTTTGCGCCCTCGCCGCCTATGAAGATGTCCTTTGCGCCCACCAGTTGTCCGGGCATCGAGGCCTGGATGAGCTGGTCGAGGTTAAATTGCAGCGCCCTGGATTGCGATGAAAATGCAATGGCGCTGGAGTCGTTGTCGCCGTTCCTGTTGAGGACATAGACAATTTCCTGCGCGTCATAGCTGAGATTGTCTGAATTTGAAGGCAGGCTCAAAGCGCCGACAAAAATGTCCAGCAGACCGTCGTTATTGAAATCTGCGACAGCTGTGGAGAACGCATCGTAGGAGAGCGTGCTCACGCCCTTTCCTGAATCCGGGTGCCAGTAGATTTTCAGTTTCACATTGTCGATCACCAGGTAATCGCTCTTGTTATCACCATCAAAATCGGCAAACACGCCGCGCCCGTGGTCATCCATCGTCAGGGTCAGGAAACTTTCCTCGGGATCAAACTGGAAAGCTTCCGGGCGGCGGGCGTTTATGTACAGCCTGTTGGGAAAGCCGGCCCTCGCCAGGGTTGCGTAGTACAGGTCAATCGCCTTCCCATCAGCGGATGCCATTGGAATAAAGGACCGGGAGCGCCCGGGTGGTTGTGCCAATTCGTCACTCACCCGCTCGAGTGCAAAATCCAGGACACCGCTTTGCGAATTGTTTCTCAGGAACAGATTGGGCGCCCCCTTGCCGACCCCGTCCTGGCCGCCACACGCTATCGCGATATCGAGGTCGCCATCGTTGTCCAGGTCCGCGAAGGTATAGCCGTGGCGATCAATTACTCGCCCCCGGGGGAAAAGCGCCCGCGACTGGTCGGTAAAACCGGCATCGCCGTTTACCAACAGGTAAGGATTCCGTTCATGTGCGCCAATCAGGATATCGTCTCTTCCATCCTGATTGATGTCGACAACAGCCAGGGCGAAGGTTTTGGTCTCGATGTCGGTAAAAATTGGCTCTGGTGAATCCTCCATGGCTATCACCGGCCCGGCGGTCCACGGGACAGGGGCTGCCTGCTCCACCGGGCATTCCGTGGCCTTCAACCTATGGTAGATAGCGCCGGCCAGTTCCCCGGGATCGAATCCCGTTTTCCAAAATTTTGTTACCAGCAGGCCTGCGGCGATAGCGGAAAGCGCCACTACCACAACAAGGACAGATTTCCCCCGGTTGAAACCCATTTCAGTCCACACCTTCGGCGCTTTCGACCCTATTCGAAATACTATCAGTTCGCTTGGCCCGCCAGGACGCCAGTGCGAACATCGACCGGTATCGCAGCAGCCCGCCGCACCCAAGGGTGCAGGACAGTCGCGATGGGCATTACATACCGTGTAGCGTTATAACACGGCGGGCCGCAGCGGATAAAATTGCTTGCGGGAACCGTGCACCGGGGCGCATATTATTTCGCGGATCACCCAAGCGGAAAACCGGGAAAGATCATGGAATGTATACCGCAAAGACTACACCACTACCAGAACGCGATCATGAACAGCGCAAAGTGGGACCACTTCGTACCGCGTGCGGACGATATTATCATCACCACCTCGTACAAGGCCGGGACCACATGGATGCAGGGCATATGCGCGGCGCTGGTATTCCAGCAGCCACAACCCCCGGTGCCCCAGGATGACCTGACACCCTGGTTCGATTCCAACTTTGCCCCGCTGGAGGTCGTGCTGGCTCAGGTGGAAGGACTGCAGCAAAGGCGCTATATCAAGACCCACTGCCCGCTGGACGGCATCCGGTTTTTTCCCCAGGTGAAGTACATCTTCGTGGGCCGGGACGGCCGCGACGTGTTCATGTCCATGTGGAATCACTGGCACAACCTCAGGCCCGAGGCCATAGCAGCCCTGAACAACGCGCCCGATCGCAGGGGTCCCGAACTGCCCCTTCCAGGAGAATCAATCAGTGACGCCTTTGACGCCTGGCTGGAGCGCGGTTCGTTCCCATGGGAACAGGACGGTTACCCGTTCTGGTCCCACTTACACCACGCGCAGACCTGGTGGGACTATAAACACCTGCCCAATATCCTGCTGGTACATTTTGACGATCTCCTGAAGGACCTGGACGGACAGATGCGGCGCATATCCGCCTATCTCGACATCCCGGTCAATGAATCAGTCTGGCCGGAGTTGCTGGCCGGGGTCAGCTTTGACGCCATGAAAAGCAACGCACAAAGGATGGCGCCGGGCGCCAACCATGGCACCTGGAAGGACACCGGTAACTTTTTTCACAAGGGCACCAGCCAGCGCTGGCGCGGCGTGTTGACAGACGCCCAGGTCCGGCGCTACGAACAGCTGGCTGCCGAGCGCCTGCACCCGGAACTCAACCACTGGTTATCCAGCGGGACGACAACCTGAGCCGCCCGGAGTCCGGTTGCCCGGCGGTACCCCGCGGTCGACCATTCAGGGCGTGGTGGTGCTCGCATAAACCGTCAAACGCGAGATACGCCGGTCAATCAGCGCAACCGCCTCCCGATAGCGCGCCGACTCTATACTGCCGTATTCGCGGCGGAATTGTTCCTCGCTGAGGTCCTCGGTTAATCCCGTGACATCGGGAAAGTAGCTGCCCTCGTCCGGGCGGGCCAGGATGCGCGCCTGCCAGCGCCGGGCGGCTGACTCGCTGGAGGTCGCCACGCTGACGAATTCGATGCCGGCCCTGTCCGCCGCGAGGTCGGCGAAGCTGAATCCACTCCCCCCCTTGCCGGAATCCAGCAATTCCTTGAATTCTCCCGCGGCGACGCCAATACCCTGCCGGGTGGCGAGCGAAATACCCGCGGAATACAGGAAATGGAGCATGAGGTCCTGCCTGCCACCCAGCGTTACCGGGAAGGGCGCCTGCACCAGTGCGCGCTGGCCAGACACCAGTTTGCCGACCAGCGTTTCGAAGGCGCCATTACTGAAGTAAATAACCAGTGCCCAGAGCACGGCGCGATTTTCCGCGATCGCAGACTGGTTGGGGCTGCGAGCCGCAGCCTCCCGTACAAGGGGGACCAGATAGTAGTTCAGGGAGCGGGCCTGAAAATCCCGGCGGGAGCCCAGGTCCGCCAACATGGCATAGTAGTGTCCGACCCGCCGTTCCTCGCCCGGCGGCAGGCGGAGCGCTTGCAGCGTCCGCACCGCCTTCTTCAATTGGGTTTTGGCGTCGGGCGGCGGCAGCACGCTGAACATGGCGATATCGTCCTCGATCCGCAGCGCGCGCACGCTCGCCAGCAGCATGCTTGCCTGGCGGTCCCGCAGCAGTACATCCGCCAGCTTGGCTGCCAGGGGCAATAACCAGCGTCCGGAGCACTGCAGTGGGCCGATCGACACGTGATCGATGGCGATGCCGTTGCTGGATTGCCCGATCCGCAAGCCAAGGTTGAGATACGCACCGAACGGGTTGGCGGGCAGGCGCAGGCTCACCCGCGAATCGATGCCCGTGTCGTCAATGTCCAGGGCCGCGTCAAACCAGGGAAAGGTGTGGGCGCCCATCTGCGCCAGATTTCCGAGTTCTCCCTCGGTGACGGCGAGAGTCACGCCGCCGGCGCCGGCCATTTCCAGCTGGCGCTGAACGCGTTTAAGAAACGCCTTGCCGGCGGCGACCGCGGCCTGGTCGGGTGCGGGCCCGCGTCCGACCAGCGGCGTGTCCTCCAACGTCAATGCAGCCACGGCGATTACTGTCGCCGCCAGCAGCGCGGTCGCCAGGAAGAGGCAGGCTATGATCCGTTGCAGTGCTTTGGACATGTCAGGTCTGACCCGTTGCAGAATACCAAAGTAGCTTCCGGGGTCCCTCCCCCGGGCCGGCAGACGCGGCCCGCCGCGAGGCTACCGCAGTCAATCGATGGTGGACCCGCCCAGTGCGGAAGGTTCCTCGCTCACCTGCCGACTCCCGACAAAAGGCCCCTCCCGAATATATTCGCGCACAGCCACCTGGTCGATCATGAAGCGGGCAAGTTCCCCCGCGCGCACCCGAAAGGCCGGTGGCGTCCGCAGTGAGACCAGCGGATACCAGTGGTCTGGCGCCGGGTCGATCAGCGGGCAACGCACCAGCGTCCAGTCCGCCTGGCTGCGGGCGAGCAGTTCATACTCGGCCTGTTTGTCGCGCAGTGCATCGCCCAGACCCAGCTGCGCCAGCGTGCGAATCAGCCATCCCAGCGCGTCGCGATCGTCGCCGGGCATGACCACGGCCGCCCCGGATACGACCAGGTACCGGGAAATTGCCTGCCGCTGCATGGCGCGCAACACGTTACCGGTGACCGTGGTATTGATCTGCAGGCTCGCCGCCCCGTCCGCCTGCACCGGGCCCAGCGCGCTGATCACCACGTCGCTGCCGCGCAGCAGTTCCTCGATCACTGCCGGGTCCCGGGCGTCTCCCTGCACAATGGCGATCCTGCCATTGAATTCGCCAAGTTTTGCCGGGGTGCGCGCCAGTGCGCGCACGGTGTATCCCCGTGCCAGCGCCTCCCGCAGCAGGTAGCCCCCCACCATGCCAGTCGCTCCCAGCAGCGCTACCGTATGCTGCCCGGCCACCGGGGCAGGCGGCGCCGTTAATGGCCATGGTCGTTGCGCCGCGCAGGCCAGCAACAGGCTGGTGCAGGCGACGATGCCCATCGCGCGCAGGGTGACCCGCAGCCGCCTCGACCACCGGCGGCCGCCACTGATGTTGCACGACGAACGGCCTGCTCGTGACATTTTTTGTATCAAGTCCATTACTGCCTCGCGGAGCCGCGTGTATCCAGTGCTTGTCGGACAAGGCCGGCAGGTGCGATATTGACCGAAGCCAGCGCCGGGCCGGTATCAACGGCGCAATTGCGCGCCCGACACAGGAGACCAACTGCAAACATGTACTATGGCGAAAAGCTCAATAGTATCAGTCATCTGGTGGGCTCGGTATTTTCACTGGTGGCCCTTGGCGTGTTGCTGACCCTCGGAATCCAGAGTGGCGCCCCGAGGACACTGCTGGCGTTCAGCGTATTTGGCCTCGCCCTGGTGCTGTTGTACGCCATGTCCACGCTGTACCACAGTTTTCAGGCGCCCCGGGTCAAAAAGATTTTCAAGGTGCTGGACCACATTTCCATTTACCTCCTGATCGCGGGTACCTACACGCCGTTTATGTTGGTGAGTGTGCACAATAGCAGCGGCACCAGGATTCTGGCGCTGGTCTGGATACTCGCCGCCGTCGGCTCGCTGTCGGAAGTCCTGCTGTCGGGACGGCTGGTTAAAATCTGCCAGCTGCTCATTTACCTGGGGATGGGCTGGGCCTGCTCGCTGGACTTTGCAAGTTTACGTGCCGCATTGCCGGAAGCCGGATTCCTCTGGCTGGCCGCAGGCGGCGTCATCTATACCGTCGGCGTTATCTTCTACGTGCTGGACAAGGCGCGCCGACTGAACCACGCCCATGGTATCTGGCACTTTTTCGTCATGGTCGGGTCCGTGTGTCACTTTGTTGCGGTGGTCGGTTACGTGCGCTAAACCCGGTCATCCGTCGCCCGGCGGGTGCGGCTCCCGCACAAATGCCGAGCTGGCGCTTGCGTAGTGTTTCACCGCAACGGGCATATTCTGCAGGGTGTATTGCACGGATATCTGGGCGGCCCGGTTCGCCATCCAGGTCGGGATCCAGCCGCCCGGGTCGCCGTATACCTGGTAGGTTACCTCCACCCAGCCATCAGCCGCCGGCGTCAGTTTCCAGTAACCGCCAAAGCGGGGAACGCGGATAAGATCGGCATTCTCGGGAATGAAGTCCGGGAAGTTGGTAATCGTCACGAGGATTTCCCCGGTAACGGGGTCCTGCCGGTAGTCGAAACGCACGACCGTATCCCGGTCCTGCATCGGCCACGGCGCGTCCACGATGCCGTATACATAGGCCTGGGAGTAAATGTCTGCGCGCAGGATTTTCGCGCCACCGCTGCGATATACCCATTCCCGATTGAAGCGGGCATCCCGGAGCAACGCCATTAACGCGTTCAGCGATGCCCTGATGCGGGTGACGCCTCGTATTTCGTCCAGCTCGGAGCCTTCATAATCCCGTCGCTCCACGCGCAGGTTATCGCCCTCATGCACAAGCTGCCAGTCATCGGCAGGGGCAGGTAGCGCGACCAGCACTGCACTTGCAGCCATTGCGCGGATCCACGGAACGGTAAGCCTCATCATGGGGATCAGACCACCGTCGTCTCGATATGTTCAACCACTACGCGCCGTTGCCGCGTGGCAACCAGGCAGCCGGCGACGATCAGTGCCGTACCCGCCAGGGTTGTCATGGTCAGCGCCTCAGAGAATACCAGCCACCCGAGCAGCGCCGCCCAGACGAAGGCGGTGTATTCGACCGGAATCAGTATTCTCGCCTCCGCCCGTGCGTACGCCCACGACAGGAGCAGCAGAGATACGGTACCCAGCAAGGCCGCAGCCGCAAGGTGGGGAAGCTGTGCAATGGTGGGAGCAACGGCCAGAAAAGGCGCGATCAACAGGTAGACTGCCAGCATGGTCGCGTTCTGGAAGAAGGCGATTTCGAACGGCCCCGCGAGCACCGCCTGCCGCCGCTGCAGGATCAGGTTGTAGGCGTAAAGTAGGGCGGACAGGAGTATCGCGACGATCCCCTTGCCAGCCTCATCGCTATAGTGGCCCCCCAGTTTGCCGCCGACAATCACCAGTGCGCCGGCAAAACCCGTCAGCGAGGCGACAACGGCCTTTTCGCCGATTTTCTCCCTCAGCAGCACCGCTGCCAGATACAAGGCGATCAGCGGGGCTATGA
Organism: Halioglobus sp.; assembly: GCA_041395965.1. Lineage (GTDB taxonomy): Bacteria > Pseudomonadota > Gammaproteobacteria > Pseudomonadales > Halieaceae > Marimicrobium. The sequence continues at coordinate 53,414 of JAWKZM010000025.1, forward strand.
ACGACAGGGCGACCGCCTCGGCCAGCGGCACATAAGCCAGTCCCCAGAAAAACAGGAACGCCATCAGCGAGGTAACCACCCCGCGCCATACATGTATCCTGATTACGGCCACCGTGGGCCAGCGTTTTCCCAGTATGGCAAACAATACCAGGGACAGCACCAGCGCAATCATCGTGCGCCACAGCATCGCATTGTAAGCGCCGATCCCCATGACCAGCCCTTTCATGATTGCATCCATGCCGGCAAATGTCGCGATACCGAGCGAGGCGATACTGAACGGGACAGCCGGGTGCACGGCAACCTCACTCACGGGAGACTGCGCCAGCGGTTTGCCGCCCGGTTGTTGCGTGTGGCCCGATCGTCTCGTGCAGCCAACTGATCATCTCGGCGGCGGCATCCAGCACACTTTCCCTGGCCAGGTACTTATGTCCTTCAATGGGCAGTTCCACGTAACGCACCGTGGCGCCCTCTCCCGCCAGCGCGTGGAAAAAGCGACGCGCCTGCAGGGTCGGGGTGCCAGGATTGGGATCCGCGCCACCGTGCACCAGCAGCAGGGGAACGCGCAGTTTGTTCGCATGGAAAAACGGGGAGATACTCATGTAGAGGCTGGTCGCATCCCAGAATGAACGTTTTTCGTGCTGGAATCCAAACGGTGTGAGCGTGCGGTTGTAGGCGCCACTCATCGCAATGCCGGTGGCAAAGCGCTGTGAATGGATGAGAAGATTGGCCGTGGAAAACGCACCGTAACTGCGCCCCCCCACCGCGACCCGTTCCGGGTCACTGATCCCGGCGTCGACCAGGTAATCCACCGCGGCCTCTGCGCTGTCCACCAGCTGCCTGAGATAGGATTCCTCGACGTCATTGCCTTCGTCCACGATGGGCATTGTCGGGTTCACCAGCACGGCATACCCGGCAAGCACCGCTGCCAGTGGCGATGGGCCCGTCACCTGGTGGAAGCGGAAATTCCTTACGTCCAGTTGTTCCGCGTGCTCCCGGTCGGCAAATTCATAAGGATAGATCCAGATCAAAGTAGGCAATGGATTGGCGCCATCCCAGCCCGCCGGGAGATACAGCGTACCAGCCAGTGCCACGCCGTCACCGCGCCGGTAGTTGACCCGGCGTCGCTCCACGCTCTCCAGCGCCGGGTAGGGGCTTGCAAGCGGTCGCAGCGCAGTGCGTTGGTTACCTTCCACGCGGTACAGGTTTGGCGGCGACGACTCCGTTTCTCTAGAGGTCAGCAGTACGGGGCCGCGCGGATCAAGCACTGCGAGCACCTCTTCGAAAACACCGTCATCGGCGGTAAACAGACTTTTTTTCTGTGCAGTGGCCAGGTCCAGCTCCTCCAGAAACGGTCGGGGCCCATCGGGGCCGAGGCCGTCACCCGCCAGGAATACCCGACCCGCCACTTCCAGTGCCGGTCCGTCACTGCCGTCGATACGAAGCGCCCGTCCGGGGTCGTTGTAGCGGTCCGTCACGTTACCCTGCCAGATCTCTTTCGAAACCCCGTCGATGACCACATAGACGCGGGTGGTCGCCCCGTCATCCGAACGGGTGGAGTAGTAGGGAGTGCCTGCAGAAGTCCAGCCGAACTGCACGATGGCACGCGCACTTGCTGCAATTTCCGCAGGCTCGCTCTTGAAGGGAAAGCTGACCGACAACCAGCGCAAACGGGTTTCCTCGCCGGAGGTCTCTCGATCGAGATATCCGATAGTGGGCGTTGCGGCCACCGGGTTCCATGTGATGCGCTGTGGGTCCACTTCGGCGCCAGCGCCACTCTCGAGCCCGAACCCGGCAGGCCGGGAGGCGTACAAGCGTGCCCCACTCTGC
>JAWKZM010000026.1:0-51012 GCA_041395965.1 Halioglobus sp.
TCTCCTCCATGATCGCTTGCACCAGCTGGTCGCGCACCACCGGGTCTTGCAGTACCGGCTCGCCGTCGCGCATGACGCCATCCAGTTGCGCAATCATGTCGTCCACCGTGACCCTGACCATGGACTGGCCGCCCGCGGCCCCGGCCTCGGCGCCGCGCTCGTACTGCAGGGTCTGCATGGCGATCTTCCAGCCCTGCCCCTCCTCGCCCATGAGGCACTCCGCGGGTATGCGCGCATCGGTGAAAAACGTCTCGGTAAACCCGTATTCGCCAGTGAGCTTGCGGATGGGTCGCGTCTCGATACCGGGCACGTGCATGGGCGCCAGGAAAAAGGACAGGCCGTCGTACTTGCGCGGCGCGTCGGGATTGGTGCGCGCCAGCAGGATCATGTACTTGGCGAAGTTGCCCATCGTGGTCCAGATCTTCTGGCCGTTGAGCACGTACTCATCGCCGTCGCGCACGGCGCGGGTCTGGGCGTTGCCGAGGTCGGAGCCGTGCTCGGGCTCGGAGAAACCCTGGCACCAGACATCCTCCGCGGACAGTATTCCCTTGAGGTATTTCGACTTCTCGCTCTCGGTGCCGATGTCGTTGATCAGCGGACCGGCCCAGCCCAGCCCAATCACGTTGAAGCAGATGGGTACCCCGTGGCGGCGCATCTCCTGGTCGGCGATGCCCTGGAACACCGGGTCGACCCCGCCGCCGCCGTACGCCTTGGGCCAGGCCATGCCCAAATAACCGGCAGACCACACCCTGTGCTGCCATTCCCGCAGGAATTCCAGCTGCCGCTCGTCTCCTACTTCCATGAAGGTCTGCGGCAGCAGGAACCCGGGGTCGGCGGGCTTGTTCGCCTTCATCCAGGCCGCGACCTCGGCGCGAAACTCCCGCAGTTCCTGTTCGCTTGCACTCATCGTAATTACTCCCGTTCCGGGAGCCGCAGGGGCTCCCCCAGTCCGTCCGCGCGCGGGAACGCGGGTCTTGCCATCAAACGCTGCAGGTAGGCAGCCGTCTGCGGCTGGTAGTGCTGGTCGAAGTGAATCGCCCGGCCCAGGTACAGCGCGTAGCTGACTGCGATATCGGCGATGGTGAAGCGGTTGTCCACCAGGTACTCGTGGGTCTCCAGGTGGCGGTCCAGGCGCCGCAACCGGGAGATATACCACTTGCCGTAGTCATCGGCCACCGCCTGCTTTTCCGGCGTGGGTTCGAGGTAGTAGTAGCGCATGGCGATGGTCTGTGGAAAGGTCAGGGTGGCGTCCGCGTGGTGCAGCCAGTTCAGGTAGGCGCCGTATTCCGGGTGCGCCGGTTCGAGGCCGAAATCGTAGCGCCGGTAGCGATCGACGAGGTACTGGCAGATACCCACCGACTCGGTCATCTCGGTTGCGCCGTCCACGAAGAAGGGCACCGTGCCCAGGCTGTTGACCTTGAGGTAGTCCCGTTGGAACACGCGCGGCGGAAACGGCAGGATTTCCAGCTCGTACTCCAGCCCCATCTCCTCCAGCGTCCACAGCGGCCGCAGTGAACGCGCGCTGTTGCAATGCCACAGTTTCATAACTAGATCCCGTACTGGCGCGCCGCGAGGTCGCGCATGATTTCCTCGGAGCCGCCGCCGATCGCGTTGACCCGCACCTCCCGGTAGATACGCTCCACCCGGCTGCCGCGCATGTAGCCGATGCCGCCCAGTATCTGCATCGCCTCGCGCGCGCAGAACTCCATGGTTTCGCTGGCCTGCACCTTGAGCAGGGCGATATCACCCGGGTTGGCCGTGCCCGCCTCGATGGCTTCGAAGCATATCCGTATATAGGCCTGGGTGGCATTCAGTTTCTGCTTCATCTGGGCGATCTTGTGGCGGATGACCTGGTGGTCCGCCAGCCGCTTGCCGAAGGTTTTGCGCTCCCGCGCCCAGGCCACCGCCTCCTCCAGGCAGACCCGACCCAGCGCCTCCATGCCCGCGGCCATGGCCATGCGCTCGCTGTTGAAGTTGGTCATGATCACCAGGAAGCCCTGGTTTTCCTCGCCGATAAGGTTGGTCGCCGGCACCCGCACGTTATCGAAGTACAGCGTGGCGGTATCGGACGCCCACCAGCCCTGCTTCCTGTCCAGCTGCGTGCGACTGAAACCCTCCGCGTCGGTCGGGATCAGCAACATGGACACCCCCCTGGCGCCCTCCCCGCCGGTACGCACCGCGGTGGATACCCAGTTGGCACGCATGCCGCCGGTAATGTAGGTCTTGGAACCATTGACGATGTAATGGTCGCCGTCGCGCACCGCCGTGGTCGACAACTGCGCCACATCAGAGCCGCCGCCGGGCTCAGTGATACCCAGCGCAATGTGTTTCCTGCCCGCCAGCACCGGGGGGGCGACCATCTCCTTCAGGGCCTGGGAACCCCAGTTGATCACCGGTGGCAGGCCTATGCCGTGGACCATGAGGCTGGCCGGGATGCCGCCGGCGCCGATGCGCGCCAACTCCTCGTTGGCTATCCACATGTACCAGGAGTCGATGCCCTCCCTGGTGCCGCCAAACTCCTCCGGATAACCGAGGCCCAGCAGGCCGACCGCCGCCGCTTTCGGCCACAGTTCGATGGGAATGTGGCAGGCCTCGTCCCAGGCATCGGCGTAGGGCATGATCTCGGCGTCAATGAAGCGGCGCAATTGCGTGCGCCATTCGTGGTGTTCTTCCCGCAGGTGCGGATTGGGCAGGCGGGCGCTGTCGAAATCCAGTGACATGGGGCGGTCTCGCGACGAGGTTGTGGTCAGGGGTTCTCATACTAATGGAGCGCGCCGGGAAACGCATGTGCTGCCGCGCCATCGAGTTGGGCAATGGTGACAGCGCGGTTCATCGCCGGCGCGCGGCGTGACCCGCCATTCCACGCCGGCTCCGGATAGGCTAACCTCGGCGCCAGGAGCCGGACGGGAGAGACCACGCCATGAAGATCACTGCACCGCCGACGGCGCCAATGCCCGCGCCGCTCTGGCGACTGGCCTTCAGGCCGGGGTTTCTGCTGGCGGGCATTTTCGCCGTGCTGGCCATGGGGCGCTGGCTGTACTGGATGTTATGGCCCGAGCGCTGGGATTTCACCCTGTTCCCCGGCTGGTGGCACGCCCACGAGATGGTATTTGGCTTCGCCCTGCCGGTCGTCGCGGGCTTCCTGCTCACGGCGGTGGCCACCTGGACCGGTATTCCCGGCACCAGCGGCTGGCGACTCCAGCTCCTGTTCGGCCTGTGGCTGGCGGCCCGGTTGCTGCTGTGGCTGCTGCCCGGGCAATTGCCGCTGGCGTGGCTGGCCGAAATGCTTTTTCTCGCGCTGCTGCTGTACGAACTGACCCGCCGGGTCTGGGCCGTGCGCCAGTGGCGCAATATGCTGTTTCCGCCGGTGCTGCTGGCGCTGGCGGCTTGCAGCAGCGCCAGTTACTGGAGTGCAGATAACCCGGTGCTCAGCGCGCGCCTGCACTACGGTGCCGTGTGGATGATCGCGGTGCTGGTGGTGATCATCGGCGGCCGCGTGATCCCGCTGTTCACCGCCAACCGCCTGGGCCTGAAGATCGCGCCGCTCCCGGCCTGGTTTGAGGCGCTGGCCATCGGCGGGACCGCCCTGGTCGGGCTGCTGAGCGCGTTCCCGAGCGGCGAGCAGGCACAACACTGGCTGGACATGGTGTGCCTGGCGGGCGCTGCGATCCACCTGTTCCGCCTCGCGCACTGGCAGGGCTGGAAAACCCTGCGTGTGCCGCTGCTGTGGTCCATGCACCTGAGCTACCTGTGCATTCCCCTGGCCATGCTCGCCCTGGCGGTCGTCGGCGGCGACCCCGTCGCCGGGCGGAACGTCATCCACCTGCTGGCAGTTGGCAGCATCGGCGGCATGATACTGGCCATGATGTCGCGCGTATCCCTGGGGCATACGGGCCGCCCGCTGGAGGTGCCAGCGTACCTGTCGGTCGCTTTCGGCCTGGTCTTTATCGCGGCGATCATTCGCGCGGTGCTGCCGCTGCTGGCGGTTTCGCTGGTGGAGGTCGCCTGGCAACTGCCGGCGGTGTTGTGGATCATCGCATTTTCCCTGTTCCTGCTGCGCAATGTGACTGTGCTCACCCGACCGCGGGTGGACGGCAAGCCCGGTTAGCGGCAGTGCCGCGAAACCGGCATCAGGACCGGGACTTTCTCACGTAACGCAGTACCACGTCCTGCGCTGCCCGCGCGACGCCGCCCATCTGCGTGCTGCTGGGATCGATCGTCCCCGCGAGACGCTCAAACTCAAAGTTCTCCAGCAGCAGCGCGAGCAGTACCTTGCACATATTGTGGGAAAATTTCTGCGCGGGGCAGGCGTGGGCGCCATGTCCGAAGGTGCTCACGGTTTCCTTGCCATCCACTATCAGCTGCGGATCGATTTTCCGGCCCTGGTAGTGGTCAGGATCAAAGTGCGCCAGTTCGGGTGTCCGGGTATTGGTCACCGACAGCATGGTGGCGATATAGACGCCGGGCTGGATGGTATAGACCTCGTCGCCGCAGTCGAAGCGCAGCTCCTTCACCACCTTGCGCAGCGTGAGCGAGCGCTGGGCCAGCCGCACGCTCTCCATCAGCAACTGCTCGCAAAAGCGCATGGTGTCGAGTGCCGCTTGCGACTCGTAAAATCCTCGCCGAACCGCGCCCGGGTTTTTGCGATCTCCTCCTCGACTCGCCGTTGTGTATCCGGGTGCTGCTTCAGGTTGATGAGCGACCAGCACAATGCGGCGTAGAGATTGGACAAAAAGCCCTGGTTGGCGTTGATAATGTTATGCGTCAGCTTCCGCAACGTGACCTGCGGATCATCCGACCGGAAGCGGTGGTACAGGAAGGTGAAATTGTCATCGGGCCAGGTATGGGTGTCCTCCCGGTGCGCCAGTAGCTCCCCGACCAGCGCCATGATATCCGCCACCGCCTTTTTTTCCTTCACTTTGCCCGAGGTCAGTGTTTCCAGCGTCTGCTGCGGACTGACAAAGGCGTTCTCCTGGGACAGCACGTCGAAATACGCCTTGAACTGCTGCCAGACACCCTCGCGGGTCGCTTCCTCGCCGATCCAGACCCTGAAGCCAACGCGCTGCTCCAGGGTCCTGATTTCGTCGAAGACATTGATCTCTCCTGCATCACCCCAACTCGTCAGCACCTGCCGGATGACACCGGCAAAATTTTCGATATAGGCCGCTACCTTTTCCGGGACCAGCAGTTCGTAAAACAGGTCGATGTCCGCATCCATGAAAATGTCGAGGGGCGTCTTGAAGCCCAGCATATCGAAGGTGGCCATGCCGAAGCTGGCCTCGTCCTCGGCGGCCGCGTACAGGCTTTTGAGGCCCGCGGGCGAGAAGACACAGAAGAGCTTGTACCCGAACACATCCACCAGAAACGTGTCGCCATATGCCTGTCTCATTGCGGCGAGGAACTGCGTGGGGTCGTGAGCAAAACGCAATCCGGCGCCGATATGCGCAAGCTCATCGCGCACCAGCGCCGGCTTCGGGCTCACCAGGAACTTCTGATCGTGGTTGATGCTCACAGGGTGCGGCGTCAGTACTTCGAGCGCCAGGCCTCGTAACCCCCGTCGATGCTGTAGACCTCCCTGAAGCCCAGCTCGAAAAAATAGTTGGCCGCGCCCTGGCTCGAATTGCCATGGTAGCAATACAGAATCAGCGGCTTGTCTTTTTCCGCCACGGACAGGAACTCATCCATGCTCTCATGCTGCACATGGATGGCGTTGGCAATACGGCCCGCGCGCCAGGCATCAGCATCCCTGACATCGCCGACGGTGGCCCCGCCCCTGTCGATCAGTTCCTTGGCCTCGTCTATTGAAATGCGTTTGTAGGACATGGTCGCCTCCTGTGTTCAATGGCTGGTAAAAAGTCAGGCCAGTGTATCCTGATGATCCCCACACCGGTGCACTTCCACCGTGGCATGGACGATGCCCAGGCCCGATGGCAACAGCGCTTTATAGTACGCCGGCGATTTGGGATCGTCGCTGACGATAGCGATTTCCGCCGCGAACAGGCCCTGCCCGATCGTCCACAGGTGCAAATCCGCTATCCGGTCAGTGGAATTCGCCTCGATGGAATGGCGCACCAACTCGAGGGATTCGGCACTGGCCTGCCGGTCGAGCAGGACACGCACCGTGTCGCGGATCAGGCCGTAGGACCACCGCGCCACCAGCGCTGCCCCTACTATTCCCATCACCGGGTCCAGCCAGCGGGCGCCCAGGTACTTGCCGGCCAGCAGGGCGGCGATCGCCAGCAGGGATGTCAACGCGTCGGCGAGTACGTGCAGGTAGGCCGCGCGCAGATTGTGATCGTGTCCATGTCCATGTTCGTGGTCGTGGTCGTGGTCATCGGCATGGTCATGCCCGTGCTCGTGCCCATGGGGGGTCGACATGAGGATCCAGGCGCTCGCGCCATTTACGACCAGGCCGACGACGGCGACGATCAGGGCATTATCAAAGGAGATCGCCAGCGGATTGACCAGCCGCTCCGCGCTTTCAAGCGCCATAAACAGCGCGAAACCCATCAGCAGCACGGCGCTGGCGAACGCCGCGAGACTGTTGATCTTGCCGACGCCGAAGGCGAAGCCGGTATCCGCGGCAAGCTTGCGCGATATCACGTAGGCGAACACGGAAATGCCCAGCGCGGTGGCGTGCGACGCCATATGCAGGCCGTCCGCCAGTAGTGCCATGGAGCCGTACACCACGCCGGCGACGATCTCGACGACCATCATCACCGCCGTGAGCATCACGACCACGATGGTACGGTTCTCCGCCGAGCGCTGCGCCTGCTGGCCGAACACGTGGTCGTGCGTCCAGTCGCCCAACCTGTTTGAATGCATACTCGATCCCTGCCGGTTCCGCGATGATGTCGAGGTTCGATGCCCCGCGAGACTCGCAGTTGTCGCCCAAGTTGGGTAGTCTTACCCGCTCGGGACGGGGCTCCCCCTTACTAGGTCCCAGTGTACTTGCCGTCAACCCACAGGACTACCGCTGCAACATGATTGACATAAAAATGTGGGGTCGCGCCCTGGACCAGATGCCCAAGTTGTCCCACAACGAGTGGCAATCGCTGGACCCCGTGGCCAAGTGGCTGATCGCCTGCCGGGCCTCTGTTTTATTCATGACGTTCACCGCGGCGGCGCTGGGCGGGCTGATGGCCTGGCGGGACGGCTACTTCCAGTGGAACCTGTGGCTGGCCACGGTACTGGGGCTCATGTTCGCCCACGCGACCAACAACCTGCTCAACGACTATACCGACTCCCGGCGCGGTATCGACAAGGACAACTATTATCGCAACCAGTACGGCGTGCACGTGCTGGAAGACGGCCTGATGAGCGAGCGGCAGTTCTGGCGCTACCTCGGCAGCACGGCGGGCGTGGCGTTGCTGCTGGGGGGCTGGCTGATTTCCCAGCGCAGCGGCCTGACCCTCAACCTGATGCTGGCAGGGGCCTTTTTTGTCCTGTTTTACACCTGGCCGCTGAAATACTTCGGCCTCGGAGAACCCGCGGTACTGTTGGTCTGGGGGCCGCTGATGGTCGGCGGCAGCTACTATGTGCTGGCCGGCGCGTGGAGCTGGGATGTCACCTGGCTCAGCCTGGTGTTCGCGCTGGGCCCCACCACGGTACTGTTCGGGAAGCACACCGACAAACTGGAGGCGGACCGCGGCAAGGGGGTCAACACCCTGCCGGTCGTTCTCGGTGAGCGCCTGGCGCGGTACTCGGTGCTGGGCATGATCGCGGCCCAGTACCTGCTGTGTATCGTGCTGGTACTGGCGGGCAGTTTCCACTGGCCGCTGCTGCTGGTACTCGGCAACCTGCCCGCGCTGCCCCGGCTCTGGCGCGTGTTCGCGCAACCAAAACCGGAGACACCCCCCGCCGATTACCCTGCCGACGTCTGGCCATTGTGGTTCTCGGCCCACGCGTTCAGCCATACGCGCAGGTTTACGCTGCTGTTTCTCGCCGGGGTCGTGCTGGATACCTTGCTGACCTGAGAAATATTTTTTGCGCCCAGTACTTCAATCAACACCGTAATAGATTATTATCCCTACGCTTTATATGTTCACGAACCGAGCGGTAATGCATTGCGAAGGGAGTAACCCATGTCAGAGGACCAACCAAAGGGCTGGCTGAAAAAGCTCCTGCGTCCGTCTCCCTCCCACTCGATTCTGGCCCTGGTGGCCATCGGCCTCGTCCTCGGCGTCGCGGGCGTTATCGCTTTCGATGCCACCCTGCACGCCACCAGCTCCGAAGAATTTTGTATCAGTTGCCACGAAATGAAGGCGCATCCCTACGCCCAACTGCAAAAAACCCTGCACTACAATAATGCCTTCGGGATCCACGCGAGCTGTTCGGACTGCCACCTGCCCAAGGAGTTCGTGCCGAAGATGATCCGCAAGGCGGAAGCGGCGCGGGAAGTGTGGGGTACGATTACCGGCGTCATCGACACGCCGGAGAAATACGCCGCGCACGTGCCGGTGATGAAAGCGCGGGAAATCGCCCGCCTGCAGGCCAATGACTCCCAGGAATGCCGCAACTGCCACGATACGGCGCACATGCAGGCGGACCTGCAGTCAAAAATGGCGCAGCGATTCCACCAGCCTTCGCGTATCAAGGATAAAACGTGTATCGACTGCCACCAGGGTATTGCGCACCCGGATGATTAGGTGCGACTGGCAAATAACAAAATTGACATGGATCAACAGGAATTGCAGTCGCCTACTGCAGGACGTGCAACAGTGGAGGCAGATGCGCGATACTGGTACAGGAATGGATGCACATGTAACTGACAAGAAAAGAGTGCACGTGCAGCAGCGTCTTTGATAACAACAATGTACGGACCGGCAGTTGTGTTTTTCTCCCTGCGAGACATCCGGGTTTCTGGATGGGGGTGCGGATTCAACTGCAGAGTGACGAAACTATGGCAGGCAACGGCCTCAGGGCACTACTAATTTTGGGCGCCGCGCTGCTGGCGGGCAGCGCCACGTGGGCCGGGGACGCACCCGGGTGCCTGGACTGTCACAAGGCGTCCGCGGATTCCCACGTGCACGCCATCTTCAACACCGTCCACGGGACATTGCAGGGGGCGGGGCGGCGGCCTGCACCGCCTGTCACGGACCCAGTGAAGCGCATGACCGGAAAGGCAAGAAGGCGCCCCCTGACGTCAGTTTCGGGCCACTGTGGCCCTCGGACGTGGCAACGCGCAATGCCAGCTGCCAAAGCTGCCACGCGAACGGGGATACCCTGCTGTGGGCCGGCAGCGCCCACCAGCAGGAAAATCTCGCCTGCAACGATTGCCACAAGGCCCACCAGCCGCACGATATCGCACTGGATCACCGCGAATCCCAACAGTTGTGCCTGACCTGCCACACGCAGGTCCGCGCCGAACTGCACCTGCCCTCGCGCCACCCCATCGTCGAGGGTAAAACCGCCTGCGTTGACTGCCACAATCCCCACGGCGGTCCGGGCGACGCGGCCTTGCGCCAGGTGACGCTCAACGACAACTGTTTCAGCTGCCACGCGGACAAGCGCGGTCCCTTTTTATGGGAACACCCGCCGGCGGCCGAGGACTGTTCCCTGTGCCACCGGCCGCACGGCTCGGTGAATGAACGCCTGCTGACGGCGCGGGGGCCCGCCCTGTGCCAGCAGTGCCACGCGGCGGCCTTCCACCCCAGCGTGCCCTACGGTAGCGAGGGCCTTGCCGGCGGCACCGCCAACGCCAATGTGCTGGCCAAGAACTGCCTCAACTGCCACAGCCAGGTGCACGGCTCCAACCATCCGTCGGGGGCGCGTCTGACACGATGAAGAGCCGCCTCCGCCTGCTGCGTCCGTTCACCGCTGCCAGCTCGCTGGTCCTGGCGACCTGCGGCGCGCTGGCGCAAACGGTGACACCGGAAGCTGACGACACCAGCGCCACCGCGCCACTGGCCCTGGAGAACCGCCCCGCGCTGACCGACTGGCTGTCAGGCAGCACCAACGCCGCACGGGTGGGACTGGGGTATACCAGTGACGACAACTACATGTTCGGTGAGTACAACGGCCTCAGCCAGCAGGGGCCCACCGTCATCGGCGACCTGCAGTGGCAGGATTTCCACAACAGCGACAATTACTGGCAGCTTTCCCTGTCCAACCTCGGTCTCGACACCCGGCAGGGCGAGCTGACCTGGGGCCGGCAGGACCGCCTGCGGTTTACCATGGGGTTTGACTCCCAGCAGCAGGTGCGCAATGACAGCGGGCAGACGCCCTATCGTGGCAACGTCAACCAATACTTGCCGGGTAACTGGGTCAGCGGCGTAAACACCGGCGAATTCGCGACCCTGTACGATTCGCTGCGGGACTTTGACCGGGTGATCGACCGGGACAAGGTGTACATGGGCGTGGAGGCCAGGATCGATGACAACTGGCGCTTCCGCAGCAACCTGTCCTACGAGCAAAAAGAAGGCCACGGCGACACCGGCGCGGCGATCTACATCAACGGCGCCTCCGCCGAGGCCGTCCTGCTGCGCGCGCCGATCGATTACGGCACCACGGAATTCGACATGGGGCTGGCCTATGACGCCGAGCGACTGCACCTCGACGGCCAGCTGGCCTACTCGAATTTCAACAACGACCACAAGCTCCTCGTCTGGCAGAACCCCTACAGTGCCTTCGGCCCCGACGTCGCCTACCCCAACGGAACTGGCGGGCTCGGCCTGGCGCCGGACAATGAACAGACCAGCGGCCGCCTGACCGGGCAGTATATTTTTTCCACGACCACCCGCCTGCAGTTTGACGGCAGCTACGCCCTGGCTGCGCAGGACCAGAACTACCCCGACTACACGGTCAACCCGGCGCTGGTGGTCACCGTACCCGTGCCGCGGCAGGATTTTAACGGCAAGGTCGCAACCAGCACCGCGAATATCCGCTTGCTGCTGAACCCCATGCCGAAATTGAACACGGAAGTGTTCTACAAGTTGCGCGACCGGGACTACGACACCGAGCGCGACGGCTACCTGTACGTGCGCGGCGACGGCAGCAACCAGCCGGGCACGCCGGAGACGGTGTACAACACCAATCACGACCTGACCTCCCAGACCGCCGGCTTTGAAGCCGGCTACCGCCTGCCCCTGCACAGCAAGCTGGGCTTTGAGTACGCCTACGAGGAGGTCAAGCGGCGCAACGCCCCGGTGGAAAAAACGGAGGAGGATCGCTACACCCTCAAATACCGCATCCAGCCCTGGTCGAACTTCAGTTCCAACGTGCACCTGGAGTATGGCGACCGGGCCGCGGACACCTACGAGTGGGCCCAGGATTACTATGCACTGCTGGATACGGAGCTGATCAATATCACGCCGGATAACCAGCGCTACATCACCCATCCCCTGCTGATGAAGTACTACATGGCCAACCGCCAGCAGTGGGAGACCGGTGCAGACCTGAGCTACCTGCCCACCGAGCGCTGGAACCTGAACCTGAACCTGCTGTGGCGTAACGACAACTACGACAAGAGCACACTGGGCCTGACCGAGTCGAAGTGGTATCGCGCGCAGTTCAGCGCCAGCTACCTGGTCTCGGACAGCCTCTCCGGCAGCGTGTACACCGGGTACGATACCTACAAGGGAAACCAGCAAAGCCGGGCGTTCCGCGGTGGCCTGGAAAAAGACGCCTTTGCGATTTATCCCCCGTTGCCCCAGGCCAGCGACCCGGATCAGGACTGGGAACTCGACGCCACCGACATCAGCTTCACGCTGGGCGCCAACCTGCAATGGCAGCTCGCGCCCGACATGGAACTGAAGCTCGACTACAGTTTCGTCGATACCCGGGCGCAACAGGACCTGACAACGCAACCGGGCGGCAGTGTTACGGCGTCCGACCTGCCCGACGTCAATACGAAACTGCACCACGTACAGGCCAGCGGTATCTGGCACCTGCGGGACAACCTGTCCCTGCAACTGGACTACCAGTACTACCTGTACAAGTCCGACGACTGGGCGTGGGAAAACGTGCAGGCAAATACCATCGCAAATGTACTGACGTTCGGGCAGACCAACCCGAACGAAGATATTCAATATGTGGGCGCGTCAGTGATCTACAGCTGGCAGTAAAGCCCGGGAGAGGGAATCATGGTTAGAATCACGCGCAACTGGTTATTGGCAGGCCTGGTCGGCCTCCTTGTCGCCTGTGGCGGGGGGGGAGGCGGCAACAGCGCCCCTGGCGTGGCGCCGGGCCCGCAACCGCCCGGCCAGCCCATACCTCCCGAACCCATACCACCGGCACCTGCGGTGAATCCCTACCACGAGGCCCAGGTGCTCAACGCCTACATCACCAGCGCCACGCTGAACGCGGACAACCAGCCGGTCATCCAGTTCCAGCTCAGCGACGGCAATAACGTCGCCATCACCGACCTGACGCTCGCCGACCTGCGCTTTGTCGTGTCCAAGCTCGAGACCAGCCCGCAGGGCAATTTCACCGGCACCTGGCAGTCCTACATCAACGTGATCGCGCAGCCACAGGTCGGCAAGGGTACGGTCGCGGAGTTGCAGGGCACCTCGGAGCGCAACGGCGAGTTCACCAACCACGGCGACGGCACCTATACCTACCGTTACGCCACCAGCCTGACCAACCTGCCTCAGGACATCCTCGACCAGGCTGCCGTGGAAGGGCTGGATCTCAGCTACAACCCCAACCTGACCCACCGGGTCGCCATCCAGTTTGACGGCGCACCCGGCAAGGCCAACCCGAACTACGACTGGGTGCCGGCCACCGGGGCAACCAGCGGTATATTCACCATGGATATCGCCGCCACGGCCAACTGTAACCGCTGCCACGACCCGCTGGCGGTGCACGGCGGCGGGCGCCAGGAAGTGAAGTACTGTGTGGCCTGCCACAACGCCGGTTCCGTGGACCCCGACAGCACCAACACGGTGGATTTCAAGGTCATGATCCACAAGATCCACCGGGGCGCGAACCTGCCGAGCGTGCAGATGGGCGAGCCTTACGTGATTTACGGATTCAGGAACACTCCGAATGACTACTCCGACGTACACTTCCCCCAGGACATCCGCAACTGCGTGAACTGCCACGTGGGTTCCGCCACCGGGGCGGGATTGGACTACGGCCTGACCGAGACGTCCCAGGGCGACAACTGGTCGCTCTACGCCAGCCAGGCCGCCTGCGGCAGCTGCCACGACGACCTGGATTTCGCCACCCACGCGGGCGGCCAGACGGATGACTCCAACTGCGACAGTTGCCACTCCCAGGGCGGCATCGCCGGCAGTATCCAGAACAGTCACCGGATACTCGAGGTCGAGGCCAGCCAGAAATTCATGGCCCAGATCGAGAAGGTGGAACAGAGCATGGAGGGTGAAAAACCCCTCATCACCTTCAGGATCAGCAACCCCGAAACCGGCGACGATTACGACATCCTGACGGACCCGGTCTTCACCGGCGCCTCGCTGAGTGTACGCACGGCCTGGAACACCACGGATTACACCAACTCCGGCAACGGGGCCGACGACGCCAGCTCAGTCGCCGCCAATGCGCTGACGAGCTCAATCCCCAATGGCGACGGCAGCTTCCGCATCATCATGCCGGTAGCGATCCCGAACGGCGACGAGCGACCCTTCATCCCCGCCACCGGAAGCGGCGCGGCCGTCATCGAGGGACGCCTGTCCCTGTCACTGGAAGAAGGCGCCGCGCCGGTGCAGGTACCGATCACCAACGTCCACTCCTTCTTCTCTATCGACGAACCCGACGGCCAGCCGGTACCGCGACGGACCTCCGTGGACCTGGCAAACTGCCAGTCCTGTCACCAGAACCTGGTGCTGCACGGCAGCAACCGCAGTAATGACATCAACAGTTGCGTCACCTGCCACAACCCGCGCAACACGGACCTGGCCGTACGCAAGATCGCCGCCAACCCGCCCACGGATGGCAAAAAAGAGGAATCCCTGGACTTCAAGCGGATGATCCACGGCATCCACGCCGCAGGCATCCGTGCGAACCCGCTGCAGATCGTCGGCTTCCGGGGCTTCAGCACCTACGTGTACGACGAGGAGGAAGTACAGTACCCGGGCAACCTGGCGGACTGCGTAGCCTGCCATACGAGCACGGGTTACACCCTGCCGCTGCCGTCCGGCGTGCTGGGGACCACCATCAATACCGGGCTGGATCTGCAGAGCCCCGTGGATGATACCGTGATCACGCCCATCACGGCGGTGTGTTCGAGCTGCCACGACGACACCGAGGCCACGTCACACATGACGCTGCAGGGCGGCAACTTCAACACCAGCCAGGAGGCCATCGACAGTGGCCAGGTGGTAGAAACCTGCAATGTGTGCCACAGCTCAGGGAAAGAATTCGACGTCACCGCGGTGCACGACATTCCCTGAGGCGGCCAGCCGCTGCGCCTGGAGCTCCCGCCAGTAGCGGGAGCTTTTTTTTGCCCCGGTAACAGCTGGTTCCTCTGGCTCCTGAGGTATCAGGTAATCCGGACCAGCATTCACTCCGTACCCGGATAGCTGAACTTGGCAACGATGAGGCAAACGTATATCGTCCCCAGCATGAAATACATCGGCACCGAAAATTTCAGCCACGAGCAGCGCCCGCTGGTGGGTATCCTGCTCACCAACCTCGGCACCCCCGAGGCACCAACCAGGAAGGCGTTACGGGCCTACCTGAAGGAGTTCCTCTGGGACCCCCGGGTAGTGGAGGTGCCGCGACCGCTCTGGTGGCTCATCCTGCACGGGGTGATCCTCAATATTCGCCCCGGGCGCTCCGCCGCCGCCTACCGCAGCGTCTGGACCGAACGGGGTTCCCCCCTGCTATTCCACACGCAGGACCAGGCGGATGCCCTGCGCAGCAGCATGTCCGCACTATTTGGCGAACAGGTCGTGGTGGAGTTTGCGATGCGCTACGGCGCACCTTCCATACCCGACGTGGTGCAGGGTATGTTGCAGCGGGGTGTGCGGAAATTACTGGTGTTGCCGCTGTATCCCCAGTACAGCGGGGCCACCACGGGCTCCACATTCGATGCGCTGGCGGCGGATTTTACCCGGCGCCGCTGGCTACCAGAGCTGCGCTTCGTCAGTCACTATCACGATCACCCGGCCTATATCAGTGCCGTAGCGAACAGCATCCGCACCTTCCGGGACGAACACGGCAGCGCCGACAAGTTGTTGTTTTCCTATCACGGCGTACCGCAGAGCTACCTGGACGCGGGTGACCCCTATCACTGCGAGTGCCTGAAGACCTCGCGACTGGTGGCGGAAATGCTGGGGCTGGAGGAGGGGCAGTACCAGACCACGTTCCAGTCCCGTTTCGGGCGACAGGAGTGGCTCAAGCCCTACACGGATATGACCCTGAAAAGTCTACCCGGGCAGGGCGTGAAGGCGGTACAGGTCATCTCCCCGGGCTTCGCCGCCGACTGCCTGGAGACTCTGGAAGAAATCGCCGTGGAAAACCGCGACTACTTCCTGGCGGCAGGGGGCGAGCGCTTCCAGTACATTCCCTGTCTCAACAACACGCCCGGGCACATCGCCGCATTGGCGAGTATCGCCAACGAACACCTCGCCGGGTGGCTGCACCAGGGATAATTTTTGGCGGGGCCGGGCCGGCTACTACTTTGGCGGCAGCAACACGCCGATAATCAGCCGCAACTGCTCGTCCGTCAGCGCCATATTATCGGCATGCCGCTTGTTCTCGGGATTCTTGGCGGCGGCGATGATTTCATCCACCGACATTCCCGCCCAGTCTTCGGCGGGCTCATGACACTCCAGGCACTGCTTGGGGTCAGGATCGGCTGCCATTCCCGGCAGGGTGTAACTGGAGAGGGCCCAGAGGCATAAACCGGCAACAACTTTCTTATTCATACTATCTCCCGGGAGGTGTTGAACCAACAATTGCGCCAGCGCGCCCCACCCTCTGGTGACGTGCGCGACGCCTGTCTAGCTTAGACACTTTTTGCCGCTAAATCCAACGCCGCACGCGGCGGCAGTAGGCAGGGTATTCCTCCGGGAAAAGCGCCCGCATCATCTCCTCCTCGGGAAGGATAAACCTCATCTGGATAATGGCGGCAAACAGCGGCGGAATAAACAGGGCGATACTGGCCCCCACCGTAATGGCGCAGCCCAATAAAACCGCCACCATCCCCAGGTACATCGGGTTGCGCGTATAGCGGTAGACGCCGTGCACCACCAGCGCCGAGACATTGCGAAAGGGTATGACCCCGGTTCCCGCGCGGGTAAAAAGGCCGTTGGCGCTCACCAGCAGCCACAGGCCCACCAGGATGATCAGCCCGCCGGTCAGCTGGCCGGCCAGGCTGGTAAAACGCGGGCCCGGGAGATAACTATTGCAAGCAAAAATCGCTATCAATCCGAACAGCAACCATATCGGCGGGTAAATAATACGTTTGACCATGACGACCTGCCTCCCGATTACAGAGATGATAAATGTAGTCCCACCGGCTCTATATCCCCAATCCCGTAGGCCACCAGGAGACCCAGAAGAAAAGCGAGCGTGAGTTTGGTCCTGTCATGGCTGTGGAAGTGTACCTCCGGCAACAGGTCGCTCAGGGCAATACAGATAAACGCGCCGGCGGAGAAGGCCAGGGCCGCGCCCACCAGGTGGTTGCGGCTGTCCGTCGCGGCGTCGACACCGAAAAAGAACAGCAGGGCGCCCAGCGGGCACAGTAGCGCAAACACCACGTTGGCCCTGATGCGGGCTTCCCTGCTCCACCCGCCCACCGCCATCAGGGTGACAATGGACATGGAATCCAGCGGCTTGTGTAGCAGGATAGCGAGAAACACCCCGATACCAATCAGGCCGACCGCCTCGCCGGTACCGGCCTGCATCACCGCGCCGAGAGCCACGCCATCGATGAGCGTATGCACCCCGAGGCCGAGCGCCAGACCAACCCAACTCAGGCCGTGCACAGGTCCGCCGGGAGTATGGCCGTGGTGATGGTCCCGGTCGTGGTGCGGGTGATGGTCGTGCTGCGTGACATCCAGCTGCAGGGCCTCCTCGCCGCTGAAATCATGCTGGTGAAAGTGGAACACGCGCAGCAGTAGCAGCATCACGATCAGTCCGAGCATCAGCCACCAGACCGTTGTGTCGACGCCCCGCGGCCCGCCCATGAGGGCAATGCTGTGAGGCAGCAAGTGGTAGAAGGCCACACCGAGCATGAGTCCGGACACCAGGCTCATCACCAGCTGGGTGCGGGTGTGGGTCATCCGGACCCAGGTGGGCAGGAAGCCACCAATCAGGGAAAACCCCGCGATGGCCAGGCAATAGAAAATGAGAAGGTACGTCGGCGACGACATCCTGCGTCCTGTCATGGCGGGACCGAAGAAGTGGCGCATTATTCCACATTCAACGCCGCTTGTAAGCGCAACCACCGCGCAGCGACGGCTGTTTCTGCCGGAACCCGGAGGCGGCGCACTGCAATCCGTCGCTGGCAACGCCCGCAAAAGACATTGACAGCTAAACTAATGACCATTAGTTTAGCTGCTTCACAGGAGGAGGACACCATGTCTATCTACGAACCGATCGCATCCAATGACTCCCGTCGTCACCTGCAACTGCGCAGCCCGGTTACACTGGAACCCATTGGTGAGCTGGTGTGCGCCAATGCCGAAGATGTGGCCAGCGCCATCGCCAGGGCCCGGGCGGCGCAGCCGGCATGGGCCGCCACCAGCATGAAAGAGCGCGCGGCCATCGTGAACCGCGCACTGAAAATCGTGATCGCGCGGCAGGACGAAATCATCGAGACGGTGCTCCGGGAAACCGGCAAGGCCCGCACCGACGCCATGAGCATGGAGGTGTTTTCGGTCGCAGACCAGTTGTGCTATTACGCCAAGAACGCGGAGAAATTCCTCAAACCGCGCAAGCGCAAGGTACACGGGATTCTCGGGCTGATGAAGCAGCTGCGCATCCTGTACAAGCCGCTGGGGGTCATCGGCCTGATCACGCCCTGGAACGGACCCTTCGTGCTGGTGATGAACCAGGCCACGCAGGCCCTGCTGGCGGGCAATACGATCGTAGCCAAAGGCTCTGAGGTCACCCCCTACTCCGCCAAGCTCGCGGAGGAGATTTTCCGCCAGGCAGGCCTGCCTGAGGGCGTTCTGCAGGTACTGCTGGGCGACGGGGAGACGGGCGCTGCCATCGTGCGCGGCGGCGTGGACAAGGTATCGTTTACCGGGTCGGTGGCCACCGGGCGCAAGGTCGCAGAAGCCTGCGCCAGCCAGTTGATCCCCTGCACACTCGAGTTGGGCGGCAATGACGCGATGATCGTGTGCGCTGACGCCGACCTCGACCGCGCCGCCGACGGCGCATGGGTGGGATCGTGCATGAACACCGGCCACTACTGCTGTGGCACCGAGCGTATCTACGTGGTGAAGGAGGTCTACGACGAGTTCCTGCGCCTGGTGCTGGAAAAAGGCAAGGGCCTGCGGCAGGGGCAGCAGCACGGCTGGAACGAGGATGTCGGCGCGGTGTTCTGGGACCGGCAGATGGCGATTATCGAAGCCCACGTGGAGGACGCGCGCGCGAAAGGCGCCAACATCCTGATGGGGGGCCGCCGCAACCCTGACCTGCCGGGCCTGTACTACGAACCCACCGTGATCACCGAGGTAAACAACAGCATGGATATCATGCTGCTGGAGACCTTTGGACCGGTATTGTGTATCCAGAAAGTGGCTAGCGAAGCCGAGGCGCTGGCGCTGGCGAACGACTCCGAATTCGGCCTGAACGGCAACGTCTGGACGAGGGACAAGGAAAAGGGCTACCGCCTGGCGGCCGCCATCGATACCGGCTCCTGCAGCGTCAACGACATGGCGGTCAGCTACGGCATTCCCGCTGCGCCCTTTGGCGGCAAGAAGAACTCGGGGCTGGGCCAGGTCAATGGCAAGAAAGGCATCCGCGGTTACTGTCTCGAAATGCCCATCGTGATTGATCGTTTTGGTGGAAAAATGCAGAACGGCTACCCCTACAGTGCCAAGAGCGCCGAGGGCATGAAGAAGTTGATGGATTTCCTCTGGGTCAAGACGCCACTGGGGCGCTGGCTGAGCTGAGCGGACGCCTTCGCCGGGACGCCGTGCCTGCTGTGGCACGGCCCCGGCAGTTGCCTACACCAGCACCAGGTTGTCCCGGTGGATCAGCTCCTCGTCCACCTGGTAACCGAGGATCGATTCGATTTCCCGTGACGGACGGCCCATGATGCGGCGCGTTTCCTCCGCACTGTAATTGGCGAGTCCACGGGCGATTTCCCGCCCCCCCGAATCGCGGCAGGACACCATGTCGCCGCGCGCGAACTCCCCGCGCACCCCGCGCACGCCAACCGGCAGCAGACTGCGTCCGGACTCGCGCAACACCCGCACCGCTCCCTCGTCCAGTTCGACGCTGCCAGCCGTCTGTACCATGCCGGCAAGCCACTGCTTGCGGGCATTCTGGGGTCGCTTGCCGGTGCGCAGCCAGGTGCCGACGTTGGCGCCGGCGACAATACTCCCCAGAACGTTATCCACCCTGCCCGAGGCTATCACGGTCTCGGTACCGGAGCGGGCCGCCAGGCGGGCCGCACGCAGCTTCGTCACCATTCCCCCACGTCCCAGTGCACCGCCCTCCCCCGCCATTGCATCCAGGCGCTCGTCCTGAACGTCACAGGACTCGACCAGTTCCGCCGCCGGATTATGCCGGGGGTCTTCCCGGTACAGGCCCTGTTGATCCGTTAACAGGACCAGCACTTCGGCGTCGATCAGGTTCGCAACCAACGCCGCCAGGGTGTCGTTGTCACCGAAGCGAATTTCATCCGTCACCACGGTGTCATTTTCATTAACGATGGGCAGTACGCCCAGTTTCAATAGTGTCTTGAGCGTGCCGCGGGCGTTCAGGTAGCGATCCCGGGCGAGCACGTCGTCATGCACCAGCAACACCTGGGCGGTCGCAATGTCGTGACGCTTGAAGGCCGTTTCGTAGCTTTGCACCAGCACGGATTGCCCCACCGCGGCCGCAGCCTGCAGTTCGTGCAGCAAGTGAGGGCGCGTCTTCCATCCCAGGCGGACGATACCCGCGGCCACGGCGCCACTGGAGACCAGCACCACCTCGCTGCCGGTCGAGCGCAACTGCGCCAGTTGCCCCGCCAGAGCGCAGATTACGTCTTCATCCAGCCCGCGACCGTCGTTAGTGAGGAGCGCACTGCCGACTTTCACCACCCAGCGCCGGGCTCTGGCAATTTCCGATCGTTCAATCATGGGTCATCCTAGAGACGATACTCGACTTCAACATCGTAGTCGTCGTCATCAAAGTCATCGACATCGTCAACCGATATCGCCTGCCGCCGTTCCGCGCGCAACGCCTCGATGCGCTGTCTGGCTTCCGTCTGCATACGGGCCTGCAGTTCCCGTTCCAACGCGGCCATTTCCGGATCAGCCGCCTCACGCGCGCGGCAGTCCTCAAGATAACTCATCAGGTCGCCGCACAGGGCGGCCGTTCCTACCGCGCTGATAGCTGCAATGGCATACACCGGTCCCTGCCAGTCCAGCGCCGCCACCACCGCTTCCCGTCGCGCCGCAAACGTGTCGGGGTCCAGCAGGTCGCTCTTGTTAAGCACCAGCCAGCGCTCGCGCTGCGCCAGGGTGGGGCTGAAACGTTCGAGTTCCCGCACAATCGTCACCGCAGCCTCCGCCGGCTCGGAGCCATCGTACGGCGCCATATCCACCAGGTGGAGCAGGATGCGGTTGCGCGTCAGGTGCTTCAGAAAGCGGATACCCAGGCCCGCCCCTTCCGAGGCGCCCTCAATCAGGCCGGGAATATCCGCCATCACGAAACTGCGATGCGCCTCCACGCTGACTACGCCCAGGTTGGGCACCAGCGTGGTGAACGGGTAGTCGGCCACCTTGGGCCTGGCGGAAGACACCGCCCTTATCAGGGTCGACTTGCCCGCGTTGGGCAGGCCCAGCAAGCCCACGTCCGCCAGCACCTTGAGCTCCAGCTTCAGGCTGCGACTCTCGCCCTCGCTGCCAGGAGAGGTCTGCCGGGGCGCGCGATTGGTGCTGGACTTGTAGCGGGTGTTGCCCAGGCCGTGGAAGCCGCCCTGCGCCACCACCAACTGCTGCCCCGGCGCGGAGAGGTCGCCCAATACCTCACCGAGGTCCTCGTCGATGACCGTGGTGCCCACGGGGACGCGCAGCACCAGGTCCTGGGCACTTTTGCCGGTGCAGTTGCGACCGCGACCGGCCTCGCCGTTGCCGGCGCGGTAGTTGCGCGTGAAACGGTAGTCCACCAGGGTGTTCAACGCGTCGTCGGCGGCAATGATGACACTGCCGCCGTCTCCACCGTCACCACCGTCAGGGCCACCACGCTCAATGTACTTTTCCCGTCGGAAACTCAGGCAGCCGTTGCCACCCTTGCCGGCGTACACATTGATACTCACCTCGTCTACAAACTTCATTTTGACCTCTGCCCTGGGCGAATCCTCGCTCCGTCACTGTTTCCGCCCATCGACCACAACAGTCCACGGAGGCTGCCCTCAATCCGCAAGGGACTACTTGCTCCCGGCACGATTTCCATCCTGCGCATAAAAAAAAGCCCCGTCAATTGACGAGGCCCGTGATCGTGTTGACTGGCGGCGCCGGATCAGGCGCTCACCACCTGCACGAATTTACGGCTTTTCGGACCGCGGGAAACAAACTCGACCTTGCCATCCGCCTTGGCGAACAGCGTATGGTCCTTACCGATACCGACGTTAGCGCCGGGGTGAAAGCGTGTGCCGCGCTGACGCACGATGATGTTTCCAGCTTTTACCGTTTCGCCGCCGAAGCACTTGACGCCCAGGCGCTTGCTCGTCGAGTCGCGTCCGTTGCGTGTACTACCACCAGCCTTCTTGTGTGCCATAGTTCAAGCCCTCCCGTTATGCCGTGATGCCGGTAATCTTTACTTCGGTGAACCACTGGCGATGGCCAGTCTCTCGCCGATAGTGCTTACGACGGTTGAATTTGACGATCTTGATCTTCTTGTGACGACCGTGAGCCACCACCTCAGCGGTGACCTTGCCGCCCGCTACCAGCGGTGTACCGATTTTGATCGTATCGCCGCCAACCATCAGTACCTTGTCGAATTCGACAGTTTCACCGGTGGCAACTTCTATCTTTTCCAGTTTGAGGGTTTCCCCTTCAACGACACGGTGTTGCTTACCACCGCTTTCAATTACAGCGTACATAGCGTGCTCCGTTTAATTAGCCTGCTCGCATTTGCAATATTCCCTTGTAAATCAAGGGGGCAGAGCGCGGCACAAACAGTTGGGATGCCCCGTCGGAGCTGCAAGTGGGCGCAGTACCGGCCGGAGGGCGGCGATTTTACGCAAATCAGGTGAGCGGAGCAAGGGTTTATTTTTTATAAAAACAAGGGCTTGCGAAAGTCGCCAGCCACTTCCAGGCCCTGCCGCGCGGCTTGACAGGCCGGGGGGTGCACCCTAGCATGCGCCGGGCACTTCTCATTCCACCGCACTCCTATGCACCAGATACGCGCCACCGTCGAACGGGAATTCGAACTGGTCAACCAGTTGATCGTCGAGCAGCTCCACTCGGATGTCGACATGGTGGAAAACGTCGGCCACTATATCGTCGATGCGGGCGGGAAAAGGCTGCGCCCACTGCTGGTGCTGCTCAGTGCCGCCGCCCTCGGTCGCTGCGACAGCGCGCACGTTACCTTCGCTGCAATTATCGAGTTTATCCACACGGCTACCCTGCTGCACGATGACGTCGTGGATATTTCATCCCTGCGGCGCGGCCGGCCCACCGCCAATGCAGCCTTCGGCAATGCCCCCTCCGTCCTGGTGGGCGACTTCCTCTACACCCGGGCCTTTCAATTGATGGTCCGCCTCGGCAACATGGACATCCTCAGTCACATGGCCGAAACCACCAACACCATCGCCGAGGGCGAGGTCCTGCAGCTGGCCCGGGCCGGCGATGCCGACACCAACGAGGCGCAATACCTGGACGTCATCACCCGCAAAACCGCCATTCTGTTCGCCGCGGGCTGTTACGGCGCGGCGACCCTGTCCGGGGCCGAGGAACGCACTGTCGGCGCCCTGCGGGAATTCGGCCTCAACCTCGGGATCGCATTCCAGATGGTCGACGATGTCCTCGACTACGACGGCAACCCCGACACAATGGGAAAGAACGTCGGGGATGACCTCACGGAAGGAAAGATCACCCTGCCCCTCATACACACGTTGCGGGAGGGTACCGCGGCCGAACAGGCCATGGTACGCCGTGCCATCACTGAAAAATCTGCCGACCAGCTCGATGAGGTCATCCGCGCGGTCCAACGCTGCGGCTCGCTGGATTACACGCGCACCCGCGCCCTCCACTACCACGACACGGCACTGGAAAAACTGCTCGCCCTCCCCGCCGGCAATGCCCGCTCCGCTCTGGAGCAGATAACCGAGTTATCGATAACCCGCGATCACTGAGCGCGTGCTCGCCAACCGCGGTACGTTGCCAACCCTTTCGATTGCGCGGGTAGTTGGCAGTTTCTATACTCAACAACCCGTCTCCCCCTCCGGACCTGCGCAATGACCCCAGCCAACATTCTCACCGATTTACCCGCCTGCGCCGAGTTGGAAGCCCACGCTACCGGGCTGAGGACGGCCTCCATAGAGCAGTTTTTCAGCGCGGATCACCGCAGGGCGGAAAAGTTCGTTGTTGCGGCTGCCGGCTTGCGCCTGGATTACTCCAAGCACCTGCTGAGTGAGGATGCGCTGGCCTCCCTGCTCAGGCTGGCGGAGCAAGCCGGTGTGCGCCAGGGGATCGCCGACCTGTTCGCTGGCAAGCATCTCAACAATACCGAGGAGCGACCGGCCCTGCACAGCCTCCTGAGGGCCTCCAGCGATACCGGACAGCCAGATAAATTCGCGCACGTGGTGGCGGCCCGCCAACGCATGCGGGAGCTCGCTGACCGGCTCAATCGAGGAGAGGCCACCGGGTACTCCGGCACTCCCATAACGGACGTGATCAATATCGGCATCGGCGGCTCCGACCTGGGGCCGCGACTGGTGACTGCAGCACTGCGCCCGTTTCAGGGAAAAATTCGCTGCCACTACGTGGCCAATGTGGATCCGGCCGACCTGCAGGAAACGCTCTCGTGCAGGAACCCCGCGTCCACCCTGTTCATTATCTGCTCAAAATCCTTCCGCACCGAGGAGACGCTCGCCAACGGCCTGGCGGCACGCAACTGGATGCAACGCGCCGGGGCGCCCGCTGCCGACCTGGACAAGCACTTCCTGGCGGTCACCAGCAATCTGTCGGCCGCGGCGGAATTCGGCATCCCCGAGCGCAACTGCCTGCCTATGTGGGACTGGGTTGGCGGTCGCTACTCCGTGTGGTCCGCCGTCGGCCTGAGCTGCGCCATCGCGGTTGGTTGGGAGCGGTTCGCCCAGTTCCTGGCGGGAGCCGCAGCCATGGACCGGCATTTTCGCAGCAGCGAGCCGCACGCCAACATGCCCCTGCTGATGAGTCTGCTGGAGGTGTGGTACTGCAACTTCCTGGGGGCGACCAATCACGTCGTGTTGCCCTACGACAATGGCCTGCAGCGCCTGCCCGACTACCTGCAGCAACTGACCATGGAGAGCAACGGCAAGCGCGTGAGCAACGCTGGTCAAACGCTGGATTACACCACCGCCCCGGTGTTGTGGGGATCAGCTGGCACCATGGGACAGCACTCCTTCCACCAAATGCTGCACCAGGGCCAACTATTGTGTCCCGCGGACTTCGTGTTGCCTCTGACCACCCACACCGGGCGGGACGAACAGCACCGCAGCCTGGTGGCGAATTGCATGGCACAGAGTCGCACGCTCATGGTGGGCCGCTCGGAGGCGGCCGCCAAGACCTCACTGCTACAACGCGGCCTGAGTCAGGCGGAGGCGACACGGCTGGCGCCGCATCTGGCCATGCCGGGAAACCGCCCCAGCAGCGTGATCACCATGGCCTCATTGAATCCGGAGACCCTGGGCGCCCTGCTGGCCTTGTATGAACACCGCACGTTTTGCAGTGGCCAATTATGGCGGATCAATTCGTTCGATCAATGGGGTGTCGAACTGGGCAAGGAAATCAGTGCGGACATACTGGGAAGACTGCAGGGCACCAACGGCGACACCCGCATGGACGCCTCCACCGAGGCATTGATCCACGCATGGGAACAGTTACATCGCTAACATCACGAAGCGCGCTCATGCCGTGCCACCGGCATCGCAAACTGGGCCTCACGCGTCGATAAGTGCCAGCAATTCGTTGGTTTTTTCTGTCATGAGAGACTGGTCTCCACGGCTCTCCACGTTGAGCCTTACCACCGGCTCGGTATTGGACATTCGCAGGTTAAAGCGCCAGTTGCCCATGCTCATACTCAACCCGTCCACGCGGTCCACCGAATGAGCGACCCCGCCATACGCTTCTTCGACCTTCGCCATGACCGCTGCCGGATTGGCAATCGTGCGATTGATTTCACCGCTGCAGGGGTAGGCGGCCATGCGCTCGCAGACCAGTTCCGACAGCGGCTGGCCGGCGGCGCTTATCAGCGCCGTCACCAGCAACCACGGAATCATGCCGCTGTCGCAATAAGCGAAATCCCGAAAGTAGTGGTGGGCGCTCATCTCGCCACCGTAGACTGCATTTTCGAGCCGCATTCGCTCCTTGATAAACGCGTGCCCGGTCTTGCTCTGGACGGCCTCGCCACCGAGAGATTCAACGATATCGATCGTGTTCCAGGTGAGTCGCGGATCATGCACTATGCGGGAGGGACCCTTTTGCCGCAGGAACGCTTCTGCGAGCAGCCCCACGACATAGTATCCCTCGATAAAATTTCCGTGCTCGTCAAAGAAAAAACAGCGATCAAAATCCCCGTCCCAGCCCAACCCCAGGTCGGCGCCGTGTTCTCGCACGGCGGCAACGGTCGCACTGCGGTTTTCCGGTAGCAGCGGGTTGGGCACACCGTTGGGGAAATTCCCATCCGCCGCGTGATGCAGTTTTATAAACTCGAAAGGGAGATGCGGCTCCAGCAGGTCGATCACGCGACCGGCGCCACCGTTGCCGGAGTCAACCACGATTTTCAGGGGTTTCAGTTGCGCGATATCCACATAGGAGAGCAAATGCTCCACGTAGGACCCGGAGGTATCCAGGGCGATCAGTTGGCCGGGCTGCGCGGCGGGCGTGAACGCGTTGCGCTCGGCCATGGCCTTGATATCAAACAGGCCCGTGTCGCCCGAGATGGGGCGCGATTCCTCGCGCACGAATTTCATACCATTGTAATCTTTCGGATTATGGCTGGCCGTTATTGCGATACCGCCGTCCATGCCGGCGTGTGACGTTGCGAAATAAATCTCTTCCGTGCCGCACAGCCCAATATCGTAAACGTCCACCCCCTGCTCGAGCAGGCCCCGGGTGACTGCGGCCTTGATGGCCTCGCTGCTCAGGCGGATGTCATGGCCGATAACCACCTGCCGTGGCTTGACCACTTTGGCAAAGGCACAACCAATGCGAAAAGCGATCTCCTCATTGAGCTGGTCGGGCACTCGCCCGCGGACATCGTAGGCCTTGAAACACGTCAGTTCCCGCTCCGCCACTGTGCTCAACTCTGCAGGTAGTAGTGTTCATAGACAAAATTGGTCGCTTCCACAAATCCCGGAACG
Source organism: Halioglobus sp. (assembly GCA_041395965.1). Lineage (GTDB taxonomy): Bacteria > Pseudomonadota > Gammaproteobacteria > Pseudomonadales > Halieaceae > Marimicrobium. The sequence goes on from JAWKZM010000026.1 coordinate 26,636, forward strand.
CTACCGCAGTCGAAACGACGACCCTTGAATTTATAGGCCATGACGCATCCCTTTCGCGCCTGGGTCTGCAATGCATCCGTAATCTGGATCTCACCATTGGCACCAGGACCTGTTTCACGCAGGATATCGAATATATCCGGCGTCAGTATGTAGCGCCCGATTATCGCCAGGTTGGATGGCGCGTCCTTGGGATCGGGTTTTTCCACCATTTCCTCGACTCGGTAAATACCGTCCTTGAGGCTTTCACCGCCGATAACGCCATATTTCTGCGTTTCGTCAGCCGGCACTTCCTGGATCGCCACGATGGAACAACGAAATTGCTTGTACAACTCCGCCATCTGGGCCAGCACCCCCGGACCGTTGTTGAAACAAAGGTCATCTGATAGCAGTACACCGAAGGGTTCATTGCCAATCAGCGCCTCCCCAGTGAGAATCGCGTGGCCAAGACCCTTCATTTCCCGCTGGCGCACGGTGGTGAAGATACCCTTGTCGAGCACGTTCCGGATGCTGACCAGGTAGGCTTCCTTGCCCGTGCCGGAAATCTGGTGCTCCAGCTCATAGCTGATATCAAAGTGATCGGCGATGGCCCGTTTGCCGCGCCCCGTGACCATGGCGCAGGTAGTCATGCCGGCCGCAATGGCCTCCTCCACGCCGTATTGCACCAGCGGTTTATTGACCACGGGAAGCATTTCCTTGGGCATGCTCTTGGTGGCGGGGAGAAAGCGGGTACCGTAGCCCGCCACGGGGAAAAGGCATTTTTTGATCACTGCATTACTCTCCTGGTTGCACCGAGCTCACTTGCTCCGGCCATAGACATCTTCAAAGCGCACAATATCGTCCTCGCCCAGATAAGCCCCGGACTGGACTTCAATTATTTCAAGCGGGATATGCCCCGGGTTCGCCAGCCGATGCTTATGGCCCAGCGGGATATAGGTCGACTCGTCCTCGCCCAGCATAAAGACTTTGTCTTCACAGGTCACCTCCGCGGTGCCCCTGACGACAATCCAGTGTTCGGCGCGGTGGTGGTGCATTTGCAGGGACAGCCTCTGGCCCGGTATGACCACAATACGCTTGACCTGGAACCGCTCGGAGGTCACCAGCGACTCGTAGGAACCCCAGGGTCGGTATACCCTCCGGTGCAGAGAGACTTCCGACCGCTGCTGTTGCCTGAGCGTGTTGACGATACGCTTTACGTCCTGGACGCTCTCGCGATCGGCCACGAGAATCGCGTCGGCAGTTTCCACCACCACCAGATTTTCCACGCCGGTTGCCGCGACCAGGCGCGAGTCGCTGCGAAAGTAACTGCCGCGGCAATTGTCTAAAATGACATCCCCGCGGCACACGTTACCATCGGCGTCGCGGTCGGCGACTTCCCACAGGGCGGACCAGGCACCCACATCGCTCCAGCCGCAGTCGAGGGACACGACTCCGCCAATATTCGTTTTTTCCATGACCGCGTAGTCGATACTGTCACTCGGGCACTGTTTGAAAGAACGGGCGTCAGGCCGCACAAAGTGCATGTCGACAGTCGCGCCTTCCATCGCCTGACGACAGCTGGTGAGCATCTGCGGGGCAAGCCTGTTCAGCTCGTCGAGATAATCCTGTGCCCGCAGCAGGAACATACCGCTGTTCCAGAGATAGCCACCGTTCTCCAGGTAAGCTTGCGCCGTGGCCGTATCGGGTTTCTCCACGAAACGCTCCAGCTCGAAGAGACCGTCGCCCAGCGCAGCCCCGCACTTTATATAGCCGTACCCCGTCTCGGGGGCAGTCGGCACCACCCCAAATGTCATCAGCCGGCCCCCGGTGGCCAGAGGAAGTGCATTGTCCACGGCGGCGACAAACGCCTCGATATCCCGGATGAGATGATCCGCCGGCAGCACCAGTAAAATGGCCTCCGGGTCGGTGCTCACTGCATGCAAGGCAGCAAGCGCCACTGCCGGCGCGGTGTTGCGCCCTTCCGGCTCGAGTATCAAGGCACTGGCCTCGACCGCAAGCTGCCGCAGTTGCTCGGCGACCATGAAGCGGTGCTCTTCGTTGCACACCACAAGTGGCGCGGCGGCCTTCAGCCCGGCGGTCCGCTGGAGGGTTTCCTGCAGCATGGTGATCTCCCCGGCCAGCGGTAGAAACTGCTTCGGGTGAGTCTCCCGGGAGACCGGCCACAACCTGCTGCCGACGCCACCGGAAAGTAGTACGGGTGTTAACATCTGGATCCCCTGTAGCCTGGCAATGTAGTTTGATTTGTTAGGTTTTTGCGCACTGCGAAAGCGTGAGCGTACGGCCGCACCATGGTATCTGATGGCATTATTTTTGGCCAGCAAACCACTGGACTTGTGACCTCCAGCCTATAAAATGGATTCGCTTGCTGTATCCCTATAACAACCAGGACAGGAAGTTCGCACATTTCGAGCCAGGTGGCCCGGACCCTGCTTCGCCCACATCCAGGCATATTGGAATTTCCTATGATCGGCAAGAACTCATACTCGAAGAACGAACTGATCGCCTGCGGCAACGGTGAGCTCTTCGGCCCAGGCAACGCCCAACTTCCAACCGACAATATGCTGATGGTTGATCGCATCGTGCACATCAGCTCGGAGGGGGGCGGTTTCGGGCGCGGCGAAATCATCGCCGAACTGGATATCCACCCCGACCTCTGGTTTTTCCGCTGTCATTTTCCCGGAGACCCGGTCATGCCCGGCTGCCTCGGTCTCGATGCCATGTGGCAACTGGTAGGATTTTTCCTCGGGTGGCGCGGCAATCCCGGTCGGGGGCGTGCGCTGGGCTGCGGGGAAGTGAAATTCAGCGGCCAGATTCTGCCCAGCGCAAGGAAAGTCGTCTACAACATCAACATCAAGCGGGTCATCGAGCGCAAGCTGATAATGGGAATCGCCGACGGGGTACTCTCGGTTGATGGCGCGGAAATTTACGCCGCAAGTGACTTGAGAGTCGGTCTGTTCAAATCAACGGAGTCTTTTTAGTCCTATGGGTAAACGAGTAGTTATCACTGGCCTTGGCATTGTATCTTGCCTTGGCAACGACGCTGACACCGTCGCCAGGTCGCTCTACGAAGGCAACTCGGGCATTAGCGTGAACCAGCAACAAATCGATATCGGGATGCGCTCCCATATCTCCGGTGCACCAGACATCGATATTGAAGCGCACATCGATCGCAAGCAGTTGCGCTTTATGGGCGATGCTGCGGCGTACGCCTATATCGCGATGCAACAAGCGATCAGTGACGCGGGGTTGGAGCCGTCAGAGGTTTCCAACGTCCGCACTGGCATCATCGCCGGCTCGGGCGGCGCCTCCTCGTCAAGCCAGACCGAAGCTTCCGATATTCTGCGCGAGCGGGGCTTGCGCCGGGTTGGTCCCTACCGCGTCACCCAAACCATGGGCAGCACGGTATCCGCCTGTCTCGCCACGCCGTTCAGGATTAAAGGCGTCAACTATTCGATTTCATCCGCCTGCTCCACCAGTGCTCACTGTATCGGGAACGCAATGGAACAGATCCAGATGGGCAAACAGGATCTGGTCTTTGCCGGCGGCGGCGAGGAACTGCACTGGACACTGAGCTGCCTCTTCGACGCGATGGGGGCACTGTCCACCCGGTACAACGATACGCCAGAGCGGGCATCACGGGCCTATGACGCCAACCGCGATGGTTTCGTCATTGCCGGCGGCGGGGGCATGCTGGTCGTGGAGGAACTCGAACACGCCAGGGCAAGAGGCGCGAAAATCTACGCCGAGCTGGTGGGCTACGGGGCCACCTCGGACGGCTATGACATGGTGGCGCCCTCCGGTGAAGGCGCCGTGCGGTGCATGCAGCAGGCGCTGGGTACCGTGGAAGGCGCGGTAGACTATATCAATGCACACGGCACCAGCACACCGGCAGGCGACATGCAGGAACTCAAGGCTGTCCGCGAGGTATACAAGGACATGGAGAGAATTCCGGTGATCAGCTCCACCAAATCACTCTCCGGCCACTCCCTCGGTGCCGCCGGGGTGCAGGAGGCGATTTACTCCCTGCTTATGCAGCAGCGCGGATTTATCGCGGCCTCGGCCAACATCGAGGAACTGGACCCGGAGGCGCACGACCTGCCCATCGCGCTTACGCGCCAGGAAAACGTCGACTTACAGCGGGTGATGTCCAACAGCTTCGGCTTCGGCGGCACCAATGCTTCGCTGGTTTTCCAGAAGTATTCCGCCTGACCGGGCACCGCGCCTCCCGGACCAGGGAATCCAGCAATATCACTTCCACGTCCTGACCCGGCTCCACCGTTGTCCCCGCGGGGATTACCGCCAGCGCGTTGCTATGGCTTACTGAGCTGAGCACGCCGGAACTCTGGTTGGGGAATCGCGTGGCCTGCAGGCCACCGGGAGTGTTTTCCAGCGTCACGCGCAGGTACTCCTGTCTGGTCCCCGGCCGCCCAACGGTAAATGCTGCAGACGCCTGCAGGCGCGGCGCTTCAGGCTCCGCCACACCCTGCATCTTCAGGAGGAAGGGGCGGGCCACCAGGCAAAACGTGACAAACACAGAGGTGGGATTCCCCGGCAGACCAATGAACGGGATATCGCCAATGCTGCCAAAGGCCAGCGGTTTACCCGGCTTGAGCGCGAGTTTCCACAGGTCCAGTCGCCCCAGGCGCTCCACCTGGCTCTTCACGTGGTCTTCCTCGCCGACAGAGACACCGCCCGTGGTGATGATGCAATCGGCACGCTGCGCCGCTTCCAGCAGGGCCTGCGCGGTGGCCTCGGGGTGGTCCGCCACCCTACCGCAGTCGATAAACTCCAGGTTCAGGGAACGCAGCAACCCGGCAAGCATATAGCGGTTGGAGTTATAAATTGCACCTTCAGGCAACTCGCCGCTACCGGGCTCGACGAGTTCGTCTCCGGTGGACAGCACCGCGACGCGCAGGGGCCGGTACACCTTTACCCGCGCGCCACCAATCGAGGCCAGCAAACCCAGGTCCTGGGGGCGCAGCACCCGGCCCCGGGCCAGCACCGTGTCACCCACGGCAATGTCCTGCCCCCGGGGGCGAATATTCTGGCCCGCGGTCACGGGGCCGGATACCCGCACCACGCCAGCCGCTTCCGTGCAGTTCTCCTGCATAACCACTGCGTCCGCGCCGGACGGGATGATGGCGCCGGTGAATATACGTGCGGCACAGCCGCCGGGAAGCTCCGTGCCCGTGGCGCCGGCGGGGATACGCTGCACCACCGTCAGCCCCTGGTGGGCCTCGGCGGCACGCAGGGCGTACCCGTCCATGGCGCTGTTGTCTGCCGGGGGCACGTCCATCGCCGCGATCACACTTTCGGCGAGAACATGCCCCAGGGCATCCAGCAAGGGCGTGTCGCGGGTTTCCGCTCCGGGGCGAGCCGAGGCCAAGACCCGCGCCAGCGCCTCCGCTACCGGCAGCAGCGCGCTCACGGCGCCGGTTCCCGCACTCCCAGAACCCCGACAAAATTACAGGGGCGATGACTGGCATCCAACTGCTCACGGATCACTCCGTCCCAGGCTGTTTTGCACGCGCCAGTGGAGCCGGGAACACAGAATATGACCGTGTTGTTGGCAAATCCTGCCAACGCGCGGGACTGAATCGTGGAGGATCCGATCTCCGCATGGGAGAGCGCCCGGAACACTTCACCAAAACCATCGATATCCTTGTCGAAAAGCGGGCGCACTGCCTCCGGCGTTGAATCCCGTCCGGAGAAACCCGTGCCCCCGGTGACGATCACCGCGTCGAGGCTCGGCTGCGCAATCCACGCGGAGATGACTGCGCGAATCTGGTATATGTCATCCCGCACAATCGCCCTGGCGCCGGTGTGATGTCCCGCCGCCTCCAGCGCCTGCACAAGGTAGTCTCCAGAGGTGTCATTTTCCCGGGTGCGGGTGTCAGACACCGTTAAAACCGCTATTGAAAGTCTGCGCCCGCCGGCCCCAGCTGCGTTTGCCATAGGTCCATCCTACTGCTGTTCGTAATAGTGCTTGACCAGATCGCCGATTGCACTGCGCCACGGCACCTGCCTGATAGCAAAGGTGTTGCGAATCTTGCTGCAGTTCAGTGTCCGGCTCAGCGGCCGCAGGCCATCCGGCTCACGCTCCAGTTGCACCGCGGAAGAGCTGAATTCAAAAAACTGCGACGCGGAAGCCAGCAGTGCTTCGGCAAATTCGTAATAGGTAGCCGTATCGGAGCTGCCGTAGTGGTATACCCCCCAGGGCTCCAGGCCGGTTCCCAGTTGATCCAGCAGGGCAAGTATCACCCTCGCCCCGTCGTCAGCCGCCACGGGGCACCCCCGCAGGTTATTGTCCAGGATCAGGCTGTCGCCCTCGCGCAATGGCCCGAGCATCTGCGTGATCAGGTTGGTGCCCTCGTTGGAAAAAATCGGGCCCAGCCGGAGGATCAGGTGACGGGCGCACGCATCGGCCACGAGCGCTTCAGCTCGGGCCAGCAACTGGCCAACGGATTCCTCATTGTCCGGCGTATCCTCCTCTACATAGGGGCGGTCCAACTGACCGGAAAACACGCGCGAACTGGAGACATACAGGTAGGCGGTTTTGGTCCGCTGGCAGCCCTTCGCCACCCAATGGCAGCGTTGTAGATCGAGCTCCTGGATCTGCAGCCCACCATCACCTGCGGCCTCGATGCGCATGTCCACCACAATGTCGCTCTTGGCACGTGCAATGCTTTTTTTAGCCTGCCTCTCACTTTTCCAGCGGCAGGCCGCGCGGCTCATCGGCACAATTTCATGGCGCCCCAGCAGCGCCTGCCGTTGCACCAGCGCCACTCCGAGCGGCGTATCGGATCCCAAAATGAGCGCACGCACTATCGCTGTTCCACCCGCCGAACCCTACGAAGCCGTCACGTGCTGCAGACGCCGTCAGAACGGGATGTCATCGTCAAAGCTGTTATCGAAATCCGTAACGGGGGCCCCACCCGGGCTGCCGGGACCTCCGGACGGGCCACGGGAGCTTTCGGGGGCGGATCGCCCGTGGTCCGGTGAGCCATCGCCCTGCCCGGCGCCACGGGAATCGAGCATCTGCATCTCATTGCCGACGATTTCGGTGGTATAGCGGTCCTGCCCTTCCTTGTCCTGCCATTTCCGCGTGCGCAGGGCACCCTCAACGTAAACCTTCGAACCCTTGCGCAAATATTCCCCGGCGATTTCCGCCAGGCGATTGAAAAATACCACCCGGTGCCACTCCGTGCGTTCCTGCGGCTGTCCGGTCTGCTTGTCTTTCCAGGATTCGGAGGTGGCAACCGATATATTGGTAATCGCGGCACCACCCTGGGTATAACGCACCTCGGGATCATTGCCCAAATTACCTACCAGGATGACTTTGTTAACGCCCCGTGCGGCCATATCATTTCCTCATTTCATACACTGAATTGATAGGGGATTGGACTGCGGACTATAGCAACCCCCTCATGCAAATGCGACAGCAGGGCCAACCAAAGTCTACCAAATCAGCCTGGAAAGCCCCCTCGGGGGTCTGGTAGCGCCGGTAATTACTAGACGCCGGGAACCGGTCTGGGGGAGACATTACTGACTTCACCCAGCCGTGGCGCTCGCAACACGACCAGCCACCAGAGTGCCGCCAGAACCAGGCACACGGCGGTCAGCACGGGTTCGCCGAGGTGTTGCAGCAGCCACCCGCCCCCGGCACCGCCAGCAAAAGCGCCCAGAAACTGGCTGGTGGAGTAAACCCCCATCGCCGTTCCCTTGCTGCTGGCGGACACCGTCTTGCTCAGCAACGAGGGGAGTGTCGCTTCCAGGTAATTGAACCCCACGAAGAACAGCCACAGGGCGCCGTAGAACAAAATGCGGCTGGAAGTGAAGTCCAGGGTGGCAACGGCCACAAAAACCAGCGCAATACCCAACAGGAACATCTGGCGCAGCCGTCCACGCCGCTCGGCGAGGATCATCAGCGGCACCATGCCGGCCAGCGAAAGCAGCAATACAGGGAGATAAACCATCCAGTGGTGGTCCCGGTCGACCCCGAACGATTGTTCAAGCAGGCCCGGCACCACCATGAAGCTGGCGGTAAGAATAAAATGCAGCACGAAAACGCTGAAGTTGAGCCGCATCAACACGCGATCCCCCATGCTGTGCCAGATCAGCCCCAACCTCTGCCTCCAGGGCGTATCCTCCCCACCGGCGACCGGGGGTGTGGGCACAAGCAGCGTAACGATCGCCACGCCGCCACCCGCCAATATCGCCGTGAACCAGAAAACCGCCGGCAGGCCGCCAAAGGAGGCCACCACCGGGCCTAGAACCAGCGCCACGGCAAAAGACAGCCCGATGCTCATACCCACCACGGCCATGGCCTTGGTGCGCTGCTCCTCGCGCGTCAAATCCGCCACCATGGCCATCACTGTACTGGCGATTGCGCCGGCCCCCTGCAGCGTTCTCCCCAGGATGATGCCGCCAATACTGTGGGACGTCGCGGCGATGATGCTGCCCAACGCGAACAGCAATAATCCGGTGATGATGATCGGCTTGCGGCCCACCTGATCGGACAACCAGCCCAGCGGAATCTGCAACAGCGCCTGGGTCAGGCCGTACATCCCCATGGCCAGGCCAATCAGGGTCGGGGTTGCGCCGGGCAGGTCCGCGGCGTACAGCGCCAGCAACGGCAGCACCATGAACAGGCCCAGCATTCGGAAACAGTACAGGAGTGCGAGAGAAGCGACGGTGCGACGCTCCTGCTTGGTCATCGGGTTCTCGGTAATCACTGGGGTAAATCACCTGAAGGCATGCGGATGGGGTGCACGCCATAGTAACAGTTTCACCTGCGGCGCGACATCCACCCGGATCTGTCCAGTAATATGTCACAGGGGTTTTTGCCAGCCCCGCTGCGATGGGCATATACTGTTCGGTTTCACGGCGGTACCAGAGGGATTATGGACAGCATTCAAGTTCGCGGGGCACGTACCCACAACCTCAAAAACATCGACCTGGACATTCCCCGGGACAAACTGGTCGTAATTACGGGCTTGTCCGGGTCCGGGAAGTCGTCGCTGGCTTTTGACACGCTCTACGCGGAGGGGCAGCGCCGCTACGTCGAGTCCCTGTCCACGTATGCCCGCCAGTTTCTGTCGCTGATGGAAAAGCCCGACATGGACCATATCGAGGGCCTGTCTCCGGCCATCTCGATTGAGCAGAAATCGACTTCGCACAATCCCCGCTCCACCGTAGGCACCATTACGGAAATCTACGATTACCTGCGACTGCTGTACGCGCGAGTCGGGGAACCGCGCTGTCCCGATCACGATATTACCCTGGAGGCCCAGACGGTAAGTCAGATGGTCGACACTGTGCTGGCTTTACCGGAGGATACGAAGCTCATGTTGCTCGCACCGGTAGTGCGCGACCGCAAGGGAGAGCATCTGCACGTGCTGGAGGAACTGCGGGCCGGAGGTTTCGTTCGCGCGCGCATCGATGGCATCGTCACCGATCTCGACGACGCCCCCGAACTGGATAAGAAAAAGAAGCATCGGATCGAGGTCGTGGTGGACCGTTTCAAGGTGCGCCCCGATCTGGGCATCCGCCTGGCGGAATCCTTTGAAACCGCGCTGGAACTCACCGATGGGCTTGCCTCCGTCAGTTTCATGGAGAGCAAGCGCAAAGATATCAGTTTCTCGGCGCGCTTTGCGTGCCCCGAATGCGGTCATAGCATCGATGAGTTGGAGCCCCGGCTGTTTTCCTTCAATAATCCGGCGGGTGCCTGCAGCGGCTGCGATGGTCTCGGGGTCAAGCAGTATTTCGACGAGGAACGCGTCGTGTTGTTCCCGGAGGCGAGCCTTGCCGAGGGCGCCATTCGCGGCTGGGACCGGCGCAATGTTTACTACTTCCACATGCTGAATTCGCTGGCTGAACATTTTGGCTTCGATATCGATACGCCCTTTAACGAATTGAGCAGGAAGCATCAGCAGATAATCCTGCACGGAAGCGGAAAACAGGATATTGCCTTCTCATATATCAATGACCGCGGCGATATCTTCAAGCGCACCCACCCTTTTGAAGGTATTTTGCCCAACCTTGAGCGCCGCTACCGGGAAACTGAATCCCAGTCGGTGCGGGAGGAACTCTCCCGGTTCCTGGCTACCCAACCCTGCCCGGAATGCGAGGGCACCCGATTGCGCCGTGACGCCCGGCACGTGTTCGTGGACGGCTACGACCTGCCGAGTATTACGGCCATGCCGGTGGGCGAGGCGGCAAGTTACTTCGAGCAGTTGAAGCTGGAAGGCCGCCGCGGCGAAATCGCCGATAAAATTCTCAAGGAACTGAGGGCTCGCTATCGCTTCCTGGTCGATGTGGGCCTGAACTACCTGACACTCAATCGCAGTGCCGAGACCCTTTCGGGAGGCGAGGCCCAGCGTATCCGCCTGGCCTCGCAAATCGGCGCGGGGCTGGTGGGCGTCATGTCTATTCTGGACGAACCCTCTATCGGTCTGCACCAACGTGATAATGAACGGCTGCTGGCCACCCTCACCCACCTGCGGGACATGGGTAACTCCGTGCTCGTCGTTGAACATGACGAGGAGGCGATTCGCAGCGCCGACCACATTATAGATATCGGGCCCGGGGCGGGGGTGCACGGCGGCAGGATCGTCGCTTCAGGCACCATTGAGGATATCCTCAATTGCGAGCAATCACTGACCGGCGCCTATCTTTCGGGAGCAAGGGAAATCAGTATTCCGCAACAACGGACGCCGCGAGACGAAAAATCCCTGCTCGTGCTGGAAGGGGCGACAGGCAATAACCTGCAGGGTGTCAGGCTGGAGATACCATTGGGCCTGCTCACCTGTATTACCGGAGTCTCCGGCTCGGGAAAATCATCACTGATCAATAGCACGCTCTATCCCATCGCGGCGACAGCACTCAACGGCGCCACCACGCTTACGCCTGCCCCCTATGAATCGATAACGGGAATGGAGCAGATCGACAAGTGCATCGATATCGACCAGAGTCCTATCGGGCGCACGCCGCGCTCGAATCCGGCGACCTACACCGGCATATTCACGCCGGTCCGCGATCTGTTCGCCGGTACCCAGGAAGCGCGCTCCAGAGGCTACAAGGCGGGGAGATTCAGCTTCAATGTGAAGGGGGGGCGCTGTGAAGCATGCCAGGGGGATGGCGTTACCAAGGTGGAAATGCACTTCCTGCCGGATATCTACGTGCCCTGTGATATTTGCAAGGGCAAACGGTACAACCGCGAAACGCTGGAGATACGCTACAAGGGAAAGAATATCCACGAGGTGCTGGAAATGACCGTTGAAGACGCCGTCTCGTTTTTTGAGCCGGTGCCCGCCATTGCCCGCAAACTGCAGACCCTGATGGATGTCGGCCTTTCCTACATCCGCCTGGGCCAGGCCGCCACCACCCTGTCAGGTGGCGAAGCCCAACGCATCAAGCTGTCACGCGAGCTATCCAAACGGGACACCGGCCAAACCCTGTACATCCTGGATGAACCTACCACCGGATTGCACTTCGAAGACATCAGGCAGTTACTGGCGGTATTACACCGCCTGCGCGATCACGGCAACACGGTGGTTATCATCGAGCACAACCTTGACGTCATCAAGACGGCGGACTGGATTGTGGACCTGGGACCCGAGGGCGGCAGCGGAGGTGGCAGAATTATCGCCAGCGGCACGCCAGAGGCGGTGGCGAGGGTAAAAGGTTCCTTTACTGGTCAGTTCCTGGCGCCAGTACTGAAAAAGCGCAACAGGCGCAAAGCAGCTTGAACCAAACCACTAATCGCGATTTTCCTCGACTTCGAGGACTATGGACTTCATCGGAACTCCCACGAGTCCATGCACAATGGAACTCGATTGCACGCGGAACAACAAGACATCGTATTTCCAGTTGATCATGTGGAAATGATCCTGGCTGCCATTGGAAATACTGACGTCCAGACTGTAGTCGCCGACCGGCAGCAAAGGCATGGTGAAATTGAAACTGGCGACGCACTTCTGGCCCGCAGTTACCGCGACCGGGCTGTTGCGATACGTCAGATAGGTATTGTCCCCAAAAACGTGCTGTCCCAGGCGATTCTTGATAAAGAATCCCACGATCGGGCTATCCAGGTCGATAGCACTGACGCAGTCTATTTCTAGCGTGACGTTCTCACCACCGACTATCCAGCTCAATTTTTTCCCGTGTTCGAAGAACGCCACGTCGACGATATCAGCCTGCCCGTCCGTAAAGTCCGCGGCATGCTCACTGAACTCGAATAACTCGATATCGTTGCGCAGATTACTCTGGTTTATGAACGACATGCGCTGATCCGTGTACTCACTCGGTGTGCTACGGCCACTGGATCCGGTGATCACGGCCTTTTGCGTGGGCACAACGACATCAGTGTTATACAAACCCTCCAGGTAGAGGCCAACTACATCCTTTGCCGCGCCTACTGACCGAATTTTCCCGCTTTCCAACCAAATGGCCCGGTCACAAAGCGCTACTACCGAAGTGGTATCGTGGGAAACAAAAAGCAAAGTGCCGCGCTCACAAAAACGCCGCAGGAATCGCATGCACTTTTGTACAAAGTAGGCATCACCCACGGCCAGCGCCTCATCGATCACGAGAATGTCGGCATCCACATGGGCAATTACAGCAAACGCTAGGCGCACCACCATTCCGCTCGAGTACGTCTTGACGGGCTGGTCCAGGAAATCGCCGATATCGGCAAAATCGACGATACTCTGGAATCTTTCGCTGATTAATTCCTCGTCCAGTCCCAGTATGGACGCGTACAGGGCCACGTTCTCCCTCCCCGTAAACTCCGGGTTGAATCCCGCACCCAACTCCAGCAGTGCGGCAATCTTTCCCTGGACAGCAATTTCCCCGGCGCTCTGCCGCAATGTGCCGCAAACAATCTGTAACAGGGTGGATTTACCTGACCCATTTTTCCCGATTATCCCGACAGTCTCCCCCTTGCGCACGGTGAAACTGACGTCACTCAGGGCCTGGAACTCACTAAAGTATCGCTTCCTGCCGCGCATCAACATTTGCATGAAGCGATCCCGTGGCCTTTCATACACCTGGTATGCCTTCCCCAGGCTTTCGGCTTTTACCACCACCTCAGAGGACATCGGCAAATCCGCTCCTGGTCTTCTGGAACCAGGCGAACCCCAACCATGCAACGATCAAGCTCACTGCATAGTAAAGACCCGCTTCCGGGAGGGACGGAACCTGTCCGAAGATGAGTAGTTCCCTGCTGGATTCAATCACAAAGGTGAGGGGATTCAGGTAGAACAGCCAGCGATAGGACTCGGGAATCGACGACAGCGGATAAAATACAGGTGAGAGGAACAGGAGAACCGTACTGATAAATCCTGATACCTGCGACAGGTCGCGAAAGTAGACTCCCGAAGCCGCGAAAAACCAGGAGAATCCGAGCGTAAGAAATATAAGGGGAAGATAAACCAGAGGCACCAGGAACGCCGTCACGGGGATATGGCCGATAAGCAGGAGTTGACCGGCAAGCAACACGAGCAAACTGATTCCGGCATGGAACGCGGCGGAGCCCACTGCCACCCAGGACAAGGCCTCCAGCGGAAATACCACACGCTTCACAAAATTTGCATTCCCGGTGACCAGGACGGGACTCCTGATAAAACACTCGGAAAACAGCGCGTGTACGATCATGCCGGCAAATATCATCACGGCAAAGCTGGAGTCGTCCAGCGTTCCGAACCTTGTCTCACCCCAACGAGCCTTGAACACCACACTGAATACAAAGGTGTAAACCAGCAGCAGTAGTACGGGGTTAACGAAAGACCACGCTACGCCGATGAACGAGCCGCGGTAGCGTGCCGCCACCTCCCGCTTTGCCATTCGGGCAATCAGGGAACGGTTACGTGAAAAAGAAGTGATTAAACTCCAGAAAGAGCCATCGAATCGATTCATCGACTAGCCCGGCTCGCCCGGCCTGGAGCGCTGACAATACCGCTTCCTAACCAGCAAACGCATTGTAAGCACCAGGCCTCCCGATACGAATTAGTCCTCGCTCTCGACGCTCTCTGGCTGGGGGCGATCCACAAGTTCGACATACGCCATGGGTGCCTTGTCCCCCGTGCGAAAGCCACACTTGAGTATTCGGATGTATCCGCCAGGACGTGCCTGGTAGCGAGGCCCCAGTTCATTGAATAGCTTGCCGACTGCGGCATTATCACGCGTACGGTCGAATGCCAGGCGTCGATTGGCAACACTGTCCTTCTTGGCCAGTGTTATCAAGGGCTCGGCATAGCTGCGCAGTTCCTTTGCCTTGGGCAGGGTTGTCTTGATCAGTTCATGCTCCACCAGTGACACGGTCATGTTGCGAAACATGGCCTTGCGGTGCGAACTGTTGCGGTTTAATTGACGTCCACTTTGACGATGACGCATGATTGCAATCCTATTCTACCGTGCTATCGCAGCACTGCTTGTCTGTTGTTCAGGGCCTGTCAGGCGCTCAGCACCCGATCATCGTTTTTTAAGCTGGCTGGCGGCCAGTTATCCAGGCGCATGCCGAGTGACAACCCGCGAGAAGCCAGCACGTCCTTGATTTCCGTCAGTGACTTCTTGCCCAGGTTCGGGGTCTTGAGCAACTCCACCTCAGTACGTTGCACCAGGTCGCCAATGTAGTAGATATTCTCGGCCTTGAGGCAGTTCGCGGAACGAACTGTAAGCTCGAGATCATCCACTGGACGCAACAGGATAGGATCGACTTCGTCCTCCTCCTCTATGGATTCAGACTCACTTTCACTCTCCAGGTCAACAAACACAGCGAGCTGCTGTTGCAGGATGGTGGCCGCGCGACGAATGGCCTCTTCCGGATCGATGGTGCCATTGGTCTCCAGATCCAGGACCAATTTGTCGAGGTCAGTACGCTGTTCAACACGGGCTGCTTCCACCACATAGGAAACGCGATATACGGGAGAAAACGTCGCATCAAGCTGCAAACGGCCAATCGAACGTGTTTCGTCATCCGGGTTCATTCGCGAGTCAGCTGGTGAGTAGCCACGCCCAAGCGCCGCCGTCAACCGCATGTTGATTTCTGCACCGGCGTTCAGATGGCAGATGACGTGGTCGGGATTACGTACTTCAATGTCGTGATCCACCTGAATATCGCCGGCAGTAACAACACCAGGTCCCTTTTTGCTGAGAGTCAGTTCAGCCTCTTCCTTGCCATTCATCACCAGGGCTACGCCCTTCAGATTCAGAAGAATTTCGATCACGTCTTCCTGCACGCCTTCAATGGCACTGTACTCGTGCAATACACCGTCGATCTCCACCTCGGTGATAGCACAACCGGGCATGGAAGATAGCAGGATGCGACGGAGCGCATTACCCAAAGTATGGCCAAAACCACGCTCAAGAGGCTCCAGAGTCACCTGGGATCGCGTGCTGTTCTTCTCATCAACATTGATCACACGGGGGGTCAAAAATTCGTTCACTGCACTCTGCATTGGGGCACCTGTCTTTAAGGTTGGTACTTCAGTAAATTACTTAGAGTAAAGTTCGACGATCAGGTTTTCATTGATATCGGACGACAGATCCTGGCGGTCAGGCAATGTCTTGAACACGCCTTCGAGCTTCTCGATGTTGACCTCAATCCACTCCGCATCACCGCGATGGGAAGCCAGCGCCATGGCGGATTGAACACGCAACTGCTTCTTGGCCTTCTCGCGCAGTGCAACAACATCGCCTGCTTTCACCTGATAAGACGGAATATTCACGACGGCACCATTCACCATGATGGACTTATGGGAAACTAGCTGCCTTGCTTCGGCACGGGTCGAGCCGAAGCCCATGCGGTACACGACATTGTCCAACCTGCTCTCCAGAAGCTGAAGCAGATTCTCACCGGTTGCCCCCTTGAGCCTCGCCGCCTCTTTATAGTAGTTGCGGAACTGCTTTTCGAGAACGCCATAGATACGCCGTACTTTCTGCTTTTCCCGCAACTGCACGCCATAATCCGAGAGCCGACCGCGACGGGCTCCGTGTTGGCCAGGGATAGTCTCTACCTTACACTTGCTTTCCAGAGCGCGAACCCCGCTTTTCAGGAACAAGTCCGTTCCTTCACGACGGGAGAGTTTGCACTTGGGTCCAATATATCGAGCCATGTCAATTCAATCCTGTTGGCGTTATACGCGACGTTTCTTGGGTGGACGACAACCGTTATGTGGGATTGGCGTGACGTCTGTAATATTGCTGATCTTGTAACCGCACGAATTAAGCGCGCGGACGGCCGATTCACGGCCAGGTCCCGGACCTTTTACCTGCACATCAAGATTCTTGAGACCGTATTCCTTGGCCGCTTCGCCAGCACGTTCTGCGGCAACCTGTGCGGCAAAAGGCGTACTCTTGCGCGAACCACGAAACCCGGAACCGCCCGATGTAGCCCAACTCAAGGTATTACCCTGACGGTCAGTGATAGTGATAATGGTGTTATTGAAAGAAGCGTGAATATGCGCGATACCATCGACAACCGTCTTGGTAATTTTCTTTCGAGTGCCTTTGGCACTTGGCTTGGCCATATGTATAGTCCTACATTAATATCAACACTGCACTATGGTGCAGCTACACTAAAAAGGATTCGCTGGCAAAATTCCTTACTTGCGAATCGGCTTACGCGGACCCTTCCGGGTACGAGCATTCGTCTTGGTTCGTTGCCCGCGTAATGGCAACCCTCGTCGATGGCGCAGACCGCGATTGCAACCGAGGTCCATCAGGCGTTTGATGCTCATGGAAACTTCGCGGCGCAAGTCACCCTCTACCATCATTTCGCTCACTTTGGAGCGAAGGGCATCCATTTCCTGCTCCGTCAATTCGCTTATCTTGACGCTCTCGGCCACACCAGAATCGGCGCAGAGACGCCTGGCCTGACTGCGGCCGACACCATATATGTATGTCAATGCGATAACGGTATGCTTGTTATCGGGTATGTTGACGCCGGCAATACGAGCCATTCAACTCTCTCCAATCCTGTGTCGTATCTGGGTGCTGCAACCCTGTCCAAACCCCGAGATCTGGCGCCAATGCGCCTGGGAGGCGCACAAAAGGCGCAGCAGTCTATCGATATCGTTGCTAAAAATCAACTGCTGGTCGACCTCAACCCTGGCGCTGCTTGTGTCGCGGATCTGTATTACAGATGACGCGTACAACGCCCTTGCGGCGAACCACTTTACAGTTCCTGCAGATTTTCTTTACTGATGCACGTACCTTCATTACACCTACTCCCTACCTGGATATACCCGGCCCGACTACCTGACGCGCCCGGCTCCGCCGTAATTCTTCAAATTGGCCTTCTTCATAACCGAGTCGTATTGGTGTGACATCAGGTGACTCTGCACCTGTGCCATGAAATCCATCACCACGACAACCACAATCAGCAGCGAAGTGCCGCCGAGGTAAAAAGGCACGTTCCACATCACCACCAGAAACTGTGGCATCAGGCAAACGAGCGCGATATACGCCGCCCCGAACACTGTCAATCGCGTCAGTACGCCATCGATGTAGTCCGCTGTTTTCTCCCCGGGACGAATTCCGGGTACAAATGCGCCTGAACGCTTGAGGTTGTCGGCTACCTCTACCGGGTTGAACATCAGCGCCGTGTAGAAGAAACAGAAAAACACCACAAATACTGTAAACAGCAGGATATTCAAAGGTTGCCCGGGACCGATTGCAACCGCCAGATCCTGAAGCCAGTCCGCTGAACCGCCGGAGCCAAACCACTGGGCTATCGAGGCTGGAAACAACAGAATGCTGCTGGCAAATATAGCGGGTATCACGCCCGACATGTTCACTTTAAGAGGCAGATGCGAACTCTGCGCCTGGTACATTTTACGCCCCTGCTGTCGCTTGGCGTAATTCACCGTAATACGTCGCTGGCCACGTTCAATAAAGACAATCATGTAAATTACGGCTATTGCCAGCGTGAGGATAAACAGCAAGATCAGGATATTCAGTTCCCCCTGCCTCGCCTGCTCCAACGATTTTCCAATCGCACCGGGCAGTCCTGCGACAATACCGGCGAAAATCAACATGGATATACCGTTCCCCACGCCTTTTTCAGTAATCTGCTCTCCAAGCCACATCATGAACACCGCGCCGGTTACCAGCGAAGTTATGGCCGTCACATAAAATAGCGGCGATGTGTCATATGACATGCCCTGATTAGCCATCCCTACTGTCATGCCGATAGCCTGGATTATCGCCAGCACGACTGTCAGGTAGCGCGTGTACTGGCTGATTTTACGGCGTCCAGACTCACCTTCCTTCTTCAACTGCTCCAATTGCGGCGTCACCGCGGACATTAGCTGCATGATAATTGAGGCGGAAATATATGGCATGATACCTAACGCCAGAATACTCATCCGCTGTAGCGCACCACCGGAAAACATATTTGCCAGACCAAGAATTGTTCCCTGATTCTGGTTAAACAATGCCGCCAGTTGTTTTGGATCGATCCCCGGAACCGGAATATGTGTCCCGATTCGATAAACAATAATCGCGATCAATACAAACCGCAGGCGAGAGAAAAGCTCGCCGAGACCCGCTTTGTTAACTGAGGGCAGCTGTCCGGTTGCCATTTATTCCTCGACTTTCCCGCCGGCCTTCTCAACCGCTTCACGCGCACCTTTGGTGACGACGAGTCCTCTGATAGTGATCGCCTTCTTCAGCTCTCCAGACAGGAATACCCGGGCACGCAGTATATTGTCCTTAACCAGATCGGCACTCTTTAGCGCCTCCAGGTCAACAACGTCTCCCTGGATCGCATTCAGTTCACCCAGACGAACCTGGGCCGTCGTACGACCGACGCGCGAAGTAAAGCCGTATTTGGGCAGGCGCTTCTGGAGCGGCATCTGACCGCCCTCAAATCCGGGCCGAACCTTACCACCAGAGCGTGACTTCTGGCCCTTGTGACCGCGGCCCGCTGTCTTTCCGGTACCACTGCCGATACCCCGCCCGACACGCTTGGGGCTCCTTCTGGCGCCCGGGGCAGGACTCAGGGTATTCAGTCGCATTGTGTCTGTCATACGTTACTCCTCTACCTTCACCAGGTAGTGCACCCGATTGATCATGCCGCGAATGGAGGGCGTATCTTCAACCTCCACCGTGTGGCCGATCCGGCGCAACCCCAGTCCCGCCAGACATTGTCTGTGATTTTTCAGGCGACCGTAGATACTCTTGATCTGGGTTACCTTGATAGATGCTTTAGCCATGACCAACCAACCTAGTTATTAACTCAGAATTTCTTCAACTGTCTTACCGCGCTTCGCCGCAATGTCTTCGGGCGAGGACATATCGCGCAGACCATTGAATGTTGCCCTCACCACGTTCACAGGATTGGTGGAGCCGTAGCACTTGGCAAGTACGTTATGAACACCGGCAATTTCCAGTACCGCACGCATCGCGCCACCTGCGATTACGCCGGTACCCTCAGACGCCGGCCGCATATAAATCTTGGACGCCCCATGGGCAGCCTTCACGGGGTACTGGATTGTGCCGTTGTTGAGCTCCACTTTAATCATGTTGCGGCGCGCCGCTTCCATCGCTTTTTGAATAGCAACCGGCACCTCCCGCGCTTTACCGCGGCCAAAGCCGACCTTTCCTTTGCCGTCACCCACTACAGTCAACGCTGTAAAACTGAAAATTCGACCGCCCTTGACCACTTTGGCCACACGATTGACTTGCACCAGCTTTTCCTGGAGGTCGCCTTCCTGTTGCTGCTTTTTCTGATCATTAAAAGCCATGTCTATTTCCTAGAATTCCAGTCCGGTTTCACGAGCAGCATCTGCCAGCGCCTTTACACGACCATGGTACTTGTAACCACCGCGATCGAACGCCACCTTCTCAATGCCTGCTTCCCTGGCCCGACGTGCAACCAACTTGCCTACCTCTACCGCCGCGGCGATGTTACCCGTCGCTCCCTTGCGCAGATCCGCGTCCAGCGTGGAGGCGCTGGCGAGGACCTTGTCTCCGGCTGGAGCAATAATCTGAGCATAGATATGTCTGGGGGTGCGGTGCACACTCAGACGATTCATACCCAGTTCGCGAATTCGGGTACGGGCGCGGCGAGCGCGACGTAGCCTTGAATCATTCTTTGCACTCATCTCACATACCTACTTTTTCTTGGCTTCTTTACGACGGACAAATTCGTCAGCGTAGCGGATACCCTTGCCTTTATAAGGCTCCGGCGGACGGAAACTGCGGAGTTCCGCAGCTGCCTGCCCAACGGCATGCTTGTCGATACCCTTGAGGATGACCTCGGTCGGGCTTGGGCTCTCAGCCGAGACACCCTTGGGAAGTTCGTAATCCACGGGATGGGAGAGTCCTACGGTCAAATTGACCACATTACCGGTCACTTTGGCCCGGTAACCGACGCCATTGAGCAACAGCTTCTTCTCCCAGCCCTCGCTAACGCCCTTCACCATATTGTTAACCAGCGCTCGCGTCGTACCTGCCATGGCACTCGTTTTGTCGCTGTCATATGCAAAGCTGATCGCGTTGTCTTCCTGGCTCAGTTGGACACCCTGCGACAGTGATAGCGCCAAAGTACCCTTTGCACCCTTTACTGTGACATCGCAGCCATTGAGCACCACCTCTACACCCTTGGGCAGTTGTATTGGATCTTTCGCTACTCTAGACATGTTGAAGTACTCGTTAATGCAATATCGAATTTAGTAAACAGTGCAAAGCACTTCGCCGCCAACGCCGGCTGCACGCGCAGCACGGTCCGTCATGACACCACGCGAGGTCGAAATGATCGCCACACCCAATCCGGCTCGCACTGATGGCAGCTCACCACTACCACTGTATTGGCGCAATCCGGGACGGCTCACACGATCGATTTCGGCGATCACAGGCTTGCCCTCGTGATATTTCAGATCAATCGCCAAACGGGGCTTGCCGCCTTCGTTAGTGGCCTTGAAATCCTGTACATACCCCTCATCCTTCAGCACCTGGGTAACTGCCGCTTTCAACTTCGAACCGGGCATTTCCACACGTGTCTTTCCAGCCATTTGCGCATTGCGAATGCGGGTCAGCATATCTGACAGCGGATCTTGCAAACTCATAATCTCTAACTCTCCGTAGACAATCTGGCTTCTTACCAGCTCGACTTGACCAGGCCGGGCACATCACCGCGCATGGCAGCCTCGCGCAACTTGTTTCGACACAGGCCAAACTTACGATAGACGCCGTGAGGGCGACCCGTGATCTGGCAGCGACGCCGTTGGCGAATGGGATTGGCATCACGAGGAAGCTTCTGCAATTTAACCTGGGCTTCCCACTTTTCCTCATCTGAGGCCTTGATATTGACCACAGTCGCCTTCAATGCGGCTCGCTTTACGGCGTACTTCGCTGCAGTTTGTGTACGCTTTTTTCGCGCGCAATCATTGATTTCTTTGCCATGTATAAAAGCCTCTTAATCCCTTAATGGAAAGTTGAAGGCTCGCAGCAAAGCGCGACCCTCATCATCCGTACGAGCGGACGTCGTAATCGTGATATCCAAACCGCGAAGTGCGTCCACCTTATCGTACTCAATTTCTGGAAAAATAATTTGCTCAGACACGCCCATGGCAAAATTACCACGACCATCGAATGACTTCGGACTAACGCCGCGAAAATCGCGGATCCGCGGAATCGCTATGCTTATCAAGCGCTCCAGAAATTCATACATACGGTCGGAACGAAGAGTTACCTTACAGCCTATAGGCCATCCATCCCTTACCTTGAATCCCGCAATTGACTTGCGCGCTTTGGTTACCACGGCCTTCTGCCCGGCGATTCTCTCCATGTCAGCGACAGCGTTCTCCAACACTTTTTTATCGCCAAGCGCCTCGCCAACGCCCATATTCAGCGTAATTTTGGTCACGCGCGGGACCTCCATTACGTTGGCCAGTCCCAGTTCTTCCTTGAGCTTTGGAACGATCTCGCTCTTGTATCTCTCTTTCAACGTTGCCATGTCTGTTACCTGTTGACTTGTCAGCCTGCGAAGACCTAGGAGCCAATCTCCTCGCCATTGGACTTGAATACACGCACTTTCCGATCGCCGCTTACCTTGAATCCGACGCGATCTGCCTTGCGCGTAGCCGGATTGAAAATGGCGACGTTGGACAATTGAATGGGGCTTTCATTTTCAACGATACCGCCCGCCACGCCCGCCTGGGGATTAGCCTTGGTATGCTTTTTGACGATATTTACGCCCGCCACGATGACCCTGTTGTCATCAAGAACCCTGCGCACCTTGCCACGCTTGCCCTTATCCTTCCCCGCCAGGACAATGACCTCGTCATCACGTTTGATCTTTAACATTTGTCTTCCTATTCCTATCCGGTGGACTAAATAACTTCCGGCGCCAGGGAAATGATCTTCATGAACTTCTCACCACGTAGCTCCCTTGTAACCGGTCCGAATATGCGTGTGCCTATAGGAGCTTCCTGCGCATTCAGCAACACAGCAGCGTTGTCATCAAACTTGATCAGCGACCCGTCAGGCCGACGCACTCCTTTCCTGGTGCGAACCACTACGGCTGTCATCACCTGGCCTTTCTTGACCTTGCCGCGCGGATTAGCCTCTTTAACCGTCACCTTGATCAGGTCACCTACACGCGCGTAGCGGCGCTTGGACCCACCCAACACCTTGATGCACATCACGCGACGCGCACCGCTGTTGTCAGCGACTTCCAAATACGATTGTGTCTGAATCATCTCTTACTCCAAATGGCGGCTTCGCCGCTAATAACCGCTTCAGACCTGTGTAGCGCTCTCAACTATTTCCAATAATTTCCAGGTCTTGCTTTTGGAAATTGGTCGCGATTCAGCCACAGTAACCGTATCGCCAACGCCACACTGATTACTCTCATCATGAGCATGAATCTTTGACGAACGCGTAATATACTTGCCGTAAACAGGGTGCTTTTCCCGGCGCTCAATCAATACAGTAATGGTCTTGTCCATCTTGTTGCTAACAACCTTGCCGGTTAGGACCCTGGCACGCTTCTCTGCACCTGACATCTTCAATTACCTGCCTTTTCAGTGAGTAGAGTCTTTACACGCGCAATGTCGCGCTGATTGCGCTGCAGCAAGTGAGTCTGCGCCAGCTGTCCCGTAACCTTTTGCATACGCAGCTTAAATTGCTCTTCGCGCAGCACCAGCAACTCCTTGGTCAGGTCCTCGGCGGACTTCGCCCGTAATTCGCTCGCCTTCATCACATCACCGTCCGTTTTACAAATTGTGTAGCAACAGGAATCTTGGCCGCTGCAAGTGCAAATGCCTCGCGCGCCAACTCTTCAGAGACACCCTGCAACTCATAAAGAATCTTGCCAGGCTTGATCTGTGCTACCCAATACTCAACGTTACCCTTGCCTTTGCCCTGTCGTACTTCGAGTGGCTTACCGGTAATGGGTTTATCCGGGAACACGCGAATCCAGATCTTGCCTCCTCGCTTGATGTGACGAGTCATCGCACGGCGGGCCGCCTCGATCTGTCGTGCGGAAAGGCGTCCACGGCTGACCGCTTTCAGTCCGTACTCGCCGAAGCTCACTTTACTGCCACGCTGCGCCAGGCCGCGATTGCGGCCCTTCATCATCTTGCGAAACTTTGTACGCTTTGGTTGAAGCATCTGCGTAACCCTTAATTAGTTGCTGTCTTTTTGGCGCTGTCGGCATGGCCTTCGGTACCGATTACTTCGCCCTTGAAAATCCAGACCTTGACCCCCAGGATCCCGAAGGTAGTTACGGCCTCGTACGTTGCATAGTCGATATCAGCGCGCAGCGTATGCAGCGGTACGCGACCCTCGCGATACCATTCGGTGCGTGCGATTTCAGCGCCACCCAGCCGTCCCCCAATCTGGACCTTGATTCCTTCGGCCCCCTGGCGCATGGCGTTCTGCACGACCCGCTTCATGGCACGACGGAACATCACTCGGCGCTCCAATTGCTGGGCCACATTCTGGGCCACCAACTTCGCGTCCAGATCCGGCTTGCGAATCTCCTCGATATTGATATGCACAGGTACGCCCATCCTTTGCGTAAGGTCCTTACGCAACTTGTCTACATCCTCGCCCTTCTTGCCTATCACAATGCCGGGTCGCGCAGTATGAATAGTTATGCGCGCTGTCTGCGCGGGACGCTCAATTACTATGCGGCTGACAGAAGCGTGGTCGAGTGTCTTCTCGATGTAGGCGCGCGCCTCCAAATCAGTAATCAGCTGCTTGGCATAGTTCTTGTTGTCGGCATACCAGATCGATGTATGATCCTTGACAATTCCCAGGCGGATACCGGTGGGATGTACTTTCTGACCCATTGAGTCTTCTCCTAAACTTGGCGGTCGCTGTCCGCAACTTTTATGGTGATATGGCAGCTGCGCTTGAGAATGCGATCC
>JAWKZM010000027.1:0-50331 GCA_041395965.1 Halioglobus sp.
CTGCTCACGCACACCATGTGGTCGTGGTGCTCGCCCTTGGCCAGCTCGAAAACAGAGTGACCTGTCTCGAAGTGGTGGCGGGTGACCAGACCGGCGGTCTCGAATTGCGTCAGCACCCGGTACACGGTGGCCAGGCCCACGTCCTCGCCCGTGGCCAGCAGGGTACGATAGACGTCCTCGGCACTCATGTGCTGGGACCCCAGTTCGGACGATTCCAGAATTTGCAGGATTTTTACGCGCGGCAGGGTGACCTTCAAACCCGCCTTGCGCAGTTCCTGGTTTTGCTCAGCCATGGGCCCGGGGGTTCTCTGCGCTGTCCAGTGGAGGTATGATGCCACTCCGATACCCGAAGTGGAAGTTTTATCCCATGCGGCTACTGTTGCTCACCCTGGCTATCGCCTGTCTCAGCGCCTGTGGCTTCCTGGGTTTCCCCGGCGTCTACAGGATCAACGTCGAGCAGGGCAATATCGTCACGCCGGAGATGACTGCGCAGCTGCAGCCGGGCATGAACCGCCGGCAGGTGAAGTTTATCCTCGGCACCCCGCTGGTGGAGGACACCTTCGACCAGAATCGCTGGGACTACATCTACGTCAAGCGCAACGGAGACAAGGTGCTGAGCGAATCTCGCCTCACGGTCGAGTTTGACGGTGACACGCTGGTGCGGCTGTCGGGTGACATGGTCCCGGCCGACTGGGGACAGGCAAGGACCACGGCTCCGGGTGATGCGCCCGCCACCGAACCGCCGCCGGGCATACCCACCGGGGGCTAGGCCGCTGGCCGGACCCGGTCAGTCCGGCTGGGGCTGCTGCCTGCGTTCCCGCGCGCGCTCCGCCCTGGCCTTGCGCACCTCCTTCGGGTCGGCGAGCAACGGCCGGTAAATCTCGACACGGTCGCCTTCGCGCAGCGCCTGCCGGGCCGCGACCACCTGGCCGAAGATACCGAAGGTGGCGTTTTCCAGGTCCAGTCCTTCGAACTTACCTGCAATGCCGGATTGTTTCGCCGCGTCCAGCACGGTGGTGCCCGCCGGCACCTGCACCTGCAGCAGCACCTGTTTGTGGGGCAGCGCATGGACCACTTCCACCGCTATCACGTCGCTTTCGCTCATGGGTTCAACCATACAATTCACCGGCGCGTCGGCTGACGGCGTCCACCAGGTTCCCTGTCACTTTCTCGAATAAACGGGAGGCCGCGGCGCCCAGCACCGAGCTGTTCAGGCGGAACTCCAGGTTCAGGCTCAGCTTACAGGCGGAGTCGCCCAGCGCGCGAAAATCCCAGCGGCCGGAAAAGTATTCAAACGGGCCGTCGAGCAACTCCAGCGTGATCTCGCGCGCGTCCAGCATCCGGTTGCGGGTACTGAAACTCTGCCGGATACCACCACGGGAGAGATCCAGCCGCGCCTCGACCATATCCGTCTCACTGCGCAGGATGCGGGCACCCACACAACCGTCCATGTAGCGGGGATAGGCTTCAACATCGCTGACCAGGTCGAATAACTGGCGCGCGCTGTAGGGGAGCAGGGCGCTGCGGTCGATGACTGTCATGGATGCACTCTCACCCTGAACACAATTCCCCTATCGCCCCGCCCGGCTTACCGCTGGGCCTGTAAATACGGCGCCAGCATAATCAGCGCGATGGCCAGCGGCGCAATATACCGCAACAGGAAGCGCCAGAGCGAGAAAAAGAGGCCGGACTCCCGCGCCAGTTCCAGCCGCAGTATCTCCGGCCGCAACCGCCAGCCGACGAACACGGCCACCAGCATCGCGACTGCCGGCAGCAACACCCTGGCCGTCAGGAGGTCCAGTACACCGAGCAGGTTCTGCTGGCCCAACCACGCGGGCAGCCGCCCCGGCACGAACGACATCACCACCACCAGGGCCAGCAGCCACACGGCGGCACCCACCAGCAGGGCCGCGGTGAAGCGCGCCAGGCGCAGCTGTTTCATCAGCATGGCGACGAGGGGCTCCATGATGGCGACCGCGGAACCCAGGGACGCCAGCACCACCACCGCAAAAAAGACGGTACCGCCCAATTCGCCCTGCATCAGGTTGCCAAACGCGTAGGGCAGGCTGACAAACACCAGGCCCGGCCCCGAGGCTGGCTCCATGTTGTTGGCAAACACCACCGGGTAGATGGCCAATCCCGCCAGCAGCGCGATGACGGTATCGAACACCGCGACCGCCATCACCGACCGCCCGATCGGAATGCGCTCGGGCGCGTAGGCCCCGTAGCTGATGCCCGTGCCCACCCCGACCCCGAGCGTAAAAAAGGCGTGACCCAGCGCCACCAGCACCGAGCGCGGCGTGAAGTCGACCAGCCGGGTCGAAAACAGGAAATCCCGCGTCGCGCCGATGTCGCCGTTGTCGAATGCAAAGACGATCAGGAAGGCCAGCATGGCGAGCAGCAGGGGGGTGGCCAGCCAGGCCAGCACGCCCAGGCCATGCCGCACCCCGAACACGATAATGCCCGACACGCAGAGCAGGAACAGGCTCTGCCAGTAAACCTGCTGCATGGGTTCGACCAGGAACTGTTCAAAGTGCCGGCCCACATCCACGGCGCGGGCGGCGGAGAAGATACCCGAGTTCATGAACCCGGCGTACGCGATACCCCACCCCGCCACGACCACGTAGAGCGTGAGCACCAGCAGCCCGGTCAGGCAGGCCAGCGCCCCCACCAGCAGCCAGGCGCGGGAGCGCAGGGAACCGTCACTGGCGCGCCGGATCGCCTGCACCGGGCTGGGCCCGCCATAGTTGCCCAGCACCAGTTCGGCCACCAGCACGGGCACCGCGATCAGGAACAGGCACAGCACATAACTGATGACGAAGGCGCCGCCGCCGTACTCGCCGCTGAGGTAGGAGAAACGCCACAGGTTGCCCAGCCCCATGGTCGCGGCCAGCAGGGCGAGCACGAATGTAGTGCGCGTACCCCACTTGTCGCGAGCGCCGGGGCCGGCCGGGTTCACGCTGGAAAAGCCTGATCAGTCATGGTCTCAGAGTGCCGCAGGGCCGCAGGGGTTGAAAAGGGTAGGATTCACGTTTCAGCCCCCGGCCTTGCCCGTATAATGCGCGCCATGGCGAAGAAACCCCAAAAACCCGACAATGTCATCGCCCGCAACAAACGGGCACGCTTCGACTACCAGCTGATGGACACCTTCGAGGCGGGCGTGGCGCTGTCCGGCTGGGAAGTGAAGAGTCTGCGCATGGGCAAGGCGGACATCGCCGACTCCTATGTGCTGATAAAAGACGGCGAGGCCTGGCTGCTCGGTGCCCATATCATCCCGCTGGACACCGCCTCCACCCATTTCGTAACCGACCCCACCCGCACCCGCAAGCTGTTGCTGCACAAGAAAGAACTGGCGAGGCTCCTCGAGGCCACCGCGCAAAAAGGCCTGACCTGCGTCTGCACCCAATTGTACTGGAAGCACCACCTGGTCAAGGCGCGCATCGCGCTGGCGGTGGGTAAGAAATCGCACGACAAGCGCGATACGGAGAAGGAACGGGACTGGAATCGCCAGAAGCAGCGCATCGTGCGCGCCAACGTCAAGCAGTAATCACCCGCGCGCGTCTGACCGCGCCCGATGTTAGAAGCACTTGATCTAAAAACCGGTTTGCGCGGCGGCCGGTTCGCTACCATAGTTACCAGTGCGAGTTCCGTAACGCGGACCTGTCACGCACCCGCTTGACGATCCGCACGGCGCTCGCACCCTGGTATACGGTTTCAAACCGCCATACTTTCCCATGGAGGAAAGTGCCCTGCGGGCAATTGCGCGACGCATTCCCCGCGACCGGGCGCATACCATCAGGCCGCATTCGGTTGGCAGGGAGCCGATCGAGCGCGGCCTCTTCACCCTGCTGTCCAGCCCGAATTGCGCGCTGTCGTGGTCAGCCGCGGTGCCCGCTGTTACCATACCCGCCAGTTCTCCGCCGGGCCGCTTGCTGTGAAACGATTGCTATTTTTCTCCCTGGTCGCACTGGTCGTCGCGGCCCTGTCGCTATGGGGCAATCGCCTGCTGGGCACCGCCCTGGACGCGCAACTGGCCCCGATCCTGAGCAGTCAACTCGGGCTGCCCGTACACCTCGCCCCCATCAAGGCGAACGCATTGTCCCTGCGGGCCCACACCCCGAAACTGACCATGGGCGCGCCCGCCGATCCGGCGGTGGTCGCCACCGATGTCGAAGTAAAACTGTCCTGGCCGGACCTGCTCCACGGGGAGGTGCGGCTGGTGGGCGCCAGCGCCCGGGACCTGATGGTGCGACCGTCGCGCTGGCCCAGCTCGACCGGTCCGCTACCCGACAACTACCGCTTTCTCGATCCATTCCTGCCACGCCACCTGTACGTGGAGTCGGGGCGGTATGTCGACGATGCCGGCGACGGCTACCCCGTCAGCAAGCTGCGCTGGCAGCGCGAGGCGGACGGCGCCGTCACCGTGAGCTGGTCCGAGGCGCGCGCGCCGGGCGAGATCGAGCTGACCGCCCGGTTGCAGTCGCTACCCGACCTGCTGGCCCTCGCGCCCCTGGCCATCGACCTGTCCATCGCGGTGGCCGGGAAACCCGAGTCGGCCATTGAGCTCAAGACCGCCATTCAACCGGGCACGGATTCCGCCTACGCGCTGCACATCGACGCCAAAGCAGCCAACCTGGCCGCGCAGGTGACCGCCACCGGCCAGTCGCCCTGGAGCCTGCCGGACAAATCCACCACCCGCATTCCGCTGCTGGCGCTCAAGCAACTGAAGCCGATACTCCAGGACTATGGCGCTGCCGAGACGGCCGACGGCGACGGCGCGCCCCCCGGGTCGGCCCTGCCGGCCATCACCTTGCCGGCGCACCAGGGGCACGTCGCCATCGACGAAATCCGTTTCGGCGACGAGATCGGCAAGGACAGCGCCTTTGACTTCACCACCGGCGAACACGGCGTGACGGTCAGCAACCTGACCAGCGAAGGTCCGAAGGGCATCGTGAACGGCGAGCTCAGCCTGGCCAGCGGTGACGATGGCTGGTCGGTGCACGTGGATGCGACCATGCGGGCACGAACGACGGATGGAAGCATCGCGTCCCAGTACACGGGCGCGGACTGGCTGTGGCACACCGGGCAGGCAAACCTCGACGGCAGGGGCCAGACCTGGGATGCGCTGCTCAACTCGCTGCAGGGTGATATTGCGCTGGCCGGCGACTACCGCGGCGCGGGCCTGACGCCGGTGACCATCGCCGCGCGCCTGGACAATCGTCCGGACAGTTCGCGCTGGAACAGCTGGCGATCACCTTCGGCGACGGTCAACTGAACGGCTCGGCGCAGCTCTCTGGCACAGAGCGGCGCAAGCTCACCCTGGACCTCAAAGGCACGCGCATCGATCTGGGCTTCCTGGCGGGAAAATCGACAGCAGCGAACCGCTTCCGGGCTTCGCCATGCCACAGTACCTGGGCGCGCTGCCGGAACTGGATCTCAACGTGACCGCCGCAGTGGAGGGGACTGCAGGCCTCGGGGCTCAGCCTCGGCAGGGCCCGGGCCACGCTGGAGCGCACTGCGCAGGGCGGTACGCTGACGGCCTCCGCCGCGGGGGCGCGCAGCGGTAACATCGACCTGACCCTGCAGGCCACCACACCGGCGAATGGCCCCGACGATTTCCAGCTGGCAATCAAATTCAGCGACCTCGACATACCAGAGATGTTCGGCCAGCGGGGCCTGCTCTACAGTCGCAGTACCGGGACCATGACTTTCCAGAGCCAGGGCAACGGCATGCAAAGCATCTTCGCCGGGATGCGCGGCAACTCCAGCGTCACGGTGGAGCTGCGAGCTGACGACGACTGGCGGCGCCCTTCGCAGGAGCAGGGAAAACTCGCCTTCTCAGGATCATCCAGCCTGTGATCGATAACGACCGCATCGTCGGGGTCCAGATCGAGAAACTCGACATCCATTCCATCGAGCAGGACCTGACCGGCAACCTGTCCATGGTGTCCGGCCGCGCGCCCTGGTTCGTGGCCGACCTGGAATCGGACAAGCTGAACATCACCCAGCTGCAGGCCATGCTGCCGCCCTCCCTGAACAGTCCGACGACCCGGGCGTGCTGTGCGCTGCGCGACCTGGGCGCCGCCCAGCTTTCGCTGGATGCCAAAGCGTTGGCGATGAGCGATGTCAACCTGTCGGATGCGGCTGAAGTCGTCTCCGGCGCCGACGCGATCGACATCAAACAACTGGATTTCCAGACGCGGACGGCAGCTTCAAGAGCCAGGGCAAGATCAGCTGGGATGGGGCAGAAGGCACTGTTTGAGAGTTCCAGGAACGTCGCCAACATCGACCTGGACCAGTTCCTGATTCGCAGCGACGACGTGGCGCCGATTCTGCCCCGGCTCCGCCAGCCTGCGCAGTAAGGTACACGGATTGACGAACTACTGAGCAACCTGACCGGCTACGCGGACCTCAGCGCCGACAATCCGCCCCGGGACGGCGCCACGCAGAACCGCCGGAAACTCGCATTCAAGGCAACGCGACTGCCGGACGGCGTGCAGGCGGACATCACCACACTGCAGTGGGGCGAGAGCGACCTGGCGGGCAGCGTGACCTACCATCGCACCACCCCGCCATCCGTGGCAATCGATTTGCACGGCGGCACTCTGTCACTGCTGCCGTGGGAAAACGCTTACCTCAAGGACGCCCGGAAGACCACGCAGGAAGACCCGGCGACTACACTGCGCTCCGCCGCCAGGGCCAGCGCAGACTGGGTGGGCCACCTCCTGCTGACCCCGCTGCGCCTGCTGTCCGACGAGGACGACGCCGCGCCCGGGAAGAAGCTGTTCTCCTCCGAGCCGCTGCCCCTGGATGACCTCAAGGCGGTCAACCTGACACTCTCCGGAGAACTGGGCTCGCTGCTCAGCACCGCCGTCACCGCGAACAACCTGAAGTTCAACGGCACGCTGCGGGACGGTCAGCTGGCGCTGACCGGCAGCAGCGGCGACATGAATGGCGGCGACGGGCAGATCGAGCTGTCGGTGGATGCGGACACCGCGCCGCCCGTGTTCAAACTGCGCAGCACTTTCAAGAATGTGCGCGGCCTGACCGGCCGGGACACCTACCCCCGCAGCGGTTTTGTGTCGGTGGACAGCCGGGGGCAGAGTGAGGCCGAGATCGCCGCCAACGTCGCCGGCCTGGTCTACCTGGAGCTGGGCGCAGGGCCATTCGACTACGCCAATTCGACGCTGCTGACGGCCAACATCGCCACCACCGTGTTCCAGACCCTGATTCCCGGCATCGACCGCACGCAATCACAGCTGGAGTGCGGCATCACCCTGGGCCTGTTACAGGACGGCAAGGGGCTCACCCCCTACGGCTTCGCGGCGCGCACCAACCAGGCCAACCTGCTCGGGCACCTCAAGGTGGACCTGCGCAAGGAGACCATGGAAATGAGCCTGGACTCCCGCGGCCGCCAGGGCGTGGGCATTTCCGTGGGCAGTATTTTTTCCAATACGATCCAGATCAAGGGCCCGCTCACGAACCCGGGCATCGTCCCGGACGCCACCGGCCTCGCCTGGCGCGGCTGGGCGGCCTTCATGACCGGCGGCCTGTCGGTGCTGGGCGAAAGCCTGATCAAGCGCGTGCTGGCCAGCGAGAACCCCTGCACCTCCATCCGGGAGCTGATTACCAGGGACCTGTGCCCGAAAAACACCCTCGCCGCCTCCTCGCCAATGGTTTGCCCACAAGCCCCCTGATGTGCGCTATAATGTGGCGTCACTCATGGGGGCGATCTGGATTCGACGACGGTAACGAACCCTGAGGTGCATGCCGTGATGGTAGCCAATCACGTTAATCCAAAGCTGCAAACTATTAGTTGCCAACGACGACAACTACGCTCTAGCGGCATAAACCCCGTTAGCGGTCTTTAGCAAGGTGCCAGCCCCGCGTTAATGACTGTCATATAGAACTGGATCGCAGCAAGGTATGTCCTGGACCGCGCTGCTAAAAATCTTCAGGACTCGCCAATCACGTCCTGCCCGTTGGGCTGTGTGCGGTTAAACTAATTAACGGAATCTAAGCATGTAGAGCCGAAGGCAGAGTACTGGCGGACGCGGGTTCAATTCCCGCCGCTTCCACCAATAACCCATCCAGCAACATCCAAGGATGGCAAAAGGCCCTGTAAACCAGGGCTTTTTTATGGCCCTCAGGCAGCAAGTCCCACCGCAGTGGTTCGCATGGGTACGAACCCGGGCAGGGCGGCGATACGGCCCAGCCAGGTGCGCACGTTCGGGTAGTCATCCAGCGACACTCCGCCTTCCGGTGCGTGCGCGATGTAGGCATAGTTGGCGACATCGGCGATGGTCGCGGTGGTTACCCACCAGCCATGCGCGCCCGTCCAGGTGGGACTCCAGCACGCCGAGCACATTGTGCGCCACGGCAATGGCTCGCTGGTGGTCCAGGTTGGCGCCAAAAACGTCTTTCACCAGCTGCGCTGCCGCCGGACCCGAGGCGATCTGGCCCGCCGCGGTCGATATGCTGCCGCACCTGCGCCGCAGCCACGGATCGCCGGGCAACCAGGCAGTACAGCGTCGTATTGTCCTGCCAGGTATACGAGGATGGCGTTGGAGTCCGCGATCACGACGTCACCGTCTCCAGCACTGGCACCTGCCCGAAGCGGTTCTTTGCCAGAAATTCAGCCTGCTTGTGTTCGCCTGCCGCCAGATCCACGTCCACCAGTGTGGCGTCGAGGCCCAGCAGCGACAGCAGCTGTGCGGTGGGAATGGCCGGACAATGGGTGCCGATGTGTTTGAGTTTGTTCATGATGTTGTCTCCCTGATTGATCCACGCGGTTGCGCGGCGTCGTTAATGGTTGCTACAGCCCCAGTTCACTGAGCCCGGGGTAATCCTCTGGCCGCCGACCCCGGGGCCAGCGCACACCTCCGCTCGGATTCGTCGATGGCCAGATCGTTGATACTGGCGTGGCGAACCCGCATCAGGCCGGCCGCGCTGAACTCCCAGTTCTCGTTGCCGTAGCTGCGGTGCTCAGCGGCTGTTCCCAATGTGCCATTCGTAGGCGAAGGCACGGCGATACGATTACTGTGGCGAAGGCCCACAACTCCTTGATCAAGCGGTACCTGCGCTCCCGCTCCCACTTGCGGGTGAGAAATGCAACGATCGCATCGCGACCGAGCAGGAACTCCGACCGGTTGCGCCAGCGACTGTCAGACGTGTAGGGCCTGCGCTACCTCTGTAGGGGTCAGTGACTGTTCCAGGCGTCTTCGCCAATCGCACTTTTTCTTCGATGGCTGTCTCCCGTAGTAAACGGCGGCAGCGGCGGCCGGGCTCCATCGTTAACGCGCATTGTTTGCCTCCTGGAACGTGTGGTATCTGTGGCAACTGACATCGAATAACACACCACTTTCGGGGCTCAATCATCATGCAAACAGCTCCAGGCGCACGCGCTCACGCGCCATGCCAAGCGCGCGTTTGCAGTTGTTACGGCGTTGATGAGGCGCTGTGGTCCGCAGACATAGACCACCACGTCGTCTGGTGCGGCGCCGAGATCGCCGCCAGTCCATCCGCTCACCCTCGGCGCCGCTGTAGGCAGACAGCCGCTCACCGAGCTGGACGCTCGAGGCGATCGCGATAGGGCATTTCCCGCGGTTGCGCCCGGCATAGTGCAGTTGAAACCCGGTGCCCCGGGCTGCGAGCGCCTGGGCCATGGCTTTGATCGGGGTAATGCCGATGCCGCCCGCCAGCAGCAGCGGGCAAGGGACGCTCGTCGGCATGCAGCCCGAAATGATTGGCGCAACGATGCGGCAATCGGGTGCCAATCCGGTACGAATCGTGCACTGCGGCGGAACCCCCGCTGCTTCTCGCCTTCTCCTCGCGCAGCACGGCGATCTCGTAGATGTCACGACGTGTCGGGTTGGAGGCACTGAATAATGGCGGTCCACCACCTCTCCCGAGGGCAGGCGCACGGGAACCCGCAGGTGTGAGCCGGGCTCCACCAGCGGCAGCGTCACCGCCGTTGGGATCGCGCAGTTCAAACGCGCGGACCCGGGCGGCGCGAGCTGGCGCACGCCACTGACTACCAGTGCCAGCGCCCCTCTCCTACTGGTGTCAGCTCCGGCCGTTCATCGAGGCGGGCGGCCGCCGGCTGTGTGTTACAGGCGCTGGCGCGCTGCTCCCTGGGAGATGCCGAATTTCCGTACGCAGCGCGGTCAACTGCCCGCGACCTGGGCTTCGTAAAGCGCGGTGTGATGTTGCGGATGTTCCAGTCGAAGCCCGCCACCTCGATGATAAAGCCGCGCTCAACCTGCGCCGGGTAGTCCTGGTCTTCCAGCCGGGCCAGCAGTTCGGCTCATCCCGCCCGACAGTGCGGACGCGGCCGGAGCATTTTCAGCCGCCTGCGATTCGGGTAGTCCATGCTAAAAAACAGCGCCACCCGATTGTCGCTCCTGACATTACCGATGCTGACGTACTGGCGGTTGCCGGCATAGTCGGCGAAACCGATGGTGCGCTCGTCCAGCACCTTCACAAAACCCAGGACCACCGCGGTGCTGGACGTAGGCCAGCCGGTTTCGCTGACACTGGCCATATAAAAGCTGTCGCGGGCGGCAAGGAAAATGGCCTCGCGACCGGCCAGCCGGTGGTTGTAGTCGTCCCCCCATCCATGCGGGCATAGCCGTCCGGTTCTCCGCCTGGATCGCACGGACAACCGGGGTGAAACGATCTCGGCGATCCTGTGGGCCATGGTCGGTTCTCCTTCCTGATTCCGGGCGGCGGCGCCTGTAAAACAGGATGGGGCTACTCTCTCAAATTCCTTTTAGAAGAAGAATCATCTATTATTGGAATTAATTATTTCTTTATATGGAATAATAGATGGACGTTTCTTCTACCAGCTGCAGGTCTATGTCGCGGTGGCTGAAGAAGAGGGCTTCGCGGCGGCGGCGCGGCGCTTGCAGCCCGCCCCGGCGGTGACCCGCGCGGTGGCCGCGCTGGAAGATACGCTCGGCGTCAAGCTGCTGGACTGCACCACCTGCCATGTGCGCGTCACGGAAGCGGGCCGGCGCTACCGACGACGCCAGGCAATACTGGCGGGTTGAGGCGGCCGACGAAGCGGCCGCTGGCATCAACGCCGAGCCCTGGGGCCACCTCGCCGTAACGGCGCCGGTGCTGTTTGGTCGGCGGTTCGTGATGCCGGGCATCGTCGACTATCTGGAGCACTACCCGGCCATGGAAGTAGAGGCGGTCTTCCTCGATCGCTCGGTGAACCTGCTGGAAGAGGGCCTGGATGTCGGGGTGCGGATCGGGGAACTCCCCGACTCCTCCATGCGCGCCCTGCGCGTGGGCTCGGTGCGGCATGCGGTGCTGGTGGCGGCGCCTGCCTACCTGGAGCGGCGACAGCACCGGCGCCGCAGGAGTTGCACGAGCACACCCTGGATCGCCCGCGGCCGGCGTGGGATTCGGGCGCGGCTGGCTTTGCCGGCACGGCTGCGGCGAGCACCCGTTGAACATAGCGGCCAGGGTGCTGACCGTGACATCGAACGACGCCGCCATCAGCGCCGCGCTGGCGGGTTTCGGGATCGCCCGACCCTGTCGTACCAGGTGGCGGAAGAGGTCGAGGCCGGGCTCGCTGCAGGTACTGATGCCGCAGTACGAGCCGCCGGAGCACCCGCATATCCTGCACAGGGAAGGCCGACACGCCTCGGCCAGGGTAAGCGCGTTCATTGATCTGCTGGCGCGGAGCGGTTGCGGGCTGAGCCATGCCTGCAGGCCCCGGGCAACTAGCCGCTGCTGCTGATGATCCTCACAGCGCCAAAATCGTCCTGAGCACACTCAGCAACCGGCTGATCCAGCATCAGGTGGATGCCGGGCGTCGGGAATGGCGATCATCGGTATGTGAGTGCCGCCACACTCACGCACGTAATCGGCGGAATCGGCGTCGAATAATGCGCCTTGCTCCCCGTACACGATCACCAGGGAACCCGGTGCGCCGGCACCCGCCTGGCCTGCGCCAACAGGCGCTCGGGCAAATCCGGGCACTGCGCCTCAAACACACTGGGGTGAAACTTCCAGGTCCAGCCGCCGGCCACTTCCTTCAGGGAATGGAAAGCCATGTAGTCGAACAAATACGGTTCGTTTACTTTCTGCGGCGGCGACAACACGAAGCGGCCCTTGGCGGTCGCATAGTCCGGGTAGATTCGGATTGGGTCGCGCCGGGTCCCGCGACCCCGGCGGCCCGGTCTCTTTGGCGTGCGCTTTCAGCCGTTCGGGGCGCAGGGGTCATCAAATCGCAGATCACCAGGCGCGAGAATTGTCTGTGACACTGCTCCATGGCCACGAGGCCGATACTAGCCGCCATAGGAATGCGATGATGCTCGGTTTATGGTCGTTATCAAAGAGCCCGGTTTCCCGGGCATGATCCATCAGTTCCCGCAGGCGCACCTCATCGGGATAGTCCTCGCGCACACCCGAATCGCCCATGCCGAAATCATAGGCCACCACGTGATAGTCCCTGGAGCCAGAAAGGGCGCGATAAAGGCGAAGCACCGCGCATGGGCGAGAAACCCGTGCAGGAGCAAAACACCGGGATTGGGTGCAGGGTTCCCCCAGCTGAAATAGTGTATCGGCAACCTGGTGACTCCAGCCAGCCTTCCCGGCGCGGCGTGGCGAGGCCTCCTCAAACCACTGGGGGGCTTTAGTTGAATCGGGGGGATTTGAGGGACAGGTCGGGGGAAAGGGGTGCAGCAATATCCATAAGAAGGAACTCGGAAAAATGAATGGTGGAGTTTACAGAAAAAATGGCGGAGCATAATCATAGGGAAGACGCCAACGGTAAAGGCTCAACCGATCGCGCCCAGTTTCACTGATTTATCGTCTAAACACCTTATCGTTATGATATTCAAGATATACTTGATGCTCTGCCTGTAAAGTCATTTTAAGTTTCGAATGAATACCCAGCGTATTTGATTCCTCTAGCTCGCTCGAAATGCGAATGACTCCACTTGCGTAAAAACTGATATAACCAAGGTCGAATACCTTGTCGAGGTTAGGTAATAGTAGTAGGCCGTTGAATGGATCAAGCCGCTCTTTGCCAGTGGATTTTGCCCAGGGTTTGATGTGCGAAGCAACCAGGAAACGCGTATCACTGTAGCCGGTCACTGCGCAACCGCGCCAATGTTCAATCAACTTTTTCCGAAATGTTCCCTGGCCCAATCTGGTGTTTATGAGCGCAGATTTCTCAGTATTAGACAGCGCTGTGTCATCAACGATCTGGCTCACATCATGCTCAAGATCGGATTGAGTGATATCGGCGAGATAATCGGTGTACATATTGAGGGCTGCGCTGTACATCCCTTTGCCCAAGGTATTACGCGTTTCGTAAATCGGTAATTTGCGAATCCCCTCGCAAACACGACGAAACGCTTCAACACTCGTAAGCTCATCCAATGACTGCTCCACCAAGTTATTTTCAACCGCCCAGTTCGATAAAACGCCAGCAACGGCCCCAGCATAGTTTCTAGCCGTTTTCGGCGATTTTCCTATTGATACTAGCCAGTTTTCGAAATTCATTCTGCACACGGTCCTAAACGTTCTAATGACCAGAAAAGCTATCTGGGCTCTATCAGAATCCAGTGGCTACAGAAACAGCCATAACTCAGCTTCGCCGACCGAAAAAGGGACAGTGATTTTACTGCGCGTAACAGTCAGTTAATTCAATAAAACCATGCTGACAGCGAAATATAAGTACAACTTCAACCAAGTGTATCGAGTCACATTCTAATTCCGGCGCCTCACACACACCACTCCACCAACTGCTGATCAGCCTTCAGCCGCGCCCTTTGGTGCAGAATGGCGAGGTAGATATCCTCCAACTCAGGCTCCCCATCAACCAGCTTTGGCAAAGACGAACCCGCCTCCAACAGAAACTTATTCTTCA
Organism: Halioglobus sp.; assembly: GCA_041395965.1. GTDB lineage: Bacteria > Pseudomonadota > Gammaproteobacteria > Pseudomonadales > Halieaceae > Marimicrobium. The sequence goes on from JAWKZM010000027.1 coordinate 13,889, forward strand.
GTGGCGAGTCCACGTAAGCGTGCTGCCACCAATCAATGATGCGTTGATGGGCGTCAGACATGGCGCTGGCGGAGGGTAACTTGTCACCCTTGCTGCCATTTACCGCGGCGCTGGTCGGCAACAGGTTCCAGAGATCGTTGTTCAGCCACCTCGCCCAGGGAAAGCAATGATCAATCTGCGGCACTTTGACGTTTTGCGCGGACCACACGCAGGGCACCGGGACTCCCTCGCTGCGCAATACGGCGGCGCGACTGGCGGCGATGCCGGTATCGCGCTTTCCTTCCTCCCAATCGAAGACCCGCATATCGATTGACTTGTAGTCAGCGACACCCCATCCCGCAGTCAGGCCCGACCACTCCCGCAAAATCGCCGGTTCAAGCCAGCAGGCGTACTGGCCCAGGGTTTGCCAGAGCTGTGCCGGGATCCGGAAGATACCGAATCCAGCAGGAACGGCTTGGACAAGGTGACGGGCTTGCGCGATAACCGAACGGCGTTCCTCTGGTACTCGAAGATTGGCCTGTTCTGGCCGGGATAGGTAATGTACCTGGCGGGCATGGCCGTGATGTTCCTGCAGGCATCCCTGATAGCGCCTGTAACGATTGCGCCGCGCTCGGCATCGAAGCTGGCGCCCACGCGCAAATCGTAGTTCGATATTTTGTCCAGCTTGTAAAAGTCATCTCCGGCGAACCCGTAACCCTGTCGGGTGTTCGGGTGCTGTGGGATTTTATGAGTGAGCAGCAGGGGCTTGTATTGTTTCAGCCAGAAAAGGCCGACCATCCCCAGGGGCACGTCGACGTGGTCATCGGTTCGGTCAGCCACGATGCCCGGGGCGCTCTCGGCGATACGCGTCAGCACTCGCAAAAGACCGAGCTTGTAGGACGAGGATTTGTCGTCGTTGACTATCACGTGCCTCAACAACGGCAAACTGCCTGTGCCGTCATCCGGCAGGTTGAAAACCAAAGTCTCCCAGGAAACATGACTACGCGATTGATCCGGCACACTGAAGCGACCTGTGAGCGCTACCGCGCGGCGTTTAGCGAACTCCAGCACCTCCTCCGCCGGTACCGCGTGAAAACCGCGTTGCAGATTTTCCTGCTCGTCGATGCCATGGCGCAGCGTGATGACAAGCACACCGGCGGGTTTCAGTAATTCGGACAGTATCCTGAAGGCCCGCTCCCGCTTCGTCGGCGGCACATGCATCCAGACCGCGCTCAGCAGGATGAGATCGAACCGGTGGCCGAGGGAGCGCAGCCTGTCCAGGTCGGGCAGGCGGTCGTCGAGCCAGGTCACCTTCGGATGCGCATTGGCGGTGGCCGCTGCGCGCATCCCGGCACTGGGCTCCACCGCCACGACATCCCACCCCCTGGTGGCCAGCCAGTTGGCGTCACGCCCCGATCCGGCGCCGATATCGCAGGCAAATCCGGGCTGGTCGGACAGGTGCTTTTCCTGCCAGCACCGGTGCACCACTGCCGAGGCCATGGCATTGTATTGATCGCTGAGCGCGGTGGCGTGCTGGTCGTAGAAGTCGGTGCTGGTCATCGTGACAGCGTAACCGAGGCCGGGAATTTATTAAATCACCGAGCGCTTATAGGCATCCACCAGCAACCGGGGCCGCTTCGCCACCTCACTGCACAGCCGCCGCGGGTCCGGGCGAATCCCCACCCGCCCCAGGTCCAGCCGGTCCGCGTCCCAGCAGGTCATAACCGTCACGTCCGCGATGATATGGCCGTCGCTGTGGCCGCAGCAGGCTTCCGTCAACAGTGCCAGCTCGGTCTCGGATATATCAATCAGGTCCCCGGCGATGCGTTCGGCGAGTGGCGGCGCGCAGTCCGTGCTCCGGGTCGTGGTGGTCGTTCTCCTTCCCAGGTCGTGGATGAAGGCGAAGTACTCGACCACCCGGGTGTTGGCGCCGGTGTGTTCCGCCAGCAGCAGGCCGTTGTGCCGCACGCGCGACCAGTGGGGCGCGCCGTGGATGCCGTCCCAGTCCAGGCGGAATTCACGGCGGGCAAACTCGATGAAGCGGGGCGTTATCAGGCTCGGCATGGACTTTTCCTACTCACCATAAATCTCCAGCCCATTCCCGTAGGGATTGTTCGGGCTATCGTTCCGGTAAGGGTTACCCGCGCCGAAGGGATTGTTGATCGACTCGCTGGAGTGCGGGCTGCCGTAGCGCCCAAAGGGGTTCGACACCGACTCGGGGTCATACGGATTGCTGCTGAGTTTACCCCGATAATTGCCCTGGCTGTCATAGAGCTTCGGCGCGCTCATCGTGTACGGATTGTTCACCGACCTGGCGCTGTGGGGGCTGCCATACTGGCCATAGGGATTATTGATGCTCCGGGCATTGTAGGGCTGCCGGCACCGTAGGGGTTGGCTGTCGAGTTCGGGTTGTACGGATTGGCGCTGTAGTTGCCCAGATACTCGTCAGCCCCCGCGCAGGGGGCCAGCAGCGCGATGAGCGCCGCCATGGTCAGAACCGATTTCATGCGCATCTCCTTGTGGTTCGCGATAGTCACACTCATCAGGCGCTTTCCACGCCATCCACACCGTCCGGGAGTCTGGCCGGGTGACCCGGCCCGTGCGGGAGTGCTGCCGGGTGCTGGCACGGCGCATCCGCGGGGGCGATCGAAAGCATCGGCCGCAGCCTCTCGCTGAACGCGCACAGGTGCACCACGTGGTCGCGAGCCGCCAGTGCGCCGCCGGCAATGCGGTTTGACTGGATACGCAGGTCCTCCCTTCGCCGAGCGCCTTGAAGCTGTCGGCCGGGGCCGCCGCCACCGCCTGGATGAAATCCATGATGCTTTGCGCGCCGCTCGGCGCCTCTTCCTGCCGCTCCTCGATGGCGTCCAGGGCGTAGCTGCGAATCAGCTTGGGCATGAGTTTCTTGCAGGTGTCGCTGACATCGAACAGTTCCACGCCGCGAATCCTGCCGTTGATGGCGAAGCAGGCGCCCACCTGGGTTTCACCGGTGCTGAAGGCGTCGACGTACTCATCGACGTTGACGGCAAAGTGCTCATACGCATCGGCGATGGCGTGGGTGCGGGAGCCGACGTTCATGCTGTCCATCTTTTCACTGATATCATTCCACACCTCGCCCTGGTTGGCATTCCGGCGGCCCGACTCCCGCAGGTTTGCACTCACGCTTTTGGCCTTGCGCGCCCTGCCTTTGCTGAAGAACGTGCGCTCGGCGGCGGCAAATTCCGGTGAGAGGTGGCTCCAGCGGCCCTGTTCCACGCAGGACACGGGGATTTCCAGTTTCGTCTTCGCCGGCACCAGCAGGGTCAGGTTCAGGATGCGGTTCTGCTTGGCGCCCACCAGCTCCTCGCCGTCCAGCAGGAACACGGCCTGGTCCGCGGAGTTCTCCAGCAGCAGTGTCGGCACACTGCCCGATTCGGATACCTCGGTGACCACCGCCAGGCCCAGTGCCTGTGCCTCGGACAGTGTCAGGTAGTCGGCGTTGCCGGGCGCGGGCGCCAGCAGCGGTGTGATTTGCAGGTTCGCAAAACTCTGCGCTTCGCCCAGCGTTACAGCCTGTAGTGCCTTGTTGATTGCAGTCATACTCTGTTCCCTTCCTTGCTATGGGTTGGTGTCCTTCTCTCTCACTCTTTTCGCGCCCTTTGCACTTTCAGCAGGCAAGGCTTCGCCCTGGGCCTCATTGCGTGCTCCTGGCCCGTTTCATTGTCCCGACGTGTTTACTGTCTGCGGTTTGGTGTCGCTTGGGTTACCGGTCAGCGCGTCAGCGCGTCAGCGCAGGCATGTACCGCAGAGTGCCTATGATAGTGGTTTCACGCGATATGTTTAGAGTGTATGCATGCACAGGTGTACTTTTCGAGCAGGTAGCAGGCCGGAAAGAGGTTTGCCCTTATCTGTTATTGATTTTCCAACAGGCAAGAGCCGGGAGTATCCAGACCATCCACAATCCAGCGCCACGGAGGGCCTGGATTGTGGATGTGTTATGAAAACCCAGAGGGCGTTACGGCGTGACTGGCGGCTCATCCACCCATATCAGCAGGATTGCCGAGTACAGGGCCGTGGACTTGCGATCACCTTTAATATAAACGGCCAGATCGAAATCACTTGTCATCGGCAATCCGTTGGTCGTGTACTTGACCGGGTTCAGCCCGGGCGCCACCTCGCTCGTTTCACCGGCAACCGTGACAAAATTATTCGCGGCCACATCCACCCAGCCCCTCGTTGTAGACAAGGGCGACGGCCCGTTGACCGCCACATTCCAGTCAAGCAGGTTGATGACTGTGGTGACCTCAGTGCCGACTTGATAGCGAATATTGTCATTTCCATAGGGAGGGGGACTACACTCGATCATCGGTATCTCGAGTCCGGGCACATCCTGGCCGAACTTGTTGGCTTTCAGGCGCCACCGCGGGCCGGACACCAACTTCAACTTCTGGTTTGCGAGCGCCTCAAAACTCAGTGGCGCGTCACTGCCGACGAAATTGAATACATTGACCGCATCCTGGCGAACATAGGACCACTGAAACGGATTGCGGTTGACGGTTGTGTAATACCCATTGGTAAAGCCGTCCGTCAGATCAGCAGAAAACGCATACGGATTGTCCTCGCGCTGCGTGCCTGGATCGTCACCTGCATCGAGGGCGAAACCGGCGTTTTTGAAGACCGTACCGGCTGGAATGGGTACGGGGTCAACCGAGCCTTCCTCCGAGGGCAGGTAATCGCCGTCCCCTTCATAACAATCAACCAGTGATGTCCAGTCGCCATTGGCTTCAACTCTGTAAGACGGCTTGCGACCAGTGGCTGCCTCGTTCTCCAGGTCCTCCGGCCGCAACTGGTCGTTGGGGTTATTGGTGATCCAGTGTTTCACCATGAGCGCGGCACCCAGTACGGGGAAGTCGGCGCCGGGTTGCTTCCACGAATCCGGCAAGGTCATACGCGCATAGAAGCGGATGTCGTTGGGACGCTTGATCAGACTTCCCCAACGATACAGGGGTTTACCGTCATCCTTGAGAGTTACCGAGTAGTCCTGGCTGACAGCGATATCACGCAGTACCGTTGTGTTGTCATTTGCCAGAATCTGGTCGCCTGGCGTAGCGCTCGCCAACCGCTGACCGTCATTTTCGCCGCCGCGAATGATCAGGTTGTCATCAAGCGCTGCTTCGGCACAATCGAACGTGCCGTCCTCGGGGTTGGGGAATGTCAGATAGGCCTGTTGACCGCTTGAAGGGTCGGCAAAGTAATACGGAATCACCTCGTGACAGCTCAACACATGCTCCATCACGGTGTAATGCTCGGTCGAGCATTTGATTGACGTACCACCGAGCCCCTGGCACCAGGTACCCATGGGAGGTCGTACTTTGTAAGTATCCGTCTCGGCATTGGAGACCTTGACGCCGATCACCTTGTTGTCCTTGACAATATTCCCTACGAAGCCCTCTTCATAGCGACCGTCGAGAAAGCTCTTTTCCTGCGCACCAAGGAAATCCACAACGTCAAATCCAAAATTGCTGTTGACCGGGAAGAGCCGAATACCCTCCTTGTCGACCATAGGTTGCGGGCCATCAGCGGGGCAAGTTACCGTTGTTGGCAGCCCGATCCCGCAGATTGCCGCGGGAGTATTTGCGATCCCGGACGCGCCATAGGTTCCGCCTTGCCCGAATGTCTGACCATCGAGATTAGCCTGAAGATCATTGATCGTGAACGTGTGCGCGGTGCCGTATACCCTGACTGCGGCTTCAGTGTGAGCACCACCGAATGCGACGGTCAGGCCCATCACAGATATTGCCGCAACAATGCCATTCCTTTTGAAAATCATATCTCTTCCTCCATGCGTTAGCCGGGCTGGCCAGCTCTGAAGAACCGGGGATTCACGATATGTTGCGCGCGAAATCCGGCCCTCTGGAACGACCACCCGATGTCAACTTTCTCGACTATTTGCCCGCTTTCTGGGGCTTGCTTTTGCTGCCGGCCGGGCCACCATGCTGACCACTGATAGCTGCCCCGCCACCCTGTTTCGTGTGACTGCCGCCTTTGCCCTGTCCGACGCCTTCTCCTCGGAGGTCTCCAGAACCGGTGCTCTGCGAACGCATGCGTTCGTTCGCCATATTCTGGTACTCCTGTTGCACTTCGCGTCTTTCCTGTTCCCCACTCGCAGCACGCATACGCTCCCGGTATTCACTCTGCTCTTGGGCAGTAAGTTGCTGTTGCAGGCCGGCGTTAACCGCCTGCTCCTGCGCTGTGGCGTCGACCGCTATGGTCGCAATTGAAAGCAGCAAAAACGCAAAAATGAACCGCATGATTTTTAACTCCCTGGCGTATCACTATTCGCCGGAGGTACCGTAAGCGGTTTGATCGCGTTGTGAGTTGATATCCCTCAATATCTTTTTTAAAAGGCTGCCAGTTGACTGAATTACTGAACCAACCTGAACTGAGTCGGATTTTCAGGTTATCGAGCGGAGCGAACAGCGTTTAGTCTCTGTGCTGAAATCCTCTCACGATCACTCCCTCCTCCAACCCATCCCGCAGTTGCCGCAGGGTGCGCAGCTTCGGCAGGCGGTGCGTGGCGATGATCTCCCCCGCGGTGCGCCGGCCGTCCAGCGCCCGCAGGAAGGTCTCCCAGTCGGGCGAGGCGATCCTGACCGGGCCCTGCTCCGGCAGCGCCAGGTGCGCGGCCTCACCCGCAGCGCCGGCTACCAGTCGCACGCCCGGCGCGAGGGTTGGCACCCACTGCTCGATGGCTGCGTGACCGGCGGCCGCTGTTTCGCCGGCCGGGTTAATCAGCGTTTGCAGTTCCGCGCCGGACAGTTCCCGCACCGGCAGCGGTCCCCGCTGGTCGACGCCGGCGCGCCCGTTGGCGGCCATGTGCGCCAACAGCCCCATGTTGACCAGCTTGAGCAGCCGGGCGACTTCCTTGTACTCGCCGTCGCTGCCGACGTCCGTAACATAGTCGTGGAACCGGCCCGGGTTGAGCGGGCCGCGCGTCGCCGCCGAGCCGGCGATCGCCTGCTCGATCAGTTCCCGGTCGTCGGCGATGAGGATGGAATACATCAACTGGAAAGTGCGGGCCTGTTCCCTGCCGAAGAAAAAATAGCCCTTGGGCCGCGCGACGATCTGCGGGGGGAGCAGGTCCCGCACTGCCATGCGCAGGATTTTCTTATCCATGAAGAGCCGGGGATGGTGTTCCACCGGCACCCGTGCGATGAACTCCAGCAGCCGGTGGTCGAGGAAGGGGACGCGACTCTCGATGGAGTGCGCGGCGGAGGTGCGGTCCTCGTGCCACAGGTGGTTGTCGAGGTTCTGGCGGTAGTAGCCCTGGTAGAGATCGAGCGTCGACCGTTGCAGCGACCTGCCCACGGACTCGCAGACGAAGTCCTGCGCGAGCACCTGGTGGTGGATCAGCCCCTCGTACTCGCGCAGGTAGCCGGCGTCCTTGGTGGCCCGCAGGGTCTCGATCTGCCGCATTCTCGCGGTCAGCTGCGGCCAGTGGGACGCGTCCCACGCCAGGCGCTCGCCGAGGGTCCACTCCATGTAGCCGCCGGCCAGTTCGTCAACCCCCTGCCCCAGCAACATGACCTTCAGGTTCGGGTAACGCTCGTGGGCGAAGCCGTGCAGGAAATACTTGTAGAGCTGTTCCGCGCTGGCCAGCGGGTATTCACAGGCCCACAGCACCTCGCGCCAGTGGTCCGGCGTGATCCTGGTGCGGTCGTGGTCGAAGTACACCTGGTGATTCACCAGTCCCAGGTGCTTCGCCACCAGCAGGGACGCTTCCACGTCGCCGCTGCCGACGGTGCTCCTGGACGACACGCTGAAGGTGGGGAATGCCATGTGCCGCGCGGCGATGGCCGCCACCGCGGCGGAATCGATACCGCCGCTCAGGAACACGCCCAGGCCCACGTCCGTCATCAGCCGCAGCTTCACGCTGTCCTCCAGCAAATCCCGGTAGCCCGCCACGTAATCGTCCACTGACTGCCGCGCGTGTCCGTCATCGCGCGGCGGCTTGTGCCAGTAGGGTTGCACGGTAAAGCGACCGGTTGCCAGTGAGAGGTCCAGCAGGTGGCCCGCGGGCAGTCGCTCGATGCCGCGGAAAAACGACGGCAGCTCCCTGCCGCGCGTGTCCAGTGTGTTGTCCTGGGCCAGGGCGGCGCGCCAGTCGAAATCCCTGGGCACGGAGGGGTGAGCGAAAAGTGCTTTCAATTCGGAGGCGAAGACAAACGCGCTGTTGTCGGGCGTAACGCAATAGAACAGCGGCTTGATGCCGATGCGGTCGCGGGCCAGCAACAGGCGCTTTTCGTGGCGGTCGAGAATGGCGGTGGCGAACATGCCGTTGACCGGCGCCAGCAGATCGAGGCCGCGTTCCAGGTAGAGGTAGGGCAGTACCTCGCAATCCGATTGCGTGTCGAGCCGCCAGCGCGGAGCCAGCGCGGTGCGTATCGCCCGGTGGTTGTAGATCTCGCCGTTGGCCATGGCGCAGACGCGACCGTTACCGACCTCGAAGGGCTGCCGGCCGCCGCCGAGGTCCACAATAGAGAGACGCTTGAAAATAAACCCGACGTTGTCCCACAACATGGATTGGGTGTCGTCGGGGCCGCGGTACGCCATTGCCCTGCCCATGGCTTCCAGCACCGGGCCGTCGCGTTCCCGGTCCATGGGAGCGCCATTGAGGTTGATGTAGCCTGCGATGCCGCACATGGTAAGAGACTCGATGACCGCGCCCGGATGGACCTGCTCTCTGGCGCCGGCTTCCAGCTTAATGGAAAAAAATCCGCAATGTCAGTGCCGTCGCAGCGGTGGAGGCACCCAACTTGTCAGGACCCCTGCCGGGTATATACTTGAGCGGCGCGGCTACCGGCAGTTGCAATCCCGTCGGCGGGCCCGCAAAAAACGCAGCGCGCCGTTCCGGGTTCGCCAAGTCCTTACCTTCTGGGGGATACGATGATCTATCACGTCAAACATGTGCTGTGGGTAATGAGCCTGTCCATCCTGCTGAGCGGCTGCGGTTACAACACGCTGACCGCGGGGGACGAACAGGTCAAGGCGAGCTGGTCCGAGGTCATCAACCAGTACAAGCGCCGGGCCGACCTGATTCCCAACCTGGTGAAAACGGTGGAGGGTTTCGCGAAGCAGGAGCGCGACGTGCTGGTCGGGGTCACGGAGGCACGCGCCAGGGTGAGCGCCATACAGGCGACGCCCGAGATGGTCAACGACCCCCAGGCATTCCAGCAGTTCCAGGCCGCCCAGGGCGAACTTACCTCTGCCTTGTCCCGGCTGCTGGTGACCGTGGAGCGGTACCCGGAGCTGAAATCCGACGCCAACTTCCGGGAACTGCAGGCCCAGCTGGAGGGCACCGAAAACCGCATCACGGTTGCGCGCACCCGCTATATCGACACGGTGCGCGAGTACAACACGCTGGCCCGCTCGTTTCCCACGAACATCACCGCCATGCTGTTTCATTTCGAGGTCAAGCCCACCTTCACGGTTGAGAATGAAGCGGAAATAGCCAGGCCGCCCGAGGTTTCCTTCGGCAACGGCTCCTGATTGGCGCCCGTGACGCTGGCTCGCCTGCTCATAGGCCCGTGGCTGCTGCTGGCCGCGCTGGTGGCGGTGGCGCAGCCGCTGCAGGAGGTACCGACATTACGCGAGCGGGTCACGGACCTCACCGGGACCCTGGATGCGGCAGACAAATCGGCGCTGTCGGGGAAACTGGCGCAACTGGAGCGGGACACCGGCAGCCAGCTGGCCGTGCTGATCGTGCCATCGACGGCGCCGGAGGACATCGCGGCCTATTCGATTCGGGTGGTCGACGCCTGGCGACTGGGGCGGGACAAGATAGACGACGGCGTTTTATTGCTGGTTGCCAGGGACGATCGACAGCTGCGCATCGAGGTGGGTTACGGCCTGGAGGGAGCGGTGCCGGACGCGCTGGCCAAGCGGATAATCGACACGGTGATTACGCCTGAATTTCGCAAGGGCGATTTTGCCGGCGGCATCAACGCCGGTGTCGACGCCATCGCCAGCCTCATTCGCGGCGAGCAGTTGCCGCCGCCGGCGCAGGCCGCGCGCGGCACCGACGACCCCGGCAGCCTGTTACCCCTGATCCTGATCATTCCGCTGATCCTCGGCGGCATGCTGCGCCACAGCCTGGGCGCGCTACCCGGTGCTGCTGCCGCTGGCGCGATCACCGGTATCATCACCTGGCTCCTGGTCGGCCTGGTGGGTGCGGCGTTGCTCGCAGCGGTCGCCGCCTTCTTTATCAGTCTCGGCCACCGGGGCGGCCCCGGGTCCTGGTCCAATCGCGGTGGCTACGGCGGCGGCTTCGGGGGTGGCTTCGGCGGCGGGGGTGGCGGAGGCGGCGGTTTCGGTGGCGGCGGCGGGGGCTTTGGCGGCGGGGGCGCCTCGGGAAAATGGTGAACCGCTACCTGCGCAACCTGTTTACGACCCGCCGGGCGCTGCACCGCGCATTCCCCCCTGCGCTGCTGGATGACATCGAGCGCGCCGTCGCCGCGTCCGAACGTCAGCACAGCGGCGAGTTACGCGTCGCCATCGAAACCGCGCTGGACGTGCCTTCCCTGTGGCGCGGACTGAGCGCCCGCGACCGCGCGCTGGCGGCGTTCGTCCAACTGGGCACCTGGGACACGGCGGCAAATAACGGGGTCCTGATCTATCTGCTGCTCGCCGAACGCGACATCGAGATTGTCGCCGATCGGGGTTTTCACGGGAAAGTCAGCGCCGACGAGTGGCGGGCGGTCTGTCAAACCATGGAGACCCTGCTCGGCGGCGGGGACTACCGGGGCGGGGCCATGCGTGGCATCGAACTGGTCACGGCGCTGGTGAGCCGGCACTATCCGCCGCGCACCGACGACAGCAACGAGTTACCTGACCAACCGGTATTGCTATAGCGCGCAGCGCCGCGGCCACACGAACGCTGCTAGCTGTCCGCCTCCACCACCAGCACCATACCCTCGGTGTTGACGATACGAACACGGGTGCCCCTGTTGATGCGGCCGGCACAGCGCAGCGACCAGCGCGTATCCCCGATCATTTCCGCGCCGGTTGCATCGAGATCGGCGTCCAGCACGAACGTCCTGCCGATCAGCTGCGCGGCGCGATCGTTGAGCAGCGGGTTGTCGGTGGCGTCGTTGACCTGCCTGAAAAATACCTTGTAGCCCACGGTCAGTGCCACCGACAGCAAGCCGAAGCCCAGCAGCTGCCAGTCCCAGGAAACATCCGGGAGCACCAGCACCACCACCGCCAGCACCAGCGCGGCGAGGCCGATACCGATGAGGAAGCCCGTGGCGGCCATCAACTCCAGCGCAAACAGCACGACTGCCAGCACGAACCAGTGCCAGGCGTGTAATTGATCGAAGAGTTCCATGGCAATCCCCGCTCAGGCCGGCTTTTCGTCGGCGCTGCCGGACTGCCTGACGATTTCCGCGATGCCGCTGATCGAGCCGATCAGGCTGGCCGCTTCCAGCGGGATCATCATCACCTTGTTGTTGGCCGAGGCCGCCAGCAGGCCCAGGGCTTCCGTGTACTTGGTGGCGATGAAGTAGTTGATGGCCTGGCTATTGCCCTCGTCGATCGCCCGGCTCACCAGTTGGGTCGCCTTGGCCTCCGCCTCGGCCAGGCGCTCGCGGGCTTCCGCCTGGCGCTTGGCCGCTTCCAGCTCGCCCTCGGCCGCGAGAATTTTCGCCTGCTTCTCGCCCTCGGCGACCTGGATCGCCGCCTGGCGCTGTCCCTCGGCTTCCAGCACGGTCGCCCGTTTCTCGCGCTCCGCCTTCATCTGGCGCGCCATCGAATCCACCAGGTCCTGCGGCGGGGAGATGTCCTTGATCTCGATGCGCGTGACCTTGATGCCCCAGGGCGTGGTCGCCTCATCGACCTTGTTCAGCAACTCGGCGTTGATGCGGTCGCGGTTGGAGAGCATGGCGTCCAGTTCCATGGAGCCGATCACGGCGCGGATATTGGTCATGACGAGGTTCTGCATGGCGCGCTCACGGTCGCTGACCTCGTAGGCGGCCTTTTCCGCGTACTGCACCTGGTAAAAGCACACGGCGTCGGTGGTCACCAGCGCGTTGTCGCTGGAAATCACGTCCTGCGGGATGATATCCAGCACCGTCTCCATCATGCTCACCTTGTGCCCGATGCGGTCGATGTACGGCACGAACATGATGCGCCCGGGTTTCAGGGTCCTTGAGAAGCGACCGAAACGCTCCACGGTCCAGGCCGAGCCCTGTGGCACGATCTTGGCGCCCGCGAGCACGGTGACAACCGCCAGCACCACGAAAAAAATCGCGCCGATGCCAAATCCACCTGCCATAAGCCTTCTCCCCGGGTCCCTTGCGCGTGAGCCTAGACTCTAGAACAAGACGCCCCGCTCTGCTAGTGTGCGAACCATAACAACACCTCCCTGATTGCACCGGTGGCGCCGCAGCTCCCATGTCGTCCTACCTTTTCGTCCTCTGCCCGCCCTACTCCGGCTCCACCGTGTTGTGGAAGCTGCTCGCCACGTCGGCGAACGTGTCGGCGCTGCCGCTGGAGGGACAATTCCTGCCCGAACTGAAGGACCTGATGCGCGAGAAGCCCTGGGACGCCGCGCACGCCCTGCCCTGGCCGCGGATCAAACAGGTGTGGGAGTCCTACTGGGACATGCGCAAGCCGGTGCTGCTGGAGAAAAGTCCGCCCAACATGATTCGCACGCGGGACATCCTCGCTCACTTCAGGCCGGTGCGATTCCTGGTCATGGTCAGGAATCCCTACGCCCAGGCCGAGGGGCTGATGCGGCGCAACCAGTGGCCGGTCAGGCGCGCGGCGAATTTTGCCATGATGTGCCTGCGCACCCAGCTCGCCAACGCGCGGGAGCTGGACGATGCGCTGGTGCTCACCTACGAGGCGCTGGTGCGCGACCCCGCGCAGGCCTGCCGGGAGATCGCGGCGTTCATGCCGGCACTGCAGGACATCGATCACACCGCCAGCTTCGAAGTCCACTCCGTGGACGGCACCGTCGATCGCCCCATCACCGACCTCAACGCCCGGAAAATCGCCGCGATCCCCGCGGACCACCTGGCGGCGATGAACGCGGTGTTCGCACAGGACCGGGACACGCTGGATGCCTGGGGCTACAAACTGCTCGACAGCACCCCGCGCGCCGGGGAAACCGCTTGACAGGCGCTCGCCGCACGGTATTCATTAGGCGACGCCGACACCACAGGGAGAACGCCGTGAACAGAATCCTCTCCTGCCTGCTCGCGTGCCTCGTGGCACTGGCAAGCGCCTGCAGCGACTCCAATCATTCCAGCAGCTCGCCGCCGCCGCTGCCGGACCGCCTGGAACTGGGCAGCCCCGACAGCGTGCCGGAAGGCGTCGCCTTTGATCCGCAGGAGCGCGCCTTTTTTGCGACCAGCCTGCAGGGCGGCAGTATCGTGCGTATCGACGCGGCGGGCAGGGAATCGGTGTTCCGGGCGGCGGACAACCGCGCGCGGCTGGTCGGCACCAAGGTCGACGCGCAACACCGGCGCCTGTGGGTCTGTGCCCAGCAGGTCGACGGCGTCGACAACCGGGTCTGGGTCTACGGCCTCGACACGGGGCAGCTGGACCTGGAGTTCCTGCTCGGCGCCCTGACCACCAACGGCTCCTGCAACGATATCGCGCTGGACCGAACGGGCGCGGCCTACGTGACGGACCCCGCGAACCCCTACGTCTACAGGCTGGATCCGGTCAGCGGGCGCGGCGCGGTACTGGTCACCGACCCGCTGCTCGCCGATATCTCCGGCGCCGCCCTCGGACTGAACGGGATTGCCCTGACCCCCGATGAGAGCGCGCTGATCGTCGGCAAGTTCGTACCGGCAGGGCTGCTTCGCGTCAGCCTGCCCGCGGGCGACAGCGTCACGCCCATAGCGCTCAGCGGCCCCGCGCTGCCCGCCCCGGACGGCCTGGCGGTGCTGGATGGCGACCTGTACGCCGTGTCCGGGGACAGTGTCAGCCGCGTGCGCTTCGATGCCGGCTTCACCGCCGGCACGGTGGTGACGGTGCCGCAGCAAAGCGGGTTGTCCACCGCGACGGTGGCGGAATCCCGACTGTACGTCATCAAGAGCGAGGTGCTGAATTTCGTGCTGGGCCGCCCCCTGGACACGCCGTTCGCAATTTTCCGGGTGGATCTCGATGCGTTCGGGCCGTAGGCGGATGACCCGCAAGGGGGCGCGCACGCACCCGCACTGGTACCGGCGGTTGTTCCGGACCGGCGAGGTGCCCGCGGACCTCGCCGCCGTCACCGACATCGACAGCGCCGCGGAAGTGGACCCGCAAGCGGCCGACCTCACACCCGCAGCGGTGGACGCGATCTGGGAGGCCTGCCAGAACCTCTACCGCACCGGCGTCTACCCGCTGCTGTCCCTGTGCCTGCGCCGCCGGGGCAAAATCGTGCTGAACCGCAGCCTGGGCCATGCCCGCGACGGCGTGGTCGCGACGGTCGACACGCCGATCTGCCTGTTCTCCGCTTCCAAGTCGGTGAGCGCGGTGCTGGTGCACCTGCTCGCGCAGCAGGGCAGGATCAACCTGCTGGACCCGGTGAGCTATTACATTCCCGGTTTCGCCGCCAAGGGGAAGGGCGGTATCACCCTCCTGCAACTGCTGACCCACCGGGGCGGCATCGCGGCGGTGCCGGATGACGTGGAACTCGATCTGCTGTACGACCACGACGCGGCGCTGCGCATGATCTGCGAGACGGAGCCCACCGACCACCAGGGCCGCGAGCAGGCCTACCACGCCCTCACCACCGGTTTTATTTTCAATGAACTGATCAGGCTGACCACCGGGCTCAACGCCCAGCAGTACCTCAACCGCTACCTGCGCAAGCCCATGGGCATGCGCTACTTCCGCTACGGCCTGACCGCCCGGGAGCAGGCCGCCGTCGCCATCAATACCACGACCGGGCTGGACAGCGACCTGGTCAACCGGGCACTGGCCAGCATCCTCGGCGCGCACCCGGACAAGGCCGTGGAAATGACCAACGACCCGCGTTTCTACGGCGCGGTGATCCCGTCGGCCAACCTGTTCGCCACCGCCGAGGAAGTGAGCCGTTTTTACCAGATGTTGCTGCAGCACGGCCGGTGGCAGGACACGCAAATCCTCGACCCGCTGACGGTGCACCGGGCGACGCATTCTCAGGGCGCCTTCGCGCTGGACAAATCCCTGAAGCTGCCCATGCGTTACAGCGCCGGTTTCATGCTGGGGGGATCGCCCGTGGGAATTTACGGCAGGGACACCCAGTACGCCTACGGCCACCTCGGCTACGCCAATATCTTCTGTTGGGCGGACCCGCAACGGGATATCGCCGTCAGCCTGATGAACACCGGCAAGCTCGCCGTGGGCCCGCACCTCAAGGCACTGCCGCTGCTGCTGGACGCCATTTCCACCCAGTGCCCGCCCGTGGTGGATAGGGAAGGCGATGAGCCCCGCTACCGCGGGCGCGGGGCGACCAGCCGGGGATAACGCCATGACCGCAACGCGACTCAACCAGCACATCCGGGTGGCGGCGCGGCCGCGCGGCGAGATCAGGCGCGAGGATTTCGAGATCGTGGAGGTGCCGGTGCCCGAGCCCGGCGCCGGAGAAGTACTGGTTGAAGTCCGCTACCTCGCGGTGGAGCCCGCCATGAAAGGCTGGATGGAAGCGCGCGTGGATTACGTGGCCCCGCTGGAGATCGGCGAGGTGATGCGCGGCCAGGGCGCCGGCGTGGTGGTGCAGTCGGACAACCCCGACTTCCCCGCGGGCTGCCTTGTCACGGGAGCCGTCGGCTGGCGTCGCTACGCGATCAGCGACGGGCGCTCCGTGCCGCTGCGCCGGGTGCCGGAGGGCGTGGACCCCGCCGCCGCCCTCAACGTGCTCGGGATCACCGGCCTCACCGCCTGGTTCGGCATGCTGGAGATCGGCAGGCCCCAGCCGGGGGAGACAGTGCTGGTATCGGGCGCCGCCGGCGCCACCGGTTCCGTTGCCGGGCAACTGGCGCGCATCGCCGGCGCGCGGGTAGTGGGCATCGCCGGCGGCCGGGAGAAATGCGACTGGCTGGTATCCGAACTGGGCTTTGACGGCGCTATTGATTACAAGTCCCAGGACACCGCGCAACAGGTTCGCGAGCTGTGCCCCGACGGGCTCAACGTCTTCTTTGACAACGTCGGTGGCGACGTCCTCGACATCGCCCTGGACAACCTGGCGGATCGCGCCCGCGTGGTGCTGTGCGGCGGCATCTCCCGCTACAACGCGACCGGCCCGGTGCCGGGGCCGGTGAATTATTTCAACCTGGTCTACCGCAGGGCGCGCATGGAGGGTTTTATCGTGCTGGATTACGCCCGGCGCTTCCCGGAGGCCATCGCGGGACTGGCGCACCACCTGGCCAGCGGGGAACTGCGCCACCACGAAACGATACTGCAGGGCTTCGACCAGTTGCCGCAGGCGCTGATCAACCTGTTCCACGGCGGCAACAAGGGCAAACAGCTGGTCGCGGTCACGCCCACGACGCGTCCGTGACGATCATCCAATACAGCGCGCTGGGTGAGCAGCGAGGCGGGACGCGACCGGGCCCGGGGGAACGTGGCCTGCTAAGGCGACGGGGAATCGAGATAGCCCCCGGCCACGATGTAATCGTACAGGTGCTGCGCGGCGATGCGGTGACCGGTTGCGTTCGGGTGCAGTGGATCGTGGCCGCTCGCCAGCGGCAGCGACAACGACCCGGGGGGATAGGCCCTGAACGCGTCCAGTTCGTCCACGACCGGCAGGCCCGCGGCGGAAGCGGCGGCCGCCAGCCTGGCGTGGACCGGCGCCAGCGAGTAGTGGTCGAAATTTTCACCGTCCTCCAGCACCGGGAAAATCACGAATATGGCGGGCACCTGGCGCTGCCGGGACAGCGCGGCGATTGTCCGGATGTTGGCCTGCACCTCCTCCCAATAAGCGCAGTGCAGCAGGGTGTGGTATTCCCGGCCGCAGTCGATCGATTTTATGCGCTCGCTGATTTCGAACAGTTTGCGCGCGACAAAATGCGCCGTGTGCAGCACCGGTTCGAAGTAATACCTGCCGAGCTCGCCGTTCGAATCGTGGTACACCGGATGCGCCGGATCGTTGAGGACGTAACTCCAGACAATCAAATCCGGCGCATACCGGAACGCCGCATGCTCCAGCAGAAACAGTTCCTGGGAAGTCGAGTAGCCCGATTGCGCCAGTATGATGACCTCGACGTCGCGCCCCCCCTCCGCGGTCAACGCATGCAACTGCCGCTCCAGCACCTTGCCGAACACATCCCGCAACGGGACGCCCTGGCCCTCCGCGACGGAGTCGCCGATGATGACGATCCTGAAGACGCCGTCGGGCTTCTCATAGCCGTGCTCTGTGTCGCGAAAGCCGTGGGAGTTGGTGTCGCACTTCCCCGGTACGCGGGTGTATATCAGTTCCGGGAACGGGGATGCCATGGTGCACAGGTCCCTGCCCGGGGCGCGCGCCGCGATACGCTCCCGCTCATTGTGGTAATGGCGGGAGAGATAGGCTTCACCGGCCAGCAGGAACAGCAGTACCACGACGCACGACAGGGCGATACCGGATAACAAGCCCTTCAGCCTACCCATCCTCACCGCCACCGGTCGCGGTCGCCGGGCCTGCTGCGGGCAACGCCGCGGGGTGCTGCGCCAGCCACTCGAGAAGGGCCGCCGCCACCAGCTGGTGACCCTGCTCGTTGATGTGGCCATCGCCGGGGATGAATATTTCCTGCTCCGGGATGTCCCCGGTCTGCTCCTCGAGGTCGAGGTAGCCGGCGCCCAGTTCGCGCATCAGGTGCGACAGTGTTGCAAAGCTCTGCTGCCCGCGCGAGGGCAGCCTCACGAATAACACGGTCGCGCCTTCCTCCCTGGCGTCAGCCGCGATCTGCCGCAGTATCTGCTCGTTGACGGTCCACCAGGAACCAACCGGCAAGTGGTGACCCAGCTGCACCATGTTCTGGCTGAACACGCTGGCCAGTACCAGGTTTCTGCGCAGCCAGGTTATCCACGCCGGGGGACGGTCCGCGGCGGTGCGTGCCCTGAGCGTCCCGTGGTCGAGTACGAAGCTGGGCTTGTTGAAGCCCTCGAACTTGCGGTAGGCGGTCAGGCTGCGGTCGAAATCCTCGTCGATAAAAGCGACCACGACCAACCGCGGCCTTAACGGCGCGGCCTGGTGCCGGAGGGCCATCCACATCTGGTCGACGCCGAAGCCCGGCATGGCGAAGTTATGGACTGGCGGTCCGCCGAGGCCCTGTTCCAGCAGCGCGCCGAAGGTGTCCCGGTAATCCACTCCCGTGCCAAACGTAAAGGAATCGCCCAGCAGGGCGACGGCGCCCTGTTCGGTGAATGCCCGCGGCGAGCGAAATCCCTCGCCGTTGGCGGTGTAATCGTTCGCGGCGCGTCCTTCACCGATCTGCCAGGCGAAAGATTGCCCCGCACGCATCCGCCAGCCGGTGTCCGGGTCGGCGATGAAATTGTCGCTCGCCCGGTTGTCGTATTCACCGACGTAATAGGGCGGCCAGCCGGCAATGTCGACGTACCTGCGCGCGCCGTATTCCGCCGCGCCAAGGGCGAACAGGAGCGAGCCGGCGAGCAGCAGCAGGTTGATCCAGCGTGCGCCGGCGGTCTGTTGCGGCCCTGCGGGGCTTGCGTTGCTGTGCATGCGCGGGACCGGATACTACGACTGGCTATTGCGGCTGGCGACCCCGCGCAGGTCCTGCCACCAGGACGCCTCGCTGATGGGAAAGCGGTGCGCCTGCTCCCGCACCGCCTCCGGCTCGCCCGCCGGCGGGGCGCCCGCCCGTGTGGGGGGCAGCGGGGACGCCTGTTGCACAGGGTCGATGATTTCCAGGTCCAGCGACGCGATACACTGCGTGAACCGCTGCATCTCGCCCTCGTGGTGGTCGCTCGCCTGGTGCCGCCAGAACGCCACCGCGTCGCGGAACGACAGCAGGCAGTAGTAAAAACCGGGCTCCCGCCCGCGCCAGTATTCGTAGCGCAGCACGCCGTCCTCCGACCCGTGGGTTTGCCGGTACATAAAGGCCATCACGTCCTCGAAGACGGCCTCCTTCCCGGCGTGTACCTGGATTTTCGCCAGCAAACTGCTCATGCGCGCAGCGTCTCTTGTAGTTATGTGCAGGTGAAGCTAACAGGGACACGCGCCCGGGTCCAGAGTTGCGGCAGCCCGGGCGCGCAACGCGGCTTGCCTGGGTGGCGTAGCTACCACATCGACTAGTTGCTGCGGCGAAAACGCAGCCGCAGCGCCAGCGTGCCGAGCATGATGCCCGGCTGGTGTTCGAAGGTGTTGCCAGGCGCGTACTCCAGGCGGTCCAGCCGCGCGCACAACCGCTCCCACGCGATGACCTGTTCCAGCCGGGATATCCCCGCGCCGGGGCAGGTGCGCGGCCCTTGGGAAAAGGCCAGGTGATTGCCCAGCGCCTTGCGCTCCAGGTCCAGCTCGTAGGGACATTCGTACTGCTGCGGGTCGACATTGCCCGCGCCGAAACGCAGGTGCAGGATGGATCCGGCCGGGACCGGCACCCCCTGGAACTCCTCCTCGCGCGTGGTGACGCGGGTCGAGAGCCCCTGCGTCGGCGCGCGCAGGCGCATGGCCTCCTCGGTGAAGGCGCGCACCCGGTGCGGTTGTCGCTTGAGCGCCGCGAACAGCGCCGGCTGGTCACAGAGCAGCTGCGCCTCTTCCTCCAGCGCGTACTGGGTGGTTTCCAGCCCGCCCAGCACCATGAAGTAGACGATGCCGTAGACCTCCTCGTCGGTCAGCTTGCGGTCCAGCGCCTTGTAGTGAATGCGGGTCAGGTCGCTGATCATGTCGTCCTGCGGGTGCCGGCGCTTGCTCGCGACCTGGTCGGCGAGGTAATCGGCGAACCCGTCGAGTCGTTGCGCCTGCAGGGCCGTTTCCGCCTCGCTCAACTGGTTGAGGTGCCCGCGACCATACACGTACTGCATTACCTGGGCCCTGCCCCAGGCCTCCAGGCGGGGCAGGTCGGCGGGCGGGAAGCCCAGCACCGCGCCCATTACCCGCTGCGGCAGCGGGCGGGCGAACTCGTCGATAAACTCCACCGTGCCCCTGCCGTCGCCGTCGTCCCGGTCAATCCACTGGTCGATCAGGTCGTCGGCGACCGCGGTGATCATCCGCACGTGGCGCTTGGCACCGGGACCGACCCAGGGGTCCGTCAGCTCCTGGCGGTGGGCGCGCCATAACTCGATCGTCGGGCGCAGGGTGCGCACCGAGTCCAGTGCCAGGTTGAAGCGCGAGGCGTCCCGGGGCGGCTCCTCGCCCCGCTCGAGCAAGGCCTGCAAATCCCGCACCCGCAGGCTCATCACCGGGGTAAAACGCTCCGGGTCCTTGACCACCCGCTCGATGTCCGCGTAGCTGCTCAGCACGAACGCGTCGCCGACACCGTCCGGCCCCTGGCCGGGCAGCACCAGCACCGGCGCTTCCCGGTGCAGGATCGGGTAGGCCTCGTACCAGTGTTCCTGGGCCCCGGGACCGAACAGGTCCACGTCCGCCAGGGTGACCGGGCAGGTCATGGCGCTGAGGTGATGGTTGGGTGTTTTGCCGGGCATAGGTGGCCGAGTGTAGGTGAAATCCCGGGCAAATAAAACAGGCTTTACTGTTTGTTTATGGGTCGCCAGGGCGGGCTGGACCGATTCATTGTCTATACTTCCCCGTGCAGTGATCTCAGCCTGTGTGTCAACGGAGTCATGCCATGAACAACTATGTGGATTGGGAGATTGATGCCCTCGAAGTCGGTAACTGCAATTGTGCGTACGGTTGCCCCTGCCAGTTCAATGCGCTGCCGACGCACGGATCGTGCTGCGCCGTCGCCGGTTTCCGGATCGACCGGGGGCATTTCGCGGAGGTAACGCTCGATGGGCTGCACTGGGTGGGCGTCCTGTCCTGGCCCGGCCCCATCCACCTCGGCGGCGGCAGCGCCCAGCTGATCATCGACGAGCGCGCCGACGACGCCCAGCGGGCCGCCATCGAGACCATTGCCTCCGGCGGCGAGGCGCAGGAGGGATCCTCCTTCCTGCAGGTGTTCGCCTCGACCATGGAGGTGATGCACCCGACACTGTACGGGGCGATCGAATTTGCATGCGACGAGGAGGCCCGCACCGCCACGATGCGCGTGCCGGGGCTGGTGGAGACCCACGTGGAGCCGATCCGCAATGCCGTCACCGGGGCGGAACACCGCGCCCGCATCGTGCTGCCACAGGGCATGGAATTCGTCAGTGCGGAAATGGCCAGCGGTAGTTCCCGCACACACAACGACATCGTGCTGGAGCTGCAGGACAGCCACACGCATATCTGCCGCGTGCACCTCAATCCCCACGGCGTAATACGACCGTAACCCACCCCGTGTCGGACACACTGGCGCGGCGCGATCGGCTGGTACTGCTCGGCGGTATCGCCGCTATTGTGCTGGTGTGCTGGTGGGACCTGGTCGATACCGCGGCCATGCTGGCGGCCATGCCGAATATGATGTTCAGTCAACACTGGAGCTTCGGCTACTTCCTGATGATGCTGCTGATGTGGATGATCATGATGACGGCCATGATGCTGCCCAGCGTGATGCCTGTCATCCTGCTATTCCGGCGTGTCGCAGCGCGCAGTGGCGAGCGCACCCGACCCCTGCTCCGAAGCGCGATGTTTGCCAACGGCTACCTGATCGCCTGGGCGGGTTTCAGTGTGGCGGCCACCCTGTTGCAGTGGGCACTCGACCAGCGGCGACTGCTCTCACCCGCGCTGACCACCCTCAGTCCCGCACTTGGCGGCGGCCTCCTCATCGCCGCGGGCCTCTACCAGTGGACACCCCTGAAGCGCGCCTGCCTGGAGCACTGCCGCGGGCCGGTGCATTTTCTTACCCAACGCTGGCGGCGCACACCCTGGGGCGCGCTGCGCATGGGGCTGGAACACGGACTGTACTGCATCGGTTGCTGCAGGGTCATTATGGCGCTACTGTTTGTCGGCGGCGTGATGAACCTGCTGTGGATAGCCGCGCTGTCGCTGTTTGTCATCATCGAGAAAATACTGCCGGCAGGGCCCACGGCCGGACGGATTGCCGGCGCGCTGTCGGTACTGGCCGGATTGTCGATTGTGGTGGCGTACACGGCGGGCTTGGCCTGAATACATAGCGCTACTTAGTACAGGAGGAATCAAGGAATGTCAGTCGTCACAGTCCCGGACAGTCACCTGG
Source organism: Halioglobus sp. (assembly GCA_041395965.1). Lineage (GTDB taxonomy): Bacteria > Pseudomonadota > Gammaproteobacteria > Pseudomonadales > Halieaceae > Marimicrobium. Next base: position 36,094 of record JAWKZM010000027.1, read on the forward strand.
ACATCCTGGAGCAGGAATTTCTGGCCATGGTCAGCACCATCCGCCATCAGGACGGACTCATTTCCACCAACCCTGTCAGCATCGACTGGGACGGCGAATACATACGCTTCAGCACGCTGAAGCAGCGCGTAAAGTATAAAACCTGCTGGCCAATCCGCAAGGTCACGCTGTGCATCATCTCGTCCAAGGATACCACGCGCTATATCGAGATCCGGGGCATGGCCGAGTTGACGGATGACCCCGAAGGCGCCTTTCAACAGGCGATGTGGACACGCCTCACGGGAGAGGGCAAGTTCACGCTCGACCCACCCGGCGCGGAACGCGTCATCGTAAAAATTGTGCCAGAGCAAATCTCGACACCTGAGTTATACGGCGGCAAGGTAAAGCGGTATACACCTGAATATGCAAGAAACCAGAAGAGGGAGTAGTGACAAACAGCACGGACGTTAACTGCCAAAAGGTAGATCACGGCATGTTGTCGCTTCTACTACCGAGAGCAGTCATCCGGGGCTCAGACCCGCCCCTGCGTGGCGGCTTTGTGACAGCAGCGGTTATCGTCGCAAATCGGTTCTGAGCAAATTCCGGGTAGCTGCCGAGGGCCGCTTTCGCCTAGAAACGGGCATTAACCTACCTTTCAATTCTTGCCATATATGCGACTATCCTTGTAGCCGGTCTAATATTAGGGAGAACGACTTGAACTGGGACGCAATCGGAGCAATCGGTGAGTTAGTCGGTGCTATAGCAGTGTTCGTTTCACTAGTATATTTGGCCGTTCAACTCCGCCAGAACACTCGCCAAATAGTTAACAGTATTAACGCCACACGGCTTGCGGCGTTTGAACAAAATATTGAATCCGGCAATCGTTCGCGGGAATTTTTTCTTACTCACCCTGATCTACTTGAACTCTACATGAAGGGCTGTAAAAGTTATGCTTCATTGAATAAATCAGAAAAAGTAAAATTTGGTTATATGGTCAGGAATGTATTTGCGTTAGTGCAAGGTGGATATATACGCCAACAGTTACTAGAGCATGATCCAGATGGTTTGGTCGGGATGTCACGCGTAGTAGATGAAAATATAGCTGCGCCGGGGGTTCGGGAATATCTACAATCACATGAACTTGACTGGAGACCAGAGTTTAAAACATTTGTTGATCAACGGCTGAAAATTGTATCGAATACTTACTAAATCTCATGAAAGAAAATAACAAGCCAATCAATTTCGCACCTTTGGCTCCGGACGCCTTTACAGTGAACCAGTTATTGAAGTGTTATGTCCACCAAATCGGAGCAATACCAGGCAGGGGAAGTAGCCTAGGCATATTTCAAGGTCACGGCTACGACCGCTTTCCTACTTAGTAGCGGTCAAAGCCAGGTCTGAGGCGGGAAATGCCGCTTTCGCCTAAAAGCGGTCTAAATTGTTTTGCTATTACTGCTGCCGCTTTCGACGCGAAGCAGCCCCCCACCTATCTATCCGCCGTCTTTGGGGGCATCCTTGTTGACAGTCCAACAATAAGGAAAGAACTCATGGAATCGCTCGATTTACTAATACTTGGTGTTGAGGCATCTATCGCGCTTGCAGGATTTGCTGGCATTATCGCGACCTTTCAGTTTGGTGGTGCAAAAGAAATACGCCGATCCGACGCCGTTGGTTTAACAATGATTCTTCAGATTTCGCTAATGGCAGCTCTTCATTCCGCTCTCACCCTTCTCCTTTATTCTTTCGGCTTGCAAGAAACAACACTTTGGGCTGTAAGCAGCGTGTTTGCAGTGATTTTTCAGGCTCAGGGTGCTTATAGTGCATCGACTAAGGTGGGGCCCGCTGTGCGGACAACATCCTTCAAGCTTTTGATCGCGATGATGCAAATTCCAAGTGTCGGCATGATCTTGATTAACGTCATGAATGCTTCGGACATATATTTTCATAGGGAGCCCGGCCCCGCTATCGCCTCGATTGTCTGGGGCTTGAGCCTTAGTGGTTTTATGTTTTCCCGCCTACTTCTCATACCAGTTTGGAGGAATGTCCACTCACAAGAGGCTGCAAAGGTGGCAAATGCTACGTCAGCTTGAGTGACTGCTTTGAGGTGTTAAGGGAAGTAGCTTGGATAACAATCAGGGTCGCGGGCACTACCGCCTTCGCCTAAGAGCAGCCGTAAGGCTCTGCTATTCTTGAATGCAAAGCACTACTCAAGAGCGAACGCTCGTTTCGGTAATAAAACGGCTCGTTATCTACGGATATTTGTGCATGATAGATCGACAGGAGGTTGATTTGCATGGAAATTCAGTTTTTTCAATTCTGCATATAATGAATCGGTATTATGTAGACCGGTTCTGTGTAATTCGCTGGTAGTCGAATGAGAAAAATCACGTACTGACTATTTTTACAGATTTGGCTGATTGGCTTGCATATACGATATTTGGCTTGGACCCGGCGTCAAGGCTAGGTGGCGCAGTCCAATTTTTTATTGAAGATACAACCAAGATATTTTTTCTCTTGGTTGCGATGATTTATTGCATTGCGCTTATCCGTGCATCTTTAAACATCGAAAAAGTTAGAGACTATCTGGCGAGTAAAAACAAATTTATCGGCTACTTCATGGGGTCGATATTCGGAGCAATAACTCCATTTTGTTCTTGTTCAAGTATTCCCGTTTTTCTTGGGTTTACATCGGGAGGCATTCCCATTGGGATTACGATGTCATTCCTGTTGACGTCGCCACTGATTAATGAAGTCGCTGTGCTACTTTTGTTGAGCTTGGTGGGATGGAAGATAACCATTATATATGTATTAGTTGGATTGGCAGTCGGAATCACAGGCGGTATATTTCTTGACCTTATTCATGCAGAGAAATTGCTACAGCCCTTTGCGCTGAAGGCCTATCAATCGGCCAAGCCGATGGATCGCCAAGACACCAGCAGGCCAACGCTTTCGTTTAGCGAGCGGCACGAATTTGCTAGACAAGAGTTACTCGATATTTTAAACCGCGTTTGGAAATGGGTCATTATAGGTGTGGGCCTTGGCGCTGCATTACACGGTTTTGTGCCAACTTCATGGATAGAGGAGAGTCTTGGAAGCGGGCAGTGGTGGTCTGTTCCAGCGGCGGTTCTTATCGGTATTCCGCTCTACTCAAATGCGACCGGTGTCATTCCCGTAATGGAAAGCTTGATCGCAAAAGGATTGCCGATTGGAACCACATTGGCATTTTGTATGAGTACAGTAGCAGCAAGTTTTCCGGAATTCGTTTTGCTTAAGCAGGTTATGACCTGGAATTTGCTCGTGATTATTTTTGTGCTCCTGCTAACATCCTTTACCGTAGTAGGTTGGACTCTAAATGCAATTGGTTAAAACCAGGATATGTAAGTGAAAGAAATTAAAGTTTTAGGTAGTGGTTGTGCCAAGTGCACTAAAGCGGCTGCATTCATCCAATCGGTTGCGGCCGAATGCGGGGCGCCCGTTAACGTGGTTAAAGAAACCAGCCCAGAAGTAATATTGAGCTATGGTGTAATGAGTACGCCCGCCATTGTTGTCGATAATGTGTTGATGCACTCAGGCTCGATTCCTGATAGGAAAAAGGTGGAAGGCTGGTTGAAATAGGCGAACCAATTTCGCCTAACAATTCGTTGCAGGTCACCTTCGGTTCGCCGTAGGCAATTAATCATCACCTACGGAACTAAAATTGTGACCGCTGCGAGGCGATAAGGGAAGTTAGCCGCAGCGCCACTCAGGCTCTCGATTGCTTCCGTACCTAATAGCGGTCTTAAGCATTATAAAGATTTCATCGGCTTTACGAGCAAACGACAACGGCCCCCGAAGGAGCCGCTGTGCTTGATGACTATCTCACCCGCTGGGTACGTCGGACGACCGCAGGAATGATTGGGATTGATACTGCTTTATTTGGAAGTTATGCCCTTACGCCTCAAACCCAACCCTGCGAGACCCAGCGCCAACAAAGTCAGTGAGCCTGGGGCGGGTATGGCGAAATCAGGCGACTTCGAGAAACGTGCGAATGTAAACTGCACATCTTCGATTCCGTCATATGTCTGCGTGATCCTTATGTCGCCCTGGTTGAAATAATCCCTGGGGATCTCGAGATCCGCTTCAGCCAAATTGTGGAACATCTTGCCAATAACATTAAACGGCGCCTCGGGTCCGATCCTGAGCGGAGCGAAAATATTGCATAGTCTCAAATCGTCGCATCCTGCGACCTCCTCTGGGTGGCTGTCGGGACTGGATTCGTCGATATCGTCGAAGAAAGCGGCAAATAACTCGTCCATCAACGAGCCGTGGGTGACTCCAGGTGCCTCAACAGACACTAGGAAATCGGAATCCGCATCACATCCGCCAAATAGATCGATGCACTGTCCATCGACGAATTCTACGGAATAAAACATGCCGTCCGCCTCGATACCGGTAGCGCCCGTTATCTTGCCGCCGGGACCTGTCACCAGCATCGGGATGGCATAAGACATCTGAGCAAATGCGCCAAAGCACACACCGATCATCAACGACTTCCATGTTTTCATGCGCATATGCTCAAAATACACTTTTAGTGGCTGGCAAGTTAACCAGCAGGTTTCGTGCCGTTTCCATTTTGTTCTTAGGAAACAATAACCTGAGAAAATCGCAATGTCGAACCACTGCCCATATGAGAAAAATCCTGACATTCCCCTGCGGTTTAGAACAGCCAGATATAGGCACATCATAGCAGTGAACTCATAGGAGAATGGGGATGTCCGCTTGGAGGTGAAAGCCGACACGCATTCCGGTTAATCTGGGCCTGGCTGGCGTCAGAGATTTTGGCCGCTTCGCGTCGGGAACGAACCAACAGTCCCGGCAGCACACTTGGCCAGTCGCCGCAAGCCTAGCGTGATAACAGAGCGGCCCGCAGATCGCGGTAACTCTGCCTGAGCAGGTCATCGAGCTGCTCGATGCCCGGTTGCCCGGTGGGGCAGCTGGTGATGGCGAAGCACAGTTTCTTGTCGTAGCTGACCACGGTCAGGTTGATACCCATGCCGTCAGTGACTATCGAGACGGGGTATAGACTCTCCAACTCGGATCCCTCCAGGTACAGCTTGCGCGAGGAACCTGGCACGTTGGAAAAGATCGCGTTGACCGCCGGCGCCACCCGCGTGGCGTTGCCGGTTACCGTGAGCAGGACCAATGGCAGGAGGACCAGGTTGGTGAAGTCCTGGCCCGCCGTGGCGGACATGCCCGCCAGCTCGGCCTTGGCCCTGGTCGTCGCCCGGATCACCCGTTGCAATCGCTTGAGGTCGTCCGCCTCATTGGTGAAATAGGGGCAGAGGATAAAACTCAAATGGTTCCCGGCGCTGTCGTCATCGCGTCGGATAGAAACCGGCAGACCGGCGATCAGGGATTTTCGCGGCAGGGCGTTCTGCGCAATCAGGTACCGGCGCAGCGCGCCCCCGCAAATCGCCAGCAGCACGTCGTTGATACTGCCGCCCGCCTCGCGTGCCATGCTGCGCACGGGCCAAACGGCAGGTCGCAGAGTATGATGCGCCGGGCGGAATCCGTTGCGGTGTTGAACAGGCTCCGCGGGGAGGTGAATGGCAGTTTCATCGCATCCCCGCCCCACCGCGCAGGGCGTCCAGTCCCATCTGGGCGAACAGCGCGGACAGCTGGGGATCGCGCGGTACTGCTCCCGCAATCCCCGCCACGTATCCTCAAGGGACCGCGCCAGCGACTGGCGCCGCGCCTCCTGCTCGATGACAGGTTCCGCACCCGGCAGCCGCGCGCGTTTGGTGGGGGACGTAGTGAATAAGCTGCTGAGCATCCGCATGCCGCCCACCCCGTCAATCAGGGCATGGTGTACCTTGCAGTAGGCGGCGACCCGGTTCCCCGGCAGACCTTCGATGACGTGCAATTCCCACAGCGGCCGGCTGCGATCGAGTGGCCGCTCGTGGGCGCGCGCAACGAGGTTCAGCAGGTCCTCCATGCGCCCGGGCTGGGGCAGGCTGTAGTGGAGCACGTGTCGCTCGGGCTGGTAATGGTCTTCCTGCACCCAGCCGGCCTTCCCCAGGTCCAGGGGATCGGACAGCTTCTTGTTACAGACGGGCCAGATGGTGTTGAGTTGCTGCGCCCAGGCCACCAGTCTGCGGACGTGGTTGCGCGGCGCCGGGTCCGGCTGCTTGAAGATCATGAGTCCGGCCACGTGAAACGGGCGCTGCGGCGACTCCAGCCGCAGGAAAGACATGTCCAGGAAACTGAGTTTTTCCATACCTGATCCCCCCACAAATATGCAATCTATCGCGCCCTTTAACGAACGGACAGCGGCTGGATCAAGGAGCCGCCTGATGACGGCTCCGGCGGATACCGCGCCGACCAGCGCGAGAGCACCTGCTAGAAATGCATGCCCTTCATCAGCGCGGCCAGGGCCACCTGCTCGTTCGACGCCTCCACCTTGCCCACCTGCTTTTCTCCTTTGGCCGCCGCCGAGTCGCCAAACATGCGAAACACCGTGTTCATCAGGACTTCGGTGAATTTGGGCGCCACCGCGGTCATCACCTGCAGGAAAATGCCCATCTGTGTCGCGATCCGCTTGGGCTTGTGGATCACCGCCTGCACCACCATCTCACCGGCCTCGTCAGGCGAGAGTACCGGCATCGAGTCGTAGATGGTGGTGGCGGAGATCATCGGCGTGCGCACCAGGGGCATATTGATCGTGGTGAAGCGCACGTTGCGATCCGAAAACTCCACCGCCGCCGCGCGTGTCCAGGCATCCAGCGCGGACTTGACGCCACGTAGGCGGAGAACCGCGGGCTGGGTGTGAGGGCACTGATGGAGGACATGTTGATCACGTGGCCGCTGCGGTTCGCGCTCATGGACGGCAGCAGGCCCATGGTCAGCCGCACCGCGCCCAAATAGTTGACCTGCATGGTGCGCTCGAAATCGTGGAAGCGGTCATAGGACAATTCCAGGGACCGGCGGATGGACCGACCGGCGTTGTTGATCAATATATCCACGAAGCCCTGTTGCGCCAGCACTTCGGCCACCAGCCTGTCGCAGTCTTCCAGGTTCGCTACGTCCGCCTGGTAGATCGTTGCCCGGCCGCCAAGGGCAACGATTTCCGCGGCGGTTTCCTCCAGTTTCTCCGCGCTGCGGGCTACCAGCAGGACGTGCGCGCCGGCCTGCGCCAGGCGCAGGGCGGACACCTTGCCGATGCCGGACGACGCGCCGGTGATCAGCACGACCTTGCCGCCGACATTGCCCTCCAGTGACTGGTCCAGGAACAGGTCGGGGTCCAGGTGGCGCTCCCAGTAATCCCAGATAACCGGCGCGTAATCGCGCAGGTTCGGGCAACTGATACCCGAGCCCCGCAACGCGCGCTCCGTGTCGCGATTGTCGTAGCGGGTGGGGTAGTTCACGAACATGGTGACGGATTCCGGCAGTCCCATGTCCTCCAGCAGCGTCCTGATGATGCGCTTGATCGGCGGCAGGCTCGCGATCGTGGTGCGCACGACGCCGGGGATAAAGCCGAACATGCGGGTGTCCACGCGCATGCTGAAACGGGGGGCGTGTCCGGCCTCGGCGAAGACATTCAGCACATTACCCAGCGAGTAGTGCTCCGGGTCCGTCAGGTGAAAACAACGCCCCTGGGGGTCGTCGAGGTGAACGATGTGGTCCATGGCGTCCACCACGTAGTCCACCGGCACGATATTGAACTTGCCGCCCTCGACCCCAATCAGCGGAAACCACTGGGGCAGGACCCTGCGGATTTTCTGCAGGCTCTTGAAAAAATAATAGGCGCCATCGATCTTGTCGATTTCGCCGGTCTTCGAATTCCCGACGACCATGGCGGGGCGGTATACACGCCAGGGCACCTGGCACTCCTTGCGCACAATGGCCTCGGAATCGTGCTTGGTGGAAAAGTACGGGTGATCCAGGCTCTCCGCCTCCTCGAACATGTCCTCCCGAAACACCCCGCGGTACAGGCCGCCGGCGGCGATGGAACTGACGTGGTGAAAACAGCCCGCTTCCACCGCCTCGGCCAGGCGCACGGCATTGCGGGTGCCGTCGATATTGGTGGCCCGCTGGGCCTCCGCCGATGCGGCGATGTCGTAGATGGCGGCGAAGTGGCAGAAATGGCGCACCTTGCCCCGCAGCCGGGACACGGTAGCGGCGTCAACGCCCAGCAGCGGTTCCCTGAGGTCGCCCGTCACGGGGATCAGGCGGTCGCCCTGATCGCCCATGCGCGCCTTCAGTTCCTCGAACCTGTGCATCGATTCAGCGCGGACCAGCACGAAGATGTCGCCCTCGCGCTGCCGGAGTTTGTCGATAAAATTGCGGCCGATAAAGCCGGTCGCGCCGGTGATAAAGTAGGACATGCTTCTGCTCCCATCGGGTTTGCGTCGCGTGGGAGTAAGTCTAGTTCAGTCTGGTAATAACTCCATCGGCCGCGTTATCGGCAGCCGGTGGCAGACAGGTCAGACGCTACCCCACGTCGGGAATCGGCGGCAAAGTGTCCGCGGCGACCAGGTTACCGGGCCAGCGCTTCACCCCGTCGCTCGGATTTCTCCCACATGCGCAGGTAGCCCTCGGCGGACTTGAACAGGGGCTCGAGCTCCTCGTCGGAGACGCCGTCGCGCCGCACGTCCTCGATCAGTTCCGCCACGAGACCCAGGTGCACCATGCCCTCAGTATTGAAATCCAGCGTGCGGTTGCCCACCACCGGCTGCTCGAGGGTGATATCGCCGGCGTAGGACTTGAAGGGATAGGTAATCCCCGCGTCGGTCTGGGGTCGGCGCAGCGACTGTCGGGACCGAACCGCGGCCCGGGGGCGCCGGCGAATCCGTTCAGGTCGAAGCCGAAGCCCTCGGCGGGAAACGCCCTCGTCGCGCATCAACTGGATGCGCGACTGGAATCCGTCATCCATCGTGGCGGGGTGCCGGCGGAGCGGCAGCGGCCGAAGTTGGATTTGGATACGCCGCCGAGCTGGTACAGCAGGCCGTTGTTGTTGCGCCCGTGACTCCCCACAGCCGGGTAATCGTACTCGGCTAGGATCTCATACGCACGCTTGTAGCTCTTCCTGGGCATGTGGTCGACCTCGATCACCATGCCGCGCTGCATCATTTCCCGCATGAGGAATTCGCCGAGGTCGGTGAGGCCGTGGTTCTGGCAGTACTCGCCCACCAGCGGCCCGCCGCCCAGCAGGCCGATATTCGGTAGCAGGGTGCCGATGGGGTTGGCGTCAAAGCCGCTCATGTCAAAGGGTGGCGGCGAATCAAACACGTCGCGGGGCTGGTTGAGATTGGCGAAGTTCAGGCCGCCGTTGTCGAAGCCGCCCGGGAACGTCAGCAGTTCCTGCGGACAGAGGACGAAGTTGGAGTAGTGGCCGGTGTGGCCGAAGTTGCCGATATCACTGACGCGCCGGTCGCCGTCACCCGCGGAGAACGCATTGTCGAATTTGTGTACCGGGAAGATCACCCGTACGCCCCGGGCGTGGTAGTCATCCAGCTTGGCGACCACGTCCGCCTCGGTGCATTTGCTGAAATTGCCGAAGGGCACCAGGAAACAGTCGAACAGGTCCGAGGTTTCGATGCCCAGCACCACTGCCAGTTTACCCGCCCTGATTTGCTCACGAGCCTCGGCGGGACTGAACACGATGCGGAACCAACCCTTGCCAGGACCGCCGGAGAGTGCATCCACGTAGCGCTCCAGCCCGTAGGTGGCCTCTATAATGCGGTCCACGGCAATCATGTCGTTGCAGTCGTAGCGCTTGGGATTGGCCCCGATTCCGGTGACCAGCTGGCACAACACCTGGTTGGTGGTGGCGTGCTGCACCAGCAGGCGCAGGCCGGACAGGTAAGCGCGCTCGATCCACTTGTAATACTGCACCTGGTGCGTGGCGCTGCGCGGTGCGGCGGGCCACGAGGTAAATTCCGGATAACCCTGGGTGTCGTGATCCTTCTGCGGTAACTGGCCGGCGAAGATCGCCGGCAGCAGGTCGTTGAAATCACCCACGCCCGCATTGAAAGTCGCCCCCATGAAATCCTTGCGCCCGTCTACCCCGTGATCCAGGTCGCAATCCCCCAGCGCGTGTTCCACGCCCAGCGGGTGATAGGGCGCGCCGTGAAAAACGCCGCCGCCGCCGAAGCCGAGGTTGGTGAACAGGTGGGCGTGGGTCTCGACGAAGCCGAACACGGAGCCGTCGTCAAATTCCGTGACCTTTACGTCCCCGGTGGCGTCAACCGACAACTCGGGGAAAGTGGCGCAGTTGGTTTGTTCGACGAATGTCAGCCCCGCCGCGTCCGCCTCGGCCACCATGGTGCCGTCACGACCGAGATATGTACCGCTCTTGATATGTTGCAATAGAAATTGGCCATTGGGTGCAGCCAGCAACTGCCATTCACCTTCGGATTGCATCCGGTCTTCGACCACCACTTTTCCGTTGACCTCGGTGGTATCAAAAGCGAGCGACGCCTGGCGTTGCATGGTGGCGCCATCGGACACGAGGTACCCACGGTTGGCATCGTAAAGCAGGTACTTTCCGAGGTCGGACGGGCGCAGTAAAAAGCGGCTTGCTCCCGCCGCCTGACTCGCACCCAGGTCATACGCGTCACCCGAGGAGGTGGCGGAAATAAACCCGGCTTGTTCCCCGGGAGTAATCGCAAAGCAACCGTTGGCAACCGCATAGACGGAATCGCTGTTGGGCGCCACATTGCCGCTGCTGTCATTGTTATTGCTGTCACTGCACGCCGTCAGTGCCAGCGCCAGGGAGACCATACTGGCCAGATTGGTTAAAAAGCGCATTGGAGCCCTACTCTTATTGGTATCGTAGGGCTCCATCATAACGGCGCGGCGGCAGAAAGCTACCCTCCGCCGGCAAACGCGTGCTTACGGCAGGGCCAGGATGTCACACTGCAGGCGATCCGCGATTTTCTCCACGGTATTGCCATTGATCAGGGCCGAGAGGCCGGACCGCGCGGCATTGCCGACCACCACCAGACTGGCGTTCAATTCACGGGCATTGTCGACGATGACGTCCTCCGGCTCGCCGAGACGGATATGGATTTTGTCGCTGCCAACCCCGAAGTTCCTGCTCAACGCATTCCTGTCGGGATAGGACGACAGGTCTTTGGGCGCGTTGATGAAATGTACGTCCGCGTACTGGTTGTCCATGACACGCCGGCTGAAATCGACGATCCGCCGGTTCAGCTCCTCGTGATGGTCCTTGCCCTCACGCAAATCGACGGCGGCCAGCACTTTTCGACTGCTGTGGTCGGCATTTTCCTTGACCAGCATCACCGGGCACAGGCATTCCCGTATCAGCTTCCAGTCGGAGCTCCTGTTGAACACGCGCTGGCCCGGCGTGTGCTGGCCTGAGGATTTCAACACGACATCCGCGCCGTTCTTTATCGAGGCGCGCACGGCCGCCTCGCACCAGTTCGCATCCCACTCCACCTCCGTGGTCACGTCAAAACCCCTGGCCAGCAAAGGCGCTACGGCGTCCTGCAAAATCGCGTGTTGACGATCGAGCAGCGACCGCACTTGCCTGGGCTTCTCAGCCGTGTCCGGCACGTCGGAAAAAATGCAGGCGAAAACATGCACTTTGATCTGCGTTTCAGCGGCTATCAGCGCCGCGCGCTCCAGCGCGGGCTGCTTCTGCCGCGTGGGGTCAAAGACGACAAAAAAGTTGGTAAATTCCATATCCTTCCTCCTGTGCACCCATGCACTCTCTACCTCTATATGTGGCCACAGCTCTCTAGAATCAACATTCTAAAAATTAACATTTCGTCACTTATACGACGGTAAATTGATCTGGATCAGTTATGTCACCGGGTAGCGCCCCCACCTGTCACAACGCAGCGCGCATCGCACCTACGCACGACCAGCGGAAACCATTCAATCGGCCGATACGATGGTGTAATCTGGCGCCCGGGAAGACAGCACAGGAGCAGGTCATGTCCGCCCCGAATCACGCACAGTTGCTGCGGCAGTTGCAGGAGCAGGGCTATGCATTTATCCCGGATTTTCTGGATGCCGGGCAGCTGGATCGAATCCGCGCACTCTACGATGCCATGCTGGGCAGCCATCTGGGGCGCAACAATTTCGAGGGCACCCGCACGGAGCGCATCTACACGCTGGTTGCCCGTGATCGCGTGTTCCAGGATATCGCCGAAGACCAGAGAATCATGGCGCTGTGCGACGCCCTGTTCATGCCCAATTACCTGCTCACAGCGAGTCAGGCTATCGTCATTGGGCCGCGGGAAACTGCCCAGCCCTGGCATACCGATGATGCCTTTTACCCGATTCCCAGGCCGCGCCCCATGGTCAGCCTGTCGACGATCGTGGCGGTTGATGCCTTTACCGCAGAAAACGGCGCTACGGAAATCATTCCAGGGAGTCACCTGTGGGATGACGACCAGGTGCGAGGCGACTATCGCCTGGGCGATCACGAAACGGATCCGGGCTTTGCCGAAACGCTGGCGGGCAGGTCACTCGCGGTGAACATGACCGCGGGTACCTGCATGGTGTTCGCCGGCACCCTGTTGCACCGCGGCGGCGCCAACCGCAGCAGCGGCGCGCGGCGCGCGTTTTCCAACCAGTACTGCCAGCCGTGGGCGCGAACACAGGAGAACTTTTTCCTGGCCATTCCGGCGGCGGAAGTGGCGCGCATGACACCGAAAGTACAGTCGCTGCTCGGGTATTCCATTCACCCGCCCTTCATGGGACAGGTTACTGCCTCGCACCCGTTGAAAGCGCTGCAGCCGGGCTACGTGCCGGGCGCCTTTCGCACACCCAAAAGACTGTGAATTTTTCCACAGACGGCATTCTCTGGTTGACCGCAATAACGAGAAGGCGCATCATGCGCCGGCGCCAGATTGCGCGCGTAATGTAATCAACGAACAAGTGAAGATCATGACCACTGTATTCGCCCTCAAGGCAAGCACCAGCAAGCGCCACGGCTCGATCGCCGTGATGCCGGTGTGCCTGTGGGCAGACTGCGTGGTTTTTGGAAGCACTTGAAGTAATTACTCTTTAAAAAAGGCCTCCGAGAACCCTGATTCCGGAGGCCTTTTTTATTTCCCAGAGAAAATACCTCCGCTTTCGGGGTCCCGGAAAAAACAAGGGACAAGGAAAGTGAACAGGTCATTGAACAACAATATTCGCACCATCTATGCGCTGGGATTTTTCAACAGCTTCATGGTGATCAACCCCGTTTTCGTGCCGCTGCTGCAGGGCCATGGCCTGTCCATGAACCAGGTGCTGCAGACGCAGGCGCTGTTCGCCCTGACGATAGCGCTGTGCGAGGTGCCTTCCGGTTATATCGCCGACCTGTGGGGCCGCCGCCGGGCGCTGGTGCTCGGTGCGTTTTTCTTCGCGCTCGGGTTCCTGTACCTGTTGTGGGCTGACAGCTTCGTGGATTTCCTGGTGTACGAGGTCGTGCTGGGTGTGGGCTTCAGCCTGATATCGGGCGCTGACCTCGCCCTGCTGTACGACACGGAAGTGTACCTGCAGGAACAGGACCTGCCCGGTGGCGCGGGAGCCGGCAAATCACTCAGCCGCCTGATTTCCATCGAGGCGGCCGCGTCGGGCATCGCGGGCATTTTCGCCAGCCTGCTGCTGTTGTGGTCGCTGGACACGCTGCTGGTCGCTCAGGCCATCATCGGGCTGATGCCCCTGCTGCTGGCCTTCGTGCTGGTGGAGGCGCCGCGACCGACGATCGAGCTCAGCCACCAGGGCAACGCACGCACCATCCTGCAGTTGTTGCTGTTCGGCAAGCCCGTGGTGCTGTGGACGGCTTTTGCCATCGCCGCTTTCGGATTGCTGGCCGTCTACGTGTTCTGGATCTACCAGAAATACTGGGAAGTCCAGAACATACCCATCGACTGGTACGGCTACATCTGGGCGGGCTTCGCGCTCACGGTGAGCGTGGCGGCGCAGTACACCAGCGCGCTGGAGCAGCGCTTCGGCACACGCAGGCTGTTGTGCCTTATCGGGGTGCTGCCGCTGGTCGGTTTGCTGGGCATGGCGCTGGGTAGCGGCTGGATCGGGGTGCTGTTCGGCGCCGCGCTGCAGGTGTCCAGGGGACTCAGCATGAGCCTGTTTTACGAGGCGCTGAACCGGCGCGTCCCCGGGCATTTCCGAGCCACGGTCAATTCGCTGGTCAGCCTCGCGGTCAGGGCGGTCTTTATCGGCACCGGCCCCCTGCTGGGCTATGCGCTGGACCGCCTCGGCGTGACCTCGACACTGCTGTTACTGGCGGCGATATTCACGCCG
>JAWKZM010000028.1:0-49623 GCA_041395965.1 Halioglobus sp.
GACCTGTTCGCTGAAAAAGTCAAAATCCGCGGGGCACTTGCTCATTGACGGGGCCTCGTTATGTTGGTGCATACCGGTTTTTTACAGCTCGCCATGGATGTATTTGTCGATGGTCTGGTGAAAATGGCGAATCCGCACCTCGTGGTAGTTGGCCAGGACCAGCTCGCGGGACTTGAGGCTGTGCATGCCCTTCTGGATCCTGGGCATATTGAACAGGTCCTGGTCAAAGATCGTTCCCAGCCCCACGCCCAGCTCGGGCGCCTGGGAAAACAGCTCGTGTTCACCCAGCCTGCGCACCGGCATGTCCGGGGGTCTTGGCGCGCCCGTGGGTAACTGGCAGATCACCATGATCTCCATCAGCGCAGTCGTGTGGTCGTCGCCGTTCGGGCGGAAGCGGTAGGTAATATTGGGATGGAACCCGGCCCAGGGCGCGAAATTGGGAAAGATCGAGTAGAGAATCGAATCCATCCGTTCGGCGTTGGTGGCAAACGTATCCAGCGGCTGGTCGTGGTTCTTGCTGAACTCCTCCGCGTTCAGCTGGCCGATATACTCGCGGGCGCTCAGACCTTTGGGCACCACCGCGTGGTTGGGCCGTGCCACCATGGCGGACACCCCCAGCATGCTGTCCACCACATCCTGGTCGCTGATACCCTTCAGGTGCAAGCTGGGCACGCCCAGCGCGGTGATCGTGCGGCTGATATGGTCGCCCCACACGTCGTATTGCGAGTCGGCATCCTCGGTATAGGGCAGAATTTGCGGATGGGTTGCGAGCGCGTGGTACGACTCGATAAAAGCTTCCCACCCGACCTTCCAGTTACAGGGAATGACCTTTTCCACGTGGATCATCTTGTAGCCATTTTCCGGTTTCCAGCGTTGGAAGTGTTGTGGCAATACGCCGAGGTAGTCGTGCAGTGAAGGCGCCTCCGGATCCATGTTGATGAAGACCCAGCCGCCCCAGGTGTCGACCAGCACCTCTGGCAAGCCGAAGGCGTCCTGGTTGATATGGGGGAAGTCCCATTTGCAGGGTGCGCCCTTGAACTGGCCGTTCAATTCCCACGTGAATGCGTGATAGGGGCAGCGAAAATTCTGGTAGTTGCCGTTGCTATCGACCAGTTGCCGGCCGCGATGCAGGCAGGCGTTGCGGAAAGCCTTGAGTTCGCCACTGTGCGTTCGGGTAACCACTATGGAAAAGCGGGTGATGTCGTAGACGTGCGTATCACCGGGCGCCGCAACCTCCGTTTCGCGGCAGACCGCCTGCCATGTCCGCTGCCAGACATGTTCCACTTCCAGTTCGTGGAATTCGCGCGACAGGTAGCGATCCACCGACAGGTTTTCTGAGCCGAGGTAGGGGTTGGTGTTTTCCCGCAGGCAAGCGGGAACAGGATTCACCTCCCTGTCGAGGAGGTCCTGGTAGGACGGGCCCGGCGAACGCGCCTGGTTGCCCGTGCCTGTTTGCTGCCGCGCTTTCTTCGCCATGGCTGTCACGCTCCCGGCCCAATCGGTGATCCGGCAGGCATTTTACGGTTCCGCGCAGATAAAAACAGGACTGACTGTTTTAAAATAAAGGAACTCTGATTTATATCAATATTTGCGCGATCTGCATCGTCGCCGGTGGCGCTCCCGGCAGGGCACGGGGTGATGGCCATGCTGATCGCGCAATGTAATAATTTCACCCGGTAAAAAGCAGCGGAGCACCATCATGGCGACCCACGACGAGAGCGCCGGAGATAATAAACGTGCCGGGCAGACGGGTACCGGCCCCGCCTTCGACCCGGACGCGCTGCGCGACAAATACAGGCGCGAGCGCGACAAGCGCCTGCGGGAAGAAGGCAATGACCAGTACATAGATGTCGGCCAGGGTTATGCGCATTTTCTCGACGATCCCTATGGCGACCCGGGCTTTGCGCGCGCGCCGCTGACCGATCACGTAGAGGTTCTCGTGGTGGGCGGGGGTTTCGGCGGTCTGCTGGCGGGGGCCCGCCTGCGGCAGGCGGGGTTTGAAAACATCCGCTTCATCGATCCCGCCACCGATTTCGGCGGTACCTGGTACTGGAACCGATACCCCGGCATTGCCTGTGATATCGAATCCTATACGTACCTGCCGTTGCTGGAGGAGGTGGGCTATATTCCCCGCGAGAAATACGCCAGCGGCAGCGAAATTCTCCAGTACAGCCAGGCCATCGCCCGCAAGTTCGACCTCTATCGCGATACGTGCTTCCAGACCCGGGTGGACACACTGCGCTGGGAGGAGGGCGCGTCCCACTGGCTGGTCTCGACAAATCGCAACGACCGGATCACGGCACGCTTTCTCTGCCTGGCCACCGGGCCCCTGAATCGACCCAAACTCCCAGGCATCGCCGGTATCGATGAATTCGAGGGCCACGCATTTCACGCCAGTCGCTGGGATTACGACTACACCGGCGGCGATGCCTCGGGAGGCCTCACGGGGCTTGCGGACAAACGGGTCGGCATTATAGGGACAGGCGCCACGGCGGTGCAGTGCGTGCCAGTGCTGGGCGAGTTCGCGCAGCACCTCTATGTCTTCCAGCGCACGCCGTCCTCGGTTGATGTCAAGCACAATCCCCCCACGGATCCCCGGTGGGCACAGACCCTGCCCCGTGGCTGGCAGCGGCAGCGTATGGACAACTTCAATGCACTGGTATCCGGTGTGCCGCAGCCCGAGGATCTCGTGGGGGACGGCTGGACCGACCTGATCGGCAAGTTACTGTTCGGGCTGCAACAGAATCCATCCGGTGACATGTCGCCGCAGGGCATCGCGCGGGCGGTTGAGCTGGCCGACTTCGAGAAGATGGAGGAGATCCGCGCCAGGGTCGACGCCGTTGTGAAGGATCCGCAGACTGCGGAGGCCCTGAAGCCCTACTATCGCCAGTTCTGCAAGCGACCATGTTTCCACAACGAATACCTGGAGACTTTCAATCGTCCCAACGTGACGCTGGTTGATACGCTGGGCCGTGGCGTGGACTGTATTACCCCGGCGGGTGTCAAGGTGCAGGGGCGGGAGTACGCACTGGATTGCCTGGTGTTCGCCACGGGCTTCGAGGTGGGTACGGACTATTGTCGACGCGCCGATATCCGCTTGCTCGGCCGCGGCGGGGAAAGCCTGAGCGAAGCGTGGGCCCGGGGTGTGCGCACCTTACATGGGATGCATGTCAGTGGTTTTCCGAACTGTTTCATCATGAGCAACGCGCAGGCGGGATTCACCGCGAATTACCCGCACCTGCTGGACGAGCAGGCCAGACACCTTGCCTATATCGCGCAGGCCGCCAGGGAAAAGGGCTGCACTCGTGTCGAAGTCACCCGGGCAGGTGAGGCGCAGTGGGTACAGCGCTGTATCGACAAGGCGCGGGATACGGGCGATTTCCTGGAGAACTGCACTCCCGGGTACTACAACAATGAGGGCCGGACGGGAGACCGCAGCGCGCAAAACGGCTTCTACGGCGGCGGCTCCATCGAGTTCTTCCATATCCTGGAGAAGTGGCGGGAGAATGGCGCCCTGGAGGGATTGGCGCTGGCCTAGTGCGGGCCCGCGTGTACAGCGCCCTTACTGCGACACGTTCCTGTAGGCCGCCTCGCGCACCTGGTTGATGCGTGCTCTTGATTCGGTGTTGGACTCCACGTTGACCGACGGCAGCCGGAAACTGGTGTACATTACCCTGCGCTCCCGCGCCGTGGGCGCCTGCGCCATGTGATGCGTGCAGCTCAGGTGCAACGTGACGTCGCCCGTCCGGGTTGGCAGATCCACCACCGGCAGGCCATACAATTCGGGTTTGCTGATCAGCGCGGGCCACATCAGCGCCCGGTGGGAACCGGCGATGACGCGCAGCTGCCCGGAATCGGCACTCGCGCCGGTCACCGAGATTCCCGCGGTGATGCTGCAGCAGTCATAGCTGTGCCGCCCCAGGCTGCAATCCTTGTGCCAGGGCAGGTCGGAAATCCCCTGTACGACGTCCAGGGGCTTGATCAGTGCCTCGATCGCGTTCCCTTCCAGCCCCTTGTGCGTGTGTCCGTCGCCACTGATTTGTCCCAGCATGGTAAAGCGCGGGTCAGCCAGCAGGTCGCGCGTCGCCGCGGAGACCTGGTCAAACCGCTGTAGCCGAACCAACCGGCGCGCGCCGTTGCCGGTGGTGGCCCACCAGCTGCTGCCATCACCTTCGTAATAGGTGTCCTGGTACCTGTCGATATCCGCCGAGATCGCCGCCATTTCCCGCTCGGAAAACAGCCCGCCGATATGCAAAAAGCCCGCTGTCTCAAGGAAGTGCCGCATGTCCTCCCGGGAGTCCCCCGGGTTGAAGGCGCGGCACAGGTCAAGGGGTTCGCCGAAGCGGTCGCGAAACTCGGTTTCGCCCGGCGTGTGGATCGGTCGCTGGTCTATGACGGCACGCAGTAGCAACCACCAGTCGAGGAAGTCGCCCATCTGCCCCCGCAGGATGCTCAGGCTGCCGCCGACGAAAAACGTCATGGGCGTGTAGAGGTCGTTGACCAGCCCGGAGAACTCGGCGGCGGAGAGCTTGACGTGCAGCCCGGTTGTTCCCGCCTCCCTGGCAACCTGTATCTGCCCGTCGCGCGCCGACAGGTGCCAGCTGGCGCCGTCGCAATCGATGGTCAGGTTACTCGGGGTGTTGCACGCCAGCCAGGGTTCGATACAGGGTGCGGCGGTGTTCAGTAAACCCGGGAAGCGGCGGGAGAAAAAATCGGTGATATCAACGTCGGTGACATCGGCATCCCGGCGCGAGCGGTAATCTACTGTCATCGCAACTCCTGTGCGCGGCTGGTACAAATTTGCAGTCGCCATGGGCCTGTTGTGCATTTTCTCGCCGGTAAATCCGTGACTTACACGTGCAAGTATTGCGCGAGATATGCAGGGACGATACTCTCTGGGCAACAAAAGGCAATATTCGTAGTCAAAAAACTGTCAGGGGCATGGTGATCAGGTTAATGAAGCAGTTACTGCATTTTGCGCTGATTGTACTGCTTGGCGTCGCGGCGCGCGTGTCCGCCGCTCCTCCCCCCCAGCCCGACCTGCGGGCGATCACCCCAGATGGCCAGCAGGTTCTGTTGAAAAGCGATCACACCTGGGAGTTCGTCGAGCTGGAGCCCGGTGATCCCTCCAACAGCGCCGTACTTTCGGTGGTCAGTGTCAGGGAAATGCAGGATGCCTGCGGACTCGATTTTCGCCTGCTCAATAATTTCGGTGCCAAGATACACAGCCTGGTGCCGCGCATTTCGGTCTACAACAAGGAGGGCGTGTTGTTCGACAGCGCATCGCTCTCGTTCGCTTCCCTCCGCCCGACCCAGGACAAGTACACCAAGATCCAGTTCACGGGTATCGGTTGCCGCGATATCAGCAGTGTGAGAGTTACCGATGCGGCGCACTGCCGGATGGGAGAGATCGATATGTTCAACGAAAAAGAAGGCGAGTGCCTCAGCCATATTTACGTCGAGCCCAGCCAGGATATCAACATCTCCAAGTAGTCCCATCCGCACGAGCAACCGCAAGGAGCGCAACCTACGATGAAGTTTGTTTTATCCACCTCGTTCAGCAGTGTGGCGGATCTTACTCGGTTGGCCCCCGTGGCGGACACCCACGGCTGGCACGCCATGTCCTTCTCGGACCACGTGGTGAATCCACAGAGCATCAACACGCCATATCCCTACACCGCCGATGGCAGCAGGCGCTGGCCGCCGTTCACCGACTGGCCCGATCCCTGGGTGATGATCGGCGCTCTGGCAACGATCACCGAAAGGCTGCGCTTTACCAATAATATTTTCGTGTTGCCGATGCGCAATCCGTTTCTGGTGGCGAAAGCCATCAGCACTGCAGCCATCGTCTCCGACAATCGGGTGACGCCGGCGATCGGCGTGGGCTGGTCCGAGGATGAGTTTGCACTGATGCACGCGGATTTCCGGACCCGGGGCAAACGCACGGACGAAATGCTGGAAATCATGCGTCTGCTCTGGACCGGGGAAATGGTGGAGTATCAGGGCCAGCATTACCAGTTCGATGCCCTGGAAATGAATCCCGCGCCGAGCGAGTACATCCCGATCTGGGTCGGCGGTATTTCCGAGCCGGCCATGCGCCGCGCCGCCCGCCTCGGCGACGGGTGGGTCACGGACCTGCAAACCTCGGCGGAGATCATCGATTGCATTAATCGGATCAGGGACTGGCGGGTGGAGTACGGGCGTGACCGGCAGCCCTTCGACGTCATGGCGACCCCGTCGGACGCGTGGACCGTGGACGGTTACAGGCGCCTCGAGGAGGCCGGCGTGACCCACATCCTGACCATGCCCTGGCCCTTTTATCACGGGGAGACCGATGAACTGGACAAGAAGATCGACGCCGTGAAGCGTTATGCCGACGATATCATCAGCCAGTTTGCCTGAAGTGGCCCGGTGCGGGTTGGCGCGGGGCAGTGGCAGCGCCTGCCGGCACTAGGCAGGCAGTGCGTGGGGGTCCTGCAGTTGCCAATGACGTAGTAACGGGCGGGTGTCGCGGTCCCACGGATGGAATCCGTCCCGGTAGTAATCCTTGTAGGCGGGCCAGACACGACGCAAGATCCCGCCCTTGAAAAACAGGAATTTCCAGCCCTGGTACCAGAGGCGCGGGCGCCACAGCTTTTTATCCTTTCGCAGCATGTGCACCAGGCCCATCAGCACGTCCAGCATAAGAAACACGGTGGCCTGGCGCATGGCCCTCTTGCGCATTTTCTCGGTCCCGCCCACCGCCCTGTACACGTCGAAGGCCACTGCCTTGTGCTCCATTTCCTCGGCGGCGTGCCACTGCCACAAAGCCCGCATCGACTCGTCGGTCGCGCTGATCATGGGGTTGTCCTCGTCGAGGGCAGTTTCGGCCATGATCGCGGTGATATGTTCAAACGCCGCGGTCGCTGCCAGGCGTTCCAATGGGTTGAGAAACGTGTATGCCCGCTGGATATTGTTTTCCAGCCGCCCTTCAAGGGAGGCGAGATCGTAGCCACGCAACTCACACAGGGTCTGGTTATAGCGCTGGTGCTCGCGGCGGTGAAAGCCTTCCTGGCCGCAGAAGCCGCGAATATCCTCGTTGAGCTTGGGATCATCTATCTGGCCGGCAAAAAATCGCACGCTGTCGATGAAGAATTTCTCGCCGAGCGGAAAGGTGATCGACATGGCATTGAACCAGGCCGTTTTGAAAGCGTGATTGTCGAACCAGTCGTGCGCCAGTGACCGGGCGATATCGTACTCCCGATTGCGCGCGATGACAGGAACGTCCAGGGGTGTGTGGGATAGCTCAGACATGGCGTACCACTCCGCGTTGTTGGCTTCGTTGGAGTGTAATCCTTAATCGGCTATCGTCAGAAGTCAATTCTGGCCAAATTGGCGCCCAGCCAGGGACCGCGTTGTCGCACTCAACCCATGCCACCCCAGGCACGCGGCATCTGCATGTTCAGCCGCTCCAGCCCGCCGTTGACGCCGAGGATATCCCCGGTGACGTAACCGGCCGCCGGCGAGCACAGGTACAGGGCGCCCAGGGCGATATCCTCCACCTCGCCCAGGCGCGCCAGCGGGGTCAGGTCCACCATGGTTTGCTCTATCTCGGGAGTCAGCACCGTGTTCAGGGCATCGGTCCTGGTGGAGCCAACGGCGATCGCGTTGACACGCACTTTGGGCGCGAACTCCTGCGCCAGCTCCTGCGTCAGCAGGGACAGCGCCCCCTTGGCGGTGCCGTAGGCGGCGAAACAGGGTGTCGGCTTGTGCCCGGCGATCGACGAAATGTTGAGTATGGCGCCCGTCCCGGTGGACGAGACCATCAGCGGTGCGCAAATGCGGGACAGCTCGAACGCCGTGGTCACGTTAAAACGGAAGGCGCCCTCAAATTCGCGCGCCGTGGTCTGTAACACGGGCTTCGGCGGAAAACCGCCGGCGTTGTTGACCAGAATGTCGATGCGTCCGAACGCCTGCATTGCCCGATCCGCGAGGTTCTGCAGTTGGGGAAAGTCCAGTACGTCGGTGGGGACCACGACCGCGCGCCGGCCCAGCGCCCCGACCTGTCGCGCCACCTGCTCGAGGTCTGCCTCGGTGCGCGCGCCGATCACCACGTCCGCTCCGGCCTCGGCGAAGGCTATCGCAATACCGGCGCCGATGCCCTTGCCGGCGCCGGTGATCCGGCAACCTGGCCGTCCAGCCTGAATTTGTCGAACACTGACATGTGATTCTCTTTTTCTTTATGGGGCGTTATCCGCGTGCTCCGGACGTGGGACGGAGGTGCAACTGCCTGCGGGGGACAAGTCTGCTATCGCCGGCACGCATTGGCAAGCGTGTTTCTTCTATAATGCCGCCAGACCCCCTCATCGGTAACGCGCCGTGGAACTTTGCCTGACTTATGACATGCGCGCCCCGGCCTTCGGAGCGCCGCGCAATCGCCTCTACGAGAGCGCCCTGGACCAGGTCAGCTGGGCTGACGACCTCGGATTCGACGTAGTGGGCCTCGGTGAGCACCACTGTGCCGAGGACGGCTATAACCCGTCGCCGCTGGTTTTGGCCAGCGCCATGGCCGCTCGCAGCCGGCGCATCAAACTGCGCACCTCGGTCCTGCTGGCGCCACTGTACGACCTGCCGAAGCTGGCGGAGGACGCCGCCGTCGCGCAGATCATCAGCAATGGACGCTTGTTACTGGGGATCGGCGCTGGTTATCGCGCGGTGGAGTTCGAAACCTTCGGTCGGCAGCTCGGCGATCGCTGGGCGGCGATGGGAGAAGCCTGCTCCTTCCTGAAAAACGCCTGGCGTGGGGAAACCTTCGAGTGGCGGGGCCGAAAACTGACCATAACGCCGCGGCCGGAACCGTTCGCTCCGCCGATTCTGCTGGGGGGCAGCTCGCCCGCGGCCGCGCGGCGCGCGGCGCACATAGCGGACGGCTGGTTTCCGCCGCTCGATGCGCGTCTGTGGCAACCGTACCGCGAGGAATGCCTGACGCTGGCCAGGCCGGATCCCGGGGACTACCCGCAGCAAGGCCCTATTTTCCTCTGGGTTTCCCGGGATCCCGAGCGGGCCTGGAAACGGGTTATGCCGCACGTAATGCACCAGCTCAAGTCCTACAGCGAATGGACGCGTGAGGCTTTCGGGCGGCCTGCGGGTCCGTATGCGTTCGCTATGGACGAGGAGACGGTCAGGCAGGGCAGCGCCTACCGGGTGCTGACGCCGGAGCAGGCGCTGGAACTGGCGGCAGAACTCGGACCGCACTCGGTACTTTATCTCAACCCGTTGCTGGCGGGCATCGACCCTGCCGATGCCTGGCGCATGCTGGGCTTGTTCGAGGACGAGGTACTGCCCTATCTGCCGCGCTAGCCTTCCCCCGGGCGGGACCGTGTCAGGCGCGCGTGGTGCTTACTGCAGGTTGCGGTTGACGAAATCGAGCAGTGGACCGATGACATGGTTGGTTTCGTCATCGTCGGCGGTGACGATATCCACATGGCTGTAGCCCTCGGAGATATAGACTTCAAAGCCCCCGCCGACCTGCCCGAAAGTGGGGAAGGCGGTGTTTGGATTCATGCGGTCCAGGACCCTGGGCGTCACGCCGTCGCAGCTCGGTGCTGCACAGGGCGCGATAGCGTCGGCGAACCCCAGCCACGCCGCCGGTACCGGTGCCAACCCGTTGCTGCCGCCAAAGGCGATGACCGGTATGTCGATGGCGGCACCCTGCGTGCGATTGTCGATATCGCTGCGGCCGCGGCCCAGGGGCGGTGGCGCGGATAACGGGGTGGTGTCCAGCCCGAGACCATTGGTGACACCCAGGCCGGAGGAGGCGTAGTACCACTCCGTAAAATTGGTCCCGCCGCGATAAAACAGCGGCAGCATCCCGCCTTCCAGGTCGGAAGACTCTTTTTCCACGCCCCATACGCGGATCCTGTCAAGCGACTCCGGGGCGGGGCCGTTGTCGACAAACGCCGCGGCCGGTATGTCCTCCCCCTTGCTCAGCCAGGTCGCCACGCCGTTGACCACCGGGCCATCAAAGCCCACGGAGGTCGCCAGGAAGCTCGCGACGGCGGCAGCCAGCCCGTCATCGTCGAGGAATTTACCCAGCAGCGCCGCCGACGTGGCCGGGGTGTTACCGATCAGCGAGGTCAGGATATTCAGCTGCGGCACCCTGGCCACGGCGTTGTTTCCCGGGATGCCGTTCTGGTCCTGCTGCAGGATGGACTGGGTGCTGTCGCCGGTTTTGACCGCATCCAGCGCGTTGACTTCCGAAACCGCCAGCAGTTGGGGTGACAGCAGGCCCTGTATTTCCGAATAGGCGCTCTGCGGTTCCACGCAGGAGGTATTGGCGAAGGCGCCGCAGTCGGCGGCGGCAGTCGCCACGGTGCAGGCGGTCTCGCCGTCGATGCAGCGCGGCGCCTGGTCGCGGACCGCGCCGTAC
Source organism: Halioglobus sp. (assembly GCA_041395965.1). Lineage (GTDB taxonomy): Bacteria > Pseudomonadota > Gammaproteobacteria > Pseudomonadales > Halieaceae > Marimicrobium. Next base: position 10,409 of record JAWKZM010000028.1, read on the forward strand.
AGACCGCCGTCAAAGCGTGCTTCTATCAGGTCCAGCGTCGCTTCGTCCGGCGGCGACGACAACTGGCTGGCCCCGCCGCCCTCGAGCAATACCAGGCCGCGCAGCTTTTGGTAACCCGGTTCGGGGTTCCCGCCCCGCAGGTTGAAATCTGTTGCCGCGTAGCGGGCGGTGAAGCCGGTGCCCGCGGAGTGGCCGCCGAGGAAGACGTTGGCGTTGCGTGCGACACCGCGCGCGGCTTCAACGACCGCATCTATATCCTGCGAGTGGACCAGCGTGGTCCATTGCGCCATGAATGCGGTGTCGGCGTTACTGTTATAGAACACTGCGCGCCGATTGGGCCCGCCCTGCAGCGCCGGGCTCAGGTCCAGCCCCAGGGCATCGCCGAACAGGAAATCCAGGCCGATCATCGGGTCATTTTGTTCCTCGGCAATATCCAGTCCCACCGTATCTTCCAGTTGATTGGAGCGACGATCGACCGCCCAAACCTCCAGCACCAGGCCATCCTGCGCAGCCGCGCGTCGCAGGAGGTTTTCCGCCAGCAGGTAGAAGGTCGATGCCCCGCCTTCAAAACCCGGGACCAGCACGATAATGCCGTCCGGCTGCGCGCCCTCCTGGTCGGATAAAAAGTAGCGGGTGTAGCGTGCATGGTTCAGGTTCACTTGCGCGGAGCCGAACTGGCGCAATAGTTTTTCGTTATCGACGATCACGCCCGCCGTCCCGGGGGTGTGGGCAGGGGTGGCCGTGCTCGGCAGGTCCACGGTGACCTGGGAGAAATTGCTTTGGAGGGGCGGGGAATCGTTTCCGTCGGAACAGGCGACCAGCAGGGCAGCCGAGACCAACAGGCTGGTAAACAGGGCGAATTTTTGCATTGGAGACCTACGCAGGATGTATCAGGCACAAGGGACCGCACAGTATAGGAAATCCGATGGCCGCAGTGGAAGCCTTTTCCTGCGCAACCCCCGGCCGCGTTGAATGGCCCCGGGGTTTGCCGGGTCAATCCGTGCCTGACAAGTCCTGTATGGCGGCGACCGCTTCGGTTAGACTCATGCTGCAATCAGGCATCCAGGTCGCGGGCCGGAGGACACAATGAAACGCAGGGAATTTCTCGGATATACCGGATTGAGTGTATTGGGCGCGTCGACTGCAACGGTTGTCGGTGGCTGCTCGCCAGAGCAGCCGACGGTGAAGTTTTGGCAACAGGGTAATTTCAGGCCCGTGTCGAAGGAAACCACAGTCACCGGGCTGAAGGTGGAGGGTAGTATCCCACCGGAACTCAACGGGCTGTATGTGCGCAATGGCACCAACTCGTCCACGGGGGTGAGCGAGCACTTCTTCGGCGGCGATGGCATGCTGCATGGGGTTCGCCTGGAGAATGGGCAGGCAAAGTGGTATCGCAACCGTTACGTCAACACACCGGTCTATCGCAAGGAAAGCGGCGGCATCGGTGCGCCCGAGGGGGCAAATACCACCAGCGCAGTGTCCCTGATTTACCATGCCGGGGAGCTGATGTCCCTGGGGGAGTTCGGCTACCCCTACCTCATCAATCCGGATGATCTCTCCACCAAGGGTGTGTTTGATTATGGCGGCAAGCTGAAGGGTAACATGACGGCGCACCCGAGGATTGATCCGGTCACGGGTGAATTGCTGTTCTTTGGATACAACGTCATGCCGCCCTACCTGACCTACATGCGTGCGGACAACGCTGGCAATCTGGTACAGATAGAGCCGATCGAGTTGACCGGCCCCAGCATGATTCACGATTTCGGCGCTACCGAAAACTACGTGGTGTTCATGGAAATGCCGGTCAGGTTTTCCCTGCTCGCGGCCGTCGCCGGCAGTGGCCTGCCGTTCAAGTGGGATGACGACGCCCCGTGCCGGGTCGGGGTCATGCCACGCACCGGCAGCAATGCGGACGTGAAGTGGTTTGATATTCCCCCCTGTTTTGTTTTCCACATCATGAATTCCTTCGAGCAGGGCGATGACGTGGTTCTCGATGCCGCGCGCTACGACCAGCTGTGGGTCAAGGATTCACACGATTTCTTCCACCCGGCATTGCTGTCGCGTTTCACCATGAACATGCGAACCGGCAAGGCGTCAGTGCAGCGGATATACGATCATGCAATGGAGTTTCCACAGGTGAACCGCAGCCACTGGACTCGGGATTACCGCTACGGCTACAGCCTGGTGGTGGACGAGGAAAACGATTCGCCGCAGCGGATCGACAAGGCCGCTGGTGGAATTCGCAAATACGATGTGAAAACCGGGACAGTCGAGAGCTACCTGCCGGGGCCTTCACTCACGCCTGCCGAAGCCATCTTCATCCCCGCGCGGGAGTCCGGTGGCGCCGAGGACGAGGGCTACCTTGCGAGCTTCGTGTACGACAAGAACAGCCAGACCAGCGCGTTCTGCCTGTTCGACGCGACTCGGGTCGCCGCCGGGCCCATTGCCAGCGTGCCGCTGCCCGTGAGGGTGCCGGTGGGTTTTCACGGTGTCTGGGTTCCTGATTCCGCGTTGGGCTGAGCAATGCGGACAGTCGCACCGGGTTTCAAGTCTGACACGTTGAGCCCGCGCGGGGCGCACGGTGAATAAAGTCGCCGTGATAACCGGCGGCGCCCGGCGAATCGGCCGGGCTGTGGCAGAGCACCTGCACAACCGGGGATTTGATATTGCCCTGCACTACCGGAATTCGCAGGACTGTGCGCAGTCCCTGGCGGCAGAGCTGTGTGCGAGGCGCGCCGATTCCTGCCTGGTGTTCCACGCCGACCTGCAGGACCTGGGACAAGTCCGGTCACTGGCGCAGTCACTCTGCGCGCACTACTCCGCTATCGACCTGCTGGTCAACAACGCCTCCGGTTTTGCGCCAACACCCATCGACAGTTGCACGCCGGCGCAGTTCGACGCCATGGTGGACACCAACCTCAGGGCGCCGTATTTCCTCATCCAGGGCCTGTTGCCGGGACTGCGCTTACGCGGCGCGACAGTGCTCAACATACTTGATATCCACGTGGAGCGACCGCTGCGGGATTTTAACGCCTATGGTGCGGCCAAGGCAGGTCTCGCCTCACTGACGCGCAGTCTGGCGGTAGAGTTGGGTCCCGGGGTACGGGTCAATGGCATTGCGCCCGGAGCCATCCTGTGGCCCGAGGGGCAGGATACCTACGACGGAATCTCCCGGGAGAGCCTGGTCGCCAGTACCCCCCTGGGATGCCTGGGAAAGCCCGCCGATATCGCCCGCACGGTGGGTTTTCTCGCCTGTGACGCGCCGTTCATCACGGGCCAGATCATCGCAGTGGATGGCGGCAGGAGCCTGGTCAGGTAGGGTCGGTAAGCGGTGCCGCTTAACAGCTCCGCTGTCAGTTTTGTTGTATCCGGTACAGACGATTCCGTTCGACCCTGGTTTGTTGCCACTCGCTGCTCCCCGGCCAGCGAATCCTGATGGAAAAGGGGCCGATGCTGTCCCCGAGGCCAAAGTGGATTTTGTGGGTGTTCTGGCCCCGGCCGAAGTCGGAGCCCAATTCCCGGTAACCTATAAGCCGGTCCTGCATGTCGTAGAGCGTTACCTGGGCGCCGATAGCATCCCTGTTGGCTCTGGTCCCCTCCAGTTCCAGTAGCAGGTAACCGTTGGGAGTATCAGTTGTATTCAACCAGAGCTGATAGGGCCCGACATGACCGGGAAGCAGCCCATAGCCGTTGGTGTAAAAGAGGTCCGGCAACCCGTCGTCATTGAAAAACCCATGCACAATGATATCGGCATGGAAAATGTCATCTTCCGGCGTGTCCAGGATATCCGTTTTGGTAAAGTGCAGATCGCCGTTATTGAGCACGAGGAAAGGCTGGCCGTTCGCGGCCGCCGCGTTGGCACCCGTCCTCACGCCCACGATGTCGACATTGCCGTCATTGTTGAAATCCGCCGCCGTTAGGTAGTTGGTCCAGTCACGGTGTTTCAGGTCCGGCAATTCCAGGCGCGTCCATCCCCGGCCCTTATCATTTATCAGAATGTAATCCTGGGCCTGCGGCGCCGGCGTGGATTCAAGCCCCTCTTTACTCAACAATTCAATCCCCTGTGAGTAGATGATGCCTTTTGACACCGCCGCGCCTTCCTCGCCCTGTTTCCACAGGACGTGCCACACGTCGGCAGCCGGGTCGTACCAGATGTAGGTGCCGGGCACCTCCCTATTTTCTGGCTTGCCGGTCGCTTTCGCACGCCCGATCTGGGCCATGCGGTGTTGCGGATTGCCGCGCTCGGCGCCAATAAATATATCCGACGCGTCCGTGCGGTTCCTGCCGAGACTCGGCACGTGTTCGGTAAAATCTATTTTCAGCCGGGCCGGCTTCATCCTGAACGTAATACCGTCCGCCGTGTCGGCTGCCTGCCTGGTAACAGAGAAATGAATTTCGTCGGAGTTGCTGACGACATGGTCAGACTCATCCTGCCCATTGCCGCAACCCAGATACAGGTCGGGGTAGCCGTCATTGTTGAAGTCGGCGGACACCGCAGAGATTACCCCCCAGGTTTTCTCCAGGTCGGAGGGAAAAAGCCTGCTGCGCAGCCTTTCCAGTACGGACTGGTTGCGGGTGAAGTCTCCGCCGTTGTTGCGATATAAACGCGCTTGTCCCTGCCCTACGCTCAGAAAATCCATCAGGCCGTCGCGATCGTAATCGAAAAACAGGTCCTTGCCGTCGGACTCGAGCGCCAGGTGCAGCGAAGCCTGATTATCGGATTTGAATACGATGTTGGCGGCGGTGCTGTTATTCACCGCGAAGAGGTTTTTGGAGTTGGGCCGCCCTTTATGCAGGCCGGTCGAGTAGAGGTCTACCTTGTCCCCCTTCAGATTCGGAAGGGGGTGGAAATGACGTGTGCGTCCACTCGGGTTGCTGATGTCGGAATCCTGCGTGACATCCACAAACGCAAGTCGCCCCGTCTCAACCAGCAGGTTTTTGTAAATCTCGTTACCCACACCCTGGCCAATGCCGTCTGCTCCGCCGCCGGCAACCACAAAATCCTTGTCGCCGTCATTATCGAAATCCATGAACGTGTAGCCATGCCTGTCCCTGCGGGCGCGAAGCGGAGGCGGCAGGGCGTCTGCCTGTTCCACAAACTGCGAACTCCTGTTGAGGTAAAGCGCGGGGGGAAAACCGTGATGGCCTACAAAAAGGTCGTCCACGCCGTCCCCGTCGATATCGGAGACCGCGATGGAAAAGGTTGGTGTAAACCTGCCGAGGCCCGCTGCACCGGTATGGTTCGAAAAGGTCACCACAGGCGTTTCAGTAGGGGTCTCAACCGCAGCCGCAATGTGAGTTGCGAATAAAAACAAAAGTGGAATCAGCAAGCGGAAATGAGAGGTGGCATGCGATTCCCGGTCTTGTGGCGTGTTCGAGGCGGCGGGGCCGTCAATGCTATTCGCTACGTTTGGGTTACGCCGCCGCATCAGCGCGCTTTGCTTCGAGATAGTCGATGCAGTCCTGCATCAGTTCCGTCACGGCGGCCTCAACCCGTTCCCGCACTTCCCATAGAGTGTCCGTGTCCGTGGAGCCTTTGTACTTTCTGGTGCTAATCGGTTTGCCGAATTTGAAGACAATGGGGGTCTTTTTCGGCATCAGGGTGTTGTACCTGCCCAGGGCGATGGGTGGAAACAGTTCGCCATCGCGCAGGAGTTCGTTCAGCTTGCTTTTCTTGCTGAACAGCGGGGAAAGTACCGGGTTTTTTCGCAAGCGGCTGTAGTCCCACAGGATGTCGTAGCCCAGATCGGCGCCGTAGACGAAAAAGGGAGTGATCGGGTACTTGTTGGCCACCGCCATGCGGGCGAACCCCGTGCGCTTCTTCCAGAACAGGCGGTGCTCCTCGCCCCGGCGCTTGAACGCTTCCCGTGCGCCGCCGGGAAAGACCAGGATATGCTCCTTGTTCTGCATCAGGCGCGCACAATTATCCGGCGTGCCGGTTACCACGCCGTAGTTTTCCAGGAGGTCACGCCAGAAGGGGACGTTGGCGTGCACGCGATCTCCCAGCGCGCGCAACTCGATACCTTTTCGCAGCCTGAGCTCAACCAGCATGATCGCGACATCCCAGGCGTAGATGGAGTGATTGCCGACGAGAATCGATGGCTTGTCACCATCCAGATTTTCAAGCCCGAGGAATTCGTAATCGAAGAGGCGGCGTTGTACGGAGTTAAGCAGTTGCAGGGTGCGGGATTTCGGCAGAGTCTTGCGTTGGGTTTTGCGCCTGCTCATGGCCTCTGTGCCTCTGTTCCGGACTGGTTGACCGACTGTTGCGAAATTTCCGCAGTGTAACTGGAAAGCGTGACGGACCGCAGCACTATTGCTCAAATATTGATACTGGTCATGCTCGCAAGTGATGCAAATCTACCCGCCACCTGCTAGGTTGTGAAGTAGTTCAGGAGATAAACGAGCTAACTATGGTTCCTGAAGCAATACCCGCCCTGCGCAGGGTAAGTGTGCCAAGACAGTCGAGTACCGATGCGCTGGTGACATCCCTGGCGGCGCTGCTGGATCGTTCATTGATGCGGACTGTCACCTTCGTGGTGGAGAAACGGATTCTGCCGCGCGACGTGGACCTCGATAGGTTGCGCAACAGTATTCGCGTCATGCTGGACCAGGACGCGATCGGCAGCCCGGGAGAATTCTTTGCCTTCGTCGACGGGATTGAAGCATCCACAACCACCGGCCAGGCGCGGCTGAAGTCCTTTTACCACCGACGGATCAGGGGCGGGACCATTTATCGCCGGAGGCTCGAGAGCACGTACCTGGACTACCCGGCGCTGTCGTTGCCCGCCGATTTCGCGCAGGCGAGCGACCTGATCCGGTTTGAACACTGGGAGCACGAGGCGGGTGGTGCCAGGGGTTCTGTCATCGTCCTGCACGGGTTTGCGATGGGCTGGCCGGTGATTGACGCCCTCGCCATGTCGGCGGGCGACTGGTTCGACCGCGGGTTCGACGTGGTATTGCTGACCCTGCCGGATCACGGGTCGCGCCGGGCGCCGGGGGCGCTGTTCTCGGGCCAAAGTTTTACGGTACCCCACGCGGTGCACCTGGCGGCGTCGGTGCGGCGCGCCATTCATGAAATTTTTGCACTCAAGCGCTGGCTGCGGCGTCGTAATGACCTGCCAATCGGTCTGGTGGGCATGAGCCTCGGGGGATACCTCGCCAGCCTGTGTGCGGGCCTTTCTGCGGATATAGATTTTCTGATCCCGCAGGTTCCGCCGACGTGCATGGGTGACCTGGCATGGCGCGTGTACCGGGATACCAGCCATCACCGGGCGGGCCTGGACGACACGCTGACGGAACAGAACATGCGCGCGGCCTTCTACCTTCACTCGCCCCTGGCCCACCGCCGCCGGACCCCGCGAGAGCGGATTCTTCTGGCTGCCGGCGCCGGTGACAGGATCGTGCCGCCCGAGCACCCCACTGCCCTGTGGGAGCACTGGGAGCGACCGACCATACACTGGTTCAGGGGCGCCCACACCGCGCCGGTGGCCAGCAGGCCCCTGATGCGCGTGATTTCGCAACACCTGCGAAAATTGGGCATCCTGTAGCGGCGGCGTTTGCCATCACCCCCAGATCAGTTGTGCGGCCCGCAGTACCAGCGCGATCAGCACCAGCGATGACAGCGAAAACAGCACGAAGCGCACCTCGATCTTGTTCCAGAGCGTCTGGTGCAGGGTGTGGACCACCCGCAGCCCGACATACCACCAGGCCAGGGTGACGTTCAGCCCGTCCCCGGCACCGAGCAGGGCCAGGGTCAGGGCCACTGCGTAGAACCGGGTGGGTTGCTCCAGCAGGTGGTTGTAATTATCCGCTTTCCACCGCACCCTCGGCGGCAGTTCCGACATCTGCTGGCCTTTGGGCAGGTTCGGGGCCATCTTCATACCCATCTTGCGAATGGCCGGGATGCGGGTGATGTACATCCATACCCAGACGACGCAAGTCAGCAGCAACAGCGCGGTGACCGGGGCCAGGATTCCAGTGGATGCGGGCATGGTGCTCTCCTTCTTTTATGTGGTGAGTCGGTGGCAGCTTTGTGGTGCGCAAGTGTGCGCCTGAAGTATTGGTCTGCCGGGGCCCTTTTGTCCAGCCGGGCGCCAGCCGTATCCTCCCGGCTGGACTTGCCCGGCTAATGGGGCTGCCGGTTGAACGACAGGATCACCGCTTTCCAGAGTTCCGCATGTGCCTCCAGGCCGCGCTGGGAAAAGTGACAGTAGTCGACGCGGTCGCGCATATCCGTCAGCGTGTCGGTATCGGCGCCGGGATAGACGCCGGGTATGCTGCCTGGCAGCGCGCGCTGGGCAGAGCGTATGGTGTCGCTGCCAAGGTTGTCGCAAACGCTGGCCACCGCGGGAAACACCGGCGCGTCAATCCCGTAGTCGCGCAGCGCCCGCACCAGCGCGTCAAACATGCGGATATAGTCCGCGCTGGTGGTTCCCTGCAACACATCCGATTCCCCCTGGTGCCAGAGTACGTGGGTGGGCTTTATCCCGGCCCGTTGCAGCTGCCGTGCGGCGAACACCACCCGCGGGTGCAGGCGTCCCTTGACGGTCCATTCACCCAGCGTGGTCCCGCCGATACCAAAGGGGACGAGCAGGACGCGGTCATAGGCGCCGCTGGCAACGAGTTTGTCCCCCAGTCGACCCCAGGGAGAGCCCCCGTCGCCATCCGGGCCCAGCAGCGGGTCCTCGGTGGCGTAGCATTTGCCGTCATGCACATTGAAGTTGATGACGTGTTCCGCTGCCCGGTAGCGTGTCTCGCCGAAGTTTGCGCTATTGGACTGGCCGAAAATGAAGAGTACGGCGTTGCGGGGATTGTCTGATGCGAAGGGGGCGCAGTCTACCGCCTCCCGGTCAGTGTTGGCCACGCCGCAAATGGTGACATCCTCGACGTCGCAAGCGGCCTGCCGCAGCGGCAGCACCAGGGTCAGCGCCCAGTCGCTGAAGGGCCTGACCAGGCCCGGTCGGTACTTGCCCGCCACCGCCCCCATGCCGAACACCAGCAACAGTCCCGGCACGAGGACGGCCAGCAGGATGCCCGCCAGCAGTAGTTTCGGGAAGCGGCTTTTCACTTGCAACTACGATTCTCCAGGCTCATGGCTGGCAGCGGAGGCTGGCCCGGTTGCCACTGTGATCCGAGACCCAGCAGATGGGCTCCGGCGGAGCGCCGCATGTTTTGGCGAACGGGTTTGGTGCGCCGGCAAATAGCCCCGCGTCGATGATCGCATAGCGTCCCTGTTGCCCGCTCGCGAGCGAGGCCACGCAGGTCTGGTTGTCCGGCGGCACGACAAAAATGTAGTCGATCCGGGCGTCGACATTCAGCGCAGATTGTTCCAGGTCCCCGACCCCGGCGTCGCGCCCGGTAGTACAGCCGATGCCGGTGGTCCCGTCACACGCGGGTTGCCCGGTCGCGGTGTGACTGTCGAGCCAGCCGCGTCCGGTCATCTCCTGGTACTCGGAACTGCCCGGCACGGCGTTGAAATCCCCGGAAATAATCCCCAGGTTATGCGCCCCGCGGGTCTGCTCCACATAGAGCGCCAGCTGCCGTGCCTGGCAGGCGCGCACGGTGTCCTGGCTGTCGCACTCGGGCGGACAGGCCACCTGTGGCCCGATCCCCGTGCCGGCCACCAGTTCCCTGAAGGAAGTGCAATTGTTGGTGGCCGAGTCGGAGCCGGACGACAGGTGCGTGGTGTAGAGATCGACCGTCCCGGTGGGGTGTTCGATGCGGGCGTGCAGCAGGTGCCTTGCGAAGATGAGGAAGCCATGGGTTTCGTCATACATGGCGCTGTGCAGCGCGCGGGTATCCGTCTGCACTACCGGGTAGCGACTCAGGATAAGCTCCTCGTCGGTCTCCGCCACGGCGGCAGGCAGGAAGGGCTGATAAACCAGTTCGTACGTGAACCCGCAGCTTCGGGCCAGGTTGGGCAGCTCGGCCGTAATGAGCGTCACCAGTGAGTCGAGCGGTCCGGCCTGCTCGGTCGGTGAGCGCTGCACATACTCCTTGTTGACGATTTCCTGCAGGGTGACCAGGTCGGGACAGCCGTCGGCGATGAGGTGCTGGCCCAGCAGCGCGACGCGATCCCTGACGCGGCACTGGTCGCCGTCGGCGGGCGTGGGCGGGTCGCAGTCGAAACCGTGCAGGATATTAAGGTTGGCAACGGTCACCGTGGCCGCAGGCGCACTGTCGCTGCCGTTGTTATTATTGCTATCGTTACCACACCCTCCCAGTGCGATGTACACCGGCAGTAGGGGGAGGGCAAAGATAAGACCGGCGCGCATCCGTGAACTCCTGTACTGCACCGGATCAATCTGGTCGGCGGCCACAGTAACGCAACCAGTCTAGCGGAAGCGTCGAGGCGACAGCAATGGGCCGCGTTTACGCAGCGGGTTGCGATAACAGGGAGATGGACATCAACAGGTTGGTTGCAGCCCTATTGCGTGGAAAATGGGCGTCATTGCTCTGTGTCCTGGGCCTTTGCCTGTCCGGCTGTGAGCCGGGTGCGGAGTCGGCCGCCTATGATCTGGCGGAAAAGCGGGATGCTGCGCCCGGGGAGGAATGGCGCTCCTACCTCGGCGAGCCGGGTTTCAGCCACGCGTCCGCGCTGGCGCGGATCACGACAGCCAATGTGCATCGCTTGCAGGAAGTGTGGCGCTACGATGCCGGTGGCGCCGCGGTCGATGGCGCCACCCAGATGCAATGCAGTCCCATCGTCGTAAAGGGCATTCTCTACTGCACCTCCCCCCGCTTGCACGTGTTTGCCCTCGATGCAGCGACAGGTGCCCAGCTCTGGCGTTTCGATCCCTCCGCCGACACCGGCTTGCTGCCCAATCCCAATCGCGGCGTGGTCTATTGGGAGGCGACGGATGCTGCCGGCGCCGTGCCGGAGGCGCCGCAGCGCATCCTCTACACCGCGGGTTCGTTTCTCTATGCGCTCAATGCCCGCACCGGAAGACCGATACCCTCGTTTGGCGACGCCGGCAAGGTCGACCTGCACGAGGGATTGCCGGCACATTTTGCCGACGCGGCGGTCGTCGCCACGTCGCCGGGCAGCGTTTACCAAAACCTGTTGCTGATCGGCTCGAGGGTGAATGAGTTCAAGGGGGCCGCGCCGGGTCACATCAGGGCCTTTGATATTGTGACGGGGAAGTTGCGATGGGTTTTCCACACCATCCCCGAGGCGGGTCAGTACGGCGCCGACAGTTGGCCGGCGGACAGCCTGGCGACAGCGGGCGGCGCCAATTCGTGGGCCGGCATCGCCATTGACCAGCAGCGGGGCCTGGCGTTTGTACCGACCGGTTCGGCGACCTTTGATTTCTACGGCGACGACCGCCACGGCGACAACCTGTTTGCCAATTCACTGGTTGCGCTGAATGCCCTGACCGGCGAGCGCGTCTGGCACTACCAGTTCGTGCGCCACGACCTGTGGGACCGGGACCTGCCGGCACCGCCCAACCTGGTCACGCTTGAGCGCAACGGCCAACGGATCCCCGCGGTCGCGCAGGCGACCAAGACCGGCCATCTGTTCATTTTTCAGCGGGAGACGGGGGAGCCCCTGTTGCCGATGCGGGAAGTGCCTGTGGTGGGGCGGGGAGTGCCCGGGGAACAGCCCGCGGCCAGCCAACCCCTGCCCCGCATGCCCCCGCCCTTCGCCCAGCAGGTGTTCGTTCCCACCGACCGCAACCCCGCGATGGCGGCCGCGGTGCGCCAGCGGGTGGCCGCGCTGGACCAGGGCGATCCCTTCATAACGCCGAGCACGCGGGGCATGGTGTTGTACCCGGGCATGGATGGCGGCGCCGAGTGGGGCGGCGCGGCCTATGACGAGGCGGAGCAGCGGTTGTATATCAACAGCAACGAGGTGCCCTACCTCTTGCAGTTGACGCCGGTGCCCAGGGACATGGGAATGGGGCCCGAAATGGCCTACCTGGCGGTGTGCGCGGGCTGTCACGGGGCCGACATGCGCGGCGATGGCGTGTCCGTGCCCGGATTACGCCAGCTGTCTGACCGGTTGTCGCCGCTGGCGGCCTACTCGATTCTCGGGCAGGGTCGGGGCAGGATGCCGGCGTTTCCCCAACTCCCGTGGTATGGGAAAGTGGCGATCCTGTGGCATGTGTACACGGCGCGGGAGGGCATGGAGCCCGGGGCGAGCGCGGCGCGCGGCGACGATGACACCACGGGTTACCTCAACGCAGGGTTCCAGCGGCTGCTCGATCCGGAGGGCTTGCCGGCGTCCAGGCCGCCCTGGGGCAGCCTCACGGCTATTGACCTGCGGCACGCGGATATCGCCTGGCGGATTCCGCTCGGGGACTACCCGCAGGTGCTGGCAGAGGGGCTGGAGGGGCTCGGTGCGGAAAACTACGGCGGACCGCTGGTGACCGCCGGCGGCCTGCTGTTTATTGCCGCCACGCCGGACCAGATGTTGCGGGCTTATGACAAGCTGACCGGCGCGCTGCTGTGGCAAACGAAACTGCCCGCCGCCGGCTTCGCTACGCCGATCACGTACGCCGTCGACGGTCGCCAGTATGTGGTGGTGGCCGCTGGCGGCGGCAAGCTGGGACAAGCCAGTGGCGGCTGTTACGTAGCCTACGCCCTGCCCGAGTAAGGATGGTGCTATCTGACGGTGCCCGTGGTGGCGGAGCTGCTGTCGGCTACGCTTACGCCCGTGCAGGCCATTTGAGCGGCGTCCTGCGCCCGACGGTAGCAGCTGAGCTGGCCACCATAACCGGTACACCAGCGCCGCTGCCGGTCGGTACTGATGACGCCGGTGGTGGACTGGTCCACACAGGTGACCTGGTACACCGTGTAAAAACCGCCGGAAGGCAGGATGCCTTTCTTCACCTTCTGCAGGTCGAGGGCCGTGGCCGGGGTCCCTGCGGCGCTGGCAAGCGAGAGGGAGGCGAATAGCAGAGCGACGAGCGCTGTGGATGTGCGCATGATGACCGAATCCGTAGTGTGCTGTGTCTCCTGTTTACGGCACACGCATGAATTTGGATCAGGTCACTGTTGCCGAGCCGTGCCCGGCAGTGTCAGCTTTTACCCTGCTTGCGATGGGCCGCGTGCAGGGTTTCGAAATAAGTCCTGAGGGTGGTGGTGCCGCGTTTCGGCCCCACACCGTCGAGCTCCCCGGCAGTGACGATAAAGTCCGCCAGATCACCAAACTGTCGCGAGAGCAGGCCGATGAACCTGACCAGCCCCCGGGCCAGCCACATCGGAATGATGGAAATCCCGACCGGCTTCCCCGCCACCGCAAACGCCAGCTCGGCCGCTTCCCGTTGCGTCATGATGTCGGGACCGCCCGCTTCCACTTCCAGTTCCCCGCCCTCCGCGGTGTCGACGCAGACCTCCGCAAGGTCGCGACCATGGATAGGATTCATCCGGTTATTCCCCTCGCCAACGAGGAAAACCCGCCCCTTGCTGGCCATGTCGTACAGCACTCCCATGTCGGAAAAATAACCGCAGGGCCGCACGATGCGGTATTCCAGGCCGGACTGTTTGAGGTCCGCCACGACGCGCTCGTGGGCCCGGGTAATGGCCAGGTGCATGATATCCGCGGCACCCTGCATGGACACGTAGACAAACCGTTGCACCGGTGAATCCCGGCACAGATCGATCAGGTTGCGGTTACACTGGTAATCCACCTGCTCGAAGCTCAGGCCGTCCCGCTGGCGCGAAATTCCCACGGAGGAGAACACGAGGTCGATACCGTCCATCAGAGAGGACAGTGACTCGGGACGCGCAAGCTCGCCGACAACGATGTCGTCGACATCGTCAGCAGACAGTGCCGGCGCGGTGAACGGTCCCGGCTCGAACAGGCGCTCCCGGCTGCGTGTCAGTACGCGCACCCGGTAGCCGCGTTGTTTGAACGCTTTTACCACGAATTTGCCGAGGTAGCCTGTGGCGCCTGCCACCAGCACATGTTTGGGCGTAGTATCAGACATCTGTTCCTCAACTCCTGAGCTGGGTGGATGGCCGTTTATGGCAGTCCGGGGGCGCGATCAAATGACCCGTCGCGCGAGTCGCGCCGGGGCGTTCAGCCCGCCACGCCGACCGTTTGCTCCTTCCGCACCGACTCCAGCTTGCCCTGGCGGACGAACAGGAACAGCGGAAAGGCAAAGGCCCAGGCAACGCCGAAAGCAAGGAGAATGTAAAGCCAGAAAAAGCGTAGTCCCAGGCGCTTCGACTCAAAGTATATCCACAACAGGCCGGACAGGCAGGCGATGGTCAGGTCCCAGGTGAGGGATTGGGCCGCGGCATTGGTCGAACCGGCCGCCATGAATTCCGCGATATCGAAGTTGCCCCCGGACGCCTGTATAAATTGCAGGTTGTAATACCAGGTCATCACCAGTCCGGCGATGGTCAGCAACAGGTAAAGAATGCGCGGGATACTCATGGGACTAGCTTCCTGGACAGTGAATTATTATGGTCGCCAGTATACGATCAAAACCCGTCTGCAAGAATACACTTCGGGTGCGCGTTGGCCCCCCCCAGTCTCGACTACGGAGCGGCGGTGCCGACCGCACTGGAATGCGGGAGTTGCCGGATTGTCCAGCGCACTATTTAACACCAGATTGTCCGTGCATAATCCGCTGGCGTCGTGATAATTGGGCATTTTCGAACAGCAGGGATTCGCGCTTTGAACACCATCAAAATACTCGCCGTCAGCGGCCTTTACGCGCTGCTGGCGATGGCTATCGCGGTGCCGGCGAGCGCCGCCAGTGCGCGCCCCAATATCCTGCTGCTCATTTCCGACGACCAGCGTTGGGACCAGCTTGGTGTGGTGCAGCAGGAGCAGGGAAAGCGCGCCCGCTTCCCGTTTCTTGAAACCCCGCGCTGGATGCGCTCGCCGCACAGGGCATGCGTTTTCGCAACGCCTTCGTGACCACCTCGCCGTGTCTGCCGAGAGCCGGTCCGCCATCTTGACGGGGGCAATACAATCACACGAATGGCATGATCGATAACTTTACGCCCTTCCTGCCGCAGCCGAGCTGGGCAACCGCTCTGCGGGCATACGGGTACACCACAGCGGCGATCGGTGGCGGCATCACGGCGCGCAATGGGGAGCGTCCCGGGTTCGATTATGTCGTGCGTCGTTCACGGGGCAGGGCAACTATTACGATACGGGGTTCAACGTCAATGGCAAATACGTCAAGACCAAGGGCTATGTCGATGAGCGGACGGTTGATTTCGCCATCGGGTTCCTGGAGGCGCAGGGCGACAAACCCTTTGCCATGATGGTCGGCTTCAAGGCCGTGCACGAACCATTTATCCCCATGCCGGCGTATGCCGGTGACTATGTCGAGGATCCTATACAACCCACGCCCAACTGGAATTCCGTGGCGCCCTGGAGCCTGCTGAAGGGGCCGACCCCGAGGAAAAATCCGAAGGCCCAGCCCTTCTGGAAGAACCTGCTGCGCACTGTCGAAGGCCTCGACCAGAACGTGGGGCGCCTGCTCGATGCGCTGGACCGGCTGCACCTGGCGAACAACACGCTGGTGATTTTCACCAGCGACAACGGCTA
The DNA here is from genome assembly GCA_041395965.1 of Halioglobus sp. Taxonomy (GTDB): domain Bacteria; phylum Pseudomonadota; class Gammaproteobacteria; order Pseudomonadales; family Halieaceae; genus Marimicrobium. The sequence goes on from JAWKZM010000028.1 coordinate 25,923, forward strand.
TTACATGGGGGAGCACCTGCTGGGGGACAAGCGCTCTGCCTACGAGGAAAGTATGCGGGTGCCGCTCTTGGTGCGATTGCCCGGCGTAGTGCCCCCCGGCACGGTTTCCGACGCGCTGGTCCTGAACATTGACCTGGCGCCGACCATTCTCGATGTCGCGCTCGAGGCCTTCCCCGCGGCAATGCAGGGAGCAAGCCTGCGGCCCCTGCTGACCGGTAATCCCGCGCCCTGGCGAGAGGCGTTTCTCTACGAAAACTGGCAGGAGTACGAATGCCGGGGCATGGGCTCTCCCAAGCCGTCCGGCCTCGACCATACTTGCAGTGTACGCGAACCGGAAACTGGTTACCTATCCGGGCTACCCGAACTGGACGGAGCTATTCGATCTGGAAGCGGACCCCTACGAGACCCGCAACCTGGCCAGATTCGCCCGGTACCGGGAGAGCCACGACGAGATGTGTGCCCTGTTGCGACAAATGCTCACCCGGACCGGGTATGTGGCGAGGCCCGCCACTCAATAATGGATGATGGATTTTAACGATCCCCACAGGGTCGCCCAAATCCTTAACCTTCGTGGCCGAGCCGCAGTGGCGCCCGCCACTGCGCGATCCCGATTGCTGAGTCGCGGCTGCAGGAGTTGACTATGACCACGGGCAGATTGAACGGCAAACGGATGGTTATCACGGGCTCCTCCCGCAGTCTCGGGCGGCACTTTGCGCTGGCCTGCGCCGCGGAGTGGCGCCTCGCTGGTGATTAACGGCACCGATGCGGCGGCGTTGGGCGGCGTGGTTATGAAGGAGCTCGCGGCCCTGGGCGCGCTCGGTGCAGACCGTGGTCGGCTCGGTGGCAGAAACTGCGGTATGCGACGCGCTCGTAGCCGCCTGTGTCGACCGGTACGGCGGTATTGATGTCATGGTTAATAACGCCGGTATTGTCCGCGACCGCACCCTGCTGAACATGAGTGACGAGGATTTCGACGAGGTCATCGCCGTCGATCTGCGCGGCCCTCCTGTGCACCCGCGCCGCCGCCCAGGCGATGCGCGTGCAGGGCAGTGGGCACATCATACAAATTACCTCCGCGTCGGGGCTGGTCGGTAATTTCGGGCAAACCAACTACGCGGCCGCGAAGGCCGGGCTGATGGGCATGATGTACACCGCCTCCAGGGACCTGGCGCGGTACAACATCCGCTGCAACGCCATGTGGCCCGTGGCGCGCACCGATATGACACAGCCGCTGATCGACGGTTCGGGAAAATCGGCGGTGGAACTGGGTTTCGGGGAGCCGGAGGACGTGGCCCTGGGACTGGTATGGCTGGCCGGCGACGCGGCGGCGAAATTCAATGGCCAGTGCCTCACGTTCAACGGTCGCAAGACGGCCCTGTGGCGCTCTCCGGCCGAGGAGTATGTGAAACAGCAGGAGCAGCCGATCAGTATCGAGGAGTTGGAGGTTTACTACGCCGGGATCGACCCTGTTCCGCTCTACAGCACCCGGGGTTGAGCAGGGCGTTTGCCCGCGCGGTATTACCAGCCGGTGATCTGCAGCCCGGTCCTGCCGAGCCCACATTCGCCGTCCGCCTGTTGCAGGATCGACTGCGCAGCGGCGGCGTCCGGTGCGGACTCGAATTGCTGCAGCCCTGCCCGATAGTCATCCACAGCGTCTTTATGGCCCAGGGCACCTGACCGGATGACGTAGCTCCAGGCGAGCCACAGGTCCGTTCTGGACATGCCACTCACCTGTTTGGATAACAGCCCGCCCACGACCAGGCCCTTGCAATACTCCGGGGGCTTGGCCAGCGGCGCATCCTGCCAGGGCCAGTCGACGGCGAAAGCGCCAGCGGCAGACAGGCTCAGTATGCAGGCGAGTAGTAATCTGGTCATGCGGGAGCCCCGTGGCTGTTCAAATCGATGGTCACCGTGGATCTTACCGCAATCACTGCTCACGACAAGAGCCGCACGGCCTAGCGACGCTGCTCCGCACCGCCACCTGCGGGGAAGTCGCCGACTTCGCGGGGCATTTGCGCATCGGTGTCCCCGACCTGGTCCGGCATCTGCGAACTTGAGTCGCCGACTTCACGGGGCATCTGGGCGTTGGTGTCCCCGACCTCGCGCGGCATCTGGGCGTTGGTGTCGCCGACTTCGCGGGGCATCTGCCCATTGTAATCACCGACCTGCCGGGGTGCTTCGCCGTCCAGCGTCTGGCGGGGCGCGGCGGGGTCCTCGCGATCAAACGCGCGTTCACGGCGCAGATATTCGTCGTAGGCTTCCTCGCCCGCGTTGTCATCGGGGATGATGACCGTGTTGCTATCCACCTGCGGGGAGGCCGGCTCCTCCGCCACCGTATCGGTTGGCTGTTCCTGAGGGGGTTGCCCCTGCGGTGCGTCGATAATATTGGTCTGTGGCAGGTTTATCGCTTCAGAGCTGGGATTGACCGGCGCATCGGTGAATACGGGATTTCCCTGGGCGTCTTTGGTTTCGTAGATCTGGGCCCAGGCGGCGCTGTGCAGGGCCAGGGTTACCAGGCAGGTCGAAACGGTTATCAGGCATCGCATGGCCATCTCCTGCTCACTAACGGGTCGCCTGATAGTAGAGCATTTTGCTACCCGGTGACAGTTGTGAAAATACCAGCGGTCGGGATTGCCGCAGCGGCGATCAGCGACCGGCCCTAATCAGCTGCATCTGCATCGCGCAGGCGCTGCCTGCGGCTCTCCTCCTCGGCCAGGGCGGCCTTGATCTCCTGCATCACGGCGTCGATATCCGCCGTATGGGTGTCCGCCTCGGCCTGCCCGGTCAGCTTCCGGTCGGGGTGCAGTTCTCCCTCCTCGTACAATTCCCAGATTTCCTGCGCGTAGCGGCTCGTTAGCAGTTCGGGTGCGAACAAGCCGTAGTAGTCCGTCATGTTCCTGATGTCGCGCTCCAGCATGGCCCGGGCATTGTTATTGGCCGCCGCGTCAACCGCCTGCGGCAGGTCGATGATTACCGGCCCGTTTTCATCCACCAGCACGTTGAATTCGGACAGGTCGCCGTGCACCAGGCCGGCGCAGAGCATACACATCACGTAGTGCATCACCAGAGCGTGGTCCTCCCTGGCCTGCTCCGCCGACATGGAGACCTCGTTCAGGCGCGGCGCCACCTCGCCGTGTTCATCGGTGATCAATTCCATCAGTAACACGCCGTCGAAGCAGCCATAGGGTTCGGGCACCCGGACCCCCGCACGGGCCAGACGATACAGGGCGTCCACCTCGGCGTTCTGCCAGGTATCCTCCTGCTGTTTGCGCCCGAACTTGGAACCCTTTTCAATGGCCCTGGCCCGCCGGGTATTGCGCACCCTGCGGCCCTCCGTGTACTGCGCGGCCTTTTTAAAGCTGCGCTTGAGTGCATCCTTGTAGATCTTGGCCGCGCGCACCTTGGATCCGCAGCGCACGATGTACACGTCCGCTTCCTTTCCGCTCATGAGCGGGCGGATCACTTCGTCGATCAGGCCATCGTCTACCAGGGGTTGCAGGCGGCTGGGAGTTTTCACGGAGGCTTTAGTCCGAATCTCGCGGTTCGGCCAAAAACACGGGAATCCTGCGGGTGGTCTTCGCCTGGTACTCATCGTAATGCGGGTAGGCGGCGTTGGCGGCGGCCCACAATTTTGCCCGCTCTGCTTCATCCGTCACTTCCCGGGCGCGCATGTTGAACACCTCGGTTTTGTCGCGGATCTGGATATCCGGGTGAGCCCTGAGGTTGTACACCCACACCGGATTTTTCGGCTGGCCGCCCATGGAGCCGACCAGCACGTAACCGCCGTCGACCGCGACGCGCATCAGGGGGATTTTGCGGAGCGCGCCGGTCTTGTTGCCCCTGTGGATGACAAGAATGCAGGGCATACCGGTGTCCAGCAGGGTGGTTCCCTGCGTGCCGCCGCTCTTTTCGTACAACTCCACTTGCTCGCGCACCCAATCCAGCGCGGGGGGAATATAGTCAGGCATTCATTAACGTCCTCAAATTCGGGTTACAAGGCGGCAGACTGGCCCCGCCGTTACGGCGCTTGCGGCCACCGGCGTCGTTCCGGGTGCATGAGGGTATACTATGCCTCAAAATAGTCACCCATACGCAGAAATATTACGCTTCGGCGGGGAGTGTTTGTGCAGGAATCCAGAAGGATTGCGCTCTTGATCGACTGTGACAATGTCAGCCACACCGCCATCGAAGGGGTGCTGGAAGAACTGGCGAAACACGGTACGGTCAACGTCCGCCACGCCCATGGCGACTGGAACAACCTCCCTGTCCGGCTGGGCCGGGAAACTGCATCCCTACGCCATCAGGCCCATGCAGCAATTTGCTTACAGCAAGGGCAAGAATGCGACCGATTCCGCCATGATTATCGACGCCATGGACCTGCTGTACAGCAACAATGTTGATGCCTTCGCGCTGATGACCAGTGACAGCGATTTCACCCCTGGTGCTGCGAATCCTCGAAAGCGGCTTCCGGTGTACGGATTCGGGGAGAAAAAGACGCCAAAACCCTTTGTCGACGCCTGCTCGCCTTTCATCTACATCGAGAACCTGATGGCGCCGGGCGCGGACCAGGCCCCGGGCGAGGCGGTCACGGCAAGAAAAACGCGGGCCCAGTTGCGCCAGGACGCCGCGCTGGTGAAACTGCTGCGAACCGCGGTCGAACAGGTGTCTGACGACGACGGTTGGGCGAATATGGGCCAGGTTGCCAGTTACATCTCCAACAACAACAGCTCATTCTCCTCTATCAACTACGGCTTTCGTAAAATCAGTGACCTCATCAAGAAAACCGAACTGTTTAAAGTCGAATTGCGCAATGGTACCGCCATGTATATCAAGGATGCGCACAACTAGATCGCCGGCGTGCGGCTGCCTGTGCCCAACGGGGCCTGACGCCCGGCCTGTGCGTGGTATGCTGGCGCGCTAAACCCCCCAGGAAAGTGTGGCGTGGATACAGTGGAAATAGATGAGCCCCTGAATGTCTTTGGCGAGCAGTTGTTGCCCTGCAGCGAGGATCCCCTTACCGGCTTCCTGCGCGACGGGTGCTGCAATACCAATGGCCAGGATGTTGGCTCCCACACGGTGTGCGTTCTGGTTACCGAGCGGTTCCTGCAGTACTCCCGCTTTGTCGGCAACGACCTGAGTACGCCGATGCCGGAGTACGGATTTCCGGGGCTTAAGCCCGGCGACCGCTGGTGTTTGTGCGCCCCGCGCTGGCTGCAGGCCTATGAGCAGGACATGGCGCCCAAGGTCTTCCTTACCCGTACCCACAAGCGCGCGCTGGAAACCATTCCACTGGACGTGTTGCGCAAATTTGCCGCCGACCTGAACTGACCGCCACTGTACCGGGTGTTCCGGAAAGGAGAATCAATGCTCGCCCACTCCCTGCCGACCGTGGAACTCGATCCGGCAAGTGCACCGGTAGCGGTCGTCATCTGGCTACACGGGCTCGGCGCCGACGGGCACGATTTCGAACCGATCGTGCCGGAACTGGGATTGCCGGCGCAACTGCCTGTGCGCTTCGTGTTCCCCCACGCGCCCGAAATACCGCTGACTGCCTTTGGCGGACAGCGCGCCCGGGCCTGGTTTGATTTTAATCCGGCGGGGGGCGCTGACCTGCCGGGGCTGAGGAAATCCGTAGCGCAGATACATGACCTCATCCGCAATGAAATCGACAGCGGGATGCCGGCCGAACGCATTCTGCTGGCCGGATTCTCACAGGGCGGGGTGATGGCCCTGCACACCGGGCTACACTACCCGAAGCGGCTGGCCGGGATACTCGCATTGTCTACCTTCCTGGCCGAGGGGGACCGGCTGGCCACCACCAAAGCGGCCGCCAATGCGCAAATACCCATATTAATGTGTCACGGCCAGCAGGATGCGGTATTACCGATGGCGTTGGGCAAGTCCTCACTGGCCACGTTGCAGGCGGCGGGGTACGCCGTGGAGTGGCGGGAGTACCCCATGGGGCATGAAGTCTGCCGCGAGGAAATTCGGGATATCAGTCGTTGGCTGCAGGCGGTCCTGGCGGCGGCCGCCTGACGCTCCGCCAATACCGGCCACCTGTCCGGAGAATCAGTAGTCAGTGACCTTCTCCAGACGCAGTACCCGGCCCGCCTCGCCAGGTTCCAGCGTGTACTGCAGCTGCCGGGTGCCGCCGCCGGGTGCCGCATTGGTATCCCCGACGCGATAGAGCGGGAAACGGCGCACCAGCGTTGTGCCCACGACCGCGAATTCGTCGTGACCACTGTAGCCGATCGCGGCGTCATCTCCTGCTTCCAGGGGTGGCAGGTAGATATCGCTCAGGCTCTTGCCGTTGTTGACGGCATAGCCGATCAGGTTGCCGTAACTGCCGCTCCCGGCGCTGGTCGTGTAGATATACAGCTCCGGGCTGCCGTCGCCATCCAGGTCGGCGACTTCGGCACCCGTAACGATGCCGTCGGCCTCGCGCTGAAGTACCTGGTCGCCCAGCGCCAAACCGGTCGTCTCGATTTTTACCGGACTCAGTGAGGTATTGTTCGGGCTGGAAACCCGGAAGCCGATACCCTGGAGCGACAGTTTCTGGTCAAACCCGCTCCACTGGGTCGGGTCAGCCAGGCCGGGTGCCGCTGCGCTGGAGACCAGTAGGCTGGTGGTCAGGAGTATCGTTCGAAATGTCGACTGCTGCGTGAAACAGCCCGGATATGTCATGCGTCATCGGCTCCTGTGTTAGCGGCGGTGGCCTGGATAAAATGGCGGATTTCCGACCAGGCCGCAATGGCTTCGGGCACCCCGGCCGTGACCAGCCCGTGCCAGCCCTGGATCATGCCCGGCCAGCCTTCCACCCGGACTGCAACGCCCGCACGCAGCGCATTAGCGGCCAGGGTAATTGCGCCTTCGCGCACGGTATCATACTGGCCAATTTGCAAGTACAGGGGAGGCAGGCCCCGCAAATCCGCGTTCGCAGGTGAGACACGGGGGTCGTCCAGTTCCAGTTTCCCCGCGAGGTACTCGCGGCCCCGGTTGCGCACCCACTCCGGGGTCAGGAAGGGGTCCAGGCCCTGAACGGGCGCTCCGGATACGGACAAATCGAACCAGCCGGTGAGGGAGATGAAGCACGCCGGCAGCGGCAGGTTGCTGTCCCTCAGTCGCAGCAATAACTCCAGCGCCAGGCTGCCGCCGCAGGATTCGCCCAGCAGGACCACAGACGCGGCGCACACGCCCTGCTCCAGCAGGCCGCGGTAGGCATTGAAGCAGTCGTCGGCGGCCGCGGGCCAGGGATTTTCAGGCGCGAGCCGGTAGTCGGGCATGACCACCCGGCAACCGGTCTGGCGCGCGATGATCTCCGCATAGAAATGGTATTCATCCAGCCGCGTCGACACGAAGGCACCGCCGTGACAGTGGAACGCCGTTTGCCCGCTAACGGGTGTGCCCTGCAGTTCGTAGACACCGCAGCGGACGCCGCCGCAGGACTTGATCGCCACAGTGAAATCGGGTCCCGTGGGATGGCCGTGGAAGGGCGCAAACATGGCCCGCACCGCCTGGAAATCCGCGGCGGGATCGGCGAAATCCGCCGGGACCAGTGCGATGATCTCCTGCAATTGTTTACTCTGCGCCATGCGGCAGTCCCCGATAACACGCAAGCCCCGAGGCTGTCATTCAGGCGGTCACCACGTTGACGGGTCCGGGTCCGCCCAGTTCGGCGAGGTCCGAGAGAATATCGATAAAGGCCTTCACCGAGGAAATGGGAGCCGACTCGGACATGGTGTGGTAGCCCGATGTTGGGATCTGTAGCGTGGTGCCGTCCACCAGGCCGTTGGATGCGCTGATAATACGACCCATTTCGGTTGAGCCCAGGGATCGCGGGTCCTCACCCGCGGCGCGCAATTGCACATTCATCGCCTCCACGTAGGCGTCCTTCATCTGGAAGCGGATGCCGCGGTGCTCGCACAGGTTGAGCAATCGCCGGGTCAACTGCCGGTTGAAGAGGGCATTTGCGTCCTTGTTGCGCAAGACCAGCTGTTGCTCGGACGCCGCCTGGAAGTCGGGGTACGGGCTGGTATCGACCACGATGAGTTCGTTCCGGGTAGCGCCGAAGCGGCGGAACCATTCCAGCAGATAGCGCCAGCTCTTTCCCGCTTCCTCCTGTGAAGTGAAAAAGACCGTGCCCTTGAAACCAAGCTCGAAAAGGTAGACCAGCGCCGCGGTGGTGAGGACATTGTCCAGCTGGCCCACCAGTGCCTGCCCGGTGATCTTCAGCAGGTCCGCGAAAGCTACCGGCGTGCCCGCCACCAGGTGTTCCAGGCCCTTCACCTCGAAAATGAGGTTGTTCCTGTATTCACAGATGTAAGCCCGATTGATGACGCCGCGACCGCAGTATGCCCCGGACCAGGGCTCATAGGCATAGACATATTCCGCCCCGAACCTGTCCACGATCTTCTTCATCAATTGCTCGCCGACGGAATTGCCCAGCAGGTCGGAGCGCGCGCCGGCCACGAACGCGGCGTACTGGAACTCGTTCGGACCGGTGCAGATGAGGCCGTGGCGATCAACGTGTGCCGAGAGCATCAGGCTCTTCGGCTGTTCACCCTGCGCGACCAGCAGCCCCTCGTACCAGGTCACCTGCGCGCCCCGCTCTTCCAGTTCACGCTGCAGCACCCTGAAAAAGCTGTGTTCGGAGCCGACCACGCTGGGATTGCGCATGAGCAGCGCCAACAGGTCGAGAAAGCCCACGGGAAGGTCTGCCGCCTGCGCGCCCGGCGCGCCCCGTCGCGAGACCCGTAGTGCATCGTGATCGACATTCATAGGTGGTCTGTCCTCGAGAGCGGCGGGTTCTGGCCTCCGTCAGGCGGTTCTCCTGCCGGGACGTGACGAAGCGGCACCTTGAAAACCTAATTAGCACCTAATCGGGGTTGCCGCAACAGATATTTCCCAGTCGCTTTTCCCGCGCAGGCGCGCGCGGGTAATCGCCTGTTATCGCGGTAGTCCCTGCGCTGTAAAGCGGGAAAAATTCGGCGCGTTTAGCGACAAATAAACCCTTGCCTGCCCCCCGGTGTTCGGCTACATTCTCGCGAAAGTTGTCGTGGCCATGTGGGTAATGCCGCTGTCATGTTTCGATATAGAGGTTAGCGACTCGTGTTGACTCAGGATTGTAAGGTGGTCTGGTACGGGAAGTTGAAAGTGGATACCAAGGCAACCCCCGTTATTTTTGACCCTTTATTGATACCCAGCATCAAAGGCTGCATCTACCTCTACAACTCTGACCGCGATGCCATCGTGCAATACACGTGGGACATCGTCAAAGGCCTGCTCGAGGACGTGGACAAAGCCGAGAAAAGCGCGATCAAAAAAGCCTTCGACGTCAAGTGGAAATCGGCGCGGAAAAAGTTTACCAAGGGCAAGGTCTACGCCTTCACCTCCCAGAACAAGCCCGCAGTCCCTGTCCCGCCAACCGAGGTAAGCGAGCGACGCTGGGATGCCACCGATGATGACAGCTTCGAACTGGAGGACCTCGGCTGATGCGCCCGTCCCGTTGCGGCGACGGGCGTCATTTCCTGTCGCGATGTGAAATCGAAATTCGGTAATACAATACCTCCGCGTTAAAACACATAATCACGCAGACCAGTTGTCGCCCGCACAGCACAGCAGAGCACAGCACAGCACAGCACCGGACTGTGCCCGGGCCGTCGAGGTTTCACGGGCGCGGTCAATTACTACTGGCAGGATGACGGGTATACCCGTATCTTTAATGCGCCCCACGACAAGGTGGTCAATGAGGTCTGATGTTTCGAATTTTTTTGCCTCCGGCAGGACTGGAATCCGCTGACAAAAAGCTGTTGATGTTGTTGGCCGCCGCTTTCTTTTTCGGCGCGTACGACATGTCTGTGCTGAGCCTGGCGCTGCCGAACATGCAGCAAAGCTTCGGCATCTCTGAACAGGATCTGGGCAAGGTAATGGGCGCCGCCCGCCTCGGCGCTCTCCCGGCGATTTTCCTGGCGCTTTGGTCCGACCGCATTGGGCGTCGGCTATTGCTCATGGTGACCCTGCTCGGTTTATCCATCGCGACCGGCGCGACGGCGTTTGCGCAGAACACGGGGCAATTTATCGCGTTCCAGTTCTGCGCGCGCGCATTTGTTACCGCAGAGGAGATCATAGCGGTAATTTACGTGCTGGAATTATTGCCGCCCCGCCAGCGCGGTTGGGGTGTTGGCTTCCTCGCGGCAATCGGTGGGCTGGGCTCGGGGGCCGCCTCGCTGTTTTACGGACTGGTGGATTACCTGCCCGGAGGATGGCGAGCGCTTTACCTGCTCGCAGCTTTTCCCATCGTGTATATCGCGTGGTTGCGCCGCCGGTTACCCGAGTCCACGCTATTTGGTCGCTATGCCGATGGGCGTGCCGAACACCTTTTCTGGCAGCCCTTCCGGGATATTCTGCATAACCACCGACGCGAAATGGTGTCGATCGGGTTGATTGCCGCGGCCTTCTGGTTCCAGGTATCCGCTACGCTCAATTTCATGTCCAAGTACCTGCAGGACAGTCGCGGTTATCTGCCCCAGGAAGTAAGCTTGCTGTTCGTCGTGGCCGGGTCCATCGCCATACTCGGCAATGCTGCGGCCGGACGAATATCGGACCGGATCGGGCGCAGGCCGACACTGGTCGCCGGGCTGCTCATCAACTGCGCGGCCACCGCGACGTTCTATAATAGCGGTGGCGTGCTGCTGCCGCTGGCGTGGATAGCAACCCTCTTCAGTTACTTTGCCGTGGAGGTCATCGTCAACGCGATGAGCGGAGAATTGTTTCCGACTAATTGTCGATCAACCGCGTCCACCATTCGTTCAATTTGCGGCATGCTCGCTGCCGTGACCGGCCTGGCCGTCGAGGGCAGCCTGTTTGACCTCTTCGGCAGCCATTCCGCCGCGCTTTCCGTAATGTGCCTGAGTTCTTTGTTGGCGGTGCCGGTGGTACTAATGCTGCTGAAGGAGACAGCGGATACAGCCCTGCGCTAATATGACGGGGTGAGCCCCGGCACCCGGCGCATGCCGCTGGGTAATTTCAGGAACAGTTCCCTTTTCCTCGTCCCGTTGCTCAACCCCGACGAACGTTTGTCGCCCTGAAGTCCTGACCGTCTGCAGGCAGGTAAAGAGAACGCCCTATGTCCACCAAGACGAAGACACATGCCATTGCAAAGGTCAGGAATCATTACTCCTTCAAAAAAATCATGACCGGGTCTGACCTGTCGCGCAGGCGATTGCCGATGATGTGCGCGACCAGTGAGAACCCGGGGCCGGTTGTGTGGTTGACTGCCTGTAGTCACGGCAATGAAGTCAGTGGCATCGTCGTCATCCAGGAAATCTTCAGGAGTATTCGCCGGCGCCTGACCTGTGGCTCTGTGCAGGCGTTTCCCCTGATGAATCCCCTGGGATTCGAATCCGGCACACGGCATATCACCCTTACCGGGGAGGATCTCAATCGCTCTTTCCCCGGTAGTGCCAACGGCTCCCTCGGGGAGCGACTTGCGCACAAGATCTTCGAAACCATCATCAAGACCGAACCCGACCTCGTCGTGGATTTCCATAATGACTGGATTGAATCAATTCCCTACGTACTGGTCGATCACGACCCCGGTAAAGCCCACGCGAAGCCCTACAGGAAATCCATTCATGCGGCAAAACAGGCGGGCATGTGCGTGATCTTCGACGAGGAGGAACTGCACAGGAGCCTATCGTTCAACCTGTTGTTGCGGGACATCCCGGCAGTGACATTTGAGTTGGGCAAACCCAATATTGTCAGCGAATCCAACGTGACCTACGGGGTGGAAGCGATCTGGAACATACTGGCGGACATGGGCATGATCGCCCCTCGTGAACGCCCTTTCCGATATCCGCTTCCGCAGGGTTATTCCCACGACAGGCCGCTGCGCTACCTCGACAAACCCTATGGCGCCAAGTCGGGCCTGATCCGCTTTCTCGCTGCGCCGGGCGACGTGGTGAAGGCCGGGCAGCCGCTGGCGAAAATCGTGAACGCGTTTGGTCGCCGGCAGGAAACCATGACTGCGGTCATGGACGGCATTATCCTGGGGCACTCCGATTCCTCGGTGGCGTTTCCGGGTGTGCCCGTAATGGCCTTCGGCACCCCGGACAAGCAGGAAAGCACAGCAGTTGAAGTGCAACCAAAATCCTCCACGATCGTCGAATGACATCTCCCAAAAATAAAACGCCCGGCGAATGCATCGAACGGCGGGGCTATTGCGAATATCGGAATTCCCTGTGCTCGAGAGGTAAAATGCCATGAACACTGTCGAAACCATGCAGGCGCTGCTCGCCGCTGCAAAAGAGATGATCAGTTGCGGGCTGGTCGAGGGTACGGCGGGCAACGTCTCCGCCCGGTTGCCTGACGGGAACGTGGTTCTGACGCCGTCTTCCCTCGATTACACCACCATGACGGTGGACGACCTTGTGGTAACGGACTGCGATGGCCGTGTCCTGGCGGGCAGCCGGGCGCCGACAACCGAGAAGTCCCTGCATTTGGCGTGCCTGCGAAAGCACCCGGATATCGGCGCCGTAATGCACTGCCATGCGCTGTTTGCCACCATGTTTGCCATCGTGCGCCAGCCCATTCCCTGCGTGATTGAGGAGTTTGACGTTTACGTGGGCGGCGATGTCGAGGTGGCCGACTACCAGCTAACCGGTAGCGATGAACTGGCGGAGGAAGTATCGAATCGTATTGCGGACAAGGGCGCCGTATTGATGGCGAACCACGGTTTGCTGTGTGTGGGTAAAGACCCGCAAGATGTGCTGAAGGTTGCCAAGCTGGTTGAGCGCACCGCGAGAATAGTCTGGGGTGCGCGCCAGCTTGGAGAGCTGGCGACGCTGCCGGAATCGACCCTGCAGCGGTTCGCCCCGGTGTACAAGTTGATAGGGCGCAACCAGTAGTTCTCGGCTAGAATCCATCCGTGGTAGTCGCACAGGCGGGCCAGGGTGAAGAAAGAATACCTGTTTCAGTGTGAGTTCCTGGAGCTGCTCGGGTGGTGTACCTATCCGTTTTTCATGGCCGGTTTTATCGCGCTTTATTTCTGGGGTCTCGGGCGGGGATTCGCCCTGGAAGCCTGGGTTGTCGCGGTGACGGTAATCAATTTTTTCGTGATCCTGCTGTTTGAACAAGTACTGCCCCGAAACAGTTCCATGAATTACCTGCGCGACTCGCAGTCACTCAATGATATCGGTCACGGCATTATGCAGGCGACGAGCAAGCCACTCGTGCAGTCCGCGTTGGTAATCCTGTTTGTCTTTATCAACCAGTTGCGCTTGCAGGAATTTGGTCAGGTGTGGCCGGGCCACTGGAGTTTTGTTGCGCAGTTTATTCTCGCACTGCTGATCGGCAGCCTGATGGATTACCTGGTGCATCGAAGTTTTCACACCTTTGAAAGTATCTGGTACTTTCATGCCATTCATCATGACACTCCGCAGATGCATATTATGAAATCGGCCCGAGTGCACTTTGGTGAGGAGGTCATCAATTCCGCGTGTAAGCCATTGCCGTTGGTGCTGCTGGGTGCGCCGACTGAAATCATCGTGTTCCTCGGCATGTGGACCGTGTTCGATGGAAATATAGCGCACGCCAACATTCATCAACGGTTCCCGGCCTGGTTTCATTACATTCTCGGTACAGTACAGCTCCACAACCTGCACCACGCGAAAGACAGAAGGTACCAGGATTCCAATTATTCGGGATCCGTCCCGCTGTGGGATATCCTGTTCGGAACCTACAATCATCCGGACCGTTCCGGGCTGTGCGAACTCGGTCTTGAAGCCAACCCGGTACCTGCCGGCTTCCTAAGCCAGGTCGTGTACCCATTCGTGGCCCGGCGAAACGTTCCCGGTCCAGGGGAATGACCCGGCACAGAATGGACCGACCGCTAGGGTGTGTAGCGATTCTGGCCGCGATGCGCGCGGAGCTGAAACCGGTCCTCAAGCTACTGGGTACGGACGGCAAGGGCGTCACTTCGGGAAGCGAATGGCGGGGTCAGTACAAGGGCATCGACGTCATCATGGTCCTGACAGGAATGGGCCTGGAAGCGGCGCAGGCTGCGACCGAGCGACTGTTTTCAGGACATGGCGACCAACTGCAGCATGTGTTTGTGGTGGGCATCGCGGGCGCCAACGACCTGCGCCTTGATATTGGTGATGTAGTGATCCCGGAGATCGTAATTGATGAGCGCGACGGCATTTCGCGCCACACGGTAATAGCGGGCGATCGCAGTACCCCAAGTGTGATCTACAGCACCGACCAATTGAACTACGACGCGGACTTTGTGGCGAGGCTGCGCCGCCTGAACGTGACCCTGGTCGATATGGAGTCGGGCGCGATCGCCGCCGTATGCGAGCGCAATGGTTGTCCAATAACGGTGATCAGGGCCGTCAGCGATAAAATTGATGAGCACGCGGCAAGTTTCGATGTATTTCACCTGGCCAATGCGGACGGATCACCGCGGTACGGCGCGGTCCTGGTATACCTTCTGCGACAGCCCTGGAAATTGCCTTACCTGGTGGCCATGGCTGCGGGAGCAAAAAAGGCCATAAGTGCCGCCTCCGCAGAACTGCTGCGGAGCATGGAGCGTTTGCTGTCACATCAGTAGCATCATTGAAGGGCTGGTTCAGCGGTTATGACCCGGCCATAGCGCGCAGCGCCGGGATACGGACTGCCCCCTGAAGTCAGTTCATCAGCGAGAGTAACTCCGCTCTCCTGCGGCTAATTTCCGTCAGGGGACGTTTCCTCAGAAGTGCGACTTCTGCAAACGTGTAGGGAACAAACTGCCGTGCCGATTCCAGTGGACCGAATGTGGTCACCATCCAGTTGAGGACGTCTGCGACCTGTTGGTCAGAAAGCGAAGACAATGCCACGCCCGGCACCTGCACCAGGTACTCCCTTCCCCCGGGAACTTCCAGGAATCTTGCCACGCTATTGTTGAGTGGGGGAATGTTGGTCAGGCCGCCACTGCCATCAGCGAGATGGCAGCCCTGGCACTCCACTGTGTAGATTCCTGCCGGGTCCCTGGCCCAGGCGGCCAGCGGCAACAGGCAGAGAAAGGCCAGAACATTGCGTGCCGTGACCACCCGCCCGTGACGTCCGCCAGACTTGGTCGGGATATCGCTCATCAGGACTCATCGACGCCGATGACAACGCTGACGGTGCTGTTGTAGACGACGCCCGCCTTGCCCATACACCAGTCGATGTCATTACTCTTGCTCGGATAATAGACTGGCTTGTCCCCCTCGTTGCGCTGGCAGAAACAACGCTGGCAGGTCGTTTTGCCGCAGCAATCGTTTTAGGACACGATGTAGTGTTTGCCGTCAGCCGGATTCAGGCATGTGCCGATCCACGATACGGGCGACATCTCCGTTCCGGGCGGACAGGAGTGCGCGGTACCGCCACAGCAACTGGCGACAAAACCGTCTATCGAGCAATATCGCCAGTAGTTGCAATCGTAGATGTCCCCCTCCGGCTTCGACGGGTCTGGCTCGCCGTTGTTGACCGGCTGCGCTGCGGCAACCCTGGCAATGGGTAACAGCGGTATCGCGCCGGTACCGATAAGGAGCAGGCCCAGCTGGTTGAGGAACCCGCGCCGCGAGCTATAGCGCGCGAGGTCCCGGGTGCGCCTGGAAAAAAATCGATCCAGTCGACTCGCCCTCGCCGCACGGACGTTAACCACTGCCGATTTCCCGGATTTATCCATGTTCGAGAAACTCCTGTAATGAGGCTACGCCTCGCTCATGCGCCTCAAAAAGACTCTCCAGATGCTCCCTGGAGTTCACCAGGCCCTTGGCGCGAATGAGGCCCGATGCGTCGATCAGGGCGGCAAAGGGGAGTTTTTCCACGACAAACGCCAGACCCAACTGCCTGGACAGGACGTAGCGACGCCGGTCCAGCTGGTAGTCCCTTATGAACTGCTGGTGCCGCTCTGTTTCGGCGCCGGTATCACCATCACTGGCCAGCACGACCTGTAGTGGCTGTCTGGCAGACTCTGTCCTGGCCACCGACTGGACCACGCTCAGCAGCTCCTTGCACACCGGGCACGCGGGTGCGACGAACAGTAGCAGGGTGCTGCGGTGTCCGTCTCCGATGGTGATAATACTGTTGTCAATGGCCGCCAGTTGCCGGACCGGGGTCGGGTCGCCGGCCTGGGGCCCGCGGTTGGTCATGAGTGCCCCGGCGGGAAACACGCGCTCATGCAAAACACCGATCTGGCGCATCAAGGCGAAAACCAGAACGCACAGGACCACGACGACCAACCACAGAAGCAGGTGGGAGATCTCCAGGCCGCTCACGGTTTGGATTCCGTTATCGCTTGTTCACGGAGGTAGACGTACCGACGGTGCCGCCGCGTGTTGACGAGAGCTTGGTCAATGGCGCCATAGACGAGTAGGACGGCACAACTGGCCAGTGCCGTACTGGCGATTTCCAGCATGGACAGGTCGCGGAAAAGTGTGGGTTGGGCAGCTACCAGTGCGAAGCCAGCCAGCGCGACATTTCTGGCCACGAGGTGCCAGCTGATGCCCTGTGGCCAGTCCGCCGGTCCGCCGCAGCCGCAGTCGATTTCGACCCTGCCCCTGCCCAGGTTGATACCCATCGCCGCGGCATACAGGAGCAGCAGTAGCGCGCCCAACAACGGCGGATACGGCCAGGTTGGAACCAGCATGCCCGTCGCAATGGCGACTTCTGCCGCAGGCAGTAGCCAGCAAAAGGCAGGCACCAGCGCATCCGGCAGCAGTCGGTAGGCCTTGAGTTGTCCGCGAAACGCTCCGGGATTGTGAATCTTGTGGACAGCGGCGCGAACAAAAATGCCGGCCAGCAGGCACCGTATGACCAGGCTGAGTGAGATATCGAGCGACATAAGCTAGCCCCCCCATCCAGGTAACTGCAGCACCAGATTCGAGTAGTTGCCGGTGGTCACGCGATACCTGAAGCTCATATCGGATGCATCGTAAACCGCCACCATCCCGCTGAACTGGCCACCCAGAAGCAATGCGGGATGTTCATCCTGTGTAACGACAATGGCATCGGGCCGTGCATGGGGTTCCTGGAAGCTGAATCCGGTGAGGATGTTGTACACCTGGTTGAATGGCCAGATCCAGTCGGTGCCGAATTCCGTCGGCACGCCGGAGAAGGAAAAACCGGGACTCAACAGTTTGTATTCGCCAAGTTTCCGGTGTGTTGCCAGATCAAATGTCCACAAGTGCGTGCCGCCGCTCTTGTGGGTGTCCGTCTCGCCGCGGTGCATCAAAACGTATGCCGTTCCGCTGCGAGCGTGCACTGCCAGTAACTGGCGGCCGCCAACCCGCCAGTCCGCTTGGCGTTCACTGTCACTGAGCAGTGACCAGGGTGTTGAAAACAGGGACGCAGCGTCGTTCGGGTCGCGGTCGATGTGGATGCCGTAAAGATAGCCCTCGAACGACACGAAATACCATGTCTGCCCGACGCGAACGCCTTTTTCAGTCAGCGGATCAGACTGCGGATCAAAAAATCGCGCTGTCCTGAGCTTTTCCTGCACATGACCGTCCTCGGCGAGGGTAACAAACAACAATGCACCGTCTGCACACAACATCATGAAACGCCGCTCACCGGCTGCATAGGTCAGTGAGCACCCGGGCGTCGCGATTTCGTCGACGAACTGCCGGCTCTTTACATCGATCACGCTGACTGACTGTGCAGGATTCATGTTGAACACCACCAGGAATTGCTCATCATCCGTCAACGTCGCGTTTGCGTTGGGCAACGCATTCTGCGCGCGCTTGGCCGGGATGATCACTTCCCCGGTAGGAGACAGTGTTTTGCTGTCGTAAAACGTCACCAGGTCGGTGCGGTCACCGCGGCTGCCGCGGGAATAGTGAGTTTCCGGCACATAAAACTCGTCGGTGTTGCGGCCGGGAAAGACCGGCGCGGTGATTCCCCAGCCGCCGTCGATGCTGCCCAGTACTCGATTGCGCCTGAAGTCCACCAGTGCCGCGCGCTCGAGCACGGGATCACTGGCCCAAAACCAGTTACCGCTGAAGGGTTGCGGCAGCGATTCCACCTGCCCCGTCTTTTCGACAGGCACGTCGGCCACGGCGAAGTGGGAACACAATAGAGCGCAAGCCAGCAGGAAACGCATTATTTCGGCCTCTCGCAACAGGTGGATAGCGACCAGCTCGGACTGTGTAGCCTCGCAGCGTATCCATACCGGATAAGCAACTTTTTTATTACGCCTCTAGCGCGAATTCAGGAAACGATTGAGTTGCTGTTCAATGCACTGGTTCTGATATTGCAGGGTTTCCACTTTCCGCAGGAGATCGATCACCATGGCTACGGCAACCCAGTCAATTTCCAGGTCCGCATGCAAGCGGACTGCCTTGCGCAACCAGTGCACGCTGTTGGTATCAAATACCCAATCGATGACATCGCGGCCCGCCGCCGGTTGTGCAATACCGTGCTCGACAACTTCAACGATCAGCTGTTGGCTGAACCCCTCATACTCACACAGCCCTGCAACGAAACATGCAAACGACCTCGGTCATGGACTGGTTACTCCACCGTGCTCTCGGATCGAAACCGGCTTTGGCTGACAGCGACTGCCATAGCGCCTTCACCTCTTCATTGGCAGCGGGTGGCATGACGACCTTCAACAAGGCATACAGGTCGCCGTTCCCGGTCTTGGTTGGCAAGCCCTTGCCTTTCACGCGCAGTCGCTGGCCTGCCTGGCTATTGGGTGCGATGGTCAGGTTTATCTTTCCCGAGAGTGTGGGCACGGTGATTTTGGCTCCCAGTGCCGCTTCCCAGGGCGCCAACGGAACCGTCACCACCAGATTATGTCCCTCGACATCAAACAGCGGGTGCGGCACCAGCCGAATATGCAGGTAAAGATCGCCGCCCGGCCCGCCGCCCCGGCCTGCCCCGCCCTGTCCCTTGAGCCGGATTCGCTCGCCATCCGCAACGCCAGCGGGTATTTTGACCTTGAGGCTTTTCTTCACTTCCCGCAGCTGGCCATTCTCGTAAACCGGCATCATGTACTCGACCAGCTTGGACGTTTCCTGCAGCGTTTCCTCCAGGAAGATGGGCATTTCTATCTCGGCATCCTGCCCCCGCATGCCGCGGCGCTGCTCGTGTGCCTGGCCGCCCGCACCGCCGAAAATGGAGTTGAAAAAATCGGAAAAATCGCCCTCGAAGTGGCTGGCGCCGGCCCCGCCGAAACCGCCGCCACTCTGCCAGCCTGGCGGTGGTTCGAAGCCGCCGGCGCGGTCGCGATACTGCCGCAACTCGTCGTACTCTGCCCTGCGACCGGCGTCCTTCAACGCCTCATAGGCTTCGGCAACCTCCTTGAACTTCTCCTCGGCGCCCTTGTCAGGATTCATATCCGGGTGGTACTTGCGCGCGAGTTTGCGATAGGCAGCCTTGATGTCCTTGCTGTCCGCATCGGGCTTTACCCCGAGGATCTGGTAGTAGTCTTTGAATTCCATAGGGATTTCCGGCTAAACACATATCGTCTGTGGCGCCCGCGGACCGCCAACCTTCGGGAGTTCGCAAACCGGCCCAGGCAGACGGACGCCCCAGGCGCAACGTCATGAAGGTCACCCTGCGCTGGGCTCCACACTGCCTTCATTGTAGCCATTCTCAAGTTACTGCATAGGGCTTTTGCAAGCCAAAGGGGTCGCGGCCGTATTTTGAAGGGTATGCGCCGCTGAACCGTGCGAGCCGATGGCCACTAAACAATTGATCCGGGCTCCCGTGTGACTTTATCATGCAGTCCCGCCGATGCCGGGCAGCTGCCCGGTCGGCATCCAGAACAATAATCCCGGGATGGTCCAGTGACTGAAAAATGCCCCTTCCAGTTCGATCTGATGAATCCAATGACGCACCACGACGCGCTGCCCTTTGACGCCTTCGCCCGATTGCGGCGGGAGTACCCGGTTTCCTACCAGGGTGGAGCACCCCAATATGGCGGTGATTTCTGGGCGATTACCCGGCGGGAGGAGCTGGATTTCGTGTCCAAGAATCCGGACAAGTTCTCCTCCAGCGCGAACCTCGCCCATCCACAGCCGGGCGGCAGCGATCCGGAATCGATGGATATCATGCGGCAGCTGATTATCAATATGGATCCGCCGAATCACGTCAAGTATCGCCGGGTCATTCGCAACGCCTTTACCAGTAAAGCCGTGGATGCCCTGGAACCGCTGATGAGGGAATTTGCCAAAAACATCGTCGACAAGGTCGCTCCCAGGGGTGAATGCGAATTTGTCGCGGAAGTGTCGGCGGAAATGCCGCTGTTTGTCATTTGCGCCCTGATGGAAATGCCTGCCGAAAAGCGCCAGACATTCGCCCGGCTTGTCGACACGATGATTGGCATGGACGATCCTGAACTGGACGTGTCGGCCGAAGCTGGCCAGTTGGCGGCCGCTCAGATTTTCGAGATCGCCATGGAACTGGCCGCGAGCCACAAGGCAGAACCCAAGGGCGGTACCGTAATCGATGCGCTGCTCAATGGCGTCGTTGAGGGCGAATGCCTCGATGAGTTTGGATTCTGTACTTTTTTCCTCATCCTGATTGCCGGGGCCGTTGAAACCACCCGGACGGCAACCAGCCAGGGCATGCGATTACTGATAGAACATCCGCTACAGCACCAGATGCTGATCGACAATCCCGCGCTGATCCCGGATGCGGTGGAGGAAATCCTGCGCTTCTACCCGCCTTTCATCCATATGCAGCGCACCGCGACCGAGGACGTCACGCTGGGCGGAAAACTGATCAGGAAGGGCGATCTGGTGAAACTGTTTTACCCTTCTGTGAACCATGAGTCCGGGATCTTTGGCGAGGACGCCGAGGTATTTGATATCACCCGCGCGCAGCGGCTGCCGGACCTGAAGAACCAGCACCGTACCTTTGGTATCGGACAGCACTTCTGTATCGGGTCCCATCTGGCGCGCAAGGAACTGTGTGTCATGTTCGAGGAAATCGTCCCGCGCCTGCGCAATCCCCGGCTGGTGGGACGGCCACACAACCTGGTCTCCAACTTTATTCCCGGTATCAAGAGCATGCCGATAGCTTTTGACGCTGAAAAATAGCATTCGGCCAGTGAAGCCGGTGCCTCCTGACAAGAGAGGAAAACCTCATGCTGCAGACATTCATCTGGTGGACCGGATTGTCAGACTTCCTGGTCGGGGCGGGTACCTGGGCCGGTGCTCTCGGCGTCGCTATGGCCGCCGAACCGGTGAAGGGGCAGTTTGTGCCCCTGGTGACCCTCGGCACTTTCCTGGTGATGGCAGCTGCCCTGTTGATGTGGTCTTCGCACGACATGGCCAATCGGGCGCCGGTGTTTTTCTGGCAGGGGCTGGTGCGGCTTTCGGCGGTTTCAGCGGTGATATTTGCGGTTCCTCACCAGCTTTCTGAAACCTGGGAGTATGCACTGCTGGCAATTGACGGACCTATCGGGCTGGTTTACGTCGTCGGCGCGATGCGGGTTACGGGTTGCTCATTCCTGCAGCTGCTGGGGTGCAGGACAACGCCGTAACCGGCGCCGCGGGCGTGCCGGCGACTGGGGGAATGCCCGCCTCTTCGTCAGGTCCAGCCCTTCTTCCTGAAATAGACATACAGCGCCACGGTGGTGGTAATAAACACTCCCCAGACAGCGGGATAACCCCAGGCCCATTTGAGCTCCGGCATGGACTCAAAATTCATACCGTAGATCCCGGTGATGAACGTCAGCGGAATAAAAACGGACGCGAATACCGTGAGCACCTTCATGATTTCGTTCATTTTACTGCTGATCGTTGACAGGTATATTTCTGTCAATCCGGATAAGATATCGCGGTGGGTTTCCAGTGATTCAATGATCCGCAGCACATGGTCGTGCACATCCCGCAGGTAAATGTGTGTAGTCGGATCGACCATTGCCGACTCACTGCGCAAAATTCCGGCTAACAGGTCCCTGATAGGCGAGATATAGCGTCTCATCTTGATGATTTCGCGCTTGATCTCATGAATTTTTCCCAGTGCGGCGGGCGTCGGATTGGAAAATATTTCGTCCTCGAGGCTGGTCAGCGTCTCCTCAAGCTGATCCATGATGTCGAAATTCAGGTCGACTATCATGTCCAGAATGGTGTACATGAGGTAGTCCGCACCCGTGCTCCTGAACCGACCCCGGCTGTTTTCCAGGCGCTTGAGCAGGGGGTCAAGCAGCCCGTCCGCCTTCTCCTTGAAGGTAAAGATGAAATTCTTCATGACCAGCAGGCTGACCTGCTCGTAGACCACTGAGAATTCCTCCTCATCAGGCTGCAGACTCTTCAGTACGACGAACAGGTAGCTCTCGTGCTCCTCCAGCTTCGGGCGCTGGTGGGTGTTGAGTATGTCTTCCAGCACGAGCGGATGTATGTCGAAGTTTGCGCCTATCGATTCGATAATGGACAAATCCGAAAGGCCCTCGACAATAACCCACGTAACCGAGGCCGTGTCACGGTAAGAAAGGATATCCTCCAGGGAGGCCGCCGCGTGTTTTTGGCAATGGTCCGCGCTGTAGTCGACCAGGGTTATGCGGGAACCCGCCTCGTGTACATCGCCAACGTGAACGAGCGAGCCGGGCCCCAGGCCGCTCTTTTCTGATGCGTACTTCAGGGAGACGGACATCGGGTTGACCTCACTTGTTGGCGCTTTCTTCGAGCCAGAGAATTTTCCTGTAATCGAAATTCCCTCTGATCGTTGGTTTTACAATTTCAAAATACGGTGACAGGTCGAAATCCCTGGGCGTGAAATGACTGAAATGCCTCGATTCCAGCAGTACATCATCGCAGTGTCCCGGCACGGTGCCAAGGCAAACCTGCAGGTGCTGCGGCAGGATCGGGTATTTAACGGACTGGAACGCCTGCGCGATCAGCGTGGAACAGATCGCGCGCGTCGGGTCCCCGCTGCCCAGCGCAAGCAGCTGGCGCCGATACCGTGAAGGGACGGGCGGCGTAGGTAACAGGTAGCGCATCAGGTCGATAATATTGCGGGTGTCGTACTGGTAGCCGACGCGATCGAGCACAAATCTCACCGTGGCCTGCCTGTCCTGCTCTGAAAGATTGAACGGGCGGCAGATGCGCAGGTTGAAACCAACATATTTTGACAGTGGCGAGCGAACCACGCCATCCACCAGATCGGCCTCGACAATGCAGGCCGGTTCATCTTCCTGCGCACCAACGTACATACAAACGTGCGACCAGGTGGATTGCGTGAGGTACTTGATTGCCGTGCTGACCCTGCTATTTCCCTCCACCAACAGCAGGTCGCCCGGTTGCAGCGACGTGTCCAACTGCTCGCGGCTGAGGACGGAAAATTTTTCGTAGCTCTCGCGCGGCCTGGTCAGGAATCTTGCCAGGCGAGAGCCGAGGTGCTGGAGTACAGCATTCATATCATGGTGCTTCCAAAATCCACTCCTGGCGCGTGGGACGGGACGGCAGGAGTTACAATTACAATTGCCATAATTGCGTAGTACAGTATGCGTCTGAGCCGAATCGAATTCATTCCTGGCCTGGATCCTGTACCCGCGAATCACGATAAGAGATCATCATTGATGAAAGCGTTCTTTGCAATACTCGCCGGATTAATGGCGAGTGCTCCGGCTCTGTCGATGGAACAGTCAGTCGAGCATCTTGATCTCACGCGGTCATGGGTGGGTATTGTTTCCCTGATTATATTTTTTCTTGCCTATCTCCTGGTAATCCTG
>JAWKZM010000029.1:0-47058 GCA_041395965.1 Halioglobus sp.
CTTAGCGATTGTGGCTTTCATAGCTTACTTTTTTGAATTAGGCGCTTGGTCAGGCTCAGTTCTTTGGAGAAAAATGGCGGTAACACTACTTTTTTGGTTACCCTTTGTTGTCGCAGGGTTGTATTTCGCACAAACACCAGGTTTTGGTAAGCGAGGCACCGATGTGTAAGCTGCGTCAGGCACATAACAAGGCCGGGCACAACCGCGCAACAAGTTGCGCTGGACTCGCTACACTGCGTTCCGCTCGCCGGTGCCGGCGGCGTTATGTGCAATAGGAATATATGAGCAAGTATCTAAAAATCTGGATGAAATCAGGCGCCTTCTTCGGAATAGGGATGGGGCTTTTTTATACCTTCCAACAGAACAACTATATCTCTGGCGCGATTGGAGGTGTTATTGCTGGCTTTTTGTTTGGTGCAGCAATGGCTGGCTTTTCATTTGCTTCAGACAGAAAAATGAAAGAAAAGGGAATGGTTACTGAGTCAACAAGTGTCCATCAGACTAAGTCTCTACGAATTTCGTTGCCCATTGAAACGGTAGAGCCAATTATTTTAAAGGCAATATTATCCATACCCAAAACTAAACTGAAAAATACTAGTGGGAACCAATTTGAAGCCAAAACGGGTATGACTTGGAAAAGTTTTGGTGAGGAGATCTTGGTTACCTTAGATGAAGATGGTTCCTCTGTTATTGCAAGAATGAGCAGCAAACCATCCTTGAAGACGACTATCGTAGATTACGGAAAAAATATAGAAAATGTCCACGCTATTAGTTCGTACGTTGAAAAAGCATTTGAAGGGGAAGTGAGTGATTGCACATAACAAATCAAGCCACGCGGACGCCAAAACCGCTGCGCGGCTTTGGCGCCGGTGCTTTCGGCGTTAGGTGTCATGAGTATATCGGACTGAATGATATGAATTGGGAAGCAGTATCAGCGATCGGAGAAGTGGTAGGAGCAGCTGCCGTAGTCGTTTCTTTGATTTACTTGGCTTCTCAAGTTTTAGTAAGCAACCGCCTTGCTAGAGCGGAGGCATGGCGCAACCCCAATAGTGATTTGAATGCCATTAACGCGACATTTTCAACTGATGTGGTTTTTCGAAAGGCTCTGAATGATGCATTCTTTGAAAACGCAGTTCGCGCCGATCTCAATACCGACGAGCGTATCGTTCTTGATATGTACATCATTTCTCTTCTGAATATATATGAGCAGATATACAGGGAAATTCGCGAAGGAACGCTAACGGTAGCGGCTATCCAGGATTTTGGCGCCCGATCTGTTTTGGCCATGCCGTATTTTCGAGAAAGTTGGCCAACTTATAAACGTTCATTAGGGCCATCCTTTGTTGCATACTTTGAGAAAAATCTACTATCAGGGAAATCAGATGTTGCCTCCTAACAAGCGCGTCAAAGGCGACGCTAGTACCTCGCGCGCTTTACGCGGGCGTTATGAGTCGTAGGAGAATGGCAATGTCTGAGCGAGAAGATTTTGTTCTGACAAATGATGCCCGTGTAGCATCTATAGCACTCGCAGGTAAGGAGGCTTCACCTTGGCATTACCACAATCACGTGCTCGAGCGAGTAGTGTGTGTTTCGGGTTCTATCGAAGTTCAATGTAGCGGGCTGGGATCGTCTCAAGTACTGATGCCAGGCGAGATTGCTCTGATCGAATCAGGTCGTAAACATCGCCTTGTAAATCTGCTCAGCTACTCCAGCACCTATTTACTCGTCCAAAGCGGAGAGTATGACTTTGTGCCAGTCAATTCATAACAAGTACCGGCTGTACGCCCCTGCGGGGCCGGACGCAAAAACCGCCGCGCAGTTTTCGCGCCGCAGCGGTAAGCGTTATGGTGCAGGCGAGGGTCTGCTTTCAACTCAAATATTGAAGAAACACAAGGCCATTTTGTGACATTACAAGATCTTGGAAGTATAGGAGAGCTGGTAGGCGCTATAGCGACGATTGCGACGCTAGCGTATCTCGCCGTGCAGATTCGACAAAACAGTGCTCAGATGCGAGAAACTACAAATATGGCCAAATTGCAGGCAGTTGACCGCACCGTTGAAACGTTTTCCCGATTTCGTGAACGTCTGACGATTCCAGAGAACGCCGACTTGTACGTGCGCGGTATAGAGTCCTACCAATCTCTCGATAAAGTAGAGAAAGTTCGCTTTAGGGCGCTCATGGAAGAACTTTTTTTTAGTGTCAGCGCCATGCTTGAGCGTGAAAAGGCTGGCATGTATTTCCATTCTGGAGTCGGCGACCAGATCGACAGTTTAGCATTGCTAATTCAAAAACCGGGTGCATCTGAGTGGTGGGAAAGTTGGAAGTTCCTGTTCGGCCATGAGTTTGCCACTGCAATAGAGTCTCGGAACAAGGACTCAGCGTAATGCACCATAACAAGGCCAGCCACA
Organism: Halioglobus sp.; assembly: GCA_041395965.1. GTDB lineage: Bacteria > Pseudomonadota > Gammaproteobacteria > Pseudomonadales > Halieaceae > Marimicrobium. The sequence continues at coordinate 2,410 of JAWKZM010000029.1, forward strand.
CCGCGCACTTCGTGCGCTGGACTCGCAAAAGCTGCGCTTCTGCTCGCCTGTGCTGGCAGCGTTATGTTTACTCAGATAGCTCGCGGCGATACCATGAGGACTGAAATCCCAAAACAGGGGGTAAGATCGTGTCTGATGCAGTAAAAATACTTATAGATCAAGCGCTTGAGCTTCCTGCTTCAGAGCGGGCTGTGATGGCGGAGCAGCTTCTTTTGAGCTTGGATCAGCCCAACCCGAAATTGATACAATCTGGGCATCTGAGGCTCGAGCTAAGATTGATGGCATACCAAATTGGCGAGGCTGAAGCAGTTCCACGTTGACATTCTAAGAAAGTAGATCCGGGATGGAGGTCAAACTCTCAAGCTTGCTCAGGCCGAGTTTGAAGATGGAATAGCCTATGAATCCGAACAACCTGGCCTGGGAGAACTATTCCGCAGTGAAGTGCTCCGCTCCATATCTCGAATAACCCAATTTCCATCCGCGTATCAACAATTCGAGTGAAGGCACTCGGCGCTGCTTAACAGCAAAATTCCCTTACGGAATTATCTATCATCAATCTCTAACCATGAGGAGATTGTAGTCGTGGCAATTGCACATCTTCATCGCCGTCCTGATTATTGGACTTCTCGTGAGTCGTAAACATAACAAGAAAAGGCAGGGCGACGCCAAGAAAATGGCGCGCCTGCTTTTGGCGTTATGCGTCATATAAACAATCGAGAATATGTAATCGTTCTTCTGCTTATCATTGGTGCGGGTCTGGCTCTATATAGTTTGTTCTGGATTTATGAAAAATTTGGCCTCCTTTGGCCCATTTTTGTTGTCGCTCCCGCTCGGCTATCTGTCGGTGGTGCTATTCCTAAATCATCATTTGCGAGTGCGAAGTACCAGAACTGCAGTGCTGCGCTAGATACCGAGTTTGCAGGCAAAAGTGCTGTACCGTTAGTTATAGGCCCAAAGAGGGTATGTGAGTCATGCGGGTACAAGGACGCATAACAAGGCCAGGCACCGCACACTGCGTGTGCTGGACTCGCTACACTGTTTCGCTCGCCTGTGCCGGCGGCGTTATGGTGCAATTCAGTGTCTGCGTTCGACTCAGACTACCGGGAGTGACCGGATAGCCACAATATCGACGATATTGTGGCACCACTTGTTTTTAGATGGATCAACAATAACTATAAGAGATTGATATCATGAGGAGCAGTTTATGAATTGGGACGCCGTTGGAGCCGTGGGTGAAATTGTAGGTGCGATTGCGGTACTGGCTACCCTGGCTTATCTCGCTATCAGATCAGACAAAGTACGAAGCACAGCGACACAAACCCATCAGCAATCGGCAAACGAACGAGCCAGGAATATCCGAATGCATATCGAGAACAAGGATAGTCGCGATGCGCTATCGAAATCCCAGTTCGGAAGACCTCTCTCGACGGATGAAAAAATATTCTATTTTGGCATTCGATATTACAGCTTCGAACATATGAAAATGAGTTGTACCAGCATTCAATGGGAATGATTGGCGACGATGAGCTTGAAGTGCAGAGAAAACTGTTGGAGCTTCCCGCTATACAAATCGAAACTGTAGAAGCAATTTCAATGGACTCGTTCACACCGAGAATGCAGCAGGAAATACGTAGACTCGTGGATAGGCGAAAAAGAGCCACATAACACACAGTTGAAGCCGTCTGCGTTGGTCATTCGGAGTTCAATATCCATTCGCGAATCGATCTTTACTTAGCGTCCGCCTCTTGGCAAAAGGCGGACCAGGGTCGGAAGTAATGCACCATAACAAGACACGGCAGTGCGCACGCTACGCGTGCAGGACGGCCTGCTGCGCGGCCCACTTACTGCGCTGGGCGTTAGGTGGCACTCCGCTGTGACTCGTAAATTCGACACTGGACGAGACCCTAGCGCAAAAGATCTGCGCGAGGCGGGACGTGTGAAACCAGTTACATCCCATCCAACAGAAGGAACACCCTTCCGCTATCGCTGCTGATCCGGGCAAGCTCGGCCATATTAATACCCCTGCTTGGTGCCTTGCCGGAGTTCTACATAGATACGCCGTTCGTGTGTCGTAGCTGCGGGAAGCGTGAAAATTTAGCGTGCTCAAGATCAAAAGTGGTACTACGAAGAAGCTAAGGGCCATATAGACGCGGTAGCGGTTAAGTGCCACAGTTGCCGTAAAACCAAGAAACAAGGGGGTGCAAATGTTCCAGCCACCTAACAAAGGCGAACTGATGCGCTCCCTACGGTCAGGACGCGCTTACAGCGCGCCCGGCGCAGGCGTTAGGTGGCCAGATTGATCGGGCACATAGATACCTTTCAATCATTAGCTGGAAATAGCTATTGCAATGGCTGGATTCGCCGGTGTTGCGACTGTCTTTGGCGGCCGTGAGGGCGAGTACCGCGAAGCCGGAATTACTTAGGATCAGGGGGCTTTTCGAACTTTCTGCAATAGTGCTTTTGGGTTGCTTCGCCGTTTCCGTCGCTCACGCTTCAGTAATGCCTGATCAACAATCTATTTCACTCGTTTCACTAATTCTATTCGTAGCCTACGTTATAGTCTTTCTGGATGTACCTTTAAAAGCAATAAGAAGCTCTATCGGGAAATACGGAATCAAGTATCACAGTTGGCGCGCTTGTCACTGCCGTTCCGTGTATGTAATCGGTTTGCCGCTACTCGTAGCGATACGCTGGTTATACGACAAGAGTGGCCACTGATTTTACTCATGTCACTCTCTATACTTCAGTCAATTTGGTCGTTTTATCGTCTTGTAACGAGGGGACAAATTAAGTGAGGCCACCTAACAAGGCCGGGCAATCCGCTCCCTTCGGTCGCCCGACCGCGCTATACCGCGTCCGTTGCCGCAGGCGTTAGGCGCAAGTGATCGATATCCGAACTGCGGTCGAAACCGATCTTCAAGCGATCCTGGGGCTTTATTCACAGGAAGACTTTGACAATGGTGCTGTATTAGACATCGCTCAAGCTGAAAATATGGCGGCGATTTGCAACCTACCCGAATTACAGATTGTGGGTGGCTGAATGTGAGTCGAAGATCATTGAGCATTGCCCTGTTGATAATGGATAATCTGGGCCATCTGGTACGCCATCAGCTATTGTTGAAGATATTCGCAGTTCATCCTCTCCATCAAAGTCAAGACATTAAGTAGGTATATGATGAAATTTGCTATCGAAGAAGCCGAAGAGCGGGCTGTTACAAGCTATCGCTCTCATCAAACATGAAGCGCACGTCTGCCGCACAATTTCTACGAGTCATTGGGCTTTAGAAAGCATGGATTTAGTTATTTCGTTGAAATTCGCGCCTAACAAGCGCCGCCACACCGCCGCCTTCGGCGGCTGGACTCGCCACTGCTTGGCTCGCCAGTGCGGCGAGCGTTAGGCGGCAGCATGGGCACAATCGCAATTACCGCTGCAGACATCGCCCTATATCGCCTGTATGACGGAGACCTCGACGGCCTTTCGAGATCTGCTGATCGGGACACCGAGGTTTCGGATGCTGCATGGCGAATGATCGACGACCTACGACAACGGGCTCTCATCGTTACCGCGGGGCGTGGCTCCGCGGCTTTCGCTCAACGTTTTGAGGCTGACCTCGTGGAGTCGATTCCAGATGAGACGGTGCGCAGTGAGTTTCGGCGGCTAGTCGAGGCAGACTTGAGCGTCACGGCGCATCGAGCCGGCCGCTGAACTGCGGCGCTGGACGGCGCTCATGGAGAGTCGATGATCGGGTCTAAAATTGATGCGTTACGCTTGTCGCGGGGGCTCAGTCCTAGATCTCTTGCTTGGGCGCTTGGAACGCGATCTGACATAGATGTCATGGATCTTCCGCTAGCGCGCATTCGCTACAGAGTGTCAGGGAGTGGTCCCAAGACAATAGTTTTCGTTGCCGATCCTCCAAACGTCATTGAACATTACGACCGGCTCGTTGAACTACTCGCTCCTTCGTTTCGAGTGATCTGTCTGGATATGCCAGGCTTTGGATTTTCCTATCCGAAAAGGGGGTTCACGTACTCGATCCATGATCAAGTGGAGGTTGCCTCCCAGCTTCTTAAACGATTAGGGTTTGGTCCGTACTATCTAGCATTTTCCTGCGGTGGCGCATTTGCCGCAGTCGGTTTGGCAACGCAGTGGCCAGATCTCGTATCGGGTGTAATAAACATTCAGGCTGCGTCGTGGGAGGAACAAGCTCAATGGGCACAGCGAGTTGATCTAATGGGCATAGTAGGGACTCCGGTTCTCGGGCAATTAATGCTGGCCTGTGTACCGAATTGGGTCGCTAAAAAGTGGTATGAGGTCGCGTTGCCTAAGCCAACTACGGCTGTGGAGTTCGCAAAAATCGGTTCAGAATCGCTGCAGCACGGTGCATGCTTTTGTCTTGCGTCTGGCCTGCAACAGCTGCGTGCGAATGTTGAACCTCCGATATTGCAATCTGTTTCGCAGCCCTCTTTGGTTCTTTGGGGAACTGCCGACAGAACTCATCGACGAACGGATAAGAATTCGTCTCAAAGATATTTTCCGGATGCCGAGTGGCATGAATTTGAGCATGCGGGGCATTTTCCTGAACTCGAGATGCCTGAGCATTTTGCCTCCCTTGTTCGTGAATTTGTTTCAGAGGCCTAGCGTGTCGCCGTCCAACAAATCGTTGCAGTGGATATTTGACCCGCCACCCATTTTTTGCTGCCGCAAAATCGGGAATCGCCTCAAATGCCGCTGAACTCAGGCGTTAGCCAGAAGTGAAATGTACCCAAAAAATCGAGAATAAATAGCAAATGAATTATAAAGTTGGCATTGGTGGGGTTCTTTTACTACAAATAGCAATTTCGGCAATAACCATATTTGCAGGCACAGGAAATGGCTCATTTATAGGATTAGGTGCTATGATATTTGCAATTTACGGCATACCAATTACATTAATTATAAACTTTTTTCATTATTCGCAATCATCGAAAATATCCACGAAAATCTAACATTTCATTGATAACAATAATTTCACTGGGACTTCCATTCATACAATTAACTCTACTTATTGCACAAATAACATTAGATCTTTAAATGAAAACATGGGATATGGCATTTGTAACTAATCCGAAAGGCAGCGGCTAACAAAAGCATGTTACGGACTGTCATTCCGCGTGCTTTTTTGGCATGGCTACGCCATTTTACGCCAAAGAAATCCCGTTCCATGCCAGCCGAAAATGCTGGCGTTAGCCGCCATTGCACGCCATGAGTTGAGCGGGGCGAAAAACTGAGGAAAGCGTGAGGTTAGAGATGCATCCTTTTTACGTACTGCTAGCGTTATTCGCTGCCTTCTCCTTAGTTACCTTTTTCTTCTTTATGCGTTGGGAGCGCCGTGTTTTCCAAGCGAAGGGTCTCGGGCACTCTTGGTTTCTAGTGCGTCTCTCAACTATTCCAATCACCATAATTACTGCCGCATTGGTTGCAATACCAGCACAAAGTACTGCTGGCATGGAGGGGCTAGCTGTCTTCTATCTACTGCTAATGACGGCTGCTCCCATATTCTGGTTCAGTTCTCATTGGGTAGTTGGCAGGCTTACAAAGCCCCAAATGTCCTTCAAGGACTCCGCGCACATCGCAGCCTCGCCGCTCGCATTTGTGCTTGTCGCTGCATTAGTTGCGCATCGCCTGCAAACACCTGCTTGGTCTTTGTTGCGGTCAATGGGTATGGAATGACCATCTTGAAAAATACGGTGCGGATGGCGGCTAACAATTCGCTCCATTCGAAGGCCCTGACAGGCCGCGGCTGAGCTATACCGTTATATGCCCTGCGAAACATCATGCTAATCCATCACTTTTGGCTATTCTGTGGATTGTGGGTTGGCTTGGGGGGCGCGTTATACGGAAAATTTCGATCTCGCATCCTAGTGAGCCAGGGCACATTCACCGCTTCCCAGGTATCGTCACTTCTGAAGGGTTGGTTTCTTGCAATATTCATCCCTTCATTATGCTTCTGGCTCCTGCACCTGAGCTCAGGCGAGGGGTATTCCCCGGATTTCAAGACTTGGCCAAGCCCTCAGCAGGAAATTGCCTTGGTATTACAATTTGGTTGCTGTGGCTTGTTGTTTGGCTGGGTGTTCTTTTCTTCAGGTGCTGTTCAATTGGCAAATGTATTTCGCCTCGTCAGCAATTTTCCCGACTCTTGGTTAAACCCTTACACTATGAAATTCATTGCTTTGTTAACGGTGGCAAGTGGTGTTGCATCATTCTACCTGTAGGGCATATAACAAGAGCGGGCAAGAAGGGCAGCCGACAAGCGGCTGCCCCTGCCGCAGGCGTTATGCATAAATGAAGATTGAGCCAAGTAACAAGAATGACTTTCCAGAAATGCTGGCCATATTCAATTTCTCCAGAGAATTGAATGGAAGTTTTCCTAAACATACTTATTCGATTGATGAATTTCTCGCTGTAGTGGAAGGGGAGGAAATTCTGGTAGCACGTATAGGCGACGAAGTGGTGGGCTTTGTGTCAATTTGGAAGCCAGATAATTTTCTCCACCACCTATTTGTTTCGCCAAAATATCAGAGAAAGGGTGTTGGTAAAGCGCTAATCTCTGAAAGTGTAAGTAGGTTTGGGCTTCCAATGTTCTTGAAATGCATTAAGGAGAATATTGAGGCTTGCCGTTTCTACGAGCAGTTCGGCTGGCAACTGAAAGAAGAAGCGATCGGGCCTGAAGGCCCCTACATTCATTACCAGTTGGGTGAATATGCATAACGAAGCTGTCAAGTTCACTCCGGCCCTATGGGCCTGCGCGGGACAGCCAAACCTTCGGTCTGTCTGCCCTTACAACGGCGTTACGTGGTTTAAATGAGATTCGTGCCAGAGATCAGAAATGCAAGACTCGAAGATGCGACCAGGATGCTGCCATTAGTTCAAGATTTTGTTGCGTCTTTCGAGTTAGAGCCAGATGCTTACCGAGCTTCATTCCAGCGTTTACTTCAAAATGATTCTGCCCTCGTTCTGGTGGCAGAGTCCCAGGGCCATCTTATGGGCTACATTCTCGGCTTCATTCACGACACTTTTTATGCAAATGGCCCGGTGGGATGGGTCGAGGAAATTATGGTTCATTCCGAGCATAGGCGAACAGGATTGGGCGGGCGCCTGATGGAATCATTTGAGTCCTGGTGTCAAACCAGAGGTGCAGTGCTGTCCGCTCTAGCTACACGAAGGGCAAGTAAATTCTATGAGGCCATAGGTTATGAGGAGTCAGCAATCTACTATCGTCGGTTACTGTAGCCACGTAACAAGTTGCGGCAGTTCGCTCCTGGCGGGGCCGGACGCCAAAACCGCTGCGCGTTTTCGGCGCCGCTGCGCAAGGCGTTATGCGTCATAAAGGAGCTGATGTGCCTGTTACGTGCTCAGTATTTATCGCAACGAGCCTAGACGGCTTCATCGCAAGAAAAAACGGCGAGCTTGATTGGTTGCCAGGAAGCGATGGTGAGGCTGGGGGCGAGGACTATGGTTTCAATGGATTCTTCGCGTCCGTAGACACCCTCGTTATGGGGCGTAAGACTTACGAGTTGGCACTGACATTCAAGGAATGGCCATACCAAGGCAAGAACGTCATCGTGTTGAGTAGCAGATTCCCGAAGGAACCCAAGATTCTCAGTGAAGGCGTGAAGGGCACTTCATCTTCCGCCACAGAGTTGATTGAAATATTGGCTTCGTCCGGTTCTGAGCACGTATACGTTGATGGTGGTAAAACAATCCAGGGTTTCCTGCGGGCAGGTTTGATTCAGGACATGACCATCACCAGAATCCCCGTGCTAATTGGTGAGGGAATACCGCTTTTCGGTCCATCGGCGCATGACATCAAGCTACAGCATCTATCGACAAGAAGCTATGAAAGCGGGTTTGTGCAAAGCAAGTACAAAGTTGCAAATGCCGAATAACACGGCGCTCAACCTGACGCGCTACGTCGGCGCTTCGCTTTCTGCTTTTCTTTTGATTTATGGTTGCTCCGACGGAAGCGACAACCCCATGAATGGCGCTTCTCACACACAGTCCGAACCACCATTCCAGGAGCTCTATAATCAAGGTGTAGATCGATATCTTGGAGAGTTTACACCCATGACATCGGAAACCGTCGGCGGTGGTGTTATCGAACACACTTTTGGCGGCGGCGACGGTCCACTATGCTTCACAGGAAACGAGTTCGCCATGTCCACGCGTGATGGTGTAAGCGATGAACTTTTGATCTTCCTGCAGGGGGGCGGGGCCTGCGGACCGACGAACTGCGCGGCTGTATCTGTTGGACTTCCTCTTTTCAATGTCGGGATTCTCGAGGCCGGGAACCCGGCTAACCCGACAACTGACTATGACCTCGGTTATATACCCTATTGCGACGGAACATTCTTTACCGGTGATCGGGACGTGGATAGCGATGGGGACGGCAACAATGACCGTTACTTCCGTGGCCTACAGAACCTCTCGGCTTCGCTGGATGTTATCGTCAGCAACTATCCCGCACCCAGCAGGATTGTTCTTGCGGGCAACAGCGCGGGAGGCTTTGGCATTCATTATGCATTGCCGCTGGTCCGGAAACTGTACCCAGACGTACCGATCGAACTCATCAACGACTCCGGTATGGGCATACGGCAGCCCGGCTCACAGGAACGCCTAAATGCCTACTGGAATTCCGATAGCTTCTTCCCGGCCAACTGCAGTGCCTGCATCGGCGAAGATGGCAATCTGACGGAATACCACAAGTACCAGCTTGCCGAGGATGAAAACATTCGCATAGGTTTCATCAGTTCCACACGGGACAAAACGATCGTGGGGCAATCTGGGATAGATGGTGACATCTTCGAGGCGGAGCTTCTCCATGCGGTGGCGGAACTCGAAGACGCTTACCCCGATCGGTTCCGCAGCCTGATCTCCTATACCGACGAGCACACCTATATTATCAAACAGTTCGATTTCCCTGTCGCGGATACCACGGTACGGCAGTGGGTAACCAATATGCTGAGTTCCAATGACAGCTGGGTGTCAGAGAGCGACTGACTTTGCGTAGTTGGAGCGTCCGATTTTTGCAGAAAGCGGACGCAGGAGTCATTCTAATGCACCATAACAAGTCAAGGCTGCAAGGGCGCTTCGCGCCGGGAAGCGCTATTGCGCACCCCAGCTTGAAGCGTTAGGCTATTTAGATCAACTGGAAAAATAAGGTAGATGTTGATTGTTTGAAATAGATCATCTGATGATTGAAGTCGATGATCCTCTTGAAGTGGCTAATATCGTATCAGAAAAATTAGGTTTGCCTTTTGCGTGGCCATTGACGGAGAAAGAAGAGTACACCAGTATTGGTGTGAATTTTGGTTCTATAAATATCGAATTTATAAGTTTTAGAGTCAGGTTTGGAGTTAATGATACAAGGTCCAAAGGATTTAGCGGTATCGCATTTAAGGCCGCTGGTTCTTTAGAAAAATCCATATCGAAATTGGATTCTGCAAAGTTAAGCTATCGAATAGGTGAGCAATGTGATGCCCACACTACTGTTCCGATTGAAGAAAATCAGGTTTTCCCTACAGTCTTCCTCGTCAAATATAACTTTGATACTGACGGTTGGGAGCAGCGTCTAAAAAATGAGTTTGCTGAGTGTTCGGGCGGTAAATTCAATATAGGAAAATTTAAATTCTTATCCATTAACAGCGATATTCCTGCTAATTTGAAAGGCGAGTTTGATATTGCTTTTGGCAATAAGAACCAACTTTACTTTGAATCAACAACGGGCGAAAAAGTGGTTATTTCTGATTTGATCCAAAATTTAGAGATAGTTATTGCCTAACAAGCGCTTCCAGTCTGACGCCAAAACCTCCGCGTTTTTGTGTCACTCGCTGCGCTCAAACACTAACACAAAAACATTCCAGTTTCGGCGCAGTTGAAGCGGACGTTATGTGCCAAGGGTATATAGGAGGTTGTGATGATCGACCATATAGGACTTAGGGTGACTGATCTAGAAAAAAGCAGGGACTTCTATGCCAGCGCACTTGCTCCTTTGGGCTATGCGTTGATGATGGAGCATGAGATATCAGGTGTGGGATTTGGGCGCGATGGCAAGCCAAGTTTTTGGTTGAAAGCAGGTGTGCCTAGCGGCCCTATTCATCTTGCCTTTGGTTGTGAAAGGAACTCGGTCGTCGAAGAATTTCACAAGGCCGCAATTATTGCTGGTGGAACGGACAACGGTAGTCCAGGCCCAAGAACCGAGTATCATCCAACCTACTACGGTGCTTTTGTCTTGGACCCAGATGGCAACAACATTGAAGCAGTATGTCATTTTGAGCAGTAGGCACATAACAAGGCCGGGCACACCGCGCACTTCGTGTGCTGGACTCGCTACACTGAGTTCCCCCTGCCTGTGCCGGCGGCGTCAAGTGCTCGATAAGGAGTTTTATTGTGAGTGAAGCAGAAATATTGGAGCAGCTCTTCAGTGTTTTTGATAGATATTGGTTCATTGTTCAATGGTGGGCTAGCGTGTCTTTCGGCCTCATTATGGTTGCGTACTTCGCAGCGGAAAGACTCAGTGCGCTAATTCTGGGAACAGTTCTTGCTCTCTATCTTATTTACTCCGGCTGGGTATATATGCTTCTCGTCTATAACATCGATATTGCGTCAGGACTGATGGCAGATCTGAGTTCACTAAATAGTGTCGGGGAGCTTAAGTCACAAGGAGCCATGAATGCTTTAGAGAATCCATTTGTCACATATGGAACGTGGCTGGGCAACGTTGCGCTTCCAGCGACATTTTTCGCATGTATTGGTTATTTGCTCTATGCATACTTTAGTGCTCGTAATAGCACATAACACGCAGCGGCAATGTGCAGCCTGCGGTCGCCGGACTCGCCACGCCGTGTCTCGCCGTTGCACTGGGCGTTAGGTTGCTCTATGTCGTCATCCAACACTCAAAATTGGAATCCAGCGCAATACGGCAAGAATGCCAGGTTCGTCTCCGATCTCGGTATGCCCATCGTTGAGTTGTTATTGCCGCAACCGGGCGAACGAATCCTTGATCTCGGATGTGGGGACGGGGCTCTCACCATTAAGCTGGTTGAATTTGGCTGCGCGGTGGTTGGCGTCGACTCAAGCGCTGAAATGATAAATGCGGCCAGGTCGCTGGGGTTGGATGCCCGGGTTGTGGATGGGCAATCACTCCAATTCGCCAACGAATTTGATGCGGTGTTTTCTAACGCCGCTTTGCACTGGATGAAGAATCCAGAGGACGTTATTTCTGGCGTATGGCGCGCGCTCAAGCCCGGGGGGCGCTTTGTCGGCGAATTGGGTGGTTACGGTAATGTATCCGCCATCGTCGCGGCTCTCGAGTCTGCGCTTTCCTCAAGAGGGATGGTGGTCGCCAGTCCCTGGTTTTTCCCTCGCCCAAAGGAATTTGGCGAGCTTCTCGAAGCAAGTGGCTTCAAAGTACAAACCATGGATCTCATCCCTCGCCCAACGTTGGTGCCTGGAGACGTAGGCGGATGGCTTGAGACATTTGCACAACCCTACACCTCCGCCTTGCCAGCAAGCGATAGGGAGTGTCTTATTTTCGAGGTCGTCGATGCACTACGCGATGTGCTCTGTGATGAACATGGCGATTGGAGAGCGGATTATGTGCGCTTACGATTCTTTGCAACAAAGCCAAGTACCGCAACCTGACAAGTCGCTCCAACGGACGCACTATAGCATTCGACTGAACTCGAACGTTGGGCCTTTCCGACATACACTAAAAGCAGGAGAACCATGTTCGATCACGTAGTATTTGGGGCGAGCGACTATCAAGCGAGCAAGGCCTTTTTCCTCAAGGCACTCGAGCCGCTCGGTGTAGCTATAGCTTCGGAGGGGCCGCTTGGCGTTGAGATTTGGTGCTCTGACAGCGATGCTTCACTGTGTATCCGTCGGGTGGAGGAGGCGGCGACGCATTTACACTTGGCTTTCAGGGCAAAGAATCGCGGTCAGGTCGAAAACTTCTACAGGGCGGCTATTGAGGCGGGAGCTAAGGATAATGGTGCGCCTGGTCTTCGCCCGCAGTACCACTCAAACTACTATGCTGCGTTCGTGATTGGACCGGACGGGCACAACATCGAAATGGTTTGTCATGAACCAGAGGCCTAACGCGTCAAGGCAGCAAGGGCGCTTCGCAGCATCAAAGGGTTCAATGATGAGGCATTGAGCGGCGATTGGCGAGGCTACCGCTCGTTACGACTCAACCTACAGTATCCTGTGATCTATAAAGTAGCTCGCGAACATGTCTTCGTACAGGTGGAGAAAATTGCTCCTCATAATTGCCGGAGGAACTGACATGGAGGATTATCGAAAAGCAAACAAGTCAGTTGATATGACAGTCGGAGACTCCGTTAGAGTCGTCCGGGAACTTCAAGAGCGTAGTCAAAATGAGCTCTCCGAGCTGACCGGCATTCCCCGGTCGACCATATCTGCTATAGAAAACGACAGAATCAATCCTGGAAACGAGCGGGCCAAGGTTCTCGCTCTTGCCCTTAACTGCCACCCCGCAGTTCTCGTATTTCCCGGATGGGATGTTGAAAGCTCAGCCGCATAACACGTAAAAGCAATCAGGCTCGGCGCACCGCCCGCCCTTTAGGTATTTTGTGCATGTCTGGATACCGAATTCTGCTTCCGTTCCTACTTATTGCTATATTCTTTGGCAATGAGCCATTCATTAGCAAGGCGTCAGTCCTTTTGTTGGCCTGGTATGTCGCAGCGGTAGTCTTTCTTAGTAAGGTTTTAGTTCCAAGTGACATGCAGGGTCGTAACCTATCCGACAAACCTGTGTGGATTCTTGTTACTCTATTTGTCACCTGGGCCGGTCTGCCTTACTTCTTTTCCATACATGCAAGGAGGCCCCGCATAAATGCTACATAACAACCGCCGGCTATACGCCTCTATGCGCCCGGATGTGAAAGCCGATGCGCGGTTTCGTCGCCGCTGCGGTAAGCCTTAGGCGCCGCTATGACGGGTACCGACCCACTCCCTTTATTGGTTGGACGCCTACCTCCGACGATAATGCGCGCTTATTCCTCATCCAAATGAACTCGGTGCCTGCCTTCTCAGCCGGCAAGTGGTTTCAACTGGCTATCGCAGCTCGACGGTCCGCTCGCGAGGCTGAATGGTGGCGCTTGGCGACGATGATCCGTCCTGATAATCTGCGCACGTAAACCATATAGGAGACCGATTGATGTTGGTGTTTCGGAAAGATCAGAACGAAGTTCATAGCCTGCATGGGAACCACATTGCTGGGGTCGCAACGCGCTCCAGTGGCGCACAGCAGATTGAGATGTGGCATGGTCGTATGGATGCAAATTCTGCGACACCCCCGCATAGCCATGACACCGAGGAGGTCGTCCTGTTCCTGGCGGGAAGCGGTCGGGCAACTGTTGGTACCACTGAGATCAGGTATGGGGCAGGTGATACTCTGATGTTGCCGGCATCTGAAGTGCATCAAATCTTTGCAGAGTCTGAAACCGTGTTTGTTTCGGCAATGCCCATTGGCGGGACGGTCAGCCTTCCAGATGGCGTCGTAATGGATCTTCCATGGCGTGTATAGCGTCGCAGCCAATGTTCGGCTCGTCGCATCGCACCTCACCGGCTGCGGATGAGCTCCATCGTTATGCTGAATTGGAGAAGGTATGATCCTGGAAGTCGCCGTGCTCGATATTAAGCCTGGCTTTGAAGCAGAATTTGAATTGGCCTTTTCCGAAGCGCAATCCATTATCAGTGCAATGCCTGGCTATATTTCGCATCAGCTCCAGCGCTGTATCGAAAACGAGAGCCGCTATATATTTTTGGTCAATTGGCAAACTCTTGAGTCACACACGAAAGGTTTTCGCGGTTCAGCGCAATACCAGCAGTGGAAAGCGCTGTTACATCATTTCTACAGCCCGTTCCCGGAGGTTCAGCATTATCAATTGGTGGCGGCCAGTGCAGCATAACCGGGCCCAGATCGCCGCGCACTTCGTGCGCTGGACTCGTTTCAGCTACACTTACACTCGCGTGTGTGGGCAACTGTAGGCGGACAGAACGCACACAGAGGCGCACCAGCGGACTTTGATGGTGAAGTTAATGAGTTGTGGCTTGTAAGGTGAGCTATGAAGTCGGCAGGGATACTGATCGGTTTTTTTGCATGTAGTTTAGCCGTTTTTGTAGGGATATCACCTCAACTTATTTCTGGCCCGTTCATTGAAGAAAATATTCATTATCTCGCCGAATCCTGTGCCTATCCAGCCAACCTGGCATGTGGCGAAGGCGCTCGCCTCGCTCGCCAGTCTGCGGTATCGCACGCCTGTTGCCGCAGGCGGTATGAGCACCTGATATGAGTATGCATGGTTCCTGTAAGTGCAAGAATCTCAACGTCGAGTGGCAAACGGTGGACTATGCCGTAGTTCCGAGGCGTTGCCAGTGTGAATACTGCAGAGCAAAGGGTGCCGCTTATGTTTCCAAATCAGGGTCGCGATTCAAAGTAACAGTACAGAATGATAGGCTATACCGCGTTATAAGGCAGGGCAGTAAGTCCGCAAGGTTTCACGAATGCCTGAACTGCGGAGATGTGGTTTGTGTTACCGCAGACATAGCCGGCGAAGTCTATGGCGCTATTAATTCGCATTGCCTGGAGAATAAACTGGGTTTTCCTGACGCCGTTGAATTCAACCCGGGCAACCAATCTGCGAAGGAAAAAAGAGAAAGGTGGCGTAAGAACTGGTGCCACGCGGTAATCATAACAGGCAGCAGAGCTGCAACGCACCTTGGGCGCAGGATGCCGTAACCGACGCATCAGCTCAAAGGGTTAACTGTCATATTGAGGGCAAGACGGCAAATGATGAGAATTGTATATCTGCTAATTCTGTGTTCTCCAAGTGTTGCCCTTGCTTCTGACTTCAGCATAATAATGTGGTTGCTTCTCATACCGTTTGGTATAGCGAGCCTGATCGTTTGGGCGATCACCTGGACGGTCTCAGCCGAGATCGAAAACAGGCATGTTCGGGCGATCATCAGGATTACTGGTTTGTGCCTAATATTTACACCGACGTTTTCTCATGGAGGCAATGGGCAAATGCTGTCCGTTTCAATGTATGACATAGTCATGAGCCTATTGGGAGGTGACGTGGCCTATGCTAAACAGGCGCTCATAAATGTGGCTGTCACCATACCCGTTGTTTATGCCTTGTATTTTCTTACCACTACGACATCCAGGAATGGTAACGGTGACAGATGACAGGTCGCTCAATCGGATAGCACAAACAGGCGCTGCCTCGCATTATTCGCCGATACGGAATGTTTCGCGCGCTGCGCTACAATCTGCCAAGTGGCTTGGCGTCAAGCTGCTCATTTATTACCGGAGGCGCTGATGGATCTCAAAGCAATCCGTACGCAAACTCTCTCGATGCTCGAGGTGACTGAAGAGCCCCATTTCGACTATACGTCGTTTCGAGTACGCGGGAAGATCTTTATGACCATTCCTCCGGACGAAACGCATGCACATATATTTTTGTCGGAGCAAGACCGGGAGCGGGCGCTAGCAATGTATCCGGAGTTCGTCGAGAAGCTGATGTGGGGAAAGAAAGTAGCTGGCGTACGCGTTGCGCTGACAAAAGCGACGCCTATTGTAGTCGACGATCTCATCCGACTGGCATGGAGAAACAAGGCACCGAAGCGTTTGCTGTCCGCAGACATATACCTTCCATCAAAAAACTAGTGAAAGCTGCTGATAGTTTCGTGCAAAAAACTCGGAATTTGGAACTATTTCGCCTCTTCGGCGCAGGATTCGGGAAGCCTGTCCGGTTTTTTGAGGCGTTGGATGGCGAATGAAGTCTCTATCGAATTTCCCGGATGCACGATTGAATGCTCCATTGACCTGGCAGCATTCTCTGGAGTGATCGGTGTATTTGTAGTGTTCTCACCAGCAGTTTTGGGCAGGGTATATGCCTCTTAACCTACTCGCGTCGTCGCCTAAATGCGCCGGGCACCAATGCGCTCCAGGTTCGGCCCACTGCGTATTGTTCGCCCGTGCCGGTAGCGTTGTTCGCTCATGAGGCAGCCCAGGGGAATCCAGATGGTTTATCGCGAAGCTATATTGAGAGTTGCAAGACCAACGGATAATCTTGAAGCTATCACTGAAATGTATATTTCAGGTTTAGGCTTTAAATTGCTGGGTAAATTTGAAAATCACGAGGGGTTCAATGGTTCTATAATTGGGCATGAACATCATCCTTTTCATTTGGAGTTTACTCATCATATTGGGACAAAAGTAGGGAAATCTCCAACACAGGATAATCTTCTGGTCTTTTATGTCCCCAACGAAATCGAATGGTCGAATTGGTGTGCGCAAATGACTACTTCTGGCTTTCGGTCAGTGGCATCCTATAATCCGTATTGGGATAAGTCAGGTAGCACGTTTGAAGACGTTGACGGTTACAGAATTGTGTTGCAGAAATCCGAATGGTTAGACTAGAAGCGTTTAATGCGCTGCTGAAAAGCGGCCAAGTAAAAAATTATTCCAGCACTAACGTCTCTTGTGCTGGATACTCTTTATTCTGGAGTCTTATGGTTTTTCCGCGCAAAAGTTATTTCTATAGAACCACAATGTAAAAGTTGCTGTTGAACTCTGCACTGGGTACTACTGGAGAAAGTTCCATGATCATTGATGCATGGGCACAACATCCCACGTTGCGGCATACACAGGATCCCGTTTTTGCGTCTCTGCGGCGGTGGATGAAGATATCGATACCGACTGTCGAGCTTCCGGTACGGATGACGCTGGAAATGATGGACCAGGGCGGAGTTGATCTCAGCCTAATTTGCGCGTGGGTCGCTCCCCGTAATGTCATGATTTCCAACGATGAAGTCGCGGGCTTTGTGGCAGAGGCACCAGACAGGTTGGTGGGAGTGGGCTCGGTTGACATATCGAAGCCAATGGAAGCAGTTCGGGAAATTCGACGCTGCGTCAACGAACTCAAGTTCAAAGCCATACGAGTCTTGCCCTGGCTGTGGGAAACGCCGCCGACGGATCGTCGGTTCTATCCGGTTTACACCACTTGCTGCGATCTCGGCATTCCGTTTTGTACGCAAATCGGCCACACTGGGCCACTAATGCCGTCAGAAGTAGGCAGGCCAATCTATTTGGATCAGGTGGCGCTGGATTTTCCTGAATTAGTCATCGTCGGCGGGCATATTGGCTACCCGTGGACAGATGAAGCTATCGCATTAGTCACGAAACATGAAAACGTTTACATTGACACGTCAGCGTACACCGCAGAAAGATATCCGCAGACTTTGGTGGAGTTCATGCGTGGTCATGGTCGTCGCAAGGTTCTCTTCGGTACCAACTACCCAATGATCATGCCCGCAAAGGCACTCGAAAGTTTCGAGAAACTGGCTTTAGGCGAAGAGGTTCAAAAGCTTTTTTTGAGCGAAAACGCATGTCGTGTGTTCAAATTGTAGTACTTCAAATAGGTTCCAATGAGTCATTGGCACGAACATTTGACATGCCGGCCATTATGGCTGCCGCAAAGCCGGTCGCCGCTCCAAGTGCCGCTGGACTCAGGCGTTAGACGTAAAAGGGAATCAGGCTTCCGTGGAATACAGAGTATTGAAGAAGGAGAATTCAGGTGATATTGCAAAATTGGCGGTTTGCCTCACGAACGAAATTATTGCAAGAACTGGAATAAAACATTTTGATGTAGATACTCCCAAGGCCGAAAAACTCTGCAAGAGGTTTATGAGCCAAGGGCTTTATGTCGTTTTCGGCGCTATTGATGGCGACAAAATTGTTGGGTTCGGGGCCTTATGTGAAAGCCACTCACTCTATGCTGAGGGATCATTTGGCATAGTTCAGGAGTTCTATGTCATGCCTGAGTATAGGTCCAAGTCCGTTGGAAGTAAGCTTCTCGAAGAAATCATTAACTTTGCAAAAATGAAAAAATGGGTAAGGCTCGAATTGTGTACCCCACCGATTCCCGAGTTTGATAGAACAGTATCATTTTACAAAGAAAATGGATTTGAGATAACCGGCGGTTATAAAATGAAGTACATGCTCGCCTAACAAGGCAGGTGAGAGAGTCCTCACGGACCTCGGTTTCTTCTTCAGGCTTAAGCGCTAATAAATAAAAGCGGCGTTGACTATGCTCAGGAAAATTGTCGAACCAGTTCTCCCCAAAGGACTAAAACTAAAATTCTTCAGGGCGCCACTGTATCTCTATCGTTTCAAACTTGGTTTCTTATTGGGTGAGAGGTTTATCAGATTGAAACATTGGGGAAGAAAGTCAGGAAACTTGAGAGAAACGGTTATTGAAGTTATCGATCAGGATAAAGAAAAGAGAAAGATATTCTCCGCGTCAGGGTATGGAGAAAAATCCCAGTGGTTTAAAAATATCTCAGCAAATCACTCTGTTTTGGTTACTTTAAAAAACGCTGAGTTTGGGGCGATTGCTAGCATCTTATCGGAAGATGAAGCAAGAAAGGTATTATTGAGATATGCAAAGGCGCATCCCAAATCCATAAAAGCTGTCGCTAGATTATCTGGCTATGAAATGAATGGCACTGAACAGGATGTTATCGAGTTTAGTAAAATAATCAAAATAGTTGAGTTCACACTGAATGATAAAGCGTAACGGGCAGCAGCAGGAATTGTAAAATCTGTTGCCAAATATTCTTCTGACGGGGCAACTTTACGAGCCGGAGTGTTGTGGAGTGGGCTTCTAATGAAGCCCAGATCGCGTCAGAGACACGAAACCTGCCAGCGCCACCCGCCCAGTAAGTTGCTCGCGGCTGAACCTTGTTTCGTCCATGTCAGGTCCAGAGTACCCGGCTTGCAGGGTCTCTCTCCCCGAGTGGCCCCCTTTGCTGGTACACCCACTACTACAGGACGTCGATAGGCAACACGCCGAGGGACTTCAAGGTCTCCCATGTTGGCCTGGTACACGGTTTTCCTAAGATCAGCGACGCCTTTCCAGGCACAACCTTTGGTCCGGTTCAAAGAAGATCTGGCATACAAAGTGCCAATGGAAATGCTCCTGCGAACTCAACGCTGAAGCTTGGTTGAATTGTGGTGCGCTATCTGAAAACACCCGCCCGGACCCGGCTCACTGGAGGGTGCAAAATCAATCCATTTTTATCAGAGTCCCCCGGCGCGCCGATCGTCCAAACGTATGTGGTCAGTACGGAAGCTCGTGCGGTGTTAACATTAGGCACCTAAACTCTGAGTCGACGAGAGGCCTGGCGCCCCCACATGGGGCCGGCATTATCTCAAGTGTCAGGACTTGTGGCATTTGGAGACACGTGCATGCAACATAGGCATGATAGAATTCAAGTGATATCCAGAGAAAGCGCATGCAAACTTAAAAATACTGGTATTCTTTAAAAAAGATAAACACCGCTTGATGTCGAATGCGATTTCTCCAGGACGAAGATGCGAAAGTAACCTTTAATCTTCATAATCCCAGAAGTCTGTAACGATTCGGGTGAGCGAGGGTGTTATCGATTATGTTCAAAGCGATGGTTTATGAGTCGGGTGTGCCCTTGCAAAAACTAGCCAATTTATGCATTCGATATCGTGCGAGTAAGGACAGAAAGCTCGATACTTGACGGAGGACTGAACAGGGGAATGTTGGTGGACGCTTCATCGCTTCAGTTTGAAGCGGGTGGTGGCAAGGGATCTGGTGCATTGAGAAAAATACTCATCTTTGGCAATTCGGGTTCGGGCAAATCTACTCTCGCCAGGAAACTCTCTGCTGCCCACAACCTGAATCACCTGGACCTGGATACACTCGCGTGGGACAAGGCGTCTCCCCCCGTCCGCACACCTATTCATCTATCGAAGCAGAAAATCGCAGAATTCATCGCTGACAACGCGGACTGGGTAATAGAAGGTTGCTATTCCGACCTGCTCGAACTCGCGATACGCGATGCCAACGAGGTAATTTACCTCAATCTGCCGGTTGCCGATTGTATTGAAAACGCGAGACATCGCCCGTGGGAGCCGCATAAATACCGTTCGAAAGAAGAGCAGGACTCGAACCTTGATATGCTCATGGACTGGATTTCAATGTATTCTGAACGGGAAGACACATTCTGTGCGGCAGCACACCATCAGCTCTATGAGAATTTCTCCGGCAAGAAGCACATGTTTACCAGCAATGCACAGGCCAACTAACCAGGTGGGGAGAGCCGCGCCCTGCAGTCGCTGGATGCCCGGCTTCGGATACCGCTCCTGCCCGAGGCATTATGACGCCAGGAGTTACACGTGAAGATCGCACCAATACGTGCAGAGGGGGTATCGGTTTCGAAAGGAAAGACAAATTATCCTGAACCGTTTGCCGACCTTGTCAAGGGTAGAACGAAAAGAAAACTGGGGGACATTTTTGATCTCACTAACTTTGGTGTCAATTTGACCGAATTGGATCCCGGTTCAGCATCGTCTGTAAAGCACTGCCACACGAAACAAGATGAATTCATTTTTATTTTGAGAGGAACTGGTACAGTAATTTATGGTGAAGAAGAGTTCCCGGTTTCTGCGGGAGATTGTATCGGTTTCAAAGCTGGTACTGGAATGGGTCATCAATTGGTCAATCGCTCAAGTGCTCCAGTTGTGTACCTGGAGGTTGGCGACAGAACTCCAAATGACGATTGCGTATATCCTGACGATGACCTGTGTGCACGATCAGGCGAACAGGGAACATGGCGCTTCACGCATACCGATGGTACTCCGTACTGAATACAGCAAATGCAACGCTAGTGACTAGTTCACTTTATGCTGGCGTTATTTCGATATATAAACCGTTCAGCCATACTGGCAAAAGAGGAAAATATGGGCTTCCGCATTCCACTGACTCCAGCGGAGTTTGACGAAACAATAGTGGAAAAGCTGATGCGCACTAAATGGCCTGATGTTCGCCTTGATGCGATCGCGTTAGTGGATGCGGCGCTTTCATCTGAAGGCGAGGAAAGGGTATCGACTGCGGGACGAATTACTTTTGATGCCTTTTACCTGAATGATTCGGGACTGAATCTACCCAAACGTTTAATGATAAAAGTGGCGCGCCCGGAGTTTGTTGAGATTCCACTCTACGAGAATGAGGTGAATATCTACACCAGGCTCGGCGATGAGATTAGGATGAGAATGCCGCGATGCTTTGGTGGTTTCAGGGATCATGAGAGTCTCAGTTTCGGTTTGGTATTGGAAGACCTGCGCACGGCACACGTAACATTTGAAAACGTATTGTCCAGGTTTGGTGCAGATGATACAGCAGCCCTGCTCGAGCAGCTTGCTTTGTTACACGCGCCTTACTGGAATTCGCCCCGCTTCAACGATGATCTACACTGGGTGCAGCCTCATACATCGGGTCCCATTCACGATCTTTTTTCACTTGAAAAAGGCAGCGTACATTTTCTTATCGAGCATGAAATCGCCACCCATCATTTCAAACGCGAACTGGTTGAATCAGTAGGGCAGTCAGCGAAATCCCTGGCAGAGCAGGTTGCTCGAGTGCAAGAACATCAGGCAGGACTCGCTTGCACGCTGCTTCACGGCGATGCCCATGTGGGCAACACATATAAAACCAGCGATGGAGAACGCGGGTATCTGGATTTTCAACTATCAGCCCGTGGTTTCTGTATGCACGATGTCAGCTATACCATAGTGACCTCTCTTTCCGTCCAGGATCGCAGGCAGCATGAACTTCATTTAATCAATGGTTATCGCGAACGTCTCATTGACCTGGGCGTGCGTACACCACCACCTCTGGATTTGTTGTTTGAGGAACATCGCCGTTCAATGGCCTGGAATCTCTATATCGGCTGGCTGACATCACCTACAGAAAACTATGGATTGGAGATTACAGTTGGCAACCTGATACGCATTGCTACGGCGTATCACGATCTTGATTCGGCTGCAGCTATAGCCCAACTGCCAAAGCAATGAAACAGAACAGGGTCCGGCAATGCAGCCTGCGGCTGCCGGACTCGCGCAACCGCATGTTTGGTCTCCACCAGTCGCGTGCCGTAACCTGACAAGTCGATGTTGATCGGCTCTCTCGCGCCTGGACTCGCCGATTACCTGGATGTCCCGGCGAAGGCTCCCTGTAGTTGCGCCGGCCATACTTTGCAGAATATAGCGGTCGAGGTACAGGCGGTATCTGATGCAGAACTCCTCAACAAGCTTTAGGGTCTTGTCAGCTGACAGGCAAGGACGGCGCGTCCGCTGCCACGGTCACCAAACAAGCACTGCCAGCAGGCACTGTGTCGCGTTTTGCGCGTAGAGTCGGCGCCCAGGCCTTAATCCCGCCATTACCACTGGGCGTGGCCCCAGCCAAAACGACCGCTCGCTTGCCACTGCATTACCGGCGAGGTAATTGCCAGACGCGGGCATACGGTTGAAAATGGTCCCACAGGGTAATCCGGACCATGCTCCAAGGAGACGGCATGACATTATTCCGCGTATTGCTTGCCACGTTATTGCTTATTCTTCTGGCCTATACATTCGTCGTAATAGGTAACCACGGCATGGGGTTGCTACCTGTGTTCTTTGGGGACATAGCGAAGATGGGCTGGCCCGGGCAGTTTAACCTGGACTTCCTGTTCATGCTCACGCTGTCAGCATTCCGGGTTGCCTGGCGACACCATTTCTCGGGTGTTGGCTTGTTGCCCGGTGGCCTCGCCCTGTTTGGTGGCGCCAACTCAACTTAAAGGGGTCATGTCATGGAAAAAGCGATTGCATGCTGCCTGGTCGCGGTCGGACTCATCAATCTGGCACCTGCTATCGGTGTCATTTCTGCCCAGAAACTGGAGTCTGCGTATTCCATAATGCTGGCGGGCAATGATCTGGCCCTCTTGATGCGCCACAGGGCCCTGCTGTTCGGGATCCTCGGGGCGTTCATTATTTTTTCGGCATTCAACGCCGTGTACCAACCCGCAGCCATGATAATGGGCGGCGTGAGCATGGTCGGCTTCGCATGGCTGGCGCTGGGCACCGGTGGCTATAACGAGGCCGTGGGGAAGGTATTGTTGGTTGATATTCTGGGTACAGTGTTACTGCTTGCCGCAGTAATACTGAAGTATCTGGTTGCGGTCAGGTAATGACAGTGAGCATGATTGCAGACTACGGTTACAGCCGTACACGGCATCGGGACGCACCGCGCATGGGGTGCGAACGCATTGGAGGTTAGACTATGAAGCAGCAAGCCGTACAACTGCACCATTACAGCATTGCCGCCTCCGGTGATGTGCTGGAAAAAGTCGTCGAGTTTTACCGCAATGTGCTCGACCTGGAGACGGGGTATCGCCCTGATTTTGGCGGTATCGGCGGTTATTGGCTGTATGCCGGCGACCACCCGATAGTGCACCTGGTCGAGGACCCGGGGAGACATGGGAGCAAGTCCGGTTATTTTGACCATGTGGCACTGCGGTGTTGCGATCCTGAAGGAATGCGATCCCGGCTCAAGAAGCTGGGGATTACCTACAGTGAATTTGAAACGAAAGAGCTGGATCAACTACAAATCTTTGTCACTGATCCATCGGGTACGGCGGTGGAATTGAACTTTCAGCTTGGGAAAGCAAGCAACTAGGTAAACGGCCGTGCGACCAGTGGGTGGCGTGCACGGCCTGTCAGTGCATGCCTGTGCTGCGAAGCGGTCCGAGGACGCCCAGATGGCAGTCGTTTTGATACCCTTGCCCGGTTGTGGATTCGATCCCACCGAGGCCGCCGTACCGTGGCTGGAACTGGTCAGGCGGGGGCATGCGGTGCGCTTCGCAACCCCGGATGGGGGTGTGGCACAGGCGGATCCCCGGATGCTGCACGGCACCGGTCTGGGACCCCTGCGCGGCCTGTTACGCGCGGATGCCCATGGTCGCGAGGCTTACCGCACCATGCACGCCGCTCCGGCGTTCAATGCGCCCTGGAGCTATGCAGAGGCGGCGCGTGCCAGAGTCGATGGTCTGTTGCTGCCGGGTGGCCATGCCCCCGGGATGCGCGCTTACCTGGAATCTTCCACGCTGCAGGCGATCACTGCGCAGGCATTTGCGCAGGATGCCCCGGTCGGGGCGATCTGCCACGGCGTTGTGCTGGCGGCGCGCGCACGGAACCCGGTTGGTCGCTCCGTACTATACGGGCGCAGGACAACCGCCCTGACCAGGGTCCTGGAACTCGCGGCGTGGGCGCTGACGGCCGTCTGGCTGGGCAATTATTACCGCACCTACCCGGTGACGGTGCAGGCGGAGGTGACGACCGCCCTGGCGCGCCCCGGCGATTTCGAAGCCGGCCCAGTTCCCCTGCGACGCGACAGTCCGCAACATCTCGAATACGGATACACTGTCCGCGACGGCAATTACCTGTCGGCACGCTGGCCCGGCGACGCCCACCGCTTCGCCGCGGACTACGCGGGTATGCTTGAGCAATGCACCGGCCGACCTGTTGCACACAAGGGTACGGCATGAGGGCGAATGCTTCGCCGGCTAAATACGTCGGTCCCGGGTTCAGGCGAGGCCGGCACCATGCTCAATAGGCTGGACAGGTTCCTGTCCGGGTTGCCGACAACCCAAATCATCGTCTTCGCCTTACTGCTTGTCGGGCTGCTGGGCGCTGTCGACCTGCTGACGGGATTTGAACTCTCGTTTTCGGTGTTTTACACGGTGCCCATCGGCATCGGTGCATGGTATGCAGGCCGCCGCGTCGGCTTCCTGCTTTGCCTGATTTCAGCGCTCACCTGGCTCAACATGGACTATCTCTCTGGTCATTACTACAGTCATGTCACGATTCCCGTGTGGAACGCGGGGGTTCGCTTTACTTTTTTTGTTATCATCGCTGGCCTGCTGGTACGCTTGCACGCATCCCTCGATTCCCAGGCCGCATTGGCCCGCCTCGATGGCCTGACCGGAATATTGAACTCGCGCGGTTTCAGCGAGGAGTGCGATACGCTGCTCAAGCTGGCCTGTCGCCATGGCAGACCCCTGACGCTGGGCTATCTCGATGTGGACAATTTCAAGGCAGTCAACGACAACCTCGGGCACAGTGTCGGTGACCTGGTGCTGAAGACGATAGCGATGGAGCTCGGAAAACACCTGCGAGACTCCGACCGCTGTGCGCGGATCGGGGGTGACGAGTTCGCCATCCTTTTGCCGGAGACGGGTCTGGAGGGCGCACAGGCCTACTTTCAGGAGTTGGCGCAGCGGCTCTGTGCTCTCAGCGACGGGAATGACTGGCCGATCGGTTTCAGCGTGGGCGCGGCCGTGTTTGAACCGCCAGCGCTCGGCATCGACGAAGCGATCCGCTGTGCTGATGCGGTTATGTATAAAGTAAAAAAGGCGGGGAAGAACAACGTTCTTATCGAGAGAATTATCGCTGGGCACCCCGCACCGGCGCGGCGCGCTCCCGGTAGCTGAAGGTCATCCATGGCGAAAATCATTTTTTATTTGCACGTCGCTCCCGGGCGGGTTGCCGCGGTGACTGACCGCGTGCGGAATCTGG
Source organism: Halioglobus sp. (assembly GCA_041395965.1). Taxonomy (GTDB): domain Bacteria; phylum Pseudomonadota; class Gammaproteobacteria; order Pseudomonadales; family Halieaceae; genus Marimicrobium. The sequence continues at coordinate 27,903 of JAWKZM010000029.1, forward strand.
CATCCAGTGAATTCGCCCGGGACAACTCGCTGGCGCTCGCCCTCATGAGCCCACGCCGCCCTGACCTTCTGGCAGTGCCAGCGGACAGCGCGTTCCTGGCGCAGCTGGTTCGTCCTCGAGATGGCGGCCCCGCCGGCCAACCTTTGGGACGCTGGTATCCTGGCCTGCGGGAGTCGCTGGCGCCGGTGATGGAGGGTGGACTCGCAGCGCTCGTGCGTCGTGTCCGGCTATCACCGCGTATTTCAGGCATCGGGGAAGAAGCCCGTGAGATACCACTACCTGATGTACCGCCGCGCCGATTTCAGCCGCGCCGACTACCTGGATTACTACGTGCACAACCATTCCCGCTTTGGCCTTGCCAGCCCACTCGCAGACTACTACCAGACCTATCTTGACAAGGAGAGCGGGCGCGCGCTGGCGACGCTTTTCGGCATGCAGGCGCTCGGTGCCGACAGCATCTCCGAGTTGCGTTTTGCCAGTCTTGAGGACTACCTTTTCAGCGACACGATTGCGGAAGTGGGTCCGGCGGCAGGCGCAGATGAGGCGCTGTTTGTCGACCGCGAGCGATGCCAGGGTTTCTCCATGGATGTGCTGCTGGACACCGGCGAGTGCGATTGACGGTTGGTGAAGGCAAGCGACCCGCGTCGCAATCGCCACGCGCGGAGGAACCCTGATGGTCCAGGAGCTGCAAATGAGAGTCTACGGGGATACGCTGTCCGGCAATTGTTACAAGATAAAGCTGTTGGCGGCGCTGCTGCATGATTGAATACGACTGGGTACACGTGGACATACTGGCCGGCGCGACCCACACCCCTGAATTCCTCGCCAGGAACCCCAACGGCAAGGTTCCCCTGCTGGAGTTTGAGGACGGCAGGGTGCTGTGGGAGTCGAATGCCATCATCAATTACCTGGCGAGCGGCACCGCGTATCTACCGACTGACCCGTTCCTGCTCGCGCAGGTGCTGCAGTGGCAGTTTTTTGAACAGTACAGCCACGAGCCGTATATCGCGGTGGCGCGATTCATCGCCAAATACCTCGGTCTGCCGGAAGAGCGCAAGGCTGAGTACCAGGGCAAGCAAGCCGGTGGCCACAAGGCGCTGGCGGTCATGGAGTCGCGCCTTGCGCAGGCGCACTACCTGGTAGGGGGCAGTCTCTCGGTCGCGGATATTGCACTTTACGCCTACACCCATGTCGCCCACGAGGGCGGTTTTGACCTCGCGGGTTATCCCGGTGTGCAGGCATGGCTGGCGCGCATCCGAGCAGAGCCGGGTTATGTCGGGATGGGCTGACCGCGCATAAGGCGTTCACGGCCGGCCCTCGGGCGTCCCGGGACGTGAACTGAATGCCTCCGGGATACTATTTTGCCTATGGCGTGACTATGTTGAAGGTTTCATTCGGCCTGTCCAGCAGGGCGAAGAATTTCAGCAGGTCGAGCTTGTCACCCTCGACGGATATCTCGTCGGAAAAAATAATATCGCGAATGCCGGCGCTCCCGGTCAGCATCTTCACGAACAGCGGGTGGGTAATGCGCACCGTGGCGTCGGCGCGTGGCGCCGGTTGCCCGCTGCGATGATGCAGCACGGCATTCTCCAGTTCGAGGACATGCACTTCATTGAGATCGGTGAACTCGATGTTCAGGGTGAACGTCTTGCCATCTGCCTTGGGGCCGTTGAGCATCACGGCCATCAGTTCAAAGAACTGGTCGACCGGGGTCTCCTTGATCAGGTCACCCGCGTTGGCAATACCCAGGCCCTTCCCGGGTGCGCCCTGGCGCAGTTCGAGTGCGCCGGTGAGGTATTCATCGCGCCAGGGTCCGGACTCCGACTGGTAGGCCAGCTGGTCGTACGTTTGCGCCAGTAATTCCCTGGCCGCCGTGTTGTCGGGTTCGGCAAAGACGAGGTGATTCAGCAGCTCCGCGACCCAGCGATACTCGCCCTTGTCGAAATCCTGTTGCGCCTTGTCCAGTACCGCGGCGGCGCCGCCCATCATACTGACATAGTGCCTGGCCGAGTCTTCGGGCGGCAGCGGATCGAGGTTGGCGGGATTGCCGTCGTACCAGCCGAAATACATCTGGTATACCGCCTTGGCATTGTGCTTGAGGGTGCCGTAGTAGCCGCGGCTGGAGAAGCTCTTGCGCAGGGCCTTGGGCATTTCCAGCATGTCGGCGATTTCCCGCGGCGTGTAGCCCTGGGACGCCAGGCGCAGGGTCTGGTCGTGGATGTACTTGTAGGTGTCCCGCTGCTTTTTCAGGAAATCGATGATCGTCTTGTTGCCCCACAGCGGCCAGTGATGGCTGCCGAAGTACACCTCGGCGTCCGGGAACAGGTTGATCGCCTGGTCGATGTAGTTGCTCCACTTGCGCGCGTCGCGCACCTTCGCGCCGCGCAGGGTGTAGAGATTGTGCATGTTCCGCGAAACCACTTCGGCGCCGCAGAACGCCTTGAGTTTGGGCAGGTAAAATGTCAGTTCGGCTGGCGCTTCGGAGCCGGGCGCGTTCTGGAAAATGAAATCCACCCCGTCGATGTTCAGTGCTTCCCCGGTTTTATCTATGATACGGGTCGGGGCGGCGATACCCGGGCTGCCGAACGCGGGGCCCTTGCCCAGTCCGGAGCCGACATGCCCGCGCGCGGAGTGCTCCAGCTGGCTGCCGTACATATACATGGAGCGGCGGCTCATGGTGGTGCCGGCGATGACGTTTTCACTGGTGGCCTCCTCCATAAAACCGACAGGGGCCACGATTTCCGTCCTGTCATCGGCTCCCAGCACCGCCAGCACGCCGCCGAAATGATCGATGTGGGAATGAGTGAAGATGATTGCGGAAATGGGCTTGTCACCGAGATGCTCACGGGCGAAGGCGATGGCCGCGGCGGCAGTTTCCCTGGTGGTCAGCGGGTCCACTATGATCCAGCCCGTATCGCCGTCGATGATGCTCATGTTCGAGAGGTCGAAGCCGCGCAGCTGGTATACACCGTCAGTGACCTTGAACAGCCCGTAGTTGTTGTTGATGGTAGCCTGGCGCCACAGGCTGGGGTTGACCGTGTCCGGCGCGTCACCCTGGATGAAGTCATAGGACGGCCGGTCCCAGACCGTTGCGCCGCCGGGACCGGTTACGACCAGCGACTCCGGTGCGGCAATGAGACCCCTGCGGGCGTCCTCGAAATCCTGCTGGTCGTCGAGTTGCAGCACTTTGCGCACGGCGGCGTTGGCTTGCCTGGTGGCCTCGGACGCTGCCGTGTTGCCCTGCGCGCCCCGAGCTGCGTCGGTGGGTTCTCCGCCCTGGCAGGCCAGTAGCAGCGCGCACAGGGGTGAAAGCAACAGGGTCTTTCGCCATGTTTGAGGGTTGGGCATGTTGGGTCTCCTGAGGGCGATCCGGATGATTGTCTTCGGGCCTGCGGGCCAGCGTTGCGCAGGCGAATGACACTAGCAGTTCGCCGCCATGGGCTCAACCTGCTGCGGGTCCACATCCACCCGTTTGGTGGCAAAAAACGGCTTGACGTAGCACTATAGACACCGGCAAAGGCATTGGGCCGCCCGGCACCGACGGGTTGCTGGCAACGACGGGAGTGGACGATGGAAGAGCGGGTAGCGAGCAGGACAGCACTGGCCACCGCGCGCATGCGGGCCATTCATACCCGGCGCGATCCGCTGCCTATCCTGCACGATCCGTGGGGCGATCAACTGGTGCCGGCCTCGCTGCTCGTCGCCGCCATCGACAGCAGCCCGCAGGGTGCCGCCGGGGCGCGCGGTGACGTCGCCGAGGACATGCTGGCGACCATTACCGATGATTACTTGCGCGCCAGTCCTGCGTACACCAACGTCATTGCCCGGTCGCGCTACACCGAGGACGCACTGGCCGCGGCCATCGCCCGGGGCGTCAGGCAATATGTACTGGTCGGAGCAGGGTTTGACAGCTATGCGCTGCGCCGGCCGCCGCAGGCCCGCGCGGTAGAGGTGTTCGAGCTCGACCACCCGGCGACGCAAACACTCAAGCGGCAACGAATGGCCGATTGCGGAATCGAACCTGGCGAGGGCGTACATTTCGTCGCCGCGGACCTCGCAAGTGAACGGGTCGGCGACGCCCTCTCACGCACCACCTTCGACGCGGCGCGCCCCGCTTTCTTTTCCTGGCTGGGCGTGACCATGTACCTGACCCGTGAGGCGAACCTGGCGACACTCGGGAGCATCGCCCGGTGCAGCGCCGCGGGCAGCGAACTGGTCTTCAGCTATACCGACCAGCACATGTTCGAGGCCGCCGGCGCCCCGGATGCCGCTCTTTACGAAGAGTTGAAGCAGTCGGTCAGCAGTTTGGGAGAACCCTTCGTCAGCGGTTTTCACCCGGCCGAATTGCCGCGGGAACTGCGCACTCTCGGCCTGGAACTGGAGGAGGACATGAGCGATATCCAGTTGCTTCAGCGGTACGACCCCGCCGGCAAAAATGGCCTCAAGGCCGCTGGCAGGAGCCATATCGCGCGGGTGCGAGTACGCGGTGGACAGCACTGAACACGGTAACCTGTTGGCGATGAAGAAAATGAAAGTCACCGTTTTTGGCGCCACCGGGAGACTGGGTAGCGAGTGTCTCCGGCAGTGCCTGGAAGCCGGGCATGATGTGACCGTGCTGGTGCGCAATCCGGACAAGCTTCCGCCCACCCTCCGGGATCGGGTGACCGTAATTGTCGGCGATGCCCTGAAGGTACTGCACGTGACCCGGGCCCTGCCGTTGGGAACCGATGCGGTCCTGTTCGCCATTGGCGTGGACGAAAAACGGTCGCCGCCGGACCTGTGCACCGATGTCACCCGCCATATCCTGATGATCATGCGCCGCGAGGCGATTCCGCGGCTGGTCTGGTGCGGCGGGGGCAGCAATCTGCGCCCCGAGGACGTTATCACGTTCGGCGCCCGTTTCGTGCGCTGGTTTTCCGCTACCTTCCTGCGGCACCGGCATCTCGACAAGGAGCACCAGTTGCGCCTGCTGGATGACTCCACGGACGTGTGCTGGATCGGTGTGCGGCCGCTCCAAATGAAGGCCGGGCCCCGGACCGGCACGTACCGGCTCGGCTATAACGCCTTCAGCGGCCTGTCGCGCATCTCCTTTGCCGATTGCGCGCACGCGATGGTGCGGATGCTTGATGATGATACCTGGATTGGCAAGGTGCCGATCATTCAATATTGACGCTGTCCCGGCTCAAGCCGCGCGCAGCGCGGTAAGTAAAACTCGTGTGGGCAGCGACTTATGGGAACCGTGAACATGACCCCCGTGGCGAAACTGTCCAAAGCCTGCATAAAAAATAACGATGGGACACCGGAGTATTTTTCGTGGAAGGCTGTTTTATCCTGGAGCTGTCAAACTCCGGTGACGACCCCGGGATATCGATTGCCCGTGCTCGCCTGGAGCCGGGGAAGACGACGCGCTGGCATCACCTGCTGGGAACCACCGAGCGCTATGTCGTGTTGTCAGGTTTGGGTGTGGTGGAGGTGGGTGACCTGCCCGCACAGCGGGTGAGCGCCGGTGACGTGGTGATCATCCCGCCGCAGGCGCGGCAGCGCATCACCAATACCGGCACAAACGACCTCGTTTTCCTGGCGATCTGTTCGCCGCGCTTTACACAGGCAATTTATGTTGATGTCGATGACTGAGTTGCGCGATGCTATGCAGCCTGTGCCCTGTGAGTTCTGTGGAGGTGATTGATGGCGGAAAGATTCGAGAAGCTGAACGACAAGCTCAAGGCGTTCATCCGCGCGCAGCATATCTATTTCGTGGGAACAGCGGGCGCGGAAGGCTATGTCAATGTCTCACCCAAGGGCATGGACAGTTTCCGCATCCTTGATGACACCACGGTCGCCTGGCTGAACCTGACCGGCAGCGGCAACGAAACGGCGGCCCACGTGCTGGAAAACGGGCGCATGACCGTGATGTTCTGCTCCTTCGACAAGCAGCCGCTGATCATGCGCCTGTATGGCAGGGCGACAGCGGTACACCCGCGCGACACGCACTGGGGCGAGCTGTCCGCCCTGTTCCCGACGTATACCGGGGCGCGGCAAATCTTCGTGCTGCACCTCGATCTGGTACAGACCTCCTGCGGTTACGCGGTGCCCTATTACACGCTCAAGGGCGAGCGGCCCACCCTGACCAAGTGGTCGGACCAGCGCGGGGAAGCGGGTATCCAGGCGTATTGGGCTGAGCAAAACAGGAAAAGCCTGAATGATAAAGACACCGGGATCGGATAGGCGACGCCATGGCCGAGATCAATTTTACCCGCGAGGAACGAGAGATCATCTGCCGCAAGATACAGCTCTATGTGCGCGAGGAACTGGATCAGGAGATCGGCCAGTTCGACGCCGGTTTCCTGCTGGATTTCTTCGCGGAGGAAATCGGCCCGTACTTCTACAATCGCGGCCTGTACGACGCCCAGGCGATTCTGGAAAGTCGCCTGGAAAATATTGCCGAGGCGATCTATGAAATTGAAAAGCCGACCCAGATCGTCAGGTAAGGTGTTGCTGCGCACCCTGTTGTTCCTGCTGGCCGCGGTAGTCGCGCTGTCAGGCCTGTACATGGCCTATGCCCTGTCCGTGTATGAAGAACCCCCGGTAGACCCCCAGTGGGCGCTGCGCGGCAGCGAAGTGATTCCGCCCGGCGCCGTGACCGTGCGCTTCAGCGGGACCGCGACCCTGTTGTTCAGCGACGGCGAAACACAGTGGATGACCGACGGCTGGTTCACCCGCCCCGGACCGCTGCGACTGCTGTTCGGCAAGATCGCGCCGGATCCGCAGGCCATTGAGCGCGGCCTGGCGGCCAATCAGGTTACCCGCCTTGCGGCGGTGCTGCCGGTGCACTCCCACTACGACCATGCCATGGACGCGCCGGAGGTCGCCCGGCGCACCGGCGCCCTGTTGCTGGGGTCTGAGTCCACCGCCAATATCGGTCGCGGGTGGGGCGTCCCCGAGGCACAGCTACAGGTGCTGGTCGATCGCCAGCCGGTGCGGCTGGGACAGTTCGTGATCACACCTATCGAGTCGCGGCATTTCGAGTTTCCCGATCCGGCCATCCGCGAGCGGGCGCTGGGTGATCCCGAGATCAGCGCGCCGCTGGTGCCGCCAGTTCGCGTCTTTGATTACCGGCTGGGAAAAGCCTACGTGCTGCACGTCAGCCATCCCCGGGGCAATTGGCTGATCGTCGGCAGCGCGGGGTATGTCGAGGGGGCCCTGCAGGGGTTGCGCGCTGACACGGTGTTCCTGGGCGTGGGTGGGCTTGGCTCCCAGACCCCGGAGTACATGGAGGACTTCTGGCGCGAGACCGTCACCGCCGTCTCCCCGTCCCGTATCATTCCCATCCATTACGACAGCCTGACCGCGCCGGTGGAGGGACCCTTCCGCGGGCAGGTGAAGAAGACCTCTGGCGCTGCTCGCCGACGACCGGGAGGGCGCCTGGCGTTCCTGCGCGGCAAGGCGGCGGTAATCCCAGGCTGCGCTTCAATACGCTGCCGCGATTTGACGAAGAGTCGTGCTGTTCCAGTGAGCGTCGGTGCGGCGGGGTTCGTTCTCGGAGGCGAACACCGTGGACGTACGCCACCGCCCGGCCAGGCGGTCACGGAATACCCAGTAGTGCTGGCCGCCGCCGTCGCCGCGATGTAATGTCCTTAACTCACCGCCTGCTGCCACCAGTTGTCCTCGATCGCTCCGGCCCGTACACCAGCACCAGGGCGCCATTCCAGTACAGGCGTTGGCCATGCTGGCGCGGGCTGCCGGCTGCGGCATCAGCTCAGCCCAGAAAGGAGCCGCAGGCGCCAGCGGCGCCGCGGCGCGTGCTCATCCCCCTTGCCGGGATGTGGTCGCTGCTGACCAGCAGCGCAATCAACAGGTGTTTCGTCCCGGCAACCGAGTTTTTCAATGGCCTGCAATCCCAGGCGGTTGCGCAACCTGTCAGCAGGCCGGCGAGCGGCTCGCGCGCTGGTTGCGGGGGCTGAACAGGTCGTGCTGTCCTGCTGCCCGGAAGGATACAGTTCCCGGCAGGACAGGGACAGGCCTTCCACGCTGCCGTCCAGTTGCAGGCGCTCAAAGCGAATACCGCAGAGCCGGTACCAGCTTTCCCAGTCACTGTGGTTGCTGGCGCTGCGTACGCACACGTCCTGCAGTGTGTGGTCCAGGCCCGCCAACTGCCAGTGAATCTCGCTGTGTCTGTAGTTGGGTGTTGCGCAGGAAACGGCACAGGGACTGCAGCAGGCGCTGTACTGCGGGCAGCAGTTCGCTGTTGGTTCTTACCTCGTAGCCAAACCAGTATGCATCGCTGAAGGTCGCGGGAGGCTGGTAATCCGCCTGCAAATCCTCGCGTTGCCCCAGCAGCTGTTGCAGGAAACGGGTGAACTCCCGGCCGCAGCGCCGGCCCAGCGCCGCGGCCGGCAGCGCCAGCACATCGCCCAGTGTGTGCAGGCCGGCCCGGCGCAGGGAATCCACGGTGGCGGCGAATTGTTCCAGCAGTTGCAGGGGCAGGGGACCCAGTCGTTGCTCCAGCGGCTGCTGTATCGCCATGGCCGTGTCCCGGTCAGCGAACGACAGCAACCAGGCTGCCTTGGGCGTTGGTGCCAGCCCATAGCGTGCCCGGTACCCGCGGCTGCCGATGCCGCTGGCCACCTCCAGCAACAGGGCATCCAGCCCCCGGAACAGGCCCAGGCAGCCGCCGATTTCCAGTTGCAGGCAATCGGTTCCCCAGGTGCTCAGGCTGGGGGTAATGCTGTAGGCCCAGCAGCACAGTTGCTGCAGGCAGCGTTGTTCGGCCTCCGCGTCCCGTTCCAGCAAGAGCACCGGCTCCTCTCCCGCCAGCGTGCGCACCGTTGCGGAGCCCATGCCCGGGCGAATGCCCAGTGCATGGGCGCAGTCGTTAGCACACAGCACACGTTGTGCGGCCAGCACCACGGCCGGCCGGTGTTCGCAGCGGCTGAGGCAGTGCAGGGGTAACTGCGCAAAGCGCAGGCACAGCCACAGGCTCACGGCCCGCTCCCGGAGCAGGGGCCGGCAACGACCGGGGGTGGTCTCCTCAGCCAGTCTCTAATACTGTACATACATACAGTATTAGAGACTGGCGCGCGCTTGTCCAGTCGCCCCGGAGGGCACTGTATGGTTTCCATGCTGTTACTTTATGTGACAATTTGGTGCATGAATTCGCGCCCTGGATCACTTTATTTGAGGCATATTTCTACCTGATTATTAATGAATAATTTACAAAAATACGGTTGCGGCCAGGCCGGGATGGGTAGATAGTGGTAACACTTACCTCAAGTAATGTTACTTAAGGTTACACAAGAGGAATCTGTTCATGAAAGCGTTATTGATGACCGCGCTGATCTGTCTGGCATTCAATGCCTCCGCCTCCTGCCCGGTAAAGCGGCCGGGCGCGTTACCGGTGTTGCCCGACGGCGCGGTGGCAAGTGAAGAGGAAATGTACCGGGCACGACTGCATGCCGAGAAGTACCTCATGCAGGCGCAGGCCTACATGGATTGTGGCGTGCTGAACCGCCGGCAGCACATGGCCCTGGTTGCACAGTTGGAAGACTTTTCCCGCGTCTACAACGAGGAAGTCATCGAGTTCCAGGTGCGCACCAATATCATTGCGGAGAAATAGCGCCCGCGTTCTCCAGCAGGTAAGTGATGATGATTTTTATCAGGAAGCCTGCTATTCCCATGGCCAGGCCGATGTACAGGATCAGGGTGCCGAAGCGACCGGCATTGCTGCGCCTGGCCAGGTCCCACACGATGAAGAGCATGAACAGGATGAGAGCGCCCACACCCAGGGCGACGCCGTAGTCGGTCAGCCACTCATCCATCGCGTTTTGCTCTGATCAGCTTTCTGCCCTGTAGCGCAGCGTGGCCTGCAGCAGTGCCAGCGCGCCTTGCAGGTCCAGAGTTGCCGTAGTGATGACCAGGCCCAGGCTGAACGCGCTGCCGGTGCGTTTCTGACAGCTGTTGCAGTGGCAGGCGTAGGTAAACAGGGGTTCGGAATTTACTTTATAGGTCACGGATCCACATTGGCAGCATCCAATCATGGGTATGTTCATGGACCGGCTCCGTTCTCAGTTGGCTACGAGGACCTCGGCTTCCAGGTGACGTTCCGCGGACAGGGAGTTGGTGACCAGGCAGCCCTCTTCGGATTTCTCCAGCAGCCGCCTGGCCTTGTCGACATCCGTGCCCGCCGGCACCGTCAGGGTTGCCCGCACCGTGAACGCCGTAAACCGGGTGACCCTGTCCACCCGCTCCAGTACGCCTTCCGCGGAGGCCTCCAGCGTTTTCCAGTCCAGTTTGGATGCGCGCGCCACGGCGCGGAAGGTCAGTATGAAACAGTCCGCGACCCTGGCCACCAGCAGGTGCTCCGGTGACCACTGGTCCCCGGGGCCGCCAAATTGCGCCGGTGGCGCCGAAATCAGTTGCGGCAGTTCGTCTGCTTTCAGGACGATATTGCCTTCGGTTTCCGCATTGGCGCTGACATGGTAGTGGTGGGGAAAATCCTGCATGGCTTTTCTTCCTTGCTCGATGGGATGGGCAAATCCGGTGCCTGTTGCCCTCGCCGCGGGGTTTGTCGGGCGCGGGAGGCAAGCCGGCACCGGGGGCATTATAGGCATTTGCCTCCGCCCGTGCATGACCCAGGGCAATGTTTGTCGTTTCCCTGTCTCAGGCCGGGCCGCACGCGCCCATTGCGGCGCCGTGCTGGCCGCTGGCCGTCACGGCTGGCAATTCCCACAGTTGCGGTTGTTGCGGCACATCGTCCGCTGGGGGCAGTTCCACATCGACAGACTGGTTGCCGCCGCGCTGCTTGAGGATATGCACCTTGCGGTACTCGCGCATTTGCAGGCGCAGGCTGGAAGGGGCGTGGTTGTGGCACGCCTGGTTGGGTCGAAACAGTACCGCCAGGCTGTCGCCGCTGGCGGCGGCCAGCTGCAGTTTACGCAACTCGCCATAGTCATAGTCCCGCGCGCCCAGCCAGCTGAATACGGCGCTGCAGGTAGTGCTGCGCAGGGCCTGTTCGGTGGCCCACAGCAGGTCTTTCCGGTTCTGCGGATGGACCAGCAAAACCTGCCGGGTATCGATACCCCGCGCCGCGAGCAGGGGGGCGTAGGGTATATAGGGCGGGGCGATAAACACCTGCCAGCGCGCCTGTTCGCTGAGTCGCTCCATGGCGGGCAGGAACAGGCCCATGGCGCCCATCCCGCAACCGTCGCTCAGCAGTTCAATGGTGCTGTCCAGGGGCCAGCCGCCCTGCTGCAATTGTGCGTCCAGCGTCGCATAGCCAGTGGGAAGGCCTGCGGGGCTGTGTAATTCACTGTTCGCTGAAAAGCACTGGCCCTGAAAATGGCGCTGGCGGCCGCGCCAGGTGTCGTTGCGGCGGGTGACCTGTTCCAGCATTTCATTCGTGTTCATGGCCTTTACCTCGTGGGGCTCGTCCGCCCGATATACTGTATGCATATACAGTAGTATTGAGGCGGGCGGAATGCAAGCCATGAATTACGGGGTGAAAAAGGACGCGGCTGGCGAGCTCGCGGCTGTCACTGGCCCGCGCGCCCTCCCGGAGTCGCGGGTGAGATCCTGGAAGCTGACCGGGTGGAGATGCGGCAGAGTCCCATGACGAGTCGTTCGAGATTGTCCCAGGGCTTGCCCTCGGCGAAACCCTTGATGCTGCCATCCACCCGGGCGGCCTGCTCCAGCAGCAGCGACAGGGAATTGGCGTCATGACGCGTCAATGCGGCCTGCATGAACGGCATGCGGCTGGGCCAGACACGCTGCGCGCCGAGCGCCTGCTGGGCCGACTGGCCCCTGTCGCAGGCCAGTTGTGCCGCGTACAGGGAGCGTATCTCGCGGGTCAGCGCCCACAACACCACCGGCGGTTCCGAACCCTCCGCGCGCAGGCCATGCAGCATGCGCAGGCAGGCGCTGGCATCGCCCCTGAGGGCGCTATCGGCCAGGTCGAACACGTTGTAGCGGGCATTGTCGGAGACCGCTTCGGCAATGGTAGTCGTGGTGATCCTGCCGTCTGCGGCCAGCAGTTTCAGTTTTTCGACTTCCTGTACGGCAGCCAGCAGGTTGCCCTCCACGCGGTCACACAGTAATCGCAGCGCGTCGCTGTCGATACTCATGCCGGCGTTGCGCACTCGCTGCTGCAGCCAGCGTGGCAGGCTGCCGGCGTCGACCGGCCACACCTGGACGGTGGCGCCGGCCTTGTCCAGCGCCTTGTACCATTTGCTGTTGGTGGACTGCTTATCGACTTTGCCGGAAACGATCAGCAGGACATTGTCGCCGCCAGTGATATCCAGGTATTCACACAGGGCGCCGCTGCCCTCCGCGCCGGGCTTGCCGTCGGGCAGCCGCAACTCGATCAATTTGCGCTCGGCAAACAGGGACATGCTGGAGGCACTGTGCAGGAGGTCATGCCATTTGAAACCGGCAACCCCCGCGTCGATGATTTCGCGCTCGCTACAGCCCTGCTCACGCGCCTTCCGGCGTATCAGGTCGCAACATTCCTGTACCAGCAGTTGCTCGTCGCCACTGACCAGGTAGACAGGTAGAAGATGTTGCTGCAGGTGTCCGGCGAGTTTCTCGGGGTAGAGGCGCATTACGGGCCGGCGGCTTTGGCCTGGGTGCTCGCGGCGTAAAAACTGACCCGGTGCAGGATCTGCTCGGCGAGCTCGGAGCGCATCTCGGACTGCAGCAGCCGGATCTCCGCCTCCTTGCCCACCGCGTTGCGCGGGTCGTTTTCCATTTGCTTGACGACGGATACCACGGTTGCCGGCATGACTTCCTGTTGACTGGCATCGACCACGGAAAACTGCGCATTCATGGTGAGTTCGTATTCCGCAACGCGGGCCTCGGAGTTGAGGGAGAGGTTGCGCTGTTCGAAACGCTCGGGATTCAGCACCAGGCTGAAGTTCGCACTGCCGCGCTCCTGCCACTGCACGCCATTGGCCGCAAATACGGTTGTGACATCACGGGTGAATTCACCATTGGGATTGCCGGTGACCAGGTACATGCTTTTCCAGGCATCGGGCAGGGCCGTGCCGCCCTCTCCGCTGCCACGCAGGTGGAAGCCGCAGGCAGCGAGCAGGCAGGTGAGGCCCAGGATCAGGCCGTAGCGGGTGCTGCGCCGGTGCATGGCAGGTCTCATGGTCAGGAGGCAGTCACAATATTAACCAATTTACCGGGCACCACAATGACCTTGCGCACGTTGACACCCTCCAGGAAGCGACTCACATTGGCCTGGGATTTCGCCAGCGCCTCAACCGTGGCGCGGTCCGCGGCGGCGGGTACGTCCATGCGCCCCCGCACCTTGCCGTTTACCTGCACCACCATTTCGACACTGTCGCGGGCGAGGGCGCTGGAGTCGACGTCGGGCCATGGGGCGTTGAGAATGTCCCCCTGGCCGCCGAGTATCGCCCACAGCGCATGACAAATGTGCGGGACGATGGGGTTGAGCATCAACACGATGGCGTGCAGTGCCTCGTGCATGACGGCGCGCGCGACCGGCTCGTCGTCGAGCTTACCCAGGTCGTTGCACAGTTCCATGATCGCGGCAATCGCGGTATTGAAGGTCTGGCGGCGACCGTAGTCGTCGCTGACCTTGGCGATGGTTTCATGCGTCTTGCGGCGCACGGCTTTGTGGTGCGCCTCCAGGCGTGACGCATCCAGTGCCGGTGCGGGTCCGGAAGCGGCGTGCTTGTCGGCCATTTTCCACAGGCGCTTGAGGAACCGGTTGGCGCCTTCCACGCCCGAGTCAGACCATTCCAGCGATTGTTCCGGGGGCGCGGCGAACATGCTGAACAGGCGCACAGTATCGGCGCCATAGCGGTCGATCAGCGATTGCGGGTCCACGGTGTTGCCCTTGGACTTCGACATCTTGGCGCCGTCCTTGAGCACCATGCCCTGCGTCAGCAGGCGCAGGAACGGTTCATCCGAGTGCACCAGCCCCTCGTCCCGCAGCAGCTTGTGGAAGAAGCGCGCGTACAGCAGGTGCAGTATGGCGTGTTCGATACCACCCACGTACTGGTCCACTGGCGTCCAGTAGTCCGCCTCGCCGTCCAGCATGGCGCGGTCGTTGTGGACGCTGCCGTATCGGGCGTAGTACCAGGAGGATTCCATGAAGGTATCGAAGGTGTCGGTCTCGCGGGTGGCGGGCGCGCCGCAGGCCGGGCAGCTGGTCTCATAAAAGTCCGGCAGCTTTTTCAGCGGCGAGCCCACGCCTTCAAACTCGACTTCCGTGGGCAATACCACCGGCAGGTCGGCGGCGGGTACCGGTACGGCGCCGCAAATATCGCAGTTGATGATGGGAATGGGCGCGCCCCAGTAGCGTTGGCGCGAGACGCCCCAGTCCCGCAGGCGAAAATTCACCGTGCGCTTGCCCTTGCCTTCCTGTTCGAGGCGGTCGGCGACAGCAGCGAACGCCCGCGTAAAATCCAGGCCGTCGAACTCGCCGGAGTTCACCAGCACGCCCTTTTCCGTGAAAGCCGCCCGGCCCAGGTCGCAGGCCTCGTCCCCGGCAGGGGCGATGACCTGCACGATCGGCAAGTGGTAGCGGCGCGCAAACTCCCAGTCGCGCTGGTCGTGGCCGGGCACCGACATCACCGCCCCGGAGCCATAGCTCATCAGTACGAAGTTGGCGACCCATACGGGTACTGGCTGGCCGGTGAGCGGATGGATAGCGTGCAGGCCGGTCGCCATACCCAGTTTCTCCATGGTCGCCATGTCGGCCTCGGCCACTTTGACGTTGCCCTGGGACTCGATAAAGGCGGCCAGTGCCGGGTTGGTTTGCGCCGCTTTCCGCGCCAACGGGTGCTGCAGCGCCACCGCGAGATAGGTCACCCCCATCAGTGTGTCCGGGCGAGTGGTGTAAACACTCAGCGGTGCGCCATCTGGCAATGCGAAATCCAGTTCCACGCCCTCGGAGCGACCGATCCAGTTGCGCTGCATGGTGCGCACCTGCTCCGGCCACTGGTCCAGGGAATCCAGGTCGGCCAGCAGTTGCTCGGCGTAAGCGGTGATCCGGATGAACCACTGGTCGATCTCGCGGCGCTCCACCGGGTTGTCGCAGCGCCAGCAACAACCGTCCACGACCTGCTCGTTGGCCAGCACGGTCTGGTCGGTCTCGCACCAGTTCACCTCGGCTTTCTTCCTGTAGGCCAGGCCTTTCTCAAACAGGCGGGTAAAGAACCATTGTTCCCAGCGGTAATAGCGGGGGTCGCAGGTGGCCAGCTCGCGGTCCCAGTCGTAGGCAAAGCCCAACCGCTGCAACTGCTCACGCATGTAGTTGATGTTCTGGGTCGTCCACTGCGCCGGCGGCACCCTGTTATTGATGGCGGCGTTTTCCGCGGGGAGGCCGAAGGCGTCCCAGCCCATGGGCTGCAGCACGTTCTTGCCCTGCATGCGCTGGAAGCGGGCGATCACGTCCGCTATCGTGTAGTTGCGCACATGGCCCATGTGCAGCTTGCCGCTGGGGTAGGGAAACATCGCCAGGCAATAGAACTTCTCCCGCGCATCGTCCTGTTGTACGGCGAAGCTGTTGCTCGCCAGCCAGTGCTGCTGGGCGGCCTTTTCCAGGGCCTGCGGGTTGTAGGGTTGGTCCATCACGGGTAGTGCGCTGCGTCCTTGGGGCCGGCTAAAAAATCGCGGTTATACAGTCCCTTGCGAGGCTGTTGCGAGCGAAAATGAAGCGGCGATTCTAACAGTAAACGTTACAGTCTGCGAAGGTACCCCATCGACCGCATCAACGGCGCGACCGGGGAGGCAGTTTGGAGCCTGCGCAGCCCGTCCCGGTTGGCAGGGGGTGAAAATGACGCCTGGTTTGCCCGGCATCATGGTAATCATCCGGGATGGGTGTAGGCTTGAAGGATGCGTAAAACCAGTGACATCATCTGGCAGGACGCGCAGCACCAGGTCCTGTTCGAAATCCTGGACCTGATCAAGCGGCCCGGGGCGGACAGCCAGGCTATCTCCCGGTTAAGTGATTACGCCGAGAACCATTTTACCCTCGAGGAGCAGTATATGCTGGCGCTGGATTACCCGGGGCGCGCCGGGCACATTCAGTCCCACAACATTTTTCGGATGGAAATCAGGCAGTTGCTGGATGACGGGAAAGAGCCCGATGAGTTCTTTCGGGAAATTATCGCCACGTTTCTGACGGAGTGGCTCACGCGTCACGTGTTCGGGGTGGACAAGGAACTGGAAGCCTTTATTTTGCGCAGTGATGCCAAGTAGCTCGCGCTGCTAGTTGTCGCGCCAGAAACCGAGGTACATCACGCCCATGATCAACAGGCCGACGACACAACCGCCGAGTATGGGGAGGGAGCCGAAACTGCTGAACGGCGTGTTGCCGAGCATCACTTCTACCTTGCCTGTCAGTACAGTCTCGACGAACTGCGGGGTGTGTTGAAGAATTCTTCCCTGGTGGTCGATGATTGCCAGAAATGCCGTTGTTGGTTGCGCGCAGCGCATGGCGACCGTTTTCCCGGCCGCGCATCTGCGTGGCGTCTGCAGATGCTGCCAGGGCCCGATGGAATGCCCGAACCAGCTGTCATTGCTGATCGGCCCAGGCGATGAGGTCGGCGTCGCGCGTCCCTGGCTACCATGTCGCCGTAGACGATCTCATAGCAAACGGGGCGACGCGATAGGCGCCGGCGCGCGGGGCTTCTGCGCCGGGGGGCCGGGACTGAAGGAGGACATCAGCAGGTCGAAAAAGTCAATCAGGCCGCGCAGCCAGTGTTCCAGCGGGACATATTCCCCGAAGGGCACCAGCCGCTGCTTGTGGTAGACACCCTCGCCGTACCCGAGGGCCACGATGCTGTTGTAGATCGAGTGGCTGCCCGGCAGCCATGACAGGAATCCCGACGATGAGCGCGTGGTATCCGGTCGCCGCCACGGCGAAGCCAGTGGGTCGAGGAAGCCCTGCGCACGCTGAAGGCGGTAGTAGTTGGGTACCGCCGATTCCGGCCAGATGACGATGTCTTCCCCCAGCACCGGCTCGGTGGCCTCGCGCAGCTGGCGCAGGATGGGGCGGTACCACTGCGGGTCCCACTTGTGCTCCTGCGGCACGTTGGGCTGGATCAGGGCCACGCTGAGGGGCTGCTCGCTGGCCTTGGCCACCCATTGCGTGGGTTTCAGGATTGCGCCGCCGCCCCACAGGGTTACCATGATCACCGCATAGGTGGTGCAGGTGATGGGTTTCCGGCTGCGCCAGGCCAGGAACAGGCAGGTGCCCGACAGCGCACAGATGAACGCGGCAGGCCAGTACGCCGGTGATCGGCGCCCAGCCAGGATATCCAGGTGCCCACATGGGCATAGCCAAGGTAGAGCCAGGGAAAGCCGGTGAACACCCAGCCGCGCAGCCACTCGAACAGCACCCAGAGCGCCGGAAAGCCGACCAGCATGCCGCCGGGAAGCGGGCGCACAAACTGCACGTAGCTCCAGGCGAACAGGGCCTGGAACAGGGCCAGGCCGGCGCAGAACAGGGCGG
This sequence comes from Halioglobus sp., assembly GCA_041395965.1. GTDB lineage: Bacteria > Pseudomonadota > Gammaproteobacteria > Pseudomonadales > Halieaceae > Marimicrobium. Next base: position 45,382 of record JAWKZM010000029.1, read on the forward strand.
TCAGGCCAGCGGCCAGCGGCACGCTCGCGTGGCCGTGAACATGGATGCTGACATAGACCCAGGAGACCCCGGTGCCGAACAGGCCGAGGCCGTACAGCCAGCCGCGCCACAAGGCCTGGGAGGCGGTACAGGTGCTCAGCAGGTACACGTACAGGACGCAGCTGAGAATGCCCGCCGGCCAGAGATCGAAAGGCGCCAGTGACAGGGTGACGAGGGCGCCGGCCAGCGGCGCCAGGCCCAGCACCAGAAGTGGCTTCAGGCCGGGTTCGGACCGCATTGGAGTGCGCTGCTTGATGTCGGCTAGCCCTGTGGCGGACGTATGCGCAGGCTGTAGATTTTGCGCTGGTCGGCCTTGACCACTTCGAACCTGAAGTTGTCAATCATGGTGACTTCGTGACGGGCGGGCATATGCCCGAAGGCCTGGATGACCAGCCCGCCGATAGTGTCGAATTCGTCATCGCTGAGTGTGCTGCCGAAATACGCATTGAAGTCGTCGATCGGGGTGAGCGCCTTGACCATGAATTCGTGGTCGTCAATCATGTGGATGAACCGGTCTTCCTTCTCGTCCGTTTCGTCCTCGATCTCGCCGACGATTTCCTCCAGCACGTCTTCAATCGTCACCAGCCCGGCCACGCCGCCGTACTCGTCAATGACAATGGCCATGTGGTTGCGGTTTTCACGGAATTCGCGCAACAGCACGTTGAGGCGTTTGCTCTCGGGTACCACCATGGTTGGGCGCAGCAGTTCCTCGATCATGAATTCGCCGTTGTCGGTGTTAAGGATTTGCGGCAGCAAATCCTTCGCCAGCAGGATTCCCATGATGTCGTCGGGACTATCGCCCACCACGGGGTAACGGGAGTGCGCCGACTCGATGATCTGGGGCAGGATGTCTTTCAGCGTCGCGTTGGCCTTGATGAATACCATTTGCGAGCGCGGAATCATGATATCGCGCGCCTGCATGTCGCTGACCTGCATCGCCCCTTCCATGATACTGCGGGCGTCCTGGTCGATCACCTCGTTTTCCGCGGCGACCCTCAGCACGTCCTCGAGATCCTGGCGCGTGCGCGGCTCGGAATTGAACAGCAGGGCGATCTTGTCTATCCAGGACCGGTCGCTGGAGAAATTGCCCGAACGGTCTTCGCTCATCGCGATGCGTGCTCGTGGTGTGCTATGGCTGCGTACGGACAAGTGAAATTCAGCTCGTTGAGAATGGCGCTTTCGAGAGCTTCCATGATCGCCGCTTCTTCCTCGTGTAGGTGATCGTAACCCAGCAGGTGCAGGGTGCCGTGGACAGTCATGTGGGCCCAATGGGCGTCCGGGCTTTTGCCCTGTTGCGCCGCCTCCGCCCTCACCACCGGGGCGCAGATGACAATATCGCCCAGCAGGGGAATGCCCAGCTCCGGCGGTAGGCTCGCGGGAAAGGAAAGCACGTTGGTGGGCCCGGCCTTGCCGCGGTATGTCGCGTTCAGTGTCGCCATCTCGTCAGTGTCGACCAGCCGTACGCAAACCTCCGGCTGCTCCTGCGCCGTCCGCCCGGCGAGCGCTGCCGTTATCCAGTTGCGCAGGTCGTCCTCCGCGGGGACCGGTTCGCTGCTAACTGTCTGGATATCCACGCTCGTTCTCACCGCCTGCTCTTGTCCAGGGGCGTGGCGCTGCCCTCGGCGCTGTCATAGGCCT
>JAWKZM010000030.1:0-46395 GCA_041395965.1 Halioglobus sp.
GGTAGTGTCGCAGTGCGCGGATGCGCGCGACCTCGGGGGCGATCTTGCTCGCCAGCAACACCGGGCGCAGCGGCGCGAAGAAATCCCCGGGGTTGCCTGCTGCGGCGGTCCAGCGTGTGCGCAGGCCACCGGTCGCCGGCAGCTCGACCAGGTTGGCTTCCGCGGGCACGTCGCCGAGATAGGCGCCCTTGGCCTGGCATAGCACCAGGTCGACGTGGCGACCGCGCGCCAGGAAGCCGGTTGCCAGGTTGAGCATGGACCGCTCCGCGCCGCCGCCCTCCAGGGAGGGCCGCAGCACGGCGATCCGGCCGGCGCCGGTGGTTGCGGGGGGTGTGTCGTCCGCCATCAGTCCGGGGCCCCGATGCGCTCAGGCGAGCCGAAGGCGCCGCTCTGTGCCCGGGTAACCCAGCAACAGCGCGAGCGGGAACCAGAACAGCAGCCACTGGTCCCGGGGCCGGTCGATCAAGGTGTCGACCCCGGTCATCATGGTGCAGGCAGCGAATAACAACAGGCAGAAAACGGTGTATTCCCCCAGCTCGCGCCCCCGCGACCAGGCTGTGCGCAAGGCGATCACCAGCAGCAGCACCATCAGGCACAGTCCGATGACCCCGCCGTGCCAGAAAGCCTGCAGGAACGCGTTGTGCGCGGTTTCGAAGTGAAGTCCGTCCGCGTCCAATGAAATATCGACGATCAGGCCGTGGCCGAAGACGGGCGCGGTGACGGCCGCGTCCCAGATGCCTGACCAGATCTGCGGCCGCAATCCTTCACCGCGCAACACGGCCAGCTTTGCCAGGTCGGGGAAAATGATGGCGAGGGACCCGGCGAGCGCCACCAGCACCAGGGCGTACAGCAGCTTGCGCTGGCGCAGCATGAGAAACACCAGGGCGATCAGCGCCAGCACCAGCGAGGCGAACGCGGTGCGGCTTTGTCCGAACCAGGCGAAGCACAGAAAGACCTCGACGGCCAGCAGGAAGGGCAGCTTGTGGGAAAGCGCCGGCGTGCGCAGCGCAAACCCCATGGCCAGCAGCGCGAATACGCCGTACACGTTGGAAAACTCGTTGACGTTGGTGAGTGAGCCGATACCCATCAGCCGGGTGCCCGGGAACGGGTTGTCGCGGTAAAAATACAGCAGGCTGACCAGTGCCGCCACAGCGGCGATCAGGACCGACAGCTGCAGCACACGGCGGTACAAATTGGAATTCCAGCGGATGAGAAAGTGCGTCACCGCGATAAATGCGAGGAGATAGGCGGCAATCGTGCATTTTTGCCCCAGCCGGTACCAGTCCAGGGGGTCGCTCCACAGGCCGCTGAGCAGCAGGTAGGCAAGGTAGGCGAGTGTCGCGAGGAACAGCGGCTCCCGCCGGATTTCCCGCAGGCTGGCGAACATCACGAACAGGCCTGGCAGAAACACGAATTTGGCGAAAAATCGGTAGGGATCGCTGTAGTCGGGGAACACAAAATAGCTGCACAGGAATACGCCGTAGGCTGCCAGCAGCACCAAGGGAAATAGTCGCTTTGCCGTTTCGGGGAAGCTCAATTCAACGCTGCCAAGTAATCTCACCAGTCCGTGCGGGATCCAACGGGGCGCGTGCACCACCAAAACCACGGGGCCAGATGTTAAAGCGCGACAGTATACACCCAAGGCCTGTCCAGGCGCACAAACAGGCGCCCCCCAGGCCGCTGCCGGGGCAGCGAAATGGGATTACTGCACCCACCCGTCGTTTTTCAGCCTGTTGATTCGCCTGTATACTCCGGTGCCATCCTGTAGACACAGCGCACAAGAATGACGGTCAAGAGCGATAATACTGCGCCGATCTCTGTCGAGGTGGTGTCCGGGCCGGAGCAACTGCGGCAGTTCCTGGCACTCCCGCACCGGCTCTACGCGTCCGACCCCGCCTGGATTGCGCCGCTTGGCTTCATGCAGCGTGAGCAGCTGTCGCCGAAAAATCATTTCTTCGAGCACGCGCGCTGGCGCGCCTGGGTGGCCTGCAGGCAGGGCGAACCGGTGGGCCGCATCACCGCCCAGATCGACGAATTGCACCTGCGGCAACACCACGACGGGGCCGGTTATTTCGGCATGCTGGAAGCGGACGACGATCCCGCTATTTTCGCCGCGCTGTTTGCCGCGGCCGAGGAATGGCTGCGCGCGGAGGGCATGCAGCAGGTGCGCGGTCCTTTCAACCTGCATATCAATGAGGAAGTCGGCCTGCTGGTGGACGGATTTTCCACGCCACCCTATGTGCTTATGGGCCATGCGCGGCCCTATTATGGGCCCGCGGTGGAAGCTCGGGGCTACGTCGGCGTCAAGGACGTGCTGGCCTACCACGTGCGACCGGATTTCGAGGCGCCGCGGGTCATGCAGCGCCTGGCTGACCGGGTCTCCGATCGCGTCAGGGTGCGTACCGTACGGCGCAAGCAACTGCTGGAAGACGCGGACATCATGCTGGAGATTTTTAACGACGCCTGGCGGCACAACTGGGGTTTCGTGCCGCTGGCGCGGGCCGACTGGGTCGAAACCGTCACCACCCTCACCAGGCTGATGCCCGACGATTACATCCAGATCGCCGAGTACGACGGCGAGCCGGTGGCCTTTATCGTGGCGCTGCCAAATCTGAATGAAGCGGCCCGCGACCTGCGCGGCCGACTGCTGCCTTTCGGCTGGGCCAAGCTCCTGTGGCGCCTGAAGGTGCGCCATCCCAAGACCGCCCGCGTCCCGCTCATGGGTGTCAGGCAGAGTTTCCAGCATTCGCGCCTGGGTCCGACCCTGGCCTTCATGGTGATCGACGCTGTCCGCAAGGCGCTGCACGCTAGGGGGGTAAAGGACGTGGAGATGGGCTGGATACTCGAGGACAACGACGGCATGCGCAACATCATTGAAACCATCGGCGGCCAGGCGTATAAACGCTACCGCATTTACCAAAAAGAATTATAACGATGCACCTGGACCCGGAAACTCATCGGATGACCGCCATCGTGCTGGCGGGCGATCGCACCAAGGCAGACTCCCTGATCAATCACACCAAGGCCGGCAGCAAGGCCATGATCGACCTGGACGGTACGCCCATGGTGCGCCGGGTGCTCAATTCCCTGCGCCTCGCACGGGTGGTAAACAAGATTTGCATGACGGGCCCCGAGGCCAGCGAAGTCGCCACGGACCCCGCCCTGCAGAAATGGATAGACGACGGCGAGATCGGCTGGAGCGAGCCCAGTGTCAGTCCCAGTACCAGCGCCTACCGGGCCATGCAGGCGCTGCCCCCGGAGGAAGCGGTACTGCTGACCACCGCCGATCACCCGCTGCTGACCCCCGAAATCGTCGATGCGTTTGGCCGCCAGAGCCTGGCGGACGATGTCGATGTCACCGTCGGCCTGGCGCCCTATGCGCTGGTGGCCGAGGCGTACCCGGGCATCCGCAAAACCGTGCTGCACTTCAGTGACGGGGATTTCTGCGGCTGTAACCTGTTCGCCTTCATTACCCCGGAAGGGCGCCGCGCAGCCCGGTTCTGGCGCAAGATCGAGCAGGAACGCAAGAAGCCGCTGGTGGTGATCGGGCTGCTGGGCTGGTGGGCCGTGATCCGTTACCGGCTTGGCCTGCTGTCACTGGAGGAGGCGCTGGCCAAGCTCAGCAAGCGTCTCGGCCTGCGTATGCGCGCGGTGATATTGCCCTACGCCAACGCCGCTATCGATGTGGATTCCATTGCCGATCTCATGCTGGTCCAGGGTGCGCTGGAGAAAGCGGCAGCGGAAGACGCCTGAGTCCCACTAGCGGCGCTGGAGTTGTAGCGTCCGCTCCTGCCCGATGCCAAACTCGCCCGTGTCGCGCTGGTAGCGCCGCGCATCGATGTGCACTTCCCAACCCCCGTCCCGCGGCGCTACACGGTAGCGGTTGTAATGGGCAACGTCCGCACCGTGCAGCCCCAGGGCGGAGGCCGACGGCACGGCGATCACCGGCAACTTGCCATGACGGGTTTGCAACTCGCTGTAGTGGGCGCGGTGGCCGTGTCCGTGCAGCACCAGTTCCGCGCCGTGTTCCTCCAGCAGCGCCTGTATCTGCGGCGCGTCAGTCAGGCGCTTGCGCCATTTTTCCTGCCCGGCCACCGGGCAGTGGTGCAGGTAGACCACCCGGAACAGGCCCTGCTCCGCCGCGCTGTGCAACAGTCCCGGCAGGCGGCCCAACTGCGCGTCTCCGAGCGTGCCCGTGGCCATCAGGGGGGACTTGGGGCAGGCGGTGGACAGGCCGATGAAGGCGAGCTTCCCGCGCACCCGCAGGCTGGGAAACTGAAGCGCCTCGCCGGTTCCCCCGGGATCGTTATCCGAGGCCATATAGGCGCGCCACAGGGCGTAGGTGTCGCGCCACGGCGCCGCCACGCAGGCGTCGTGGTTGCCGGGCACCAGGGCCACCCGCTCGGGCTGGCCCAGTGACTGGAGCCAGTCCCGGGCCTGCTGGAATTCCTGCGGCAGGCCGATATGGGTCAGGTCGCCGGTGACCAGCAGCTGGTCGAAATTCATGCGGGCAAGGTCGCGGCCCAACGCTGCGAGCACCTCGAGACCTGTTCCGAAGCGGCGTTTCTGGCGCCAGGACAGGTAGCCCAGCGCCCGTTTACCGAGCAAATCCCGGGGGCGCACTGCAGCGAGTGAGCTGAGGTGCGGGTCGGAAATTTGCGCAAAGTGCTGGATCATGGGCGGGTGGTCCTCGTCGCGGGCATTGTAGCACCGGCGTGCCCGGGCAGCGCGCGCTGTCGGGAACGCAATGCCGCGGCGAGCCTATACGCGGCGGATGGTGGCGCCCAGCGCTGCCAGCTTGGTATCGATATTGGCGTAGCCGCGGTCGAGGTGATAGACGCGGTCGATGGTGGTTTCGCCCTCGGCCGCCAGCGCGGCGATGATGAGTGACGCGCTGGCGCGCAGGTCGGTCGCCATGACGGGGGCGCCCTGCAGTCGCTCGCGACCACGCACGATGGCGGTGTGGCCCTGCAATTCAATATCGGCGCCCATGCGCTGCAACTCGGCGACATGCATGAAACGATTCTCGAAAATATTCTCCACGACGGTGGCCGAGCCCTCCGCCAGCGCGTTGAGTGCCATGAACTGGGCCTGCATGTCCGTGGGAAACGCCGGGAAGGGCGCGGTGTGAATATTGACCGCCTTGCAGCGCTTGCCGTGCGTGTCCAGGTGAATCCAGTCCGGCCCCAACTCCAGGGCGCACCCCGCCTGTTCCAGCTTGCCCAGCACGTGGTGCAGGAAGTCGGGATTGGTGTCCATCACGCGTATATTCCCGCGGGTTGCCGCCGCCGCGGCGAGGAAGGTCCCGGTCTCGATACGGTCCGGCGGCACGCGATGGCTGGCGCCGTGCAACTGCTCGACCCCCTCGATGGTGATGGTGCTGGTACCGGCACCGGTGATGCGGGCTCCCATCGCCGCGAGCAGCAACGCCAGGTCGCCGATCTCCGGTTCCAGCGCGCAGTTTTCCAGGGTGGTCACGCCATCGGCGAGGGCGGCGGCCATCAGCAGGTTTTCGGTGGCGGTGACCGAGGGTACGTCAAATGCGAAATGCGCGCCCCGCAGGCGCTTCGCCTTGGCCTTGATATAGCCCGCCTCGATGTGGATTTCCGCCCCCAGCGCTTCCAGCCCGGCGATATGCTCGTTGACCGGCCTGGAGCCGATGGCACAGCCGCCCGGCAGCGAGACATCCGCTTCCCCGAAACGCGCCACCAGCGGCCCCAACAGCAGGATGGAAGCGCGAATGGTCTTGACCAGTTCATAGGGTGCGCGGACCGAGTACACCTTGCTGCTGTCGATTACCAGGTCGGTGCCGTTGCGTTCGGAGGTGGCGCCCAGCAGCTCCATCAGCTGCAGCACCGTAGTGATGTCGCGCACGCCGGGAATATTGCTGATATGCAGGGGCTCCGGCGTCAGGAGCGCGGCGGCGATAATGGGCAGCGCCGCATTCTTGGCACCCGCTACGCGTACCTCACCATGCAACGGGCCGTTGCCGTGGATAATGATTTTTTCCATCAATGCGTCCCGGGTGGGGTGATAAGGCCGCTGCTGACCAGGCCGGCGTAGGCGGCGACGATGGCATCGATCTGGGCGCTGGAGTGGGCGGCGCTGACGCTGTTGCGCAACAGGAAATTGGTGGACGGCGAGGCGGGCGGGATGACCAGGTTGACGTACACCCCGGCCTCCATCAGTGCTTTCCAGCAGTCGATGGTGCGGGAACGGTCTGCCATTTCCACCGCCACTACCGGACTGGCGGTGGGGCCGACCGGCAGCCCGAGGGCCTTGAGCCCGTCGTAGAGGCGATGGGCGTTGTCCCAGAGCTGTTGTCGCAATTGCGGTTCAGTCGAAATGATGCGCAGGGCCTCGCGGGTGGAGGCGATGATGGAAGGCGACGATGAGGCGGTGAAGATGTACGCGCTGATGCAGAAGCGAATCGCTTCCAGCTCCGGATGCCGGCTGACGCAGAAGCCGCCAATGGCGCCGAGACTCTTGCTGAAGGTGCCGGCGAAGAAATCGACATCGGCCTCCACCCCGGCGGCCTGCGCCGCACCGCGGCCGGTGTCGCCCAGCACACCCATGGAGTGCGCCTCATCCAGGAACAGGTAGCCGCCGTACTCGCGCTTGACCGCCGCCAGTTCCTGTAGCGGCGCGACGTCGCCGAGCATGGAATAGATGCCCTCGGCGATAATCAACGCCTGGCTGGCGCGGTCGCCCAGTCGTCGCAGGCGTTTGGCCAGGTCGTCAGGATTGCTGTGTTTGTAGCGGATCACCTCCGCGCCGCTCTGCTTGACCCCGGAGTAGATGCTGGCGTGGCTGTCGGCGTCCGCAGGATCCATCACCGGGCCCCGCCAATGTGCGCATCCCCATCGTGGCGGAATAGCCGGTGGAGAAGACGATGGCGTGGTCGACGTACCGTTGCGATCTCCGCTTCCAGCGCCCGATGCTCGGCAAGGAGCCGTTGGCGAGGCGTGAGCCGGTGGTGCCGGTGCCCCAGCGCCCGGCGGCGTCCTGGGCGGCCTTGATGCAGCGCGGGTCGAAAGACAGCCCGAGGTAATTGTTGGTGCCCGCCAGTATCACGGTGCGGCCCTGCACCACGCTTCGATCGCCGAGATGATTTTTCCGTGACGGCGCCGAGAGGCTCCACGTGGCGAGCGCTGAGCTCGGCCTGGAAGTCGGCCATGGTCTTGAACTTGTCGAAAGCATGGGTTTGGTCTGCCTCGTGAATTGCCGGGATTTTCAGAGGGTTAGTTGCTGACCTTGCTGGCCAGGTCACCGATGGTGTTGACGTCCGGAAGTATGTTCAGGGGTATGGAGATGTCGAAGTGATCCTCGATCTTCTCGATAAACTCCATCACCTCCCGGGGAGCTGAGCCCGATGTCGGCCACCAGCGCGGTATCCTCGGACAGTACCAGGTGCTTTTGTTTTCGACTCCAGGGCGCTGTAGGAGGTTCAGGTACTCCTGGTAATCGGTCATGTGGTCGCCGCCCTTGCGTCGGTCTGGGTAAGTCGCTAGATTTCAAAGGCTGGAACTATACCCACGGAATATTGTTAATGCCAGTCATTTGGTTGATCGACGCCTACCGGGCCGGTGAGCGTGGGCAAGTGCGCGCCCTCGTCGACGCCCTCGGCTGGCCCAGCGAAACCAAAGTACTGGCTTACCGCCACCACGTGTTCCTGCCCCATGTGCTGTCACAGGCGACCCTGCGCGGCATCACGCCCGCGTCCGCCGCCCAGTTGCGGCCGCCGTGGCCGGACCTGGTCATCTCCAGCGGCGTGCGCAATGAACCGGTCTGCCGCTGGTTCGCGCCCAGTCCGGCGGCCGCACCCGCTACGTGCACGTGGGACGGCCCTGGGCTCCGCTCGACACCTTTGACCTGGTCATCACCACCCCGCAGTACCGTGTGCCGTCGCGTCCCAATGTGCTCAACAACGTGCTGACCCTGCACAGCGTGACGCCGCCGCGCTGGCCCAGGCCAGGTCTGACTGGGAGTCCGCCTTCGCCCATTTGCCCCGGCCGCGTTTCGCCGTCATGGTCGGCGGCGACAGCCGGACCTTTCACCCTGGGTCGAGGCGGCGAGCCGGCTGGGCAGGGAGGCGTCGCAGATGGCGCGGGCCTACAACGGCTCGCTGCTGGTATCACCAGCGCGTACCAGTCCGGCGGCAGTCGATGCGCTGGAATCCGCCATCACCGCGCCGCATTATTTCCACCGCTGGCGTGAAGGAGAAGCGGACAACCCCTACATGGGGATGCTGGCGTGGGCCGACCGCCTGATCGTCACCGGCGACGGTATCGCCATGTTGTCGGAGGCCTGCGCCACGGGGAAACCCGTAAAGATGTTCGATCTTGGTGGCATGCGCGATCTCAACGATGAGTCCACACGGGATTTTCGCCTCGGCGGGACACTGTACGCGGTGCTGCTGCGCTGGTTCTGGCGACGCCTGAGCCGCGATATCACGCTGGTGCACCGGCAGTTGCGCGAGGCGGGTTACGCCGCCTGGATCGAGGAAATCCTGGTGACTGCTCGGGTGCCGGCGGAGACCGACCTGCAACGGGCGGTGGCCGCGGTGCGCAAGCTACTGGGCGACGCCTGACGGCTCGGAGGCACTGGACAAGGCGCCGCCGCTTGTCATCTGGTACACCTGATCCGCGGCCTTCACCAGCGCGCGATTGTGGGAAATGGCCAGGATCGTCAACTGCCCCTTCAGTGCCTCCATTGTCTGGCACACAGCCTGTTCGCTGTCCGGGTCGAGCGCACTGGTGGCTTCATCGAGGATGAGCAGCCGCGGCCGGTTTACCAGCGCCCGCGCGATCACGATGCGCTGCCGCTGTCCGCCCGAAAGTTTTCCGCCGCGCTCGCCGACCATCGTGTCGACGCCCTCGGGCAGGCGTGAGACAAAATCCCAGGCCTGGGCGGCGCGCAGCGCCCGTTCGGCATCGTCGAGCCCCAGCGCGGGATCGCCCAGCGTGACATTGTGCAGGATGCTGTCGTGCAGCAGGATGGTGTCCTGTGGCACGTAGCCGATCATGCCGCGCCACTGCTTCAGGTTGATGTCCTGCAGCGGTACTCCGTCGAGCAGTATTTTTCCCTGCCGGGGCTGCAGCAGCCCGATGGTCAGATCGACGATAGTTGTTTTGCCGGAACCGGAGGGACCGATCAGCGTGGTGAGCGCGCCGGCCTCGATGCGCAGTGACAATCCCGTGAAGACCGGTTGCTGGTCATACGCGAAACTCACGTCCTGGAAGGTAATGGCCTTGTCGAAATGCGGTTCCACCACGCCGCCGAGGTATTCCTCGGCGCCACTGGCGGCGTCGATGGCGTGCTTAAGCGACCAGTACGCGCTCTCTCCCTGCGCCAGCTTCTGGTACTGCTTCTGCACCTTGCCAAAGAAGGAAAAGGCGCGACCCAGGGCGACCACCAGTACCATCACTGTTGACAGCGCAATGGAGTAGCGCGCCAGGGCGATATAGGCGCCCAGGCAGATGAAACCGGTGAACATCAATTCCTGCCCCAGGTCCAGCATGGCGCCGCTCAGCACCTGCCTTCGCAGAGCCTTGTTCAGGCGGTTGGTGTCAAGGGCCAGTACCTGGTCGGCGAGGTGCTCGCGCGCCATGGACTTCAGTGGCTTCACTGATTGCAGGGTGTCGGTGAGGTTGGCCATCAGTGAGGCCATCAGCATGGTTTGTTTGCGGCCCGCGCGCCGCGTAATCCTTACCAGGAAGTGCGACAGGCCGATGACAATGATGCCGGCTCCGATACCGGCCAGCGAGGCACGCCAGGACAGGGCGAACGCCACGGCACCGTAGATCAGCGCCTGTATGAGGAAAATAATCGCCGTGGCGCCGTTCACGAATGCTTCCGAGGAGCGTTGCGCCTCCGATGCCAGGGCATTGGTCAGTTTGCCCACGGGCTGGTGCAGGAAGTACTCCCACTTGCTGCGCAGCACGACGCGCAGGAATTGCAGTCGCAGGTCGGTACTCACCTGGGCGGCGGTGTAACCGACCTGCCGTTGGCCGATCAGCAGGAACCCGCATTTGAAAGCCACGCCCCCGAAGATGATCAGCAGCATATTGCCCAGCGTCGGCGCGATCCCGAGATAGTGGAAAATCTCCAGCACCACGCGCTCGAACTCGCTTTCACCGGCGCTCGCGGCACCGGGCAGCATACTGCCGCTGTCGGGCCCCAGCGCGATGTTCAGCATCGGCAGCAGGGCGGACAAGCCAATGCCCTCAGCCAGGCCCGACAGCAACAGCGCCAGCAGCATCAGGGTGGTCTGCAGGCGATAGGCGCGAAAGAAGTTGAGCATCAGACCCATGGGGCAACGACTCCGAGGTGGGTTGAACCGACGGGTAACCCGGGTGTGCCCGGGCGTCTGGTCATAGCGGGGACTACCAGCGCATGCGGCGCAGCAGGGCGAGTGCGCACGCCAGTATGATCAGCGTGGGCAATATCGCCACGACCGGGACGCTCAACTGCAGTAGCCGGCCCAGGGAAAATATGATCTGCGTGCCCAGGTAGAACAGGATGCCCAGGACAGCGCCAATCCCGATATTGATACCCAGGCTGCGGTCGCGCCCCGCGGTGACGCTGGCGCTGATCGGCGTGGCGAGCAAGACCATGGCGCAGACCGTAAGCGGCATCAGCAGCCGCTGCCAGAATGCGCTCAGGAATTTATCCGTGGGCTGCCCGTTGTTCGCCAGGTACTCGCTGTAGCGGTACAGCAGGGACAGGTTCATGCTGTCATCGCGCAGGGTGAGCGTCGGCAGTTCGTCACTCGACCAGAGATTGGGAATTGCCAGCTCCTTGTAGGTATGGGTGCGCAGCTCTCCGTTCTCCAGCGATTTCTCGCGCACGTCCTGGAACAGCCACGTGCGATCCTTGCTGACTACGGCGGTATTGGCCCACAAGGCGCGCACCAGTTCCCCGGAATCGTCGAAGGCGAAGAGACTGATTTCTCCCGGCACGTTGGACTCGGACATTTTACCCAGGTGAATATACCGCTTGCCATCGGTGGACCAGACGCCGCCGCCGGAAATCCACCCCGGTATTGCCATCGCGCAGGCGCTGCCGGTCCTGCTCGGCCGACTGCTGCAATTGCGGTGTGATGTACTCCATGCAGACCCAGAGGCCGACCATCAGCAGCACGGTGGGCACAGCCAGCGCAGCGAGCAGCTTGGCCGGCGGGAATCCGGTGCAGCTGACGATGGTCAGCTCGTTGTAACGGTCCATGCTCGCCAGCGCCACGATACTGCCCAGCAGTGCGATCACCGGCGCCAGGCTTACCAGTTGGTTGGGCAGGATCAGCAGCGTATAGCGCGCCGCCGCGAGCGTGGTGTAGTTCAACTCCGTGCGATCCAGCTCCTGGGTGAACGTAATGAGGCCGAACACCGCGCCCAGCACGAGCATTACCAGCAGCCAGCCCCTGGCCACGTTCGAGCCTATATAGCGCTGCAGGATCATCGTCGTTTCAGCCTCGGCTGGGTGACCAGTACCACCAGCAGCACCGCCTGCAGCGCATAGGCGGTCCACAGCCCCGGAATGGCGGCGAGTTTGTCCTGCTCGATAAAGGTGCGCAGGACGCTCACCATGCTGAACAGGGCGATGTACGCCAGCAGGGCGATGGAAAAGTTACGCATGCGGGATTCGCGTGGCGCCGAGCGGGCCAGTGGCACGGCGATCAACGCCAGCAGCACGGTCGCCAGCGGGGTGGAGATGCGCCACTGATATTCCGCGACATCCTTGGGGTCGGAGGACTGGGCCAGGTTCAGGGTGGTCTCGGCTTTGCGGCGGTATTTTTCCTGGGCCTCCTCGTTCGGCAACTGCACCACCAGCTCCTTGAAGTGCAGCGTCAGGTCCTCGCGCCCGTAATTGTCGAGCAGGTAATTGTAGCCGTTGTAAAAGGTCGCCCGGGTCGCCTGGCCGGGGTTTAATGTGGGCATGGCGGCGGACTCCGCGACGATGATCTCGGAGCGACCCTGTTCATTGTAGTTTTTCTCCAGGAAGACGTTTTTGTGCAGGCCCTTCTGCAGGTCGATGTCGCGGGCGATGAAGGTGTAGTCGCTGCCGTCAATATTGACGAATTCGTCCGCGGACATCTTCTTCAGGTCGAACTGCGCCGCGGCCTCGGCTTCCAGCGCATAGCTGGTACGGAAGGCCCAGGGACGCCCGAGAACGGACAGCAAACCGGTGATGACGGCGATGACCAGCGCCAGCTTCAGGACTGCCTCGAGGATGCGTGCGCGACTGACGCCCGCTGCGTAAAACGCGCTCATTTCAGAGTCACGATACAGTCGTCCCACAGCGGACAGCACCGAGAAGAAGAAGGCGGAGGGCAGCAGGATTTCCAGCGTGATCAGCGTATTGAGGCCGATCAGCTTGAACGCGGTCAGCATGTCCAACTGCCCGTCGGCGGCGAGTGACAACTGGCGCGCCGCGGAAAAGCCGATGAAAACCAGGACCAGCAGACCCAGTCCAGTACTGAATGGCCGCATGATTTCCCAGCTGATATGGCGGTCGATAATCAATGGGGTACTGGTCCTGTGGCGTGGCTGGCGCCATTGTACATGATGCGCCTGTCGTCTGGTTATTTTGGCGTGCTTCGCGCATAATTGCACGCTTTGCGCATGCTGTCGCACACCTCCACAGAGCAATGGACTACATGTTAAATCTGAGTGATGGCGTCAAGAAAGCGCTGATTCTCATTCCGACACAGGTGTTACCGGCCCAGGCCCGGGTGGCGCTGCGGCGCAAGTATCTCGCGCGCCTGGAACTGGCCAAGGCACACCGCGCCAACTTCCTCATCATTGGGCACCCGAAAAGCGGCAATACCTGGCTCAAGGTGATGATCTCGCGCCTTTACCAGCTGCGCTATAACCTGCCCGAATCGAAGCTGATCAATACCGACGAGTTTGCCCGCAAGATCCCGGAAATCCCGCGGCTGGCGGCGACCAACGCGTACTACAGTTACGAGGGCGAGGTCGGCAAGTTGCTGGCCTGCGGCGCCCCGGATAATCCATTGCGACACAAGCCGGTGCTGTTTCTGGCGCGCAACCCTATCGACATCGCGGTGTCCTGGTACCACCAGTTCACCAAGCGCCAGTCCCGCGCCAAGCAGGAGCTGATTAACCACTTTGTCGAGCACCCCATCGACCGGCGCACGGTGCAGATGTGGGAATTCGTGCGCTATTCCGATATAGGCCTGCCCAGCCTGATCGAGTACGAGAATACCTGGGCGCGCAACGTGCGTGAGCTGGAGCATGGCATGCTCGCACGCTACGAGGATTTGCGCGCGCAGCCCGTGCCGACACTGCTCAGAATCACGCAGTTGATGGGCGAGAGCTTCAGTGAGGACGAAATTCGCGCCGCGGTGGAGTGGGGTTCCTTCGACAACCTGCAGAAGCTGGAGACCAGCGGTACCTTCAGCCAGGGCGGTATGAAGCTGGTCAATGCCGACGACCCCAGCACCTACAAGGTGCGACGCGGCAAGGTCGGTGGCTATCGCGACGATTTCAATGCGCAGCAGGTGGCAGAACTGGAGGCCCTGGTCCGCGCCAACATCCTGCCGGAACTGGGCTACTGCCAGGACGGCGCGGACGCCTGACCGTGACGCCCCGTACCTGGGTTATCCTCAGTGACAAGCGAGGCGATAACGGCCAGGTCGAGACCATCGTCGACGCCCTGCCCTGGCCGGTGGAACACAAATACGTGCACATGCGGCCCGAATTCGTGCTGGGCAAGCCGCGCTACCGCCCTTCCCTGGCGCATCTCGACCTGGGTCGCAGCGACCCCCTCGAGGCCCCCTGGCCCGACCTGATTCTCACGGTCGGGCGGCGCCCGTCCATGGTCGCCCTGTGGATACGTCGGCAGTCCGGCAACAAAACCAGGATTGTACTAGTGGGCAAGCCGTCCGGGCATATGCTCGATTTCTCCCTCGTGATTGCCAGCGCGGAAAACCAGATGCCGCCCATGCGCAATTTCCTGCCGACCACGCTGCCCCTGATGCGCGTGCAGCCGGAGGATGTCGCCGCCGAAGCGCGGGCGTGGCGCGAGCGTTTCGCACCGCTACGCAGGCCGCTCATCGCCATGCTGGTGGGAGGCGAGACCAACCCCTTCGTGATGAACCGCAAGGTGGCGGACGGCCTCGTGGCGACCGCGCGCTGGATCGTCGACGAACTCGGCGGCACGCCCTATGTCACCACCAGCCGGCGCACTACGCCCGAGGTCGTCGACGTGCTGCGCCGGCAGCTGCCGCCTCAGGCGGTGTTCTTTGCGTGGCGGGCCGATGCCACGGACAACCCTTACCGCGCCCTGCTCGGCAGCGCCGATGGTTTTATTGTCACGGCGGACAGCGTGTCCATGATGGTCGAGGTCATCTACCTGCACAAACCACTGGCGATCTTTCCCCTGCCTGGCGGCTGGCTCGGCAGTATCGACCAGTGGCGGCGCTCCCTGGCGCACTGGTTGTTCAACCCGCGGCAGGAAACCCGCCGGGATCGCTGGCGCCACCGGCTGGCCCGGGGCGTTTACCATGTGGATGTCTTCAAGGTGCTGTGCGCCACGCGCGATTTTCGCGCGTTTCATCGCCTGCTGGTGGAGAAAGGGCTGGCGGTGTGGTCGGGACAGCCGTTCAGGCAACCCGAGGCGCAGTTGCCGGATGATGTTGGCGCGGTGGTCAAACGGATCGAGGCGCTGTTTTAACCCGCTGGCGTCGTGAGCCACTGGTGCAAGGGAGCGGGTTGGGAGCACTGTAGCGGCGAGCGACGGCGAGGCTACCCCGTGAATGCCGAACAGACTGCGATAGAGTCCCTGTCGGGGCGCGCCCTGAAGAGCGAATATCCCAGCCTTCTGAGCGATCAGGGCGCGCCCCGACAGAGACGTCATCCAACATGATAAACAATCGAGGTGCGACTCCAAGCGGAGGTCGATTGAGGCCGTGAGTGATCAGCGCGTCCCCTGCGAATGGGCACCCGGCATCAGACTGAACGGGTTGTGACCTGCTCCAGCGACACCGCTCAGCGAATCCGCAGCACGTTCTTCATAAAGTGCGTGCCGAACCGGCTGATGCGTTGCGCGGCGATCGCCACCGGGCTCTGGTCGAGGTAGTTCACCTGCACCATGCGGCGCTCGCCGACGAAGCGGGTGTGGCCGTGCCAGGAATGATCGGTGCGGCGAAACGCCAGCAGGGTCCCGCCCAGGGGCGGGACCTGCGCGGCGAAGTCCTCGATGTCGTCTTTCGAGCGCAACAGCCGCAGCTGGCCGTTCTCGTGTTCCCACTGCTCGTTGAAGTACAGCAGCACGGTAATGACCTTGCTCTTGTGGTCGGTGTGAATGTTGCCGTCGGTGCGTTCGCAGAACTTGCGCACGGTCACGGTGGTCGGCAGGGAAGCCAGTTCCATGTCGAACTTTTCCCCCAGCGCGGAGGCGAAGACCGGCC
This sequence comes from Halioglobus sp., assembly GCA_041395965.1. Lineage (GTDB taxonomy): Bacteria > Pseudomonadota > Gammaproteobacteria > Pseudomonadales > Halieaceae > Marimicrobium. Next base: position 15,431 of record JAWKZM010000030.1, read on the forward strand.
CGCGCATTTCCTCCATCAGGCCTGCAAAGGCAGGACCGTAGGAAAGGTTTTCCAGTGCGTGATTGGCGGCGGTATCGATAGCCGGGTAATCGCTGTTGACCCTGGCCAGGGTCGGGGCGTCGAGGAAGCCCGGGACCACCAGGTAATCGAAGGGGTCCGTGTGCAATTGCGCGGCGCGCAGGGCATCAAGTTTGATCAGTGACATCGGCGCATTTTAGTTGCCCTTACGTGGCCGGGCAAGGCGGCGCGCCCGCACAGGTTGTTAATAGTGCGGTAAATCCGCGCTTGCCCGTTAGTGCGGGAAGTAGTGTTTTACGGTACTATTTCTCGCCTTTTCAGTCTGTTATCGAAGGTGGTCCCGCACATGGCCGACAAGGCGCGCGTCGTGCTTCGCCATATCATTTTACTGCTCTGCTTCTGGTTGCCCGCCGCGCGCCGCAAGAAGATCGAGCGCTGGCTGCGTGGCCGTGAGGAATTCAAGAAACTGCAGCGCAGCGACTGGGTGCTGATGAGCTGGGGCAAATCAGGCCGCACCTGGCTGCGGGTGATGTTGTCCCGCGCATACCAGCTCAAGGGCAACCTGGACGCTTCCGAACTGCTGGATTTTGACAACCTCAGGAAACGCGACCCGCGGCTGCCGGCGGTGTTCTTCACGCACAATAATTACCTGCGCGATTACACCGGCAACCGGAACTCCAAGGCGCACTTCCAGGGCAAGCGAATTGTGCTGCTGGTGCGCGACCCCCGCGACGTGGCGGTTTCCCAGTTTTTCCAGTGGCAGTTTCGTATGCGTCCCAACAAGAAGTTCATCAATGACTACCCGCCCCACGGCGCGGACATCGACGTCTGGGACTTCGTGCTGGACAAGGAGGCCGGGGTGCCCCGCATTGTCGACTACTTCAACGGCTGGGCGCAGGCCATACCTGAGTTGCGGGATGTGCTGGTGGTCCGCTATGAAGACATGCGCGCAGATCCTGGCGCGGTGCTGTCCAGGATTCTGGAGTTTACCGGTACAGCGGTGTCGCCGGAGCAGGTGCGCGAAGCGGTGGAGTTCGCGGCTTACGACAATATGAAAAAGATGGAAGAGGACAAGTTTTTCAAAGGCAGCGGCGCCCGGGTGAAACCCGGCGACAGGGACAATCCCCAGTCCTTCAAGGTGCGCAAGGCCAAGGTAGGAGGTTACCGGGACTACTTCACGGATGAGCAGTGCCAGCAGCTCCAGCAAATGGTGGCGCAGCTCGATCCGGTGTTCGGCTATCGGGAGCAGCCGGCGTGAAACTCGCGCTGCAGAGTTTACGCCAGGGCTGGGAGACCGGGCGCAAGAAACTGTCGCGGCGGCTGCTGCACTGGCGTATGCGCGGCCGGCCGGAGGAGGAGATTCTCGCGGCGGAGCGGCAACTGCGCGGCGTGGAACAATTCGAGAAATTGCAGCGTGCCGATATCGTGGTGGTCTCGTTCGGAAAAAGCGGGCGTACCTGGTTGCGCGTTATGATCTCCCACCTATTCCGGGTGATGTACAAGTTACCCGAGAACGCGGTGCTGGGTTTTGACAACTTTCACAATCTCAACAACGCCGTGCCAAAAACCTTCTTCACGCACGACAATTACATCAAGGATTTCACCGGCGACTCGCAGACAAAAACGCCATTTTATGACAAGCGCGTCATCCTGCTGGCGCGGGACCCGCGCGATGTCGCCGTGTCACAGTTCTTCCAGTGGAAGTTCCGCATCAAGCCCACCAAGGTGGCTATCAATAACTATCCGCCCCGGGGCAGTGATATCAGCCTGTTTGATTTTGTCATGGGCGACAACGGCGGCAGTATGCGGGCGGTGACGGACTATCTCAATTTGTGGGCGCGGGAGGCAGACAAACTGCAGCACTTTCACCTGCTGCGTTACGAGGACCTGCGCGCCCGCCCGCGGGAGGAATTGCGCCGGCTGCTGGATTTCATGCAGGTCGACGCCACGGACGCGCATATCAATGCGGCCGTCGACTACTCTTCCTACGAAAATATGAAGAAGATGGAGAGCGCGCAGCAGTTTCGCCTGACCGGCGGTCGCCTGATGCCGCGCGACAAGGACAATCCCGACAGTTTCAAGGTGCGCCGCGCCAAGGTCGGCGGTTACCGGGATTATTTCACCGACGAGGAGGTGGCGGCGATCGACCGGCGGCTGGCCGAGACGCTGGACCCCCTGTTCAACTATCACTAGGTTGTGGCTGGGTGGGGACAGGCCGCTGCGAATATCTTGGCCCCCTGAGCAGGCGGCCTGTCCCCGCCGCCGCTCGCCGCAACAACGCTCCGTGCCGCGATCCGGTTTCCCAATCACCCCGAACCGGGGAGAAAATCCCAGCCCCCAGGTCCCCGGGGGACTCGCCGTGTGTTGGTGTTTCAGGCGCCGATCAGTTCCAGCGCGTCCGGGCGCAGGTGGCCCTGGGCGATTTCGTCGCGCAGCTGGGCCTCGGAGAACTCGCCTTCCTCCAGCGCCTCGCGCACCATGGTGAAGAAGAATGCCTCCTGCCGCGGGTCCGGGTGGGCGTCGTAGGAGCCGGCGAACCTGTAGTCGCCGAACAGGGCGCGGCGACCGCGGCGCAGCCAGTGCCGCGGGGGGAAGAGCTGGAAGGTGTCGGCGGGCCGATAGTCGATCCTGAGCCCGGTTTTCCACGGCTGGGTCTTGCGTTTGGTGTTGTGCAGCAGCTTGGTCTTTTCGGTCAGGTTGTCAAAATCGTTCCACTCGTTCTCGAACAGGCCGATCGTCGCCGGGTCCTCCAGTTTCAGCGACACCCAGTCCATGTAATCGCGCTTGACCGGCTCGAACATCTCCGCGAAATCGCGCTCAAACTGCCAGTGCCGGAGTTTGGCGCAGTCCAGCAGCATCACGCTGCTGGCGAAGGCGCCCTTGCGGCCCTTGCGCCCGGACTTGGGGCGGCACATGATCGCCGCGCCGGCCATGTCGCGCTGCAACAACTCCCAGATGTCGCCGATGGCAAAAATATCCGGGTCCATGACGACGGCCCGGCCTGCGTAGTTCATCAGTTCCGGGGGCGTGAAGCGCAGGGGCGTGAAGGATTGCAGGTCGTCGTTCAGCCACGGGCGCATTTCCCCGTCGCGGCGGTACAGCTTTCCCCCCCGTTCCAGCATACAGGGATAGTGCTTCACTTCGACAAACTTCACGTCGAATGCATCGGCGTGCGCCGAGCGCTTGCGCAGGGTATAGCGACTGACCAGCGCGCCCAGCATCTGCTTGTCGTTGGTGTGTATGAAGACAGTGGGCTTCAAAAATTTCTTCTCGCGAGTAATGTGTGGGATAGTTTACCGCCAGCAGGCACATCCACAAACGGCTGGCTTTGGCAATTTTTGGAGCAGCCCTCGCCGGTGATTCACCGCGGGTTGCTATCAGGGTAACGAGGAAGACGGGTGGGCGCGGGATCTATCACAGTCTGGTGCCTGCTCGGCAGGAAGGCGGGCGACAACACACAGGTGCTCGCCCTGGCGGAAGAGCTGGGCTGGGGTTACGTCGAGAAGCACATCTGCGCCCGACCCTGGGAGCTGTGGTGTCATCTGGGCAGCGGCGTGACGCTGGCAGGCATCGACCGGGCGCGCTCCAGCGCGCTGGAGGCGCCCTGGCCGGATGTCGTGATTTCGGCGGGGCGCCGGAATGAGCCCGTGGCGCGCTGGATTCAACGGCAGTCCGGCGGCAGGTCGCGGCTGGTGCACATCGGGCGTCCCTGGGCGGCGCTGTCCAGCTGGGATCTCGTCATTACCACCCCGCAGTATTTCCTCCCCGAGCAGGCGAATACCGTGCACAACAGCCTGCCCCTGCACCGCGTTTCCCCGGAAGCCGGCCAGCAGGCGGCGCAACAGTGGCGCGCGCGCTTTGCCCACCTGCCCCGTCCCTGGGTGGGGGTATTACTGGGGGGCGACAGCGGTCGTTTCGTAATGACTGCCGACAAGGGTCGGCGGCTCGGGGCGCTGGCCGGGGAACTGGCCGGCGCCGCCGGCGGGTCGGTGTTGGCCACGGACAGCCCCCGGACTCCGCGCGCCGCCGGTGATGCCCTGCAGGCGCAGCTGCCTGAGCCGCATTTTTGTTACCGCTGGGGCAGTGGGACGGACAATCCCTACAGGGGCCTGCTGGCGCTGGCGGATGCCTTCGTGGTGACGGGCGAATCCATGTCCATGTTGGGGGAGGCAGCGGATACCGGGCGGCCGCTGTTCATTTTCGACGTCGGTGATGGCGCGGCGCGGTGGTGGAGGTTGGCGCACAATTATCGCTACAAGCCGCTCAGCCACAGGCTCGCCATGCGCTTTGCTCCCACGCGCTTGCGCCGTGACGTGGGTAACATCCAGAACGCGCTGGTGGGTGCGGGCCGGGCGCAGTGGCTGGTCCCGGCCATGCTCCCCGCCGCGGCGCGGGCGTTGCGGGCGGGTATCGACCGATCGCCTCCCAACCGGGCCGCGGGTTCGGTGGCGACAGAGGAATTACAGCGCGCGGCGCGGGCGGTCAGGCGGCTCGTGATACCGCACTGAGCGGATGCTGTGGCGCTGGCGGCAGGTCCGGCGTGTTTGCCAGGATCTCCAGGGCGTCGTGGCGCACATGGTTTTGCGCCATCTCGTGGCGCAGGAACTCCTCGCTGATCTTGCCCTCGCGCAGGCATTCCTTGAGCAGGCCGAAGAAGAACAGCTCCTGGTTGCGGTCGGGGTGTTGCTTGTAGTTGCCCAGGAAGGCGTACTCGCCGAACAGTTTGCGGCGGGCGCGCATCACCCAGGCCGCGGGTGGAAACAGGCGGAAACGTTCCGCGGGCCGCCAGTCGGTGGGCAGGCCGGTCTTCCAGGGCTGGGTCTTGCGCCGGGTGGTGTGTAGCAGCTTGGTTTCCAGGGTGAACTTGTCGAAGTCGTTCCAGTGCGTCTCGAAGAAGCCGATGGATTCCGGGTCCTCTTCCTTCAGGCATATCCAGGGCTGGTAGTCCTGCGTGAAATCGAACATGGCCTCGAATTTCTTCTGCGCATCCCAGTGGGTGAGCCCGGCGCAGTCCAGCAGCATGACGCTGCTGGCCATGCACTTGTCGATCAGCCCCTTGGGGCCCGAACGCATCCGGCACAGGATGGCCTTGCCGTGCATATCGCGGCTGAGCAACTCCCAGATGTCGGCGGTGGCGAAGATATCCGGGTCGATCACCACGGCGCGCCCCTCGTAGCCCATCAGCTTCGGGGGCATGAAGCGGGTGGGGGTGAAGGACTGCAGGTCATCGTTCAGCCAGGTGCGCTTTACCCCGTCACGCAGGTATTCCTGTCCTTCCCGGGCGGCGAAAAACGGGTAGTCCCGGGTGTCCATGATCTGCACATCGAACTTGTCGTTGTTGCCTGAATAGCGTCGCAGCGCGTGCTCGGCGACGATCGCGCCGGTAATCTGCTTGTGATTAGTCTGGATAAATACGCAGGCTTTCATGGGTTTGCAGGGCTGTCGCGTGGTGGCTTATTCTGGTTGGGAACTATACGGGAATGCGCCCGCTTTTTCCATTTTCGGGGCGCTGCCCGGAGCGTGAATAGTTCGCGGTATGGGCGGCCCGCGCGTGCGCGCAGAGCACCGGCCAGCACGCGTCAGGGACGCCGGTCCGGGACGTCGGATAGTTCCGGGGATATTCGGTAAAATTAAATAAAATCAATTAGATACCGCTAAAATGGCGGGGCACGACAGGGTGCCGCGCCCGCGCTCCCGGCACGCCCGCTGGCGGGTGTACGGGAGCGTCGTTACTTGAAGATGCCGCGGCGGTACAGACCCCAGAAAAAGCCCCACAGGTGGATGAGCGGCGCGCGCCGCACCCTGTCGGGAATACGGACCTCCACCCCGGAGTGGCGCTCCAGTTTCCAGGCGATGTAGTCGAGGCCCCCTTCAAAGGTAAACAGCGCCTTCACCAGGCGCAGAATCGACAGGAGTTTGCCCTGCAGTCGGCGCACTGCCCAGGCCAGCGCGCTGGAGCGACGGCGCAGGACGGTGATCCCGCTGCGGTAGCGCCACGCCCCGCCCTGCTCGGCCAGAGTGAAGTCGCAGCCCAGCCGGTCCGCATGGCAGCGGGTCAGGGCGAGGTAGAAGTCCTGGGAGGACTGCACCAGTTCCTGCGCCCGGCCGCTGCGCTCCGTGCGCAGTTCCGTGGCGTAGCTCAGGGCCAGTGCCCCCTCCCACAGCTGGTCGAGACTGCCCTCAGCGGGCAGCGCGGGCAGCGCGTTACCCAGCAGTGTGCGGGCCGCGCCAGTGAGCGCCGCCTCGACCTGCCGCCGTACCTGTGCATCCCGTGCCAGCAGAATACGCGTCGGCTGCGCAAAGCGACCCCAGAGGTAGGACTGGAACCAGGATGGCGAGCAGCCGCGCTGGAAATCCGGCAAGCTGATAACCGTGACCTTGCAGCGCAGCGTCTTGCCGCCCGGGGCGCCCGGCACCGGGGGCTGCTCGGCGTAGAAGACATTGGGCGGCAGTAACCAGTTGGCGGCGGCCAGCAGGGGGCGGCGATAGGCGGCGCTGTAGCTGTCGCAGATCAGGTACAGGTCCAGCAGGCCGTCGTAGATATCGCCGCTGCGCAGGCATGAGCCGTACAACAGCATGCAGCAGATGGCGCCATGGTGACGCGCCTGTAATTGTCCCAGCATGGCAGCCAGCGTGGGATCGCTGCTCGGGTCGGGCCCGGCCACCGCGGGGTAAGCGCTCACAGCCGCAAAAACTCGAGCGGCGCGCTGGCGCTGATGTGCGCCGCCCCGGCCACCTCCAGCAGCTCACCGTCCAGATTGATTTTGCCCGCCATCTCCAGCCTCACCCGGCCGGCATTGTGGCTGTGGTAACCGCTGTGCGGCACCGCGTTGCGGTTGGGGCGGCCGCGCGCGATGGCGAAAAACGTGCGGGCGAAGCGGGTGCAACCCTGCTCCATCAGCGTCACACGGATAGCGCCGGGCTCGCTGCCCCAGAACGGGCGCATGCCGAAGGCCAGGCGCTGCAGGGTGCTGACGGCGAGAATCAGGGTGTCATAGGGGGCCGGCTGGCCGTCGTCCAGGGCCAGCGTGATGGCGACATGCCGGTTGAATGCGGGATCGTCGCGCAGCACCCCCCACACGGTGCGCAGGGTGCCCAGCGCCAGGCTGAAATCGTCCCGCAGGCCCCGGGAGTGGATTTCCTTGTGGGCGTACTCGGTGCCGTGAATGACCGCCCCGCCGCCGAGAAACATGCCGTAGTGCGGCGTACCCTCGTCGCCGATGACCACCCGCAGCAGGGCGCGCCGAACCACGGTGCCCGGCGACTCCCGGTCGCCGGCGCACCACTGGCAGAAGCGTGATACGGCCGTTTCCAGTGACCCGCGGACGCCGATGTCCCCGGCGGTCATGTTGGCGGTGCCGCCCGGCAGCAGGGCGACCAGTGGCAGCCGGTTAAACAGCTTCGACTCCAGTAACTCGCCGAGGACGGCGGCAACCGTGCCGTCGCCGCCGTTGATCGCCAGTACCTCCACGTGCAGGGCCGCCAGTTGCTCCAGGGCCGGCCGGATGTCCGCCGGGCTGTCCGTGATGCAGTGGTGCAGGCCGGGTGTCTGCCCGAGGCGCGCGCGGATAGCGGCAAAGTGGTCGCGGTTGTGGCCGCTGGCAGGGTTGCTGATCAGGCCCACCGGACCGGCCGGCTGCCTCACTGCCCGGCTTCCCTCATGGTGACGGATTTGAGGTTTATCTCGGTGTTGCCTATGCGCGGCGCCACGCCGCGCACCTGCACGGGCAATCCGGAATCGCGGTCGAAGAACAGGATGATATCCCCCTGCAGGCCCAGCAGGCTGAAATCATCCTCCTCGGGTGCGGGTGCGACCGGAGTGACCTGCAGCGCCACCGCGAGGGTTTCATGCCTGCCGCGCACCGTTTCCCCCCCGCTTACCTGGTAATTCACATCGATCGGTATGCCATTGCCGCTGGTCAGGCGCACCTGGTAGAAGTTCAGGTCCGTGTGCACCACGACGTTCAGGGTGTGATCCTCACCCTGCGCCTGCAACCGCTGCGCAAGCAGTACCAGCATGTAGGGACTGGTCACCACGGCGTCGCCCTCGAGGGGCGGGTAGCGCACCTTCCTGCTGCTGGCGACCGGCCACTGATCGGGAGGCAGCGCCGGATCAGCGGCGGGATTGCGGCGCTTGCGCAGGATAAAAGTGGCCTGGTATTCATAGGACTTCACGCGCTGTTCCTTACCCCGACTCAATCGTGAGCGCGTGACCGCGCGCCCGGTGGCGGGATCGAAACGCACCTTGATCTGTTCCGAGTTGGCGACCACGGAACTGAGCACGTCGAGCTCCCAGAGCGCCGGGTCATCGGGTACGGGGACAATCTCCAGTCGCGAGCGGGCCGTCGCCCAGAACGCCTTCTCCTCGAACTCCAGCACCTGCCAGTCGGGTAACTCCGGCAGCACGTTCCCGGCTGCGTGGCTTATGCCGGCGGGCACCAGGCACAGGAGCCATAACAGAAGAGGGATGGTGTAGCGTGTTGCCATACTGTCTGACCAGAGTAGTTGGAGAAGAAAGACCGGCACGCGGCCCGCCCCGGGGCGATACATGCCAGTGGCGGTGGCGATAAACCGGTGGCAGGGCGTGTGCATGATACCGCAAGCCGTCGGGCAGAAGACCGTAAAATTTCCCATTTTTCAGCAATATCAATTGCTTGGGACAGGGCGAATGCCGTTAAAAATACCACCCAATCTTGAGCGTGGCCGGTTCATCCTATACCCTTCGCGGCTCGTCCGGCCCTGATCAGGGGAAATCTGCATGCACATGATCGTGAAGCGCCTAATCAAGTGGCTGGTCCGCGCGATTTCGGTATTTTTGCCCGCAGCGCAGGCGCACCAGCTGCAGCGCTGGCGCCGTGGCAGGGAAGAGTTCTGGAAGTACAACCAGTGCCAGTACATTTTCGCCTCCTACGGCAAGAGCGGGCGCACCTGGGTGCGGGTCATGATCTCCCGGTACTACCAGCTGGTGTACAAGCTGCCCGACAATATATTGATGGGTTTTGACAATTATTCTCGGCTCAACAAGGACATTCCCCGGATTTTTTTCACCCACGACAATTACCTGCGCGGCTACACCGGCAACGTGGATTCCAAAAAGGATTTTTATAACAAGAAGACCATCCTGCTGGTGCGCAATCCCATCGACGTGGCGGTGTCCCAGTTTTTCCAGTGGAAGTACCGCATGCGGCCGGAAAAAAAGGCCATGAACAAATATCCCGCCCACGAGGCTGACATCTCGGTCTACGATTTCGTCAAGGATCCGAATCAGGGGCTGTCGCACATAATCGAATTCATGAACGACTGGGCGCGGGAGCTGCCGAATATCCGCCACCTGCTGGTGGTTCGCTACGAGGACCTGCGCACCCACCCGGAGCGGGAGATGGCGCGGATAGTCGAATTTCTCGGACTGGAAGCCAATCCCGGTTACCTGAAGGATACGGCGGAATTCGCGTCGGTGGAAAACCTGCGCAAGAAGGAACAGGAGAACTATTTCTGGCGCAGCGGCAGCCGGGTACAGGCCAAGGACGTGAACGACCCCAATACATTCAAGGTGCGCAAGGCCAAGGTCGGCGGCTATCGGGACTACTTTGACGACGATCAAGTGACGGAGCTGGACGCCATGGTAGATTCCCGCCTGCTACCGGTATTTGGCTATACCAGCGCCGAGCAGGGAGAGGTCCCGTGAGCAACAAGTGCGTCTTCATCCACACCAATGAACGGCAGTGGCTGGGCGCCCTGGTGGCGGAGTACTCATTCCGCCGCAACTCGGCCCACGCCGACAAGTTTGACGTGAAGTTCATCCATACACGGGATCACGCCTTCCTGGGCGCGCGGGAGGGGCAGGTGTTCCTGCGCGGTGGTACTCACCGGGTTTGGCACATGGCGGACCTGCAATCCTTCACCCCGCTGCGTTTCCTGCCGCCGAAGCTGATGGACTGGCAGGGCCGCGCGGTGGTCACCGACCCGGACGTATTCGCCGCCGGTGACGTTTATGAACTGCTGCAGATGGATATGCGGGGCGCCGCCGTCATGGGGCGGCACCGCTCCAACAGGGAGGACAAGCGCGCGCAAGTCGCCACCAGCGTGATGCTGCTGGACTGCGCCCGGCTGCGCCACTGGGACGCCGAGAAGGAGTTCGACCAGCTGTTCCGTTTCGAGAAGGATTACAAGGAGTGGATGGTGCTGGGTTACGAGGACCCGGCCAACATCGGCTACCTACAGGACTGCTGGAACGACTTCGACCACCTGGATGAGAACACGCGCCTGCTGCACAATACCAAGCGCAAGACCCAGCCCTGGAAGACCGGGTTGCCGGTGGATTACACCCCCGCCGACAAGTTCAAGGACAAACCGCTGCTGGCCTCTGCCAACCGGCTGCGCGCCCGGGTGTTTGGTGAATACGGCCTGCTCGGACGCTACCGGGAACACCCGGACCGGCGGCAGGAGGAGTTCTTCTTCGGCCTGCTGAAAGAGTGCCTGCGCAACGGCCATGTCAGCGAGCAACTGGTGCGCGAGGAAATGAGCAAGAATCACGTGCGCCACGACGCCTTCGAGGTGTTGGATCGTACCCCCGACCTGCAAGTGAGAGCCGCATGAAGTACCTGAATATCGACAAGCTGCGCAACCTGGGTCGGGAGGAGTTCCTGGCGATCAAGCCCTATCCCTATTTCAACAGCGAGGGCGTGCTGACGGCATCCGGTTTCCAGGACCTGTTGGCCAATATGCCGCCGCTGGACCTGTTCGAGCAGAAGTTCGGCTATGAGCGACGTGCCGGGCAGGCGCCACACGACCGTTACTCCCTGGAGTACACGCCGGATATGCCGGTGCCGCAACCCTGGCAGGAATTCATTGGGGAGCTGTGCTCGGACGCCTATCGCAACGAAATCGAGCGGCTGCTGGGGGCGAAGAAGGTGGAGTTTCGTTTTCACTGGCATTACACGCCCAGCGGTGCGGATGTGTCCCCGCATTGCGATGCCCGGCGTGAGCACGGTTCGCACCTGTTTTATTTCAATTCCACCGACGACTGGAACCCCGCCTGGGGCGGTGCCACGCTGGTGCTGGATGACGGCGGGCGACTGGATTTCAATTCGGCCCCGGCGCTGGAGGAGTTCGACAATATTATCGAGTGTGATTCCATCGGCAACTACAGCTCCCTGATGTTGCGAACAGACCACGCGTGGCACGCGGTGCGCCCCATCGATTGCCCGCAGGATCGCCTGCGCCGGGTTTTCATCGCGGTGGTCAACCCGGACAGCCTCTTCTGGAAACTGCGAGACAGGGTGGTGGGCAAGCGCATCCAGCGCTTCTGAAACCGTTCGTCGCGCGTTTTGCCGGGAATTTCCTGCTAGACTGCGTCCACCGTTTCCAGCATCGATGGCGCCAGCGGCCATGATTATCGATCAGTACTACAGCGAACCCCATGGGCGCATCTGCTTCACGCGTGAGCAGGGCAGTAACTTCGCCAAGCAGGTGGCGAATGACTTCAACCCGCTGCACGACGTTGACGCCAAGCGGTTCTGTATACCGGGCGACCTGTTGTTTGCCATTATCCTGTCCAAGTACGGCATGAGTCGCCACATGGAATTCGTTTTTTCCGGCATGGTGACTGCCGGTGTGGAACTCATACTGCCGGAGCCCTCCGCCGAACTGCACATCAACGACACCGACGGCCGGGAATACCTGCGGGTGAAGCGCGCCGGAGAGACGACCCATGACGCGCCCCTGATCCAGAACCTGATCCGCAGCTATGTCCAGTTTTCCGGGCAGACGTTTCCCCATATCCTGGTGCCGCTGCTGGCGGAGCAGAACGTGATGATCAATCCCGAGCGCCCCATGGTGATCTACGAGAGCATGAGCATCGACCTGGACCGGCTGGACATTGCGCAGCCATTGCTGGAAGGCGATTACAACGCGCTGGAAATCAGCGGCAAGCGCGGTAGTGTGGAACTGGCTTTTCACCTGGCGGATGGGGGGGAGATTGTCGGGCGGGGCAAAAAGCACATGCTGTTGAGTGGGCTGCGCGAGTATGACGCGGACATCATCGCCGCGGCGATCGTGACCTATAACGGCAGCAAGGAAGCGTTTGGCAGTCGTTAACGGCTTTAGCCCCCGCGATACACCGAAATCTCCACCGCGTCCGGCACCGAGGTGTACTCGATGGTCGCCTCGCGGCTCTCGCAGTCGTAGCGACCGCAACCCCGCACGTAGGTCAGGTAGCGCTCGGGCGCGAAAATTTTTCCCACGTTGTCCGCCACCACGATACTTCCCGGGCCGATCAGTTTGCGCTGCTCGATCAGTTCCAGGTCGGGTTTGTACAGGTCTTTCCAGTGGTCCAGGAATACCAGGTCGAAGCGACCCTTGAGTTTGGGGATCATGTCGGAGGAGGGACCGTGTATGAAGGTGATCTGGTCCGACAGCCCGGCGACCTCGACGTTGGCCCGCGCGCTGGTCACCGAGTCCTGATTGACTTCTATCGAGGTAATTGTCGCCTTGGGCCCGAAAGCGCGGGCGATCATGATGGAGGAGTAACCGCAGTAGGCGCCCAGTTCAAGGATGCGGGCCCTGGCGGGCAGGCGTTGCGCCAGTTCCTGGAACAGCGGGCCTTTTTCCGGGCCGATACTCATCAGCCACCGTTCCTGCCGGGCAAACTGGTCCAGGATTCGCAGCACGTCGTCCGGGTCGCCGGGGCGCGTGCTGCGCGACATAGCGGGCTGCCTGTACCGGTCGCGGGGATGCACCCCTGATATTGTCGATGACCCCCTGCACGAGATTCTTCAGGGTAAAGCCCAGTGTCGAGGAAGCAGGAAGCGCCACAGTTGCATTGCCAGCCTACTCCGTGGGACCCGTCTCGTTCTTGCGTTGTATACGCTCCAGCTGCGCGCGTATCTGCGAGGCCCAGGAGTTGAATACCCGGCGCACCTCCGCCGCGTTGGTCAGGCTGTTGTTGACTCCCCACTGCGAAGACCCGGACCTGGAGTCCTTGGCCAGCGCCAGTACCTCCCCGGTCTCGGAATCACTGAATACAACGGCGATATCCAGTTTGCCCGCGCCTTGCGAAAATACCTTGTCACGCCCGACGGGTCTGGAGCGATTGTCGTCCTTCGGAGCGGCGGAGCGATACGGGTAAGCATCGCGGATACGCGCAATACGTTGTCGCCCGGGGTATCGACGAGGGTAAAGCCGCCTTTGTCGGACAACTGCTTCGTCATCGCCTGCTGGAAGTCCCGCTGCAGTTTCTGTTTATCGGTATCGGTGAGTTCCCATTTGCGATTTCCTGTGAGCAGGGTGTTGGCGGTGGGCTGCACGATCTCTACGTTGTCCACGCCCAATGGCGCCAATTGTATGGCCTTGTATTTGCTGAAATCCGCTTCCGGGTCGACATAGACCATCTTGGCGCTGGTATTGTCGACGCGCACGAGGTTGCCCTCGATCACCTCGGCGTCCTTACCGGTTTGTAGCTGGGGCGTGCTTTCACAGGCGACCAGGGACAGGGCCGCCAGCAGGCCCGCAACGACCGAATATTTCATAACAATCAATCCTCCATCTCCAATGTTTCGAATGCGGATTGGGCCGAACGCCGCGTGCCCCGCGGTGGCCGGTGGAAGCCCTGGCCAGCCGCCGCGCCAGTGTAACCGGTTTCCGGGAAGAGATTACTGCCAGCCGCGTGTATTCTCCGCCATTTCACGTTGCTTTGCATCGAAGGCGGCGCGCAGGCGCGCCAGTACGTCCGGGTTCCGGTCGGAGGTATCGTAGGATTCACGCTGGTCTCCGTCGAGGTCAAACAGCCATTCCTTCTGGGGAATTGCCCCTGCAACAGGCATCTCGTCGGTGCCGTAGAATACCCCGGCCGCGCCCCGGTACTTGAAGTGCTGGTCGCGCACCGCGAACAGGGTTTCACCGGCAAAGTAGTACAGGTAGTCGTGGGGCGAGGGACCGCCCCGTGTCAGCACGGTCAGTAGGCTGCGGCCATCGAGCAGGCGATCGGGCGGCGGCGGCAGCTGTAACAGTTCCAGCACGGTGGGCAGCAGGTCGATACCCATGGCCATGGCCTGTTCTGTCCGGCCGGGCGGAATCGCGGCGGGCCAGTGGGCGATGAAAGGGACACGCATCCCGCCCTCGAACGTGTTGCCCTTGCGGCCGCGCTGGTCGCCGGCATTGCCGAGAAACCATGGCCCGTTGTCAGACGTGATGATAACCAGCGTGTTGTCGAAATTGCCGGTGCGTTGCAGGGTCGCGACGATCGCGCCCACACTGTCGTCGATTTCCTCCAGCACGTCGCCGTAAAGCCCGGCCCTGGACCGACCGCTGCGCTCTTCCCGGACGGATAGCGGGTCATGGGGGAAATTGTGGGCGAAATAGAGGAAGAAAGGTTCGTTCGCGTGCTGCTCGATAAACCGGGTGGCCGCCTCGGTGTAGCGCTGCGTCAGCTGGCGCTGGTCGGCCGGCGCCGGCACCGCGATCGCGCGGTTTTCATACAGTGCGAAGGGTTCCATGTCGTTGCTGTAAAGGGCGCCGAAGTAGCTGTCAAACCCCATGTCGTTGGGCAGTGACGGGCTGCGGTCGCCGAGGTGCCACTTGCCCACCATCCCGGTGGCGTACCCGGCGGCGTGCAGCAGGTCTGCGAGGGTGATCTCTTCTGATGGAAGTCGCGTGTTGGCGGCGGGCGCCGTCAGGGTGCTGAACACCAGTTCCTTGAGGCTGCCGGTCGGGAAAACCACATTGGGAAGTCCCGCCCGGGGCGCCAGGCGCCCGGTCAGGTAGCCGGTTCGGGAAGGGGTGCACACCGGGGACGGGGCGTAAAAATCCGTGAGGACCACCCCTGCCGCGGCCAGCTTGTCGATGTGGGGCGTGGCGATCATGTGGCTGCCCCGCGCGCCCGCACCGAGGTCGCCGTAGCCCAGGTCATCGTACAGTATGAAGACGATATTGGGCGCGGACCGGGTGGTGTGTCGCTGCCGGGTGATCTGCGCCAGGTAGTCCCGTTTGCCCTGCAGCCGGTCCTGGTCATCGTGTTGCCCCGCGCTGGCCAGCCGGTAGCCGATAAATAACGCGAGCAGCACGACCAGCAAAAGCAGTGTGCTGATGACTGCGGTCAGTCTGTACCACAGAAAGCGCAGGATTCTCATGGCGGTTCAGTTCTCTGGACAGCTTCGGGCTGATCGCGCTGGATATTGCGCCACCGGGTATGGATACTTGCATATTCGTCTGCGCTACTCAATCGTCGCCGCGGTCTCCCACATGGCGATGGCGATACTCGGGAATACGACATGAAAAATTTGCAGGGTAAAGCCGTACTGGTTTGCGGCGGCGCCACCGGCATTGGGGCGGCCACCGTCCGGCGGCTGTGCGCGGAGGGCGCCCGGGTGGGCATCGGCGATTACCATCTCGCCGCGGCGGAAGACCTGGCGCAGGAATTGCGCGCCACCGGTGCGGAAGTCGCGGCCTGGTATTACGACCAGGCCGACGAGGCCACTATCAATGCGCTGGTGGAGTCCGCACTGGCGTGCTTCGGCAGGCTGCATGGCGTGTTTGCCAACGTGGCCGACTTGCAGGCGGTACTGGTGGACGGCGATATCCTCAGCAATGACAGCGCCCTCTGGGAGCGCACCCTGCGGGTGAATGTGATCGGCACCGCGCTGGTGCTGCGGGCCGTATTGCCGCACATGCTGGCACAGGGCGGCGGCGCGCTGGTACTGACCTCCTCGGATGCCGCGGTGATCGGTGAGCCGGAGCGACCGGCGTATGCGGCGTCCAAGGCGGGGGTCAATGCACTGTCCCGACACGTGGCCAGCAAGTGGGGTCGCCAGGGTATTCGCTGCAATACGGTATCCCCCGGCTTTGTGCTGACCGAACAGATGGATGCCAACATGACGCAGGAGATGAAGGACTGGGCGCTCAGGGGCTCGCACAGCCCGCGCCACGGCGCTCCGCAGGATATCGCCGGGGCGGTGGCCTTCCTGTTGTCCGATGACGGCGAGTGGGTGAACGGGCAGGTCTGGCGCGTGAATGGCGGCGTCAGCTACGCGAACTGAACGGCGCGGCCCAGCAGCCGCTTTCTGTGGGATGGGCGGAGGGTGAGAACGTGATTACCGAGAACAGCGTCTCCAGCGAGGAGATTATCATCAACGCACCCGCTGCAGTCGTGTGGGACGTCATCGTGGATTTTGCCAACTACGGCCTGTGGAATTCCTTTTGTCCTGGTATGAAGGGCGAACTGGTGATGGGTGCGCCGCTGGAGATGCAGGTGGACATGGGCAACGGTTTGCAGCAACAGGTGGAGTACATCACCCGGATCGACCCGCCCCACACGATAGTGTGGTCGATGGAAAATAAACCCGGCGACCCGATTCACGCCGACCGCACCCAGCGCATCGAGCCCATTGACGCCACCAGTTGCCGCTACTTCAGCATCGACGAGTTCAGCGGAGAATTCGCCGGGCCGATGATCGAGCAGCTGGGCAGGCAGGTCGAGAAGGGTTTCAATGACTGCGCCGCGGGCCTCAAGGCGCGGGCCAGGGAAGCTCTACCGGGGCGGGCTGGAGTAGCCGATGGAAAAGAGCATCTACCTGTTGCAACAGCCCGCTGCCGTCACCATGGCGTCATTCCGGGATACGCTGTTGGCCACTGTGGTGCCGCAGCTGCGTGCCCTCGGCGCTTCGCAGATCACGGTCAATGTCGCCGACATGAGTCCCGTCATGGAAGCGCAAGCGCCCGGCCGCCTGATCGGCCCTGGCAGTCCATGTCGGCGGCGGTGGCACTGTGGCAGGACTGCCTCGACCGGCGAGCGCCGATCGAGGCGTGCCTGTCCGAAACGTGCCATTCCATCACCGGTTACCTGGTGACGGAGTCGGTGCTGCAGGACTTCGACCCCGTGTGGGAGGGCGGCGAGCGCCGGCCCGGCATCACCCAGTTCGGCGCTAACGGCAAACCGGAAAACGTGACCGATGACGAGTTCTATCACAACTGGCAGGTTGTACATTCAACCTCGTCCTTTGATTTGCACCCGCGCCGCTGGTCCTATGTGCGCCATGCCGTGGCGCGACCCCTGACCACCGGCGCACCTCCCTACCGGGCCATCGTGTCCGAGCACTTTCGGGAACTGGCGGATTTCACCGATAACCGGCGTTACTTCGGCTCCGAGCAGGCAGTCGCCGATATGCTCAGGGAACTGCCGGGTTTCTGCGATTTCAACCACATGGTGTCTGTACCCATGAGCGAATATTTTTTCCGTTAGGAGGCAGGCATGTTCGCATTCATAACCCGACTCCGGGCGAAACCGGGCAAGCGCGATGCGCTGATCGCGCTCAATCGCACCATGCAGGAGACCACCGCCGCGGAAGAGGGCGTGCCGGTCTATATCTTTCACACCGCCGAGAATGACCCGGACACGTTTATCTACTACGACCTCTACGCATCCGAGGACGCCTACAACGCCCACTGCGCGACTGCGGCGTTCCGGAATATGTTGTCCTCGCTGAGTGACCTGGCTGAGGTCACCGAAATGACCAAGTTAATACCCTTCGGCCCGGTGAAAAGCACGCCGGTGGCCGGTGTGGGCTAGGTCCGCGCTGCCCGCAGTACGAACAGGTTGGTGGAGCCGCCGAGGATGCGGCCCAGGCGCTGCCGGGCGCCGATGCCGATTCGTTGCCCCATGATAGAGCGACCGGTATAGAAGAGTGGGCAGCGCTTCACCGCGACTATCTCCCAGCCGGTTCGCTCGAACAATTGCCGCCACCAGCGGCGGCGGAACAGGGCGATTTCATGCAGCGCATTGTCCGCGTGCTCGCCGTGAATTTCCGGGATTTTCCACGACTTGAGTACGTGGCTGATATTGGTCCAGAAGCGCCAGGTACTGGACGGCAATATGTGCACCGCGACACCGCCCGGTTTCAGTACCCGGTGAATCTCCTGCTGGAATGCTTCCACGTGCGGGATATGTTCCAACACGTTGGAACTGAAAACCACGTCGAACGTCTGGTCCGGGAAGGGGATGTGATGGCCGTCGTAGTCGACCACCGGAAATATTCGGCTCTCCCTGTAGTTGCTGGTCGGCAGGTCGATGGCGTCGACCGCGAAACCCCATGCCTGCAGAGTGTGGGCCTGCCAGCCAGTACCGGCACCGATTTCCAGCAGGGCGCCGCCGCGCGGAAACGCGTGCCGCGCGAACGCCAGCTCGAACAGGCGAATGGATTCCAGGTGCGTCGGCGATTCCTTTGCCCACAGGAACCTGGTCCCCTTGCGCAGTGTTCTTGACACGGTGTTCCCGCGAGATTTGCTCATCTGGGTAATCGCCTGTTCACCGGTTGTCCCTTCCCGACCCTTGCTGCCACATGCAGGCATAGCGCGTTGTCCGGGCCTGCGCCGCGCGCGAGCAGGACAGGGTGTCCCGAACCCGACGGGACAGTGGTCCCGCGGCGTCTGCCGATGATCTGACTGCGCCGCTCGAGGGTGTTATCAGGCCCTGCCCAGCAAATCCCTGGCGATGGCCACGATCTGCATTTCGTCGGTGCCGGCGTAAATCTGCAGGATCTTCGCGTCGCGCATCAATTGTTCCACCCGCGTTTCGCGCATATAGCCTGCGCCGCCGAACACCTGCACTGCCTCCGTGGTCACCTCCATGGCGGCCTGGGCGGCATAGAGCTTCATCGCCGACGCCTCCGCGAGGGTCAGGTCCTTACCCGCGGCCCGGGTTTCAATATAGCGGAATACCAGGTTTTCCAGGTTCAGGCGCGCCACTTCCATTTTCGCGAGCTTCAACTGGATGAGCTGGTAGTTGCCGATGGGCTGGTCAAACTGCACCCGGGTCCTGGCGTATTCCAGTGACAACTCGAGCGCGCGCTCCACCAGGCCCAGCGCCATCGCGGCCACGCCCGAGCGTTCCGCGCTGAAGGTGGACTTGGCGCCTGAGCGACCGTAACCGTCCTCCGACTCGCCCATCAGGCGCTCCGGCCCCGCTTTTACGTCCGCCAGAAACAACTCGCCGGTGGGCGATGAGCCGATGCCCATTTTCCTGAAGGCCGCGCTCTGCTCCAACCCGGGCATGCCGGAGTCGAGGATGAACGAGACGATCTTCCGGTCGCGGGCGCTCACGCCATCGTCCTCGAGGCGGCAGATGAAGACGATCGTATCGGCATGGGGACCATTGGTGATATAGGTCTTGCTGCCGTTGAGGATATAGCCACCCTTGCCGTCGCGGCGCGCGGTGGACTTCATGCCGCCGAAGGCGTCCGAGCCGGAGTTGGGCTCGGTGATGGCCCAGGCACCGACTTTCTTCAGTGTCAGCAGGTCCCTGGCATATTGCTTTTTCTGCGCCAGGCTGCCCTTGGACATGATGGCGCCGGCGGTGAGTCCGACGGACACGCCCATCGCCGTGATCAGGCCCTGGCAGTGACGGCTGATTTCAATAATCGGCAGCATCCCCATGGCGGCCGCGTCCAGCGCCTCCTCCGTGACCTTGCCATCGACGCCCGCGGTGGCTGCCGGCTGCTCCACCTGCTCGCCCCTGGCGATCGCTTCCTCCCTGGCGATCTGGCGGTCAAAGTTGGCGCCGGCCAGTTCGTCCATGCCGAAAGTTTTGAACAGCTTGCGCAGGATGTCGTAGGGCGGCAGGCCGTTGTACTCCAGGTCGTCTATGTGTGGCACGATTTCCTTCTCTACGAAATCGCGAATCATGCCCCTGATCATTTGCTGCTGTTCTGTCCACGCTATCATCTGTCGTCTTCCACTGCTCGGTGCGTTATCGCCATTTCCGGACGCCTGCGGCGTTGCCGACCCGACGCCCTTGTCGGCGGCGTCAAGTATTGCACGGCACGGCCGCGCCTTTACAGCACTGTAACCGCTGCGGCCGGGTCGCCGGTGCCGACGCACGCTACAACGCCAACCCGGGCAGGACGCGGGACCCCTATCCAGACGATGATGCCAAATAAACACGTTTAAAGCGCTATAAACAACGTTTTAAACGTCTATAATCTTCTAATGCGTTATATAAGTCGTTTAATATTAATGGACTATTAAGCGCCATAATTAGCGTATAATTACCATTAACGCATTTAAAGCGTAATAAAAGACGTTTAAAGTCATGACAGATGGACATCTACAGGCTCTGGGCGCGCGCGTCGCGGAACTGCGCATTGCCCGGCAGCTGAAACAGACCGAACTGGCCTATGAGGCCGGCGTGTCCCATCGCACCCTGCAGCGGCTGGAAGCCGGGGAGGTGGTGGGGTCTGATGTGCTGGTAAAAGTGCTCGGGTGCCTGGGGAAACTGGACGGGGTGATGGACGCGCTGGCCCTCGCGGGTTTTTCACCCTACGCGCGATTGGCGGAAGCGGGGCTCACCGTGGCCCGGCTGAAAAAACCGCGCGAAGCGCTTGCGTCCGACGGTGCGCCCCGGGTGCCGCGGGGTGCGTCCCGGCCCGCGCCGGGCAAGCGGCGGGTCCGCCGTTCCCGCAGGGCGGAACCGCAGGCCACCGGCACTCGCGTGGCCGGGGCGGTGAATGTGCAATGGCCGGAAGACCGGAAGTAACGTTCAGCGAAGTGCGGTTGTGGGGCGCCAGCGTCGGCCTGGTGGCCTGGGACCCGGCCCTCGGGTACGCCGCCTTTGAATATGCCCCGGCCTTCCTGGAAACCGGTATTGAACTGGCGCCGGTGATGATGCCGTTGTCGCCCGGTGCCTTTGCCTTCCCCTCCCTCAATCGGGAGACGTTCCGGGGGCTGCCCGGCATGCTGGCGGACTCGCTCCCGGACAAGTTCGGCAACAGCCTGATAGACCAGTGGCTGGCGGAGTCGGGCCGGGCGCCCGCTACGTTTAACCCGGTGCAGCGCCTGATGTACGTGGGGCAACGCGGCATGGGCGCGCTGGAGTACCACCCGGTGATCGAGCAGGAGCAGCCCGCAACCATCTCGCTCAATATCGAGGAGCTGGTGGCGCTGTCGTCGAAAGTGCTGGCGCTGCGGGAGTCGGAGCGATTCCGGCTGGACCCGCAGGACGCGGCGGGCAACGTGGCGGGACTCGGCAAGATCCTGGCGGTGGGCACCTCTGCCGGCGGGGCGCGCGCCAAGGCGATCATCGCCTGGAATGAAGCGACGGGTGACGTACGCTCCGGCCAGATCGACGCGGGGCCGGGCTACAGTTACTGGCTGCTCAAGTTCGACGGGGTCAGCAACAACCGGGACAAGGAGCTGGCGGACCCGAAAGGTTACGGTCGCATCGAGTACGCTTACCACATGATGGCGGTCGAGGCGGGGATCGAAATGACCCGCTGCCGGTTGCTGGAGGAAAACGGTCGGGCGCATTTCATGACCCGGCGTTTCGATCGCACCGACGATGGCCACAAGCTGCATATGCAGACACTGTGTGCCCTCGGCCACCACGATTTCAACGTGCCCGGCTCGACCTCCTACGAACAGGCGTTCCTGCTCTGCGACCAGCTCGGGCTGGGGATGGTCGCCAGGGAGCAGCTGTTCCTGCGCATGGTGTTCAATGTCGTCGCCTACAACCGCGATGACCACACCAAGCAAATCGCGTTCCTGATGAACAAGGCCGGCGAGTGGCGCCTGGGACCGGCGTACGACGTAACCTACGCGTTCAATCCCCACGGTGACTACACCAGCAGGCACCAGATGAGCGTGAATCGCAAACGCGAGGCCATTGTCGACGAGGATTTCCTGGCCGTGGCCCGCCGCCAGGGCGTCAATCGCGCTTTGGCGAAACGTGCCATAGCGAGGGTGCGGGAGGCGGTGGCCAACTGGCCCCGCTACGCGCAACGTGCCGCAGTCAGTGACGCGCAGGCGGCGAAAATTGCGGGACTGCTGGGATCGCCCTAAACTCTACCCTGCAGTGGGCAGACAACCTGCCTGTGCGATCCGTCTACCCCGGGAGGGTGCGCCATGCTTGCAGTCACACCGTCGGGCCAGGCCTGTGGCGCCACTGTCACCGGGCTCGACCTCTCCCGACCGCTGGATGCGGCCACCATAGAGGCGGTGCGCCGCGCCTGGCTGGAACACCATGTGCTGGCGTTCCCCGACCAGCGTCTCTCGGACGCCGACCTCGAGCGACTCGTGCAGTACTTCGGCGTGTTCGGCAGTGAGCCCTATTTTTTACCCATTGAAGGCAGTGAGCACGTGGTCGCGCTGACCCGCCGCGCCGATGAAAAGGCGCCACTGTTCGCGGAAAACTGGCACTCCGACTGGAGCTTCCTGGCGGAACCGCCCATTGGCACGTGCCTGTACAGCCTGGTGATACCCCCGGTGGGCGGCGACACCGGGTTTATCAACCAGCAGCAGGTACTCGCGACCATGCCCGCCGCCCTGCGGCGCCGGATAGCGGGGCGCACGGCGCTGCACTCGGCGGCCGGCGCCTACGCACCCGATGGCATGTACGGTGAGAAGGACCGTGCGGCCGGTCGCAGTATGGCGATTCGCTTCTCCGAGGACGCCCGGGCGGTGCAGGGCCACCCGTTCATTATTCGTCACCCGGAGAGCGGCCGGGAAGCGCTGTTCGGCTGCCTGGGCTATATCGTCGGGGTGGAAGGCATGCCCGACGACGAGGCCCTGCAACTGCTGCTGGAATTGCACCAGTGGCAGACCCGCGAGGAGTTCCAGTACGCCCACCGCTGGCGGGAGCATATGTTCGTCATCTGGGACAATCGCAGCGTCCTGCACCGGGCCAATGGGGGATACGACGGCTACGACCGGGTGCTGCACCGGATCACGGTGGCGGGCGACCCTGGAAAATTCCTGCAACCCCGCGGTGCCTGAACACGTGCCGGTGCGGCCGGCTGGACGTGGACGGCGTGACCGGGCCAGAAAGTTTTGCCATACTGGCGCACCAATGCGTCATGCGGGTGTCAAACGCCCTACACCAGGAAGCGAATACTATGAGAATCCCAGTTTTTAAAGCCCTCGCCGCCGCCTTCGCCGTTACCCTCGTCGGCTGCTCCAGCACAGACCCGATGACCGGTTCGACGCGCAACGAAATCATCACGGTGCAATACGGCACGGTCGAGAATATCCAGCAGGTGACGATGTCACCCGATTACGGTGCCGGTTCCCTGATCGGTGGTGCGCTGGGACTGCTTGCAACCAGTACCCACTCGGCGGCGTCACAGGTGGGCGGCGCGTTGGGTGGCGCCGCGCTGGGCGCCCTGGTTGCCAAGGAAACCGCCGGCAGCGGCGAAAAATTCACCGTTCGACTGGTTAATAACAGCACCATTGACATCGTGACGGAAAACCAGGCTATCCAGATTGGCGACTGCGTCGCCGTCGAGCAGGGCAAGCAGGCCAAT
Organism: Halioglobus sp.; assembly: GCA_041395965.1. GTDB lineage: Bacteria > Pseudomonadota > Gammaproteobacteria > Pseudomonadales > Halieaceae > Marimicrobium. Next base: position 38,731 of record JAWKZM010000030.1, read on the forward strand.
ATCCGGCGGATTTCGCCCGTGATGTGCAACACCCCGGCCACGGATCCTGCCTACCCGGCGATGAACGCGGCGGCACAGAAGGAGTCGCAGGAGTGCCTGGAAGTCAAGCAACAGTTGCTCAAGGCGACAACGGAGCAGGAGGCTGACGTCGCCTATAAGAAGATGCGCGCCTTTTGTGAAAGCTAGTTCAGGAGCGAAGACGGTTTTTCCCTCTTTCGCCTGATCTGGCTGGCCCGATAGGTACACCGACTCCATCGCCGGTTGATGGAGTCTTTATTTCTGCAACGGTTCTTCATCACCGAGTCTCCTCTACCTGCCATGGAAAAAATAGCGCACGCGGTTGTTAATCCCCTCAAGTCCCTGAACCTGCTGTCGAAGGCGGACATCGAGGGGCTCACGAGCAGGGGAGGCGACCTGTTCGCGCTGTTCAGGCACTGTGCACTGGCGATCCTGAACACCGACTCGGACAAGGACGATACCGACGAGATTTGCGCCGACTACTCCGATTTCGATATTCGCATCGTGCCGCAGCCGCGCGGCCTGCGACTGGAGGTATTTAATGCGCCGCCGCAGTCCTTTGTCGACGGCAGGATGATTCGCGGCATACAGGAGCACCTGTTTTCGGCCCTGCGCGACATCGTCTACACCGATTTCAAGATTACCGCGACCCAGACACAGCCGCCGTCCTCGGCACAGATAACCAACACGGTATTTCGCATCCTGCGCAATGCGCGTGTGGTGCGCCCCGACCAGCCGCCCAGAATGGTCGTCTGCTGGGGCGGGCATTCCATTCCGCGTGAAGAGTACGATTACGCCAAACACGTCGGCTATGAGCTGGGTTTGCGGGGACTGGATATTGTCACCGGTTGCGGTATCGGCGCGATGAAAGGCCCCATGAAGGGTGCCGCCGTGGGCCATGCCAAGCAGCAGATCAAGCACGGCCGCTACATTGGGATCAGCGAGCCGGGCATCATTGCCTCCGAGTCGCCCAATGCGATCGTCAACGAGCTGGTCATCATGCCGGACATCGAGAAACGACTGGAAGCCTTTGTCCGGCTCGCCCATGCCATCATCGTGTTCCCCGGGGGCGTGGGGACCGTTGAGGAGATTCTCTACCTGCTAAGTATCCTGATGCGGCCGGATAACAGCGAGGCGATCCCGCTGGTATTTGCCGGTCCGGAGTCCTGTCGCGCCTACTTCCAGCAGTTGGAGGAGTTCCTCGTGAATTGCCTCGGCGAGGACGTAAAGCGCCATTACACAGTGATCCTGGGTTCGCAGGAGACCGTAGGGCGGACTGTCCGGGCGGCTGTGGATGAGGTGCATGCACGTCGTCGCAGCGCCGGACAGGCCTATTATTTCAACTGGGAACTGCAGATTCCCCCGGACCTGCAGGAACCTTTCATGCCCACCCATGAGCGGATGGCGGCCCTGCAGCTGCATGCCGATTTGCCCAAGCACGAGCTCGCCAGCAACCTGCGTTGCGCGTTCTCCGGGCTGGTGGCCGGCAACGTCAAGACCTTCGGCATGGAACAGGTGCGCCTGCACGGCCCCTATAAACTATCCGGTGAGGGAACATTCCTCTCCAGTATGGACAGACTGCTGCAGGTGTTGGTGCGTGAGAAGCGGATGAAGCTGGGGGAGAGCGCTGCGGACTACAAGCCCTGCTATCAACTGGCCGGTTAGTGCGTTGCCCCCCGCCGCTGCCAGTACTTCCACAGGCCGATCAGGGAGGCTGCGATCCAGAACAGTTCGATGACGAAACTGGCGAGATTGAAATTGAAGCACAGGCTGACCAGCAGGAGCAGGGCGCCCACCAGGTTGATCATGTTATAGCCCAGGCCGCGCGGGTCGGTGCGCTCCAGTTGCAGCAGGTAAAAAGCCAGCACCACTAGCAATGTGCCGAGCATACCAATGGCATCTACGATCCAGCTATCCATATCAGCGTCGTCCGGTGCGGGTCGTGAAACCCGGGAGGTCCAGTGCAGTCGCATACCCGGTTGGGCAGTCTGTGCAGTCAAATCCGGCCTGAGCCTAGCACAGACGATGCAGGGCCAGTACCGATAACGGGTATATTCAGTGGGTCGACTCCATGCGCGCGGTAGGTGAATCAACACAGTATGACGTCGTCGTTCTCGGCGCCGGCGCGGCTGGTTTGCTTTGCGCTGCGACCGCCGGGGCGCGGGGTCGCCGCGTCCTCGTGCTGGAGAAAGCCAACAAGGTCGGGAAAAAAATACTCATGTCGGGCGGCGGTCGCTGCAACTTTACCAACACCTCGGTCGAGGCCGACCATTTCATTTCGGGAAATCCACATTTTTGCAAATCCGCGCTGAGTCGCTACACCCAGTGGGATTTTCTCGCCATGGTCCAGCGCCACGGCATCGACTACGAAGAGCGCAGGCACGGCCAGTTGTTCTGCCGCCACTCGGCGCGGGACATACTGCAGATGCTCCTGCGCGAATGCGAGTCCGCCGGTGTCACCATTGTCACCGATTGCGAGGTGCTTTCGGTTGATGCCCCGGTTCCGGCTGCCGGCTCCGCGCCGACCGATGCGCCTGGCGACCGCTTTGAAGTACGCTTCAACCAGGGGCGAGGTAACAGTAAAGAATGCCGGTCGCTCGCCTGCCAGTCCCTGGTCGTCGCCACCGGCGCCCTTTCCATTCCCACACTCGGGGGCAGCGGACTCGGTTACGAGATCGCGGCCCGGTTTTCCCTGCCTGTGACCGCGCGCCGCGCGGGGTTGGTGCCGTTCATGTTCAGCGACGCCATCAAGCCTGTTTGCGAGCGCCTGTCGGGGATGTCGCTGGAGGTCGAGGCCAGCTGCAATGCACGGTCATTTACCGAGAACCTGTTGTTCACCCATCGTGGGATGAGCGGCCCGGTTATCCTGCAGATTTCCAACTACTGGCATCCAGGCGATACGGTCTCGCTCAACCTGTTACCCGCGACGGATTGTCATCAGTGGCTGCTGGCAGCCAAGCGCAGTCACTCGCATGTTGTGTTGCGAACGCTGCTGCAACAGCGCTTGCCGAAAGCGCTGGTAAGCGAGTTGCAAACGCTGTGGTGGCCGGCAGAAGTGAACAAGAGACTCGCGGACTTCGCCGACAGGCGCTTACTGGAACTGGCCGACCAGCTCACTGGCTGGAACCTGAAACCCTCCGCCACCGAAGGTTATCGCACGGCTGAAGTGACACTCGGCGGCGTCGATACTGCGGCAATCAGCTCCAGGACCATGGAAGTGACATCCCGGCCCGGGCTCTACTTCATCGGCGAGGTGCTGGATGTTACCGGGCACCTGGGAGGCTACAATTTCCAGTGGGCCTGGTCCTCGGGCTACAGCGCCGGGCAGTGCGTCTAGTTTGTGCGACTTAATCAGCTTGTCTGGCGGTCGCAAACTGCGGGAAAATCGCGCCTCTCCCGCGGCGAGTCGTCATTCGCAACCCAGGAAGTACTCTCCCTGCCATGCTCAGACTGAAAGAAATCAAATTACCCCTGGATCACGACGCCGACGCGCTGCCCGCCGCCATCGTCGGGCGCCTGGGGATCGATGCGCGAGACCTGCGCGGATTCAGTGTATTTCGGCGCAGTTACGACGCCCGCAATAACGCTCGGGTATTGCTGATTTACCAGTTGGATGTGGACCTGGGCGCGGAACTTGAGAAGCAGGTGCTGGAACGACTGTCGACCGACACCCGCACCGGGCCAAGCCCGGATATGCGATACCGGTATGTCGCTCAGGCTGGAGCCGGGTTTCCGGCGCCTGGCCAGCAGCGGCCCATCGTTATCGGCTTCGGTCCCTGTGGCATCCTCGCGGCCCTGTTGCTGGCCCAAATGGGTCTGCGACCGATCGTACTGGAGCGCGGCCGGGACGTGCGCCGGCGCACCCGGGACACCTGGGCGCTGTGGCGCAAGCGCGAGCTGCAGACTGAATCGAATGTGCAGTTCGGCGAGGGCGGCGCCGGTACGTTCTCCGACGGCAAGCTCTACAGCCAGGTCAAGGACCGTCGTCACCTCGGACGCAAGGTGCTGACTGAATTCGTGCAGGCGGGCGCCCCCGAGGAAATCCTCTACGTGAGCAAACCGCATATCGGCACTTTCAAGCTGGTGACCATGGTGGAGAAACTGCGCGCGGAGATTGAGCGTCTCGGCGGCGAGATACATTTCGAGCAGAAAGTGACGGCGCTGTTGCGTGAGGGCGACAGTGAGAAAGGCCTGGTCACGGGACTTACTACCGGTGACGGGAAAACCTGGCGTAGCCGTCACCTCGTGCTGGCTATCGGGCACAGCGCGCGCGACACCTTCCAGATGTTGCTGGATCGCGGCGTGTATATCGAAGCCAAGCCGTTTTCCATCGGCTTTCGTATCGAGCACCCGCAGTCGCTGATAGATCGAGCGCGCTTTGGCGACCATGCCGGCAACCCGATACTGGGCGCGGCGGACTACAAACTGGTGCACCACTGCAAGAACGGGCGCAGCGTGTACAGTTTCTGCATGTGCCCCGGCGGCACGGTAGTGGCCGCGACCTCGGAGGCGGGACGGGTGGTGACCAACGGCATGTCCCAGTATTCGCGCAACGAGCGCAACGCCAACTCGGCCATCGTGGTCGGCATCAATCCGGAGGAAGACTATCCCGGACATGTCCTTGCGGGAATTGATCTGCAACGGGAACTGGAATCCCTGGCCTGGCGTCTGGGTGGTGAAAATTACAACGCCCCGGCACAACGGGTCGGCGACTTTCTGCAGGGCCGCCCCTCCACCGTCCTGGGTAGTGTGGTGCCCTCCTACCAGCCCGGGGTCACCCTGACGGACCTATCCGGCGCGCTGCCGGATTTCGCCATTGCCGCGCTGCGCGAGGCGCTGCCGGCGTTCGACCAACAGATCCCGGGCTTCGCCATGGCGGACGCCGTGCTGACCGGCGTTGAAACCCGCAGTTCCTCGCCGATCTGCATCCGCCGCGGCGAGGATTTCCAGAGCCTCAATACCCGGGGCCTGTACCCGGCGGGCGAGGGCGCCGGGTATGCGGGCGGCATCCTGTCGGCGGCCATCGACGGCATCAAGGTGGCGGAGGCGGTGGCGCTGGATTTGCTGGGCGAGCCGCGGCACTGAGAATGGCCTGGACTCTTCGTATGGAGTCGCGGCGCGCACGCGGTGACCAGACCCGCGCAAAAGTTTGTACGATAGTGCACAGGTCCCGCACCAGGTGCCAGTGGCTGAGATAGTCAAGTTGCACCTGTGCCTTGGCAGGAAGCAAGTACTGCAGGTAGACCGTTTCGGCGTTCGCAACTCCACACAGTACCGCGTCCTCGGCAAAAAACAGGACCGACGCCGGGTCGGTCACACCGGGCCGCACCCTCAGCAGCGCCTCGCGCACCCCGGGGTCCAGCGCGTCGACGTGCTGTTGCACCATCGGCCTCGGACCCACCAGGCTCATGTCGCCCGCCAGCACGTTGAACAGTTGTGGCAGCTCATCAAGGCGTGTGCGGCGCAGCGGCAGCCCGACGCGGGTGATACGGGGATCGTCCTCCGGCGCGATACTGCGCTGTGTCCCGCCGCCTGGTCGCAGCGTACGGAACTTCAGCAGGGTGAAGGGAACACCGTGTCGACCGATACGGCGCTCCCGGTGCAGTACCGGTCGACCGCTGCCGGCGGCGACCAGCAGGGCGATGCCCAGCAGCACGGGTGCCAGCGCCAGCAGGCCGGCGCTGGCGGCGATGATATCGAAACCGCGCTGGCACGCGCGCTGCCAGGGCCTGGCGGGGAACGGCGACTGCCTAGCCGTCACCGAGGAGTATGCCCGTGGTGATGCCCGCGGACAGCAACACAAACGCCAGCAATGCCATGGGCTGCACCGGCCGGTGGCGGTAGCACGTCACGGGGTCTTCCCAGGCCCAGCCAATGGCCAGAGCGGCCGGCAGGGCACCGACAACGCCGAGCAGGGCGAAGGGGTGCAGGTTTCCCAGCCAGACGGCGCAGCCCAGTACCGCTATCGCCGCCAGGTAAATCAGCGGCAGCACCCGGCTGGCAAGGCGCTTGCCCAATCGCACCACGAGATTGTTCTTGCCCACGCTGCGATCCGCGTCGTAATCGGGAAACTCGTTAACCCACAGAAAGGCGGTGATAAACAGGCCCAGCGGCAGCGAAGCCCAGATCACATCCACGTGGTACTCGTGGGTGAGCAGCGCGTAGGTGGCCGAGGCGATCAACGGGCCGTAGCACAGCACCACGTCGAGTTCGCCGAGCCCGCGGTAGGCCAGCTGGAGCGGCGGACCGTGGTAGGACCAGCCCAATACGAGGGCGGCGGTGCCCAGCCAGAAAAGTGACGGTTCACGCAGGAACACCATCAGCGCGCCCAGCGCCAGGCCGACGCCGCCGAACAGCAGGGCTATGGCCCAGGTCTGGCGGCGGGTGAGGATGTTATCAACCAGTACGCGCTTGCCACCGGAAAAGTCAGTGCGGTCTTCGGGTTGTACGGCGAGGTCGGTACCGGAATCGTAGTCGTAGACGTCGCCCCAGGCATTCTTGGCGACCTCCATACAGAACATCGCCAGTCCCAGCACCAGGACCCAGCCCCAGGAAAAGCTGCCATCCCGGGCAGCCAATGCACCCCCGATGGCCATGGAGGCGGCGGAAGTGATGCTGATCTTGGGATCGGCGAGCCGCCAGAACCCGATCCTGAACTGACTATCCATAACGTTTGGACATGTGCGCCATTACTCGAGTGTAGCGCGGTTGCCAGCCGTTACGCGACTGCTAGTGAGCGCGGCTGGCGCTGCTGCCGGATCAGGCGGACACCGCCAGCGCCTGTACCGTCACCGGCTGTAATTTCGCCGCGTGTTCCGCCTTGCTGCTGGAGCGTTCAGCGTGAATCCACACACCACCGTCCGGGTCCTTGATGATATCGCCCACGCCGCCGGGAATGTAAATCGCGACATCCGTAGGCCGCTTGGCAAAGAGGTCCGGTGCCGGGAGTTCCATGCCCTCCAGCGTATCCATCACGGCATCGGCGTCAAAATCAAAGTGGGCGATCACTTCCCGCGTAGCGCCCGTGTGGGGCGCGAAGGCCCGGTCCAGCTCCAGCAACTGCGCGACGCGGTGCTTCAGGCCGGCGGCGTCCAGCTGGTTATCCATGTGGTCATCGATCCACTGTAACGCCACGCGCCTGACGCAGGCGTAGGTGCGCTCGGGATGGGTAAACGACGTCACAAACAATTCTTCGCGGTATTCGTACACACCCATTTTCTCGCCGGTATTGAGACCGGGAATCTCGCGGCTGAATTCATCGCACAGCTGGTGCAGGATGGCGCGCATCATGCCGGCGACCGGGACGGTTTCACTCAGGGCCAGGTAGCGCAGTGTCAGCGGCATCATATAGCCGCGGCTCATTAACAAGTGCGCGGTGATCAGGAAGTAGCCCTCCAGTCCCTCTTCGACCGGAAAACTCATGCAGCCCACCACGTACTCGCCCTTGGCCTTGCCGTAGCCGGCCACCGGCAACGTTTCTATCCGGTACTCCTCGCGCCTGTCGTAAAACTCCGTGCCCGGCAGCAGCGTGTAGCCGAAAATATTGATGGTGGGAAAGACGGCGAAGAGGCGGTCGAGGTTTTTTTCAAAGCTGGCGAGGTTGTCGCCGACCAGGCCCCAGATCAGTTCGCAGGCAATCGGTACCCT
>JAWKZM010000031.1:0-46221 GCA_041395965.1 Halioglobus sp.
AAATGCCAATCCAGCATAGTGTGCGCGATAGCCAGCGTCCAGCACGTCAGATGTGGCGAAAGAACTCAATGAATGGCGGGGAGGCAGCTTACTAATTCCCAAATACGTGAATTGGCTCAGGCTCTGTGCGATTTCAACAGGTGGAGTACCCAATTGGGCTGGTGTAGGATTTGGCGTTGGCCGAGACTGGGACCCTGGAGCGTCATGACGCAACGAGAATATTAAATGGAAGTCGAGAAGTACCAGGAGATGGCGAGAATTCAGGACCAACACTGGTGGTTCAGGGGTCGTCGCTACCTGTTTGCCTGCGTACTGCGCAATCTACAGCTCGATAGGGATATTTCAATTCTCGAAATCGGATGTGGCACAGGCGCCAATTTGTCATTTTTGCAGCATTTCGGTGCGGTATCTGCCGTAGAAATGGACGAGTTCTCACGTAACTACGCTCGGGAGAAAAGTGGCATTGACGTGCAATACGGAAAGTTACCAGACAGTCTTCCGTTCCCCGATAAAAAATTTGACCTTATCTGCATGTTCGACGTGCTTGAACACATAGAACATGACAGTCAGGCCCTAATGGCCGTGAAATCCAGGCTAAAAGCGGACGGCCTGATTCTACTGACGGTGCCTGCAACAAAGTGGCTATTTGGGCGACATGACGAGATGTTCCATCATTTTCGTCGTTATTCCCGGCGTGAATTGAAGGAAAGAATATTGCAGTCAGGATTGAAGTTATCGGCGATTAGCTACTTCAATACTTTTCTGTTCCCAGCCGCTTTGTTCGCAAGAATGCTTGATTTCATTAGTTTCAGTGGAAATTCCACTGGCATGAACGTACCAAGAAAGAGCATCAATGACGCGCTTTACCGTATATTTATTTCCGAGCAGCCGATGCTGAAAAAATCACTATTACCCTTTGGCCTTTCACTGTTAGCGGTAGCCAGCCAGTAACACATGAGAATCAAATTGTGGCACAGGCAGTTCATTCGATTTGGATTCGTCGGTTTAGTGTCGACTGCTGTGCATGTTACTGTGGCCTTTTTGTTGCTTGATGTATTTGATCTGTCGCTGCTGATCGCAAATATTTGTGCCTTTTTTACGGCAATGTCGTTTTCCTATTTTGGGAATGCCATGTGGAGTTTTGAGGCAAAAAGTGACGCCAAATCTGTGGCCAGGTTTTTTTGTGCGAGCGCAGTCACATTGACGATGATAACGCTCATTTCAAATTGGGTAACAGAAACCGGATTGCCGCCCTATTTTGGAATATTCATCATCGCGTTGGTAATCCCCATAGTGGGATTTATTCTGCAAAAAATTTGGGTATTTAATCGATGAAAACGTCCGGGAAAGTGGAAATATCGATAGTCATTCCGGTCTATTACTCGGCCAATATATTTCGCTCACTCTATGGCAGGCTGGTAGGTACCCTTGAAGAGCTCTCTCGTTCATTTGAAATTATTGCGGTAGTCGACGGCTGTGCGGACGATTCTGCTGCTGTTATCGCGGATGTCCACGCTCAGGATCCGCGAGTTAAATTGATAGAATTCTCGCGCAATTTTGGTAACCAGATGGCGATCACCGCGGGCCTGCGTTACAGCACGGGCAATATTGTCGTGGTTATCGACGATGACCTCGAGGATCCACCGGAAGTGATACCGCATCTGCTGGCCAAAGCCGAGGAGGGGTATGACGTTGTTTACGCCGTGCGGCGAAAGCGTGAAATTTCCCTGCTCCGCCACGGGATGTTCAAGCTCTATTATAGGATCTTCAGCAAGCTATCGAACTTTGACGTGCCTGAGGATGTCGGTGACTTCTGCCTGATGCGTCGTCCTATAGTAGATGTCCTTAACGCCATGCCGGAGAGCCATCGGTATATACGCGGTTTGCGTTCGTGGGCGGGCTTTCGGCAGACCGGCATCGAATTCGACAGGGAGGTACGTCACTCGGGTCAATCGGGATTCAATCTGGTGAGGTATCTCAGATTTGCTTTCGACGGAATATTTTCGTTTTCCCACGTGCCACTGATGCTTAGTACTTACCTCGGTTTTTTTATTTCGCTGATAAGTTTTCTCCTGGGTATCTGGTTCGTCGTAGCGAAACTTCTGGGCTTGTTGCCGGATGTGCCCGGATGGTCTTCCATTGCCGTTTTCATATTGTTTATCGGCGGCGTACAGCTACTCTCCGTCGGTGTGCTCGGGCAGTATATTGGCCGTATCTACGACGAGGTTAAGAAGCGACCGCCCTACATCATCAGGCGGGCGTTGGGTGTGGAGGTGCAGTCTCCTGAATTCAGGGAGGAGCAGGTAGAGCGCAAGTCTGGCGATCAATAAAGTGCGCGACTCTCATAAAAAGAGGTAGTTATTGAGAATTTTCATAACAGGTGTCTCCTCCGGTATCGGGCGCGAGCTGGCCAGGGTGCTGGTCGCAGCGGGCCGCGAGGTGCGTGGCGTTGCACGACGAGCGGATGCGATGGCGTCGCTGGCGGCCGAGATAGGCAGCCCCGCTTTTGCTTATGACGTATGCGACATCGCCGACCCGGCGAGCATGGCAACCCTGTCGCAGGCGATGAAGCGGCAGGATTACGTGCCCGATGTCGTGATACTGAATGCGGCCGTGGACCTGGATGACGAGTACCCGGGCCTGGACTTCGGCCAGTCGTGCCAGATGATGCGGACCAATGTGGATGGCGCGTACTTCTGGGTCGCGGCGTTTATCGAGGCATTTGTAGAGCGCAACGCGGGGCAATTCGTCGCCGTGTCCTCGATTTTTGCTCACTGGCCAGACAGGAACAGCGTGTCCTATTCAGGTTCCAAAGCTGGCCTCTCGATGCTGATGCGTGGATTGCGGATTCGATACGCTGCCACCCGGCTGCAGTTCAAGTTACTCTACCTGGGCCCGGTCGATACTCCCATCAACCCACGATTTTCGGCACAGGAGCCCTCCGGTAGCGCGATCGTGGCTTCCGCGACGGGGACAGCGGAGTTCATTGTGAGGATGCTTGGCAGCAATCGCCGCAACTTCTACTTTCCCTTCTATATTTTCCTGGTTTTTACCTTCCTGCGCTGGTTGCCCGATACCTGGTTTGAGTTTCTCACCAGTCCGTTCAAGCGCTAGGCAGTGCATGGATAATTCGGCCGGCAACTGTATGAGAGCACGATTCAGGAGCGTCAGAGCCAGGGTGAACGCGTGAGTCGGGTGGCCAAAGCATGCCTCGTTCTCTCAGGACTGGGTTTGCTCTTTTCCAGGCTTTTGCTGGATCTCGTTAATGGAGCAGGCAACAGCCTGACGCCCAATCTTGGCAGTGATGCGATCACGCTGGTGTGGCCGAATTACGCGTTCGCCAAGGCCAGTATCGAGGCCGGAATGCTGCCGATGTGGAATCCCTATGCTGCTGTCGGCGCGCCCTTCCTGGGTGACCTCAGTATGGGTATGTTCTATCCGCTGAACTGGCTTATTTTTCTTTTTGCTGTGCCGCTGGCCCTGCTGGTCATTCAGTTTTCGACTATCACAATCGGAATCGTGGGCATGTGGCTCTACACGAGATATCTTGATCTCGCCGTACCCGCCCGCGTACTTGCCGTCGTTCTCTTTTCCTATGCGCTGTTTACCGAGTCGTTTCACCCGGCGCTTGGATCCTCATTTTGCTGGATGCCCATGCTGTTGTGGCTGTTGCAGCGCTTTTTCGACAGGCCCGTAACGTCTGGCGCCTGGGCGCTATGCGTGGTGCTTGCGTTGTGTTTTCTCGCGGGTTTCCCCAATTTCTTCCTGTATACCTGCCTTATTCTGGGGGTCTACGGACTGGTGTTGGTGGGGTATTGCTATCGGGACTGGGGGTTTGCGGGAGTGATGCCCAGGATGGGACTGCTGGTAATGGCCCTGGTGCTGATGGTGGGTTTGGTTGCTATCCAGCTGTTACCCGCGTACGAGCTTTCCACGCTTTCGGTACGGAATGTGGAGTCGGGCACCGGGTACCAAAGCGGATCCATCTGGGAGAATTTTTCAATCGGCGTGATGTTCAGGAATTTCGTACTCAGGGACCACGCTTACCTGTATGCCAATAGCACGCAGATCATTGACTCCGGGATTTATTACCTGGGTGGCGCGCTCCTGTTATTGCCCTTTGCTTTTTTGCCCGCCAGGACCCGACGGGTGAGTGGTGCATTGGTGGCTGCGCTGGTATTCATGTGCCTGTTTCTCCTGTCTCGTGATGTGGCGGCCCTGTCTTTCCTGCAGAAAATTCCCCTGGCCGGCAGCCTGCGAATCCATGGCAGGGGCGTGGCTTACGTGCAGTTTTTGGTCATCGTACTGTCCGCTATAGGACTTTCGGCAATCTGCGAGCTGGCAAAAAGTTCGCAGGGCTCCCGGTCTTCTCAGCTGGATGGGAAGCGGTTGGCATTGTTAACTGCCGGTGCTGTTTTTCTGGCATCGGTAGTGCTGTCGATCCCCGTCAGCCGGTGGTTGATCGCGGGTTTGATTTCCAGCGTTTTACTCATGTGGCTGATGTACGCGCGGGCGAGAAGATTCCTCACAGTGACGCAGCTCGCCTGGCTGATCGCGTTGCTTATCGTCACCGATGTAAGCGCGCACCGGGTCAACCGCTTTCTCGTGCCTGCCTTCACCCGGGCGGATGGGGGCTTCATCGTAAACAACGCGAGGAACATTAAAAAACGCTCGGATCATTACAGGGTGCTGTTTGTGCCGGCGACTGTCGGCAAGGCTTACCTGCTGGCCAATATTGGCCCCAGGTACCAGATACCCAGCATTACCGCCTATTCGAGCCTGACCCTCGCCAGATGGGAGAACTACCTGCGCTATTTCACTGGCCAGGAGGATTTTGATTACATGGTGTCACACTCGGCCAACACGCGGTTCTACGGTGAGTTCACCCCGGCGCTCATGCGGATGTTATTGCCCGTTCCCTGGGTTCTGGAGACGGTGTCCCTGCGGTACCTGTTGTCCAAAAAGGAGGGCGACACCGTGCTCGTTGACGCCTTGCCGAGGGCTTATGCGGTGGGACAGTACGTGCTGGCCGCCGATGAACAGGAAAGTCTCGCCGCAATCAAAACCCATCGTTCGTTCCTCGGGCATATGGTCGTTCTGGAAAATGCGGTGCCGACATTCCCATCCAGGACAGCGTCGGCGCCGGACAACCGCGTCACGATCAGGCGCCATACGGCGAATCAGGTGGAGTTGGAGGCGGAGCTTGCAGCACCGTCCCTCGTGATACTGACGGACGCGTACTATCCCGGTTGGCAGGCCTTCGTCGATGGCAAGGTCGCCGCAGTTTATCGGGCCAATTCACTGTTCAGGGCTGTCGAGGTGGCAGCGGGTAAACACACCATTGTGTACCGATACCATCCCGCCAGCCTGCGCTGGGGACTGATAATCACACTGGTCAGCGCGGCAGTTATTACCTTACTTATCGTCCGGGAAAGAGTGTGGGGGCGCGAGCCGCCATTGCATTAGCGTGCGGGTAGGGCGCGACGGGGCCACGGCCGTACCGTTGCGCGCACGCTTCGCCGGTCGCAGGGTAAGCCCTTGCGGGAGCTAAGGGTAATGGGGCGCGCCCCATCCGCGGAGCGGATTTTAATGGAGACCGCGTCACATCCTGCGCTTAAATCGCTACAAGTATTAGTGGAAATTCCCCAGAATTTGGCATTTACTGAGCAAAGATGCGCGTTCCGCTTCCACGGTCCGATACCGAATTAGAGGACTCCCAATTGAGTGAACAAATCCTGCACCCGCTGAGACCCACTACGAGAATGGTAGTCGAGCTCCAGTCCACTGGTGTTCGCCTGTCGAATCGCTATATAGCGCCGCCGATGCCAGTGTATTTTCCAGATCTCCTGCTGATCAGTGAATTGCATGCGGGTGATTACATCGATACCGAGGAGGCGGCGCGTAAGGTCGCCGAACGTGCGGGCGCAACCCTGGATGACGTCAAGCGTTTCCAGCGGCGTATGGTCACCTCCGGGCGTTTGCGACGCCAGGCGAAGCCGCTTCCCGTGGTCGAGGTGCAGCCCTCGCCGGCACCGGCGATCACAGGGTACTCGTATCCGGACAGCTGCCTGATCGCGCTGAAATTGCCCTTGCCACTGCGATTGTACAAGGGCAGTTACCAGTTGATCGACCACGACGGGTACCTGTTGGTGGAGTTGACCGCGGCGGAGTTGGTGGCGCTCAGCGAGTTCGTGCGCCCGATCAATTTCGCGTCCGGATTTGCAGGCCAGCGGCAGTCGCTGGCGGGCGCCGCGGTGTCGGAGATTCGATTGCAGGAAATTCTGGGCCGGCTCGAAACGGCTAATTTATTGACGCGGACAGAGCACAGCGCAGAAAGTCCGGTGGCGGCGCCGGTGCAGCTGAGTCGAACCCAGGTGAACAAGAAAAACTTCGCCCGCCAGGCGGCGGAGCAGGACGAGCAGGAAAGTGTTCGGGAACGGGAGACTGGCAAAGTACGGCCCAAGGTCATCCCGGTGTGGTTCGATGAAGGGATACCCGCCGCCCTGGGCCTGATCTTTGCCTACGCCAAGGTGTACGGCGAGGGTTGCCTCGATGAGTTCTATAATTTTCGCAAGGATTGGGTTTGGGACGACGACAGATTGGCAGGATTCACCGCCCGTCCGGCTATTTACCTGTGTTCCAACTACCTGTGGTCACATGAAAAAAGCATCGCCGTTTCTGAAACGGTGAAGCGACTGAGCCCCCACAGCATCACAATTCACGGGGGGCCGGATACGCCGAAGTACCCGGAGGACGCCAAGGCGTATTTCGAGAAGTTTCCCCATGTGGATATCATTATCCGCGGTGAAGGCGAAGCCAGCGCCGCTGAAACCCTGGACCGGCTTCGCGGGGTAATTGGACAGGAGAACCCGGATCTTTCCGTGCTGGAAGGGGTGGCGGGCATCAGTTATCGCTACCGCGGTGACGTCATCCGCAATCCGGACCGACCGCGCATAGAGGATCTTGATACCATACCGTCACCCTACCTGATGGGGCTGTTCGATGCGTACAAGGGTGCGCCACGCCTGCATGTGACGATTGAAACCAATCGTGGTTGTCCTTATGGCTGCACATTCTGCGACTGGGGCAGCGCGACCACGAGCAAGATTCGCAAGTTTGACCTCGATCGTGTGCTGGGTGAATTGGAGTGGTGTTCCAGTTCAAAGGTACAGTCCGTCTCAGTTGCCGACGCGAATTTTGGGGTCTTTGAACGTGACGTCGCCATCGCTGAACGTGTGGGCGAATTAAAACGCGCCACCGGATATCCCGAGGCGTTTGGTGGCAGTTACGCGAAGAATTCCACCAAGTACCTGCAAAAAATCATCAAGGTGATGGCGGAAGCGGACATCCTGACCCAGGGCGTACTCTCCCTGCAGACGATGGATGACAACACGCTGAGTGTGATCAAGCGCTCCAACATCAAAGTCGAAAAGTACGATGCCCTCGCCAATGAAATGCGCAACGCCAAGTTGCAGCTCTCGGTCGAGTTGATGATGGGTCTGCCGGGTGCGACGCTGAAATCCTTTATCGAGGATCTGCAACAGTGTATTGATCGCGACATTCAGGCCAGGATCAATCATACGACGCTGCTGGTAAACAGCCCCATGAACAGCCCCGACTACCGCACCGAGCACCAGATCGTAACGGGGACGGAAATCGGGCCGGGCAAGATGCCCGTGCTGGTGTCGACGAAAACCTATACCCGCGATGATCTCAATCGCATGTTGGATATTCGCCAGCTTTATATACTGCTGGATAATTTCGGCGTGTTGCGCCTGTGTGCAAGGTTTGTGCGCCAGCAGACCGGTATGGCGGAGATGGAGTTTTACCAGAAACTGCTTAACGAGGCCGGGCAGTCGGAGCATGAGGCGCGCTGGCCCCTGTTGAACACACTGGTGACATGGGGGCAGCACATGATGTCGCCGGTGTACAGTTGGGCCCTGGTTATTGCCGAGTTGCGACAGTTCCTGGTGCAGGAGTGCGCGGTACCGGACGACAGCGCGCTCGATGCAATCCTGGCCGCCCAGCATGCGTTGATGCCGGCGCATGGTCGCGTTTACCCGTTCGTTGTGGAGTTGCCCCACGACGTGGTGGCCTGGCATTCGCAAATGCTCTCCGCCAAGGCCGCGGGCCATTGGCGGGACTGGCAGATGGTGGTGCCGCCCCTGTCGAGTTACGGGCCAGGCCGCCTTGAGGTCAATGACGTGAACGGCTCCGTGGCCAATACGTTGGGTTGCGACCTTGAACTGTCGGCGAATGGCGTGAACTGGGATATGGATTCCGGCATCGCCCGGGCCCGGGTGGACCAGGAATTCAATCCGGCCTGGCAGGCTGAGAATATTATCCAGGTTGGTTAGGTAACTGGCGGGTAAGGTCAACCCGCAACGGGTTGGTCGCAAACCTCCGACTGTGTATTTGCAGTGTTAGCGCCTCTGGAAAGGCATTGGCATGGCCAACATGGGTCGACGCCGGCAAAAGCCGTTTGATCTATAGGGGTAATGCGATTCTTCGCTAGCTTTTCATGACGTTTTGGGAAAGCTGTCACATCCTGTTAAAAAGCAGCCTCAAGCTTTCGCTGTACTTTTCTCCAAGAATGGCCTGAGAATGATGGCGCTTGTGACCTGGCTATTTGCCGGCAGGCTGGAAAATTATAACTACCTGAGTGTCTTGCGATGAATGATACGACCTCACTGCCCCTGAAAGCGACCACCAAACTTATTGTCAAGCTGGGAGCCGCCGGTGCGCAATTGCTGGGCCCGCCCACCGCCCCTGCCTATATCCTCAAGTTCCATGAGTTGGTCACCCTCTCTGAAATCGACTCGCGCGACTTCTTCGAGTACGCGCAGGTGGCGTCGCAGGTGGCGACGAGAATTCGCGGTTGCGAGGAGAAGGTTGAGAAATTCCTGGCGCTACTGACCAGGTCCGGCCGCCTGCGCAGGCGGCGCAACGCCATTCCGGTAAGGCCCGTGGTGGCGTCCGCTGCGATCGTGGAGGAGCCTGACCCGGTAATCCATGCCGGCCTCCTGGCACTCAAACTCCCGCTGACCCTGCGTATGGCGGGCGGCGAATTCCAGTTGCTCGACCATGCCGGCGGGCTCCTGCTCGCACTGAGTCCGGCGCAGGTGATCGCGGTGGCGCAGTTCTGCCAGCCAACGGCATTTTCCGCAGCGCTGCAACGACAGTGTGACCTGCTCGGCGAGCATGCTCTGGACGAAGCCGGCCTGGCGTGGGTGTTGTCCCTTCTCCACCGTGCCGGCCTGGTGTCGCTGGCCGAGCCGACCGTTGCCGCGCGCAAACCGGTGAGTTTCAAGCAGACATTGAAAGAGAACTTTTCGCGGCAGGCGGCCGAACTGGATAAAAAGGAGGCCGAGCGACAGCAGCGAACCGGCGTGCACAGACCCAAGGTGATACCCGTGTCCTTTGGTGAAGCCATTCCCGCCGCACTGGGATTGGTAATGGCTTACGCCAAGGTGTACGACGGCGGGCGCCTGGATGAGACCTACGATTTTCGCCTGGACTGGGTCTGGGATAACGACCGCCTGGAGAGCTTTACCGCCAGACCCGCGATCTACCTGTTTTCGAATTACCTGTGGACCCACGAGAAGAGTATCGCGGTATCCGAGTCCGTGAAGCGACGTAGTCCCGGCAGCATTACCATACACGGCGGCCCCGACACTCCGAAGTACCCGGAGGATGCGAGGAAGTACTTCGATGAATTCCCGCACATCGACATCATCATCCGGGGAGAAGGCGAAGCCAGCGCTGCCGAAACCCTGGACAGGCTGAGCGGCGTGATCGGCCAGGAAAGCCCTGATCTTTCCGTGCTGGCCGGTGTCGCCGGAATCAGTTACCGGTACAAAGGCGAAATTTTCAGGAACCCCGACCGCGAGCGGATAGAGGATCTCGACACCATCCCCTCGCCTTATTTGATGGGACTGTTTGAGGCCTACAGGGGCGTGCCGCGGCTGCATGTCACCCTGGAGACCAATCGCGGCTGTCCCTATGGCTGCACATTCTGTGACTGGGGTAGCGCCACCACCAGCAAGATTCGCAAGTTTGACATCAACCGGGTATTCGGCGAGCTGGAGTGGTGTTCCGACATGAAAGTCCAGTCGGTCTCCCAGGCCGACGCCAATTTCGGGGTGTTTGAGCGTGACGTCTCCATCGCCGAGCGCGTTGCGGCCCTCAAGATATCCACCGGCTACCCCGAAACCTTCGGGGGCAGTTATGCCAAGAACTCGACCAAGTACCTGCAGAAAATTATCAAGGTCATGGCGGAGGCCGGTATCCTTGCCCAGGGTGTACTCTCCCTGCAGACCATGGACGACAATACGCTGTCGGCCATCAAGCGCTCGAATATCAAGGTAGAGAAGTACGACGCCCTGGCCAACGAGATGCGCAACTCCAACCTGCAATTATCCGTTGAATTGATGATGGGCCTGCCCGGGGCAACGCTGCGGTCGTTCATTGAAGATTTGCAGCAGTGTATCGATCGGGATATACAGGCGCGGATCAATCACACCACGATGCTGGTCAACGCGCCCATGAACAGCCCGGACTATCGTGCGGAGCACGAGATCGTGACCGGGACCGCCTTGGGGCCGGGGAAGATGCCGGTCCTGGTGTCCACCAAAACCTACACGCGGGAAGATCTGGAGATGATGGTGGCTTTCCGCCAGTTGTATATCTACCTGGACAATTTTGGCGTCATGCGCCTGTGCTCGCGTTTCGTGCGCCAACAGACAGGCATGACCGAGATGGATTTTTACCAGAAGCTGCTGACCAGCACCGGCAAGTACGAGCAGCAACACCGCTGGCCGATGCTGAATACCCTGGTGAACTACGGGAACCACCTGATGGCGCCGCCCTACAGTTGGGCGCTGGTGTTTGCCGAGCTGCGCGAGTTCCTGGTCCAGGAGTGCGGCGTGCCTGACGACACGGCACTGGCCGCGATCCTGGCGACCCAGCATGCGGTCCTGCCTGCCCATGGACGGACCTTTCCTCACGTGGTCGATCTTCCTCACGACGTGGTGCAGTGGCATACAGATGCTCGCCGCGAAAGCGGCGGGGCGTTGGCGCGACTGGCAGACGGTGGTGCCGCCTTTATCCAGTTTCGGCCCGGGCCGCCTCGAGGTGAACGATCCGAAGGGGTCGGTGACGAAGCTGTTGGGCTGCGACATGGATATCAATTCCAGCGGCGTCAACTGGGATATGGAGTCGGGAATCAACAGGGCAAGGGTGGATATGGAGTTCAACCGGCCTTCCTCGTCAAGGACGATATTATTCACGTGGCGTAGACTGCGGCCGCGCGATTGCGCGTCAAAACTTCCACCGCAGGTTGAGCCCACGGTGCGCGGCTTGTTTACCGTCACGCGCTGCGGCGTGCCCCAGCGATTGTTGAAGAACTGCTCGGCCACCTCGTCGGTAATGTTGGTGACGTACAGGGTGGCGCTCCACTGCGGGGCATCCAGGCCCATGCGCAGGTTGCCCAGGTCGTAGGAGGGCTGGTCCGTGGCGCCCTGGGTGAAGATGATCGACTCGGTGCCGTCCAGTGAATTGACCGAGTCGCCCACGTAGGCCCACTCCAGCAGCACAAAGGGCTCTGCCTGCAGCAACTGGCGCTGGAACGTGTACTGTACCGAGATCGTGCCCTTCTTTTTCGGCGCGATGGGCAACTGGGTGCCCTTGTCCACCTGGGCGATCAGCTGCTCCCCGTCGGGGGTGTAAATCGTGTTGTTCTCGGAAATCTGCGCGTTGATAACCGCCATGTTGGCGTTGATTTCCCAGCCCGCGGCCGGTATCCACGTCACCTCCGACTCGAAGCCGTCGATCTCGGCCTGCGAGAAGTTGATGATGCCCAGGGAGAAGATCGTCGGGTCGTTCACCTGGATCTGTATATCATTCCACTGCATGTGGTACGCCACCGCGTTGAAGCGCAGGCTGCTGTCAAACCACTCGCTTTTCAGGCCCAACTCGTAGTTCTTGAGCTTGTCCGGGTCGTAATCTTCCGGGAGCACCGAATTGGCGCGCAGGGCGTTGGTGCCGCCGGAGCGGAATCCCTCGGAATAGGTCGCGTAGGTCAGGACATCGTCCGTGAGCTGGTAGGTGACGTTCAGTTTGGGAACCCAGTCGTCCTGGCTGTAGTGCTTGACCTCGTTGTTAAACAGGTAGTCACTCTGCACGTCGATTCTGTTTCCCGCCAGCAGGTTGCCCTGCTGCAGCAGCAGTTCCTGGTCCTGGTTGAACCAGCGTGCGCCGCCCGTGAAACTCAGTTTCTCGGTGGCGGCGAAGGTCACCTCGCCGAACAGGGCGGTTTGCTCCACGTGCAGGTCGTAGGCGCCGAAGAACCAGTTGTCCGTCGCGCTGTTGTGGAAAGTCGCGTAGTTGGGGTTGTAGTAGGGCGAATTCGCCTTGTCGTTGAGGTAGCTGTAACCCTGGTTGGCGTAGTACTGCGTGTCACTGAAATTGCGAATCGTGGAGGTATTGAACTGCGTGCGCTTGAGCTTGCCATAGAAAAAACCGACCACGCCGCTCCAGCGGCTGTCGGAATCAGCGGGGGTGGTCATGCGCCCCTCGACGGTCCAGCGTTCGTCCTTCTGGTTCTGGATGACATACCCGCGCGGCTCACCGCTGAAATCGTAGATCGCGTAGTACACCGGGTTGAATTCCTGGTCGAAGCCGTGCTGGTAATCAGTGGCGTCGGCCTCGTAGGTGAGGTTGCGATTGAAGTAACTCCCGGTCAGCACGGTATCGGCGAATCCCAGGTTGCCCTCGAGGCTGAGGCTGGCCATGTACCAGTTGTCCTTCAGGTCCTCGTTTTCGAAGCGCCCCTGTTGCAGCGTGCCCAGCCCCAGGTCGACATCACCGAAGCCGTCAGCATCGGTGTTCTGCACGATCCCCGCGGCGTCTACGGTCCAGTCGTCGTTCACCAGCCAGCGCACCGCGGCGCGCCCCCCGACAGTCCTGGTGGAGTTGACGTCGCTGTTCACATTGCCGGCGTTGTCGAAGGGCTCGCTGACCGGCAGGTAGCCGGATGCGATGCGGGCGTCCTCCCACCTGTCGGGTTGGCTCGTCACCAGCACGTTGTCGATATAGCCGGCCTCGTGACTCTCAAAGCCCACCAGGCGAATCGCGAGTTTGTCCTGGATGAGGGGGATATTGACCATGCCGGACACGTCCCGGTCCGTGTCGTTGCTGTGCGCGACAGCGCCGACGTCTCCCTCGATCCAGCCCTCCATGGCGCTCGGGTCGGCCTTGTTGGTGATGATGCGCAGTGTGCCGGACTGGGAGGCGTCACCGAACAGCGTGCCCTGGGGTCCGCTGAGGGCCTCGACACGCTCGATATCGATCAGCCGCGGGTCCGGGTTGAGTCCGGCCTGGGTGATCGGCGATTCGTCCAGGTAGACACTCGAGGACGGGTTGGTGCCGTACTGGATGCCCGAGGCGGCGACGCCGCGGAACACGATCGAGGTGCCCGCCGGTTCGCGCCGTGCGAACGCCAGGCTGGGGATGCTGTTGGCGTAGTCGTCCAGCACCGCGAAGCCCTGGCGCTCGATATCGGCGGTGGTGAAGGCGGTGATGGCCTGGGGCAGGTCCTGCAGGTTGGCCTTGCGCTTGCTCGCCGTGACGATGATCTCTTCCAGCGCGAGGTCAGCGGCCTGCAGTGCCGGCGCGGTGCCGAGGACGGCGGATACCATGATGGCCAGGGTCTTTTTCCGCGAGGGGAATGACTCGCAGTGTGCGGGGACCGCCGGATCGTTTTTCTTATTCATGGTCTCGGCCAGGATCGGATTTTTGATTTTCAACAAATCCTAATGCAATAGAGCGCAATTGCAAGGGTAAATCGGGCGTCGTGCGCAATTCGTTGCCGACACTCCGGCGCGGCGGTTGACGGACCCGGGGCGGCACCCTAATCTGGCCCGCGACCAAGACGACCCCCGGGACGGAAAAATCGGCAATGGATATCGGCGTTCCCCTGCGCGAACTCGGCGCCTATGACATCAGCCCGCTGCGCGATACCCTGCTCGCCCAGGAAGAGGCGGCGTGGCTGGACAATACGCTGCGCCAGCAGGAGTATGACGTGCACCAGATGACGCACTCCATCCTGATGGTGTTCACCGACGTCTCCCGCTGGCCCGAGCTCGAGGTGCAGCGCCAGGCGGGCTGGGACCTGCTGGCGGAATCCGCCGTGCCCCTGATGCACCGCATCCTGGCGGACCACTACCCACCCGGCGGCACGATCATTCGCGCCATGGCCGCACGCCTGCAGGCCGGCGGTGTGATCAAGACCCACCGGGACACGCACCCATCGTTCCATTTCGGCCACCGCATCCACATCCCGATCGTCACGAATCCGCGGGTGCGCTTCATGATCGACGGGCGGCCCTACAAACTGGCGGTGGGACAGGTCTACGAGATCAACAACCAGCTGCCCCACAGCGTCATGAACAAGGGCGCGCAGGCGCGCATCAACTTTATCTTCGACTACGTGCCGCCCCAGCACCTGGGCCGGGAGGTAGCGAACGCGTGACCACGCTGATCGCGACCTCGGTGGTCCGGGGCAGCTACCAGGGGGAGAGTCACGGCGGCGTCTACCTGGTGGATTTCGACCGCCAGCGTGTGCGTCAGGTCATCGACTGGAACAGCGCGGATATCGATTGGCAGGGCCGCGGCTGGGACCGCGGCCTGCGCGGCATCGCGTTCGACGGGGAGCGGGTGTTCATCGCCGCCAGCAACGAGCTGTTCGTGTACGCGCCGGACTTCACCCTGCTCGCCTCCTATCGCAATCCCTACCTGCACCACTGTCATGAAATTGCCGTCTACGGGCGGCGCCTCTACCTGACTTCCACGGGATTTGACGCCCTGCTGGGCTTCGACCTGGATGAGAATCGATTTTGTTTCGGCCTGCACATCGTCAGCGTGGGCCGCCGCTTCCAGGGCGCGCCCTTCGACCCGCAGGGCGCGCGCGGCCCGGCCCCGGGCAACCTGTTGCTCCTGAACAACGTGTACTGTGACGATACGGGCCTCTATCTCAGCGGCCTGCAGACCGGGGCGTTGGTGCGGTTCGACGGGCGCACCCTGCGGCGTGTGGCCGGCGTGCCGCGCGGGCTGCACAATGCCCGACCGTTCGGCGGCGGTGTGCTGTTCAACGACACCGCGGCGGACCGCGTGCGGCTGGTGCTGCCGGACCGGGAACTCAGCTTTGCAGTGCCGGACGTCGACCCGGATCAACTGACGCACACGGACCTGGGCGATGCGCGCATCGCCCGGGCCCGGTTCGGTCGCGGCCTGTGTGTCATCGACGAGACGCTGGTGGCGGCCGGCTCGTCGCCGTCGACCATCGCGCTGCACGACCTGGAGCGCGCACGCACACGCGGGGCCGTAACCCTGAGCCACGACATCCGCAATGCCATTCACGGTCTGGAGGTGTGGCCGTTCGACTACGCCTGACCGGCATCATCCAGCACCGGCGCCAGAATCTCCCGCAGTTCATCGAGGTGGGGCGCGTAGTGACGCCAGAAGCCGACACCCCGGGTGTAGATCGGCTGGCGCACCTGCTCCGAACTGGCGGTACGCACGGGGCGCGCAGTGTCGTGGAAGCGCAGGCAGGCATCCTCCCAGGGCAGCTCCAGGTAATCGAGTATCCGCCGCACCTGCGTCTCAAGGTCGGCTACCGTGTCCTCGTACTGCACGCGCAGGACCCGCCCGGGCAGTACCCGGTCCCAGTGGTCCATCATGCGCAGGTATTGCAGGTAGTACTCGCCGATGTCGCTCTGGTCGTAGCTGAAGGTCTGTCCCCGGGCATAGAGTTGCCGCAGGTTGCCCACGCAGGCGTCCAGCGGGTGACGGCGGGCGTCGATGATTTTCGCGCGCGGCAGGATGCTGTGGATGAAGCCGACACTGGGAAAGTTGTTGGGCATCTTGTCGATGAAGCGGGCCGTGCCCTCGACCCGGTGCCTCGCGGCCATGTCCAGGTAGTCCTGGCCCAAACGATAAAAATGCCGGGGCGCCAGTTCCGCCAGTACCTGCGGATAGCGCATGGCGTCCGCCCGGTTGTGGTTCAGGGATTTACTGAGGCGGCCGATGTAGGGCAGCTCGCTGGTGCCCTCCACCTGGCTGTGGCTGGCGATGATCTGCTCCACCAGGGTCGAACCGGAGCGCGGCAGGCCCAGCACGAAAATCGGCGCGGGGTCGGGGTTGCCCTGGCCCGCGGTGGCCCGGAAGAAGTCCGCGCTGAAGAACCGGATCAGGTCGTCATTCACCGTCTCGGTCTGCACCGGGTCGTAGCTGACCAGCATGCGCTGCCGGGCATTGCCCTCCTCGTAGTACCGCCAGGCCTGCCCGTAATCGCCCCGGTCCTCAAACGCCTTGGCCAGGGCGAACAGGAAGTTGACCCGGGAGGTGTCGTTGAGCGTCTCGCTCTGCAACTGCGCCTGCATGTCGCGGATGTCGTCGTCGCCGAAGCGGTAGGTCTTGAGATTGGCCAGGCTGTAGTACGCCTCCCCGAAGTCCGGCTCCAGCTCCAGGCAGCGCTGGTAGGCGGCGATACCCTCCCGCTGGCTGCCGAGGGTTTTCAGCATGTGCCCGAGGCCCAGCCAGGCACCCGCGTGCCGTGGCGCCAGCTCCAGGCAGCGGCGGTAGGCGGCGGCCGACTCTTCGTTCAGGGCCGCCGGCGCGAGCACGCCGGCCAGCCGGTAGTGCGCCTTGGGGTTGTCCGGTTGCAGCGCGAGCAGCTCGCGGTACACCTCGATGGCGTCCTCGGGGCGATCCAGTTCCTTGAGCACCCGGCCCAGTTCAAACAGTGCCGGGACATGGTCCGGCGCCAGCGCCAGCGCCTGCCGCAGCAGGTGCTCCGCGTCATCGAGGTCCCCGGCGGCAGCGGCGAGCAGTCCCAGCATGCGCAGGGCGTCCACGTGCCGGGCATCCTGCTGCAACACCCGGCGACACAGCTGCTCGGCGTCCTGCAGGCGACCTGCCTGGTGGTGCTCCGCCGCCAGTGCCATCATGCGGCGCACCGGTGACAGGGCGAAGGAGCGCTCGAACGCGGCGTCCGCCTCCTGCCCCCGACCCAGCGCGGCCAGCGCTTTCCCCGCCTGGAAATGCGCTTCTTCCAGCTGCGGGTCCAGGCGCAGCGCCTTTTCCAGCAGCGGCAGCGCCTCTGCGGCCCGGCCCTGCTGCAGCAGCAGGGAGCCGAGGTCCTCGTACGGCTTGGCGAACGTGGGTGCCAGGTCGATCACCCGGTTGAGGACATGCTCGGCCTCGTCGAAGTGGTCCAGGTTGCCCAGCGCGGCTCCCAGCAGGCCCAGGATATTGATGTCGTCCGGGTAGCGGGCGAGGATCTCATGACACTGGCGGATGGCCTGCGCGTGCTGGCGCGCCTGCAGTAGCGCCAGGATTTCGTCGAAGAGGCGGCGTGGCGCTCGGGATTGTTGCATGCGATCTCGTGCCTGGTCTCAGCCCGGGGTAGTTATGGTATTGCGAATCCTCCCGGGGCTCCAGCCGCGGTGGCCTCACTGCGACTGCGAGGCGGCGCGCTGTTGCCGCACCATGATCCAGCCGGCGATCACGACGCCGACGGATACCGCCGCGATCACCAGCGTGGTCAGGGCGTTGATCTCGGGCGTCACCCCGAGTTTGACCTTGGAGAAAATTACCATGGGCAGGGTACTGGCGCCCGCGCCCGCGGTAAAGCTGGCAATCACCAGGTCGTCGAGGGACAGCGTGAATGCCAGCAGCCACCCCGAGGCCATGGCCGGCGCTATCAGCGGCAGCGTGATATCCCGGGTGACGGCGAAGGGCCTGCCGCCGAGGTCCATGGCCGCCTCTTCCAGGGACTGGTCCATGTTGGCGAGCCGCGCCTGCACGATGACCGCGACGTAGGCCATGGAAAACGTGATGTGCGCGATGGTGATGGTATTGGCGCCGCGACTGGCGGGCCAGCCCGTCACGGCCTGCAGACTGACAAACAGCAGTAGCAGCGACAGGCCGGTAATCACTTCCGGCATGACCAGCGGCGCGGCGATCATGCCGGTCAGCAGGGCGCGGCCGCGAAATCGTCCCATGCGATTCAGGGACAGCCCCGCCAGGGTGCCCAGTATCGTCGCCACGGTCGCACTGACCAGCGCGATCTCCAGGCTGAGCAGGGCGGCGTCCAGAATCTGGTCGTTTTTCAGCAGTGCGCTGTACCAGCGCGTGGAGAAGCCACCCCACACCGTCGCCAGGCGCGACTTGTTGAAGGAGTAGGCCATCAACACGAAGATCGGGATGTACAGGAACGCGAAGCCGAAGCTCAGTACCGAGAACAGGAAGGTCGAGGGCCGCTTCACAGCTCCGTCTCCTGTTGCAGGCGCTGGAACAATACGATGGGCAGGATCAGGATCAGCAGCAGGATGACGGCCACGGCGCAGGCCAGCGGCCAGTCGCGGTTGACGAAAAACTCGTCGTACAGGGTGTGGCCGATCATCAACGTGTCCAGTCCCCCCAGCAGCGCCGGGATTACGTACTCTCCCAGGGCCGGGATGAACACGAGCAGCGAGCCGGCGATAATCCCGGGCATGGCCAGTGGCAGGGTGATGTCGTAAAACACCCGCAGGGGTTTCGCCCCCAGGTCGGCGGCCGCCTCGTGCACATCCGGGTCGAGTTTTTCCAGGCTCGCGTACAGCGGGAGGATCATGAACGGCAGGTAGCTGTAGACGATCCCGAGGTATACCGCGCCGGTGGTGTAGAGCATGGCCAGTGGCTGGTCGATCAGCCCGAGCGACAGCAACAGGTCATTGAGCAGCCCGTGCTGGCCCAGCATCACCATCAGCGCGTAGATGCGCAGCAGGAACGAAGTCCAGAACGGCAGAATCACCAGCAGGAGCAACAGGTTGCGCCAGGGTTGCGGCGTGCGGGCAATGGCGTACGCCATGGGGAAACCCAGCAGCAGGCACAGCGCGGTGGACACCAGTGCGATCTGGATGGAGCGCAGGTAGCTGACGATGTACAGGTTGTCCTCGAGCAGGAAGCGGTAATTGTCCAGCGTGGCGAGGATCCGGTGCCCGGCGTCCGCCGACCAGTCGAAGAAGTGGGTGAACGGCGGCTGTGCCACGATCGGGTCGGCGAGGCTGATTTTCAGGACGATGGCGAAGGGCGCGAGGAAAAACAGCAAAAGCCACGCATAGGGAGTGCCGATCACAATGCCCCGCCACAGGCGGTCGCCCCTGCCGGGGTGGACGATACCGTTCACCCGGTGAGCACCACGCTGCAGTCGGAGGCCCAGCTGAGGTACACCTCGTCGTCCCATTCCAGCGGCAGTTTCGCCGAGCGCGCATAGTTCTGTGCGCTCACCTGGAGCATACGACCGTGCTGCGCGCGCACCCGGTAAATCGAGCGATTACCCTTGTAGGCCAGGTCCTCCACCACGCCGCGGATCACCGTGTAGCCATCCGGTGCCGGCGGCTCCGTGCTGATCAGCAGTTTCTCCGGCCGCACACCGACCATGCAGCTACTGCCAATGGCCAGCTGTCGATCGTAGCGCGTGCAGATCTCCGTATCGCCGCCGTTGAGTACCACGGTCAGCGAGCCCGCTTCGCTGCGCCGCACGGTTGCTTCGAAGATGTTGATGCTGCCGAAGAAATTGGCGACGAACTGGTTGCGAGGGTACTCGTACACTTCGCTGGGCGTACCGACCTGCACGAAGTCGCCCGCGTCCATCACCGCGATGCGGCTGGCCAGGGTCATCGCCTCCTCCTGGTCGTGGGTCACCACCACGAAGGTAATTCCCAGCTTGTCCTGCAGGTTCATCAGCTCGAACTGGGTCTGCTCGCGCAAGCGCTTGTCCAGTGCCGCCAGCGGTTCATCCAGCAGCAGCACCTTGGGCTGCTTGATCAGCGCCCTTGCCAGCGCCACCCGCTGCTGCTGGCCGCCGCTGAGCTGGTGTGGCTTGCGCCTTGCAGCGGCGTCAGCTGCACCAGTTCCAGCATTCTCGCGACGCGTTCCGCAATCTCGGCGGCGGGCAACCTTTCCTTCTTCAGTCCGTAGGCGATGTTGCGCTCCACGGTCATGTGCGGGAACACCGCGTAGGACTGGAACATCATGTTGACCGGGCGCTGGTACGGCGGCAGGTCAGTGACGTCCACGCCGTCGATTCGTATGCGCCCGGCAGTGGGCCGCTCGAAGCCGGCCAGCATGCGCAGCAACGTGGTCTTGCCGCAGCCCGAGCCGCCGAGGATGGTGAACAGTTCGCGCCGGTAGATTTTCAGGTCGACGCTGTCCACGGCCACAAAGTCGTCAAAGCGCTTGGTCAGCGACTCGATTTCGATCAGCGGCCGCTGCCGCGGATCCTTCCAGGGTGTGTTGGTTAAGTCGGGGGCGGGCGCCTCGGGTAGGGTCATAGTCCGCTCTTTATCTTGATCCAGGTGCGCGAGCGCCGTCGTTCCAGTTTGGGCGCCAGAATCTGCGATGCGTGCAGCCGCTGTCGGGTAGCCGCGTCCGGGTAGATGGCGGGATCGGCGGCGATCTCAGGGTCGACCAGCGACGTGGCGCTGGCGTTGGCGTTGGCATAGCCGGTGAGTTGGTGGCCCGGGCGATGACGGCCGGGCGCAACATGAAATCCAGGAACAGGTAGGCGTTGTCCGGGTGCGGCGCATCCGCGGGTATAGAGCAGGTCGTACCAGTCCAGGCCGCCCTCGGCGGGAATGGTGTAACCGAGGTTGATGTCCAGGCCCGCCTCGGCGGCGCGGGAGGCCGCCACCGCATAGTCGCCGGACCAGGTCATGGCCACGCAGACCTCGCGGCTCGGCAGGTCCAGCAGCGCCTTGGTAGAGCTGAAATACTTGATATAGGGGCGCACCGCCTTGAGCAGCTGTTCCACTTCCGCAGGTGCTCGGGCTCCACGGAGTTGGCGGGGTGGCCCAGGTAGAGCATGGCCATCGGTATGACCGAGGTCGGGTCGTCGAGCAGGCTGACGCCGCAGTCCGCGAAGCGCGACACCACGGCCGGGTCGAAGATCATGGCGCCGCTGGCCAGCGGCGCGTCGGGCATCCGCGCCAGTACCAGGTCCCGATTGTAGGTAAAGCCGGTGGTGCCCCACATGTAGGGCACGCCCGCGAGTTCCCCGCCGTAGTCCGCCGCGATCTTGTCCACCAGGGTGCTGTCGATATTGTGCCAGTTTTGCAGGCGCGCGGTGTCGACGATCCGGTAGACGCCGATCGGGATCAGCCGTGCCGAAAAGGAGCTGGAGTGGATCACCACGTCGTAGCCGGAGTGCCCCGTCATCAGCTTCGTGTCCACGATCTCACTGGAATCGTAAACGTCGTAATTCACCTTGATGCCGTACTCGCGCGAAAACTCGTCGATCAGGTCCGGATCGATATAATCCGCCCAGTTGTAGATATTGAGAATGGGTGCCTCAGCGGCGCGCGCCGCGGGATTCAGGACGAGCAACAGGCAGGCGAGCAACAGCCACAGGGGTATCGCATCCCGTCCGGGCAACCTCCCGGAATGGCGCTCGTGGCGGCGTCGCTCAACGGGCGTTTGCGCTGCGCCCGGATCGCCCGGATATTGGCCGATTGTAGATCTCTCCTGCGTGGAAACCTGCATGCCCCTGCCCGGGGTTGAGCTTGGAACGGTCTGGCTTAGCTGGCATTATAGCCACAATAAATTTTTTGGATAGAAATACGGCAAGGGAGCCCGTGGATATTGCAATGCACGCCCCGGACCCGCACTGTTCCTCCTATTACTCCGCCACGCGCAACGACACCACCTCGTACTCCCCGCTGTGCGCCGATGTGCGCACCGACGTGTGTGTTGTGGGTGCGGGTTTCACCGGCATCGCCGCCGCACTCACCCTGGCAGAGCGCGGTTACAGTGTGACGGTACTGGAACAGCACCGGGTGGGGTGGGGCGCCTCCGGGCGCAGTGGCGGACAGATGATCGGCGGCATTCCCGGCGAGGCCGCCCTGGTAAAACACTGGGGCAACAGCCGGGACGACACGCTGTTCGAGCTGGGGTATCGCGGGCACGCTATCATCGCCGCGCGAGTAAAAGAGTATGCGATCGACTGCGACCTCAAATACGGTTACGTAGATGTGGCAGTGAAACCCCGTCACCTGGAGGAGCAGAAGCGCTGGTATGCCGAGCTCTGCGACCGGGGCATGGAGCAGCAGGCGCGCCTGGTGCCGGGCGAGGAGTTGCCCGGGCTGCTCGGCACGCAGCGTTACCTCGGCGGCCTTGTCAATCATCGTAATGGCCACCTGCACCCGCTGAACCTGTGCCTGGGCGAGGCGCGGGCCGCCGCGGGGCTGGGGGTTGCCATTCATGAGGGAAGCGAGGTCATTGGTATAAAGCACGGCGCGCGGCCGGTGGTCACCACCCGCCAGGGCAGCGTGACGGCGGACTTCGTCATCCTGGCCGGTAACGCCTACCAACACCTGGAGGCGCGCGCCCTGTCCGGCCTGGTGTTCCTGCGGGCAGCTTCATCGTGGCGACGGAACCATTGACTGCGGCCGAGGCGGCGCTGGTCAACCCGTTGGATCTGGCCGTCTGCGACCAGAGTCTGGTGCCCGACTACTTCCGGCTATCGGCGGACCGCAGGCTGCTGTTCGGCGGGCGCTGTACGTATTCCGGACGCGAGCCCCGCAGTATCGAGGGCGCGATGCGACCGCGGCTGCGCGGGATTTACCCACAACTGGCGCACAAGCGCATCGAATACGCCTGGGGCGGCCAGATCGGTATCGTGGTGAATCGGGTCCCCCTGCTGGGGCGCATCGGCAACAATGTATTCTACGCGCTCGGCTACAGCGGCCACGGCGTGAGCCTGTCCCACACCTGTGGCGAGATCATGGCGGACGCGGTGGCCGGAACCTGTGAGCGCATGGACGTCTTCGCTGCGGTGCCCCATCGCAAAATGCCCTTCGGGCGGCGATTCAGCGGGCAACTCGTGGTGTTGGGCATGCTGTATTTCCGCCTGCGCGATATTCTCTAGCGCGCTCCCGCGCGTCCCGCTGGCACGCACCGGTTGAGGGTGCTCACCCCTGCCGCCCCGTTGCATTGCTTGCCATGGTTCCGCCCGCCGATGCACCTGTAAGGCGCATCGCAGCACCAAAGCAGGGCGTACAGGCGTCTGGTTGAGCTGGAGCTGCCACAGCAAATGCCAGAATGATCGCGAAAAGGCATCTGTTATCCGTTCTGGTACGAAACTTGCTGATAGCCATCCGGCATGAATAACAGTGGTCGGGTTTCACCCCGGAACTTTTCATTTGAGGAAAATGTATGGCAATTGCAGCGGTAGTTGAGTTTCTTGAGGCGACGTCCAGCGACGAAGCCCTCCGTGAAGGTCTCGCGGGCATTATCGGGGTTGGCGACGGGGACATCAGCAGTGCTGCGGCGATGGATCAGTTTGAAGCCGGGGCGCTGCTCGGACAGCGCAGTGTCCTGGTGTCGACCTTCGCCGAGCAGAACGGCTATGCATTTACCGTGGCGGAGTTGAAGGCCGTCATCGGCGTTTTCCAGCGCTACAAGGCAGGGGAGTTGTCGGAAGCCGACTTCTCCAGCGCGCTGGGTCTGGACAGCGCGTCCAAACTGGCACCCGGCCAGTTGGAATCCCTGGGCAAGACCGTGGGGATGGTCTTCCTGGGGGTGAAGTACGACGTCAGGAAGGAGCCGCGCAGTGCGCACCACGTTCTGGATTTCATGAAAAAGACGGCTCAGGATGCTGAGTTCCGCAAGCAGTTAAAAGAAATCCTGAGTGTGGGCGACGGCGACATCAGTGACTTCGGCGCGCTCGATGCCCAGGAGTTGCAGGCCCTGCAAGGTAGCCGGGGAGCGCTGGTGGCGGAATTCGCCGCCCGCCACGGTTTCATGTTTACGCTGGCGGACCTGCTGGCGGTCACCAACGCCTACCAGCGGGTGCAGTCCGGCGAGCTGACCAGTGAGGAATTCGACAAGTTCCTGAACCTGAGCGTGAAGTCGAGGGACTTCTTCCCGTTTATCGAGAACGTGGTCGCCATGACCTACAAGGGGTTCAACTATTCCAACGCGGTCGCGTCCGGCGCGCAGGACAATACGCTGGCGGTGGTGCGTTTCATGGAAGCCTCCGAGACGGACCAGGGGCTGCGCGAGCAACTGGCGAGCCTGCTGGGCGGCGATGGCAATATCAGCAGTCCGGCCGAACTGGATGCCGAGGAAGCCAGCGCGCTGGGCAGCGAGCGTGGCAAACAGATTGTGGAACTGGGCGCCGAGCATGGCTTCCGTTTCACGGAGGCGGATCTCAGCGCCGTTGTGGGCGCGTTCCAACTGGTCAACAACGGTGAGCTGTCGCTGGAGAGCGCCACCCGGATCCTGGGCCTGGGCAAGGGCAAGGGCAGTCTGGCCGCCGTCGAAAAAGCCGCCGGCAGAATCTATCGCGGGGTTCGCTACTAGGCAGGACAGGGCCCCGGGCGGCGGCGCGGGTCGCGCTCACCGCCTGGCAATCCTCCCGTTGCCCTACTGCGCCAGCAGGCCCTCCCGCAACACCTGCGCCTGCTGCTTGATGCGCCGGAGATTGTCCGGCCCCATGCGCAGCAGTTGCTTTTGCAGCGGCGGCAACCCTTCCAGCGCGGGATCGGCGTACAGGTACACCACCGATTTGGCCTGCAGCGGGATGGGCTCGCCGATCTCCGGTGTCGCCAGCACCAGGTCCAGCGTGCGGATTACGGCATTGTCGAAGTCGCCGGGATCCAGCCCCAGGTTTTCGTAGGATTGTTCGAACAGCGGGCGCAGGGTGTGAAACGTATTCACCAGCACGGCGCTGTCCAGACCCGCGATGGCGTCCGCATAGGTGTCGTACCGGCGGTAGCTGGCGGTGTTCATGTACAGGGTGTCCCCATCATCCACCACGCTGAAAGCCTCAGCGGGCGGGCTGGCCGGAATCAGTTTGCGCTGGATGATGCCGCGGCCGAGTCCGTCGATCAGCGCCGCGCTCACTTCCACCGGGTGCTGGGTGCTGACAAGTTTGCCCAGGCTGGGCCCGGCGCCGGCGGCGACCACCTGCCGCCGCAGGAGCGCGTCGCCTTCCTCAATCGTCAGCGGGGCGGGCGGGGCAGTTGCCGCCGGGGTTGCGGGAGCCGCAGCCGCCTGTTCGGGGTCAGCACGTCTGCGGGCTCCGTGCGTTGCGGAATATCCGGCGTCGGGGGCAGCGCCTGCGACGGTTGCCGGCACCACGGTCGCCGGCAGCTGGGCGGTCGGTGCTGCCGGCTTCTTTTCGTCGCCCCAGAACCAGTAGGCTGCCAGCGCGGCGATGATGGCTGCGGCCAGTAATAACTCGACCAGGGGAAACCTGCTGCGCTCCAGTTCCTGTCCCAGGTATTCCTCGGGATCTGCTTGCATGAGCCGTGTCCTCCACTAGTGACTGCACCGGGTCACCCGAAGTCAGGTAGCCGTTGGTGGTAGGACAGGATACGCCGCGCGGAGTTCACGGGCCAGTCATTGCCGTGCAGGGACGCCGGCCAGCAGGGGTGGGTGGCGCGACCGAGTGCCAGGTCGCGGTTGTCAGGCGATGAGGAGCCGTGCCTTAACCGTTGGATACGTCCTTATGGTTATGGGTATCGGGCGCGGCGACCACGCCGATCTTCTGGCGCAGCATGGGCTTTTTCAGTGCTTTGCGGCGCGCTTCCTCCACCAGTACGTTGGTGGAGCAGAAAAACTGGTCCAGCGCCTGCCCGGTATCGGTATTGCACCCGAAGGACTCCCTGCCCTCCTGTATCAGCGCCATCACCAGCAGCAGCTCGCGCTGCCCCAGCTGGATAGTGGCACCCTGGGCATCGTGTTCCAGTAGGTTCATCATGTCTTCCCTCCTCCTCGCTTACGCAGTGTTTGGACAGGTACCGCCACACTTTGTTCCGGCAAGGCGTAAGTCCAGGCTCCTGTCACCCCAGTTTTTAACAGCCGCCGCAGGGAAAGCAAAACGAAAACTTCAGAAAAGTGGAGAAAATGCCACAGCGCCCATGCCGGGGGCGCCGGGAGCGGTCTGGAAACGGGGTTTGCACGCCCGGTGACGCCTCGCAATGCCGCGGAAATGACTCTATCATGCACAGCGGAGCACAACATTGGGGAGGTCGCGTGGAGCAACCGCAGCCACAAACACTGCCGGCGACCGCACTGCGCGTGGATATCGTCTCGGATGTGGTGTGTCCGTGGTGCATCATCGGCTACAAGCAGCTGATGAAGGCGCTGGCCGCGCTGCCCGGCCAGTTCGAGGTCACGCTGCACTGGCATCCCTTTGAGCTGAACCCGCACATGCCTCCGCAGGGGCAGGACCTGCGTGAGCACCTGGCGCAGAAATACGGCACCTCCGCCGGCCAGAGCCGCGCGGTGCGGGCGCGGCTTGCCGCGCTGGGTGAGTCCCTCGGCTTCACGTTCGATTACTTCGACGGGATGCGCATGGTGAATACCTTTCGCGCGCATCAATTGTTGCATTGGGCGGGGGAGCAGGGTCGCCAGACGGCGCTGAAACTGGCGCTGTTCGAGGCGTTCTTCAGTCGCCGCGAGGATGTGAGCGATCCCCGCCTGCTGGCCGAGGTTGCGGGCAGGGCAGGCCTCGACAGCGCCCAGGCGAGCGCCGTACTGGCAGACGGTCGTTATGCAGCGCTGGTGCGCGCAGCGCAGCAGCACTGGCTGGACAAGGACGTACACGCGGTGCCGACATTTTTCTTCCAGCAGCAGTATCTGGTGCCTGGCGCGCAGGAGGCCGAGGCGTTCGTTCGCCTGCTTGAAAAGATCCGGGTCCGGAGCGCCTGATGTCCGATACCGTCGCCGACCAGATCGCCATCCAGCGCCTGATGTACCGCTACGCCCACTGTGCCGATAACAAGGATTACGAGGGGTTTTCGGAGGTGTTTTGCGCCGACGCCGTATTTGACTTCGCCGGTCGGCTGGTGACGCCCTATCCGGCGATACAGCAGATGATGCACGCCCTGGACAAGTACAGCCGCACCCTCCACCAGGTGCACAACATACTCTACGAGGTGGATGTCGATTCCGCCGCCGGGGAGACCTACTGCCTCGCCTCCCACCTGTTCGAGGAGGACGGCACCACGCTGAAGCTCGACATGGGGATTATTTACCGGGACCGCCTGCGGCGCACGCCGCGGGGCTGGCGCATCGAACGGCGCGAGTTCAACCTGCTCTGGTCCAGAACCGATCCCGTGGACGCTTGAAAGCCTGCGGTTGCGGGCGTCAAGGATACACTCGGCCCGGAAATGCCCGCAACAGTGCCCAGACCCGGTAATTTACTTTACGGGGCGCCCTCGTTAGAGTGACACCTCTTAAAAAGATAAGTGCTCGTCACTCTGGATTGCTATGACCTCCCCGCAAATTCGTTGCCGCCTGCTGGCGATCCTGGTGCTCGCCCTGTCAGCCGGGTGCACCAACGTGCCCGTCGCAGAAAGCACCGCGGACACCCGCCTCGACAAACTGGTGTCGAATATGGACCAGTCGCTGGCCAACCAGGCAGCCTTCAACACACAGTTGCGTGAGCAGCAACAGCAGTTGCAATTACAGGCAGAGCAACTGGAATCACTGAGCCAACACGTGGGCAAGCCCCCGCCACCCGCAGCGGCGGCCTGTCCCAAGCCCGTGGCCTGTCCCCCGCTCGCGGCGGCGGGCAAGATGGTCGTGGGCGCGCTGGAGAACGTCTGGCTACCGGATCTCGAACTGGCCCTCACCGCCAGGATCGATACGGGGGCGGAGCTGTCATCGCTGGATGCCAGCAATATCGAACTGTTTGAGCGCGACGGCAAGAACTGGGTGCGCTTCGAGATCACCAATCCCGCCAACGGCAAGCCCCAGACGCTCGAACGCCGGTTGCATCGCACGGTTGGCATACGCCAGTCGGGTTCCAAGGAGGCCAGGCGCCGTCCGGTGATCAAGCTGACCATTGTCATCGGCAAGTCCGAGCAGACAGCGGAGTTCACGCTCAGCGACCGCAGTCACCAGACCTACCAGGCGCTGATCGGTCGCAATGTCCTCAAGGACGTGATGGTGGTGGATGTCGGTCGGAAAAACGTTGCGCCCTACTCGGTGCCGAAAAAACCAGCCGATAAGAAAGGATCCGCAGGGTGAATCAGAAACGTACGTTTCATATCATACTTGCCCTGCTCGCCCTGAGCGGGATCGCGATCGCCGTGTTGCGCCACCTTGCCACCGGCACGCCGTTCCTGCCGGGGCAGGAAAAATCCGTGTGGCTGGTGGAGGCGCGGGTCGATTTTGACGCGACGGGCGGCCCTGTGAGCGCCAGTCTCAGCCTGCCGGAGGTACAGACGCCGGGATTCGAGCTGTTTGAGGAGCAGGCCGCGTCTCCCGGTTACGGTTTTGCGATCGTGACGGACAACGGTAACCGCCGCGCAGAGTGGACCAAGCGCGATGCGCAGGGCGACCAGGGGCTTTATTACAGCGCCCAGTTCGTGGAGACCGACAGTGACGGCAGCAGTGCCGATCAAAAGCCCGCGGCGGTGGAACCGCATACCGTCTACTGGGAAGAGCCGCAGGAACTGGCGGCGAAGGAAGTGCTGGATCTGGCCCGGGAAAAATCCAGTTCCCCGCGCAGTCTCACGCGGGAGTTGGTCAAGCAGCTCAACACGGCCGGTTCGCAGAACGCCGCCCTGCTGCGCTCCAATACGAAGGAGCCGGCCGAGTTGTTGATGAACCTGCTGGAGCGGGCCGGTATCGCGACCCGCTCCGTCATGGGCCTGTACCTGGAGGATGCGCGCCGCCGGCAGACCCTGACGCCCATGGTGGAAATTTATACCGGGGAGAAGTGGCTGCTGGTGAACCCCACTACCGGCGACTTCGGTGTTCCCCCGAACCTGTTGCTGTGGCACCGTGGCGGCGTTTCCGTGCTGGACGTCGCCGGCGGCAGGAACTCCCGTGTGTATTTCTCCATGATTCGCCAGACGGTGCCGGCCATGCAGATGGCCCAGGTCGCGAATACCGACAGTATTTTCTCGCGGCTGGGTGTACAGCGCCTGCCCATCGAGGAACAGAGCATGTTCAAGTTGCTGCTGTTGTTGCCGCTGGGTGCGGCCACGGTGGTGTTCATGCGGGTCCTGATCGGCCTGAAAACGTCCGGCACGTTTATGCCCGTGCTGATTGCCCTGGCCTTCCTGCAGACCTCGCTGATACCCGGTTTGATCAGCTTCGTGCTGATCGTGGCCACGGGCCTCACGTTGCGCGGTTACCTGTCCAAGCTCAACCTGCTGCTGGTGTCGCGCATCGCGACGCTCATCGTGCTGGTGGTGTTTATCATTTCCGCCTTCAGCATTATCGGGTACCAGCTCGGTTACAGCACCGGTATGACGATCACCTTCTTCCCCATGATCATCATTGCCTGGACGATCGAGCGGATGTCCATCCTGTGGGAAGAGGAGGGCCCGAGCGAGGTGCTGAAACAGGGCGGCGGCAGTTTGCTGGTGGCCGTGCTGGCCTACCTGCTCATGCAGTGGCCGCTGCTGGTGCACCTGACCTTCAACTTTCCGGAACTGAACCTGGTGCTGTTGGCCTTCATCCTGGCGATGGGGCAGTACACCGGCTACAAGTTGTCCGAATTGCGGCGCTTCAGCGCGATGGACGACCTCTGATGAGCAAATCGCTGGTCTCGACGAAGCGCCTGAGGGAATTCGGCATGCTGGGCATGAACTGCCGCAATGTCGACTTCATCAACCGCTACAACAAGCGCAGCCTGTTTCCCCTGGTCGACAACAAGCTGAAGACCAAGCTGTTGGCGCAGGAGTATGACGTCCCCACGCCGAGCCTGAAATTCGTCGTGCGCCGCCAGCACGAGATCGCCCACATCGAGCGGCAACTGGCGGACCTCGAAAGTTTTGCGCTCAAGCCGGCCAAGGGTTCCGGCGGCAAGGGAATCATGGTCATTGTCGGCCGCCGGGGCGACGACTTTGTGCGCAGTTCCGGCGCACTGATCAGTATTGCGGATATCCGGCGCCACATGAGCAATATTCTCGCAGGCCTGTATTCCCTCGCCGGTTCCGCCGATGTGGCGATCGTCGAGGATCTCATCGCCTTCGATGATTGTTTTGCCGGTTACTCCCACGAGGGCGTACCGGATATTCGCATAATCGTCTTCCGCGGCTACCCGGTGATGGCCATGTTGCGCCTGGCCACCCACGCGTCCGACGGCAAGGCCAACCTGCACCAGGGGGCGGTGGGTGTGGGATTGGCGCTGGACACGGGGCGCTGCCTCAACGCGGCGCAGTTCGGCCGCAAGATCAAACTGCACCCGGACACCGGCCGACCGTTGAGCGATATCCAGATTGCCGGGTGGCGGGATATCCTGCTGCTGGCCGCCAACTGTTACGACATGACCGGCCTTGGGTATATCGGCACGGATATCGTGCTGGACAAGTTTGCCGGCCCGCAACTGCTGGAGCTGAACGCACGCCCGGGGCTCGCCATCCAGATTACCAACGGCCGGGGCCTGCTGCCCCGGCTGCGCCACATCGAAAACATGACCGTGAACCGGCGATTCCGCGCCGAGCACCGGGTGGACTACGTGATGCGCCAGTTCGCAGAAACGGAACACCCGGAAACGGGCGCGGATGCGCGGTAGTCATGGAGTCGCCCGCTAATCCAGGCCATGGGTTGACGGCGCCCGACGGGCTGGAGGAAGCAGTCCTGTTGATTCACGCGCCCAGCGGCGAAATTCTCGAATGCAACGCGGCGGCCTGCGGTCTGCTTGGCCTCGCGCCGCCTGCGTGGCGCGGCGAGTCATGGCAGCGGTTTATCCGGTGCACGCCCGAATCAGGCTCGGTATTGCCCCACGCCGTGCAGGCGCGCCGCCATGTGTCGCTGCCTCCGTTTGTCCTGCGGCGGGCGGACGGGACGGAACTACTGGTTGGCGGACTGGTAGCGCCCGCCACCCAGGCGCCGGCCAGCACAGTGCGCCTGATGTTGTGGCAACTGCTGGACGCGCAGCACCTCAATCTGGCGGGCGCCCCGCCGGCCCCTTCGGACACGGTCGCCGTGGTGGGGTCGATCAACTGCGCTATGACGACCAGTGGAGTGATGCCGACACCGCGCGGCTCATGGCGGACATCCGCAGCAGCCTGCTGGAAATCGTGCGTGCGGTGGATACGGTGGGGCAGCCCGCTGCGGCGGCGATCGCTGTGCTGCTGCGGGACGTGGATATCGAGGGTGCGCGGGATATCTGTCGCGCCCTGCTGTCGCACCTGCACCGCATGCACACGCGGGCCGGGTCGGCAAGCGCCGAGGCCCGGATCTGCGTGGGCCTCGCGCACCACACCCCGGGCGCCAGTGTGCTGGCGACGCTCGCGGCGGCCAATAACGCCCTGTTGCAGGTCCAGGGTAGTGGCGCGAAGGACCCGATCCGGGCGTCCAGCGAGGACGACGGCAGGTTGATCGCCGGGCGCGCGCTGAATGGCGCCGGGTTGTTCAGCGCGCCCCTGCGTGCGACGGCGTCCGGCCCGCAGGAGCGCGCGGCGCCGGCGCCGGACACGCGCCCCGCGAGGGCTGAGCCGCCGGTGGCGCCCATCGAAAAAAATATTGAGGGCTACGTGGTCGACAACATGGAAGGCGCTGTCGACCAGGCCATCTTCCTCGCGAAACTGGATATTCCCGTGGCGATTATCGGACCTGCCGGTACGGGCAAAATGTACGTCGCCAGGATTATTCACGAGGAGGCCGGTGGCGCGCCCGAAATGTTCGCGCCGATCGACTGTCGGGAGTTTCGCAGCCGCGGCGCCGCGAACACACGCATCGCCCGGGAGTTGGTGCAGGGGGAGGGCAAGACGCTGGTTTTCAAGTCGCCGCACCTGATGCGCCCCGAAGCGCAATTGAAGCTGGCGCGCCAGATCAGTACCCGTACGCTGGCCGATGTCAGTCCGCCCTGTTACCTGCCGCGCGTGAAGCTGGTCGCCCTGTTTCCGGAGCGGCTCGAGGTGCTGATCAGGCGCGGGGAGCTTACCGAGGCGCTGGCCAGTGTTTTCGCCGGCTACCCGATCACGGTGCCGCCCATCAGGGATCGCAAGCAGGCGGTCCTGCGGTGGGCGCACAAGATACTCGGCCAGGAAGGCGTCATTCGCGATCGCGATATGAAAGGCTTCACCCCCGATGCCGAGCAGGCGATGTTGCTCTACGACTGGCCGGGCAATATCAGCGAAATGCGCCAGTGTATTCACGATGCGCTGGATAAAACCGAGAAGGACTGGCTGACGCCTGTCGACCTGGGGCTGTTTACCGGCATCGATCCGGAGGGTGTGCCGTACCAGCCGGAGCCCAAGCCCTTCCTGGCCACGGTGCAGGCGCCAGAGGCTGGCGAAGGCGAGGCCTACCAGCCCTCCGCGCTGGAGGCGCTACATGTCGCCCTCGGGGAGGCTGTACACAATTTACTGGCCCTGAATATGATCAAGCCGATCGGCGCCTGGCTGGAAGACGAGCTGGTGCTGGCCGCGCTGGACAGGTATCGCGGCGACCTGCGCCGCGCAGGGGAGTTCCTGCACACCAAGCCGCGCAACATCAGCCGTTGGTTGCCCAAGATCGCGGACCGCGAGGATGAACGCAATAGCAGCGCCCTGTGGCAGAAGCCGAGGCGCCTGCTGCGGGAGTGGGTGCGCGAGTCCGCCCAGTCAGAAGTGTCTCCCCTGGAGTTCATGGCAGGTAAACTGATGGCCCATGTCAACGAGCAGGGGGCGGCGCTGAGTTCGACGACCCGCGCGCGTATCATGGGCGTATCGACGCCGACATACCTCAAGCGCCTGCGGGACGCGGGGAACGGTTAACAGGGGTTGCAAGCATGGCAGAAAAAACGACACGGGGTCGATCCAGGGGGCGCGGCGGCGCGCCGCACGGCGCCAGGACGGTAGAGGACTACGCCCAGGAATTTGAACGGCTCATGGACCGGGAATTACCGGTCAGCCTGGGTTTTTCAGCACGCCTGAACATGCTGTGGGACCTGGCGGGTGCGGCCCCGCCGCAGACCGAGGGTCGCGTCATCAGCATACTGGGTATCAATCGCGACTGGCGCGAAGCGGATGTGCGCAAGTGGTTGCAGAAGGACGTGCTCCCGCCGCGCATCGACCTGCACAATATGGTGAAATTCCTGGTGGCCCAGCTCGACCAGGGGCAGGATGCACGCCGCTGGGAGGCGTTTCTCATTTACGGCTCACCCATTGTTTCCTCGCCGGTCAACCAGACCCTGTACCGGGAAGACCAGACCCGCCGCGAGATCGCCTCCACGATTTTTGCGCAAATCACCGACGAGTACGGCATTCCGCCCTCGGCCTACGAGGCGGACCAGGTATTCCAGCGCTGCCTGACGCTCATGCACAAATTCAATATCTACGAGTTGCGCGATTTCCAGGCGGGCCATCTGGAGCCGTTCAAGAGTTATATGTTTCCGGGTGAGTAGGACGCCGGCCAACATCGGCCTGGTGTTGCCTGGCCCTGCGCGCGATTCGGTGGTCGCCGCCCTGGCGCGTGCCGGCTATGAAGTGCATGTTGCAGTGAGCGCGGAACGGGTGCGTACCATGCTTGCCCGTGGCTCGGTGGACGCCTGGATTTTTGACGCCAGGTCGGAAGACATTCTCGAGGTGCTGCTGACCAGTGGCAGCTACCTGCTGCCAGCGGACAACATCCCCAGCCCCGCGCACGGCGTGCCCTTTTCGCTCTGGGTCGAGGGCCTGCTGACGCAGCTGGCGGTGGCGTTATCGGGGCACGGTGCGCGTTCGGGTAGCGGCGAGGGCTGGCGAGACGTGCGCGGCGTCTGGCTGCTGGCCGGTTCCGCCGGCGCCACCGCCGCGATACAGGAATTCCTTGGCGCCTTCCGCCAGCCGCCGCCGGTGGCCTTCCTCTACGCCCAACACCTGGATCCCGGCCAGCACCAGCAGCGCGTAGATTTACCGTGCAGAACCCGCAGTTTTCCCTGGGCCTGGCCGAGGGCGTGTGACGCTGCAGCCGGGCCGGCTGGTGATGATCTCGCCGCGCTGCACGGTCTCGCTCAACGCCTTCGGCCAGCTGACCGCGACCCGCGAGTCATGGGCCGGGGACCACACCCCGGACATCAACGAATTGCTGGTGATTCTCAGTGCCGCGAAACTGCCGTCTCCCGGTGTGATCATCTTCAGTGGCATGGGCGACGACGGTGCCGCGGCCCTGCGCATTTTTGACGCCGCGGGTGGGCGCGTCTGGGCGCAGTCCCCGCCAGCGCGGTCTGCCCGGCCATGCCACAGGCGGCTTTGGCCACGGGCCTGGTGCAGCGGACCGGCAACCCGGAGGAACTCGCCGCCGCGCTGGCGCGGCTCTACCCCGCCTGAACGGGTCACCGTAACCCCCGCCGCAAGCCTGTTTTCGCAAAATACAAGCCCTCCCCGGTATCGTTTGCCTGCTCGAATTAAGCCAGTTAAAACAATAAGTTAAATCGGCATCTGGCGGCTTCGGCGGGGCGCGCGCGGAAAAAAATGTCGAGATTCTCGCAAAATCTACAGTTTTTCCTTGCTGGCTCCGGAGGGTATGGAAATACTGTAATCACATAACCCAATGGCATAACTACCAAAGGATGTGAGGGAGAAAATGACCAACACGAGCGAACAACTGGATATTACCGGCGTGAAAATCGCCGTCGTGGACGATGCGAAAACCATTCGTATGATGATGTCCCACACCCTGCGGAGCATGGGCTGTGAGGTGGAATGCGCGGAGGACGGCTACAAGGCGCTGGGCATGTTGCGCCGCTTCAAGCCCGACCTGATTTTCCTCGACATCACCATGCCCGAACTGGATGGTTACCAGACCTGCACCCTGATTCGCAACGCCGAGGATACCCGGCACACACCCGTGGTGATGCTGTCGTCCTCCGACGGCATTTTTGACATCGCCAAGGGGCAGGCGCGCGGGGCGACCGCGCACGTTACCAAGATCCCCCCGGAAAGCGTTCTGCGCGAGCTGATCTACAACCACACCCAGCGGCGGGCGGCGGCCTGAAGCGATGGGAATCTCAGCATTACAGTCCCTGGAGTTGATCGAGCGCCTGCACGCCTATGACAGCGTGGCGGCGCCCGCGCTGCCGG
Organism: Halioglobus sp.; assembly: GCA_041395965.1. Taxonomy (GTDB): domain Bacteria; phylum Pseudomonadota; class Gammaproteobacteria; order Pseudomonadales; family Halieaceae; genus Marimicrobium. The sequence continues at coordinate 35,055 of JAWKZM010000031.1, forward strand.
AACCCCGCCCGAGTTGGGTCGGGACCTCCCTGGGCGTTGCCGGTGTGCCCGTGCTGATCGGGGCCGGCGAACTGGAGGAAATCATCGAGACGCCACCGGTCACGACGATCCCGGGGACCAAGCCCTGGGTGCTCGGCGTGGCCGCCTACAAAGGTGGGCTGTTGCCGATCTTCAGCGGCGACGTGTTGTTTCGCAAGCGGCCCTACATCGGAAGGGTGCGCGATTACTGCATGGTGATACGGCGGCCGGGCCTGTACTTCGGTCTCACGCTCAGTCATGTGCAGCGCGACCTGCGGTTCCCGATCGAGGATCGCGTCACGGATCACCCGGTGGACGCGGACTTTGACGGCTACACGCAGGGCGGGTTTATGTACAAGGGCGAGTTTCTGGCGGTGCTGGATATCGAAAAACTGGTAGCGGATGAGGAGTTGTCCAACGCCTCCGCCGGTGGAGTTTCCTCAATCAGGAGAAAAGAGCAATGAACAAGACTGTAAAAATAGGCGATTTCAACGTCTGGGTCATCGGACTGGGTCTGGGGGTGCTGGCGCTGTTAGGCGGTCTGCTGTACGCCATCTTTATGACACAGATGGAGGCCGGCACGATCGTGGCGATGTTCGGCGCCCCCGGCGTGCTCGCGGTAGCGCTGCTGGCCTACCGGGGCCTGCGTCACCGGGTGCTGTACACCGAACAGGGGGTAGCGGAAATCAATGCCGCCCTGGTCAAGATCGCCGAGGGCGACCTCACCGTGCGGGTACCTGAAGACAACGCGGTAACGCGCGATATCGCCCGGGAAATCAACGCCTCGACCGAGCGCCAGCGAGAACTCATTCGCAATATCAAGACGCCGTTCAAGGTCGCCAACGAAGGCATCACCAAGATAGGCGTGATCGCCGAGGGCCAGGTCGAAAAGGGCCGGGAACTGACGCGTTCGGTGGTCGAGTCCACCACGGCGGCCACGGAAATGGTGCGCACCAGCGAAGAGATCAAGAAGTCCACCGCGGAAGCCGCCCGCACCTCTGAACGCAACCGGCAACGGGTGGCGCAGGGTTATGAGCTGACCAAGGACATGTCCAAGGCATCCGCGGATGTGCGGGAGTCGGTGCAGGAGACTTCCAAGTCCGCCAAGCGCCAGGGCGAGCTGATCCAGTCCGTCACCGCGGCGGCGGAATATATACAGGCGCTGAACACCAAGATTTCAGTCGTCGCGATCAACACCCGTATCGAGGCGGAGAAGGCCGGAGAGCACGGGCGACCGTTCCTGGGTATCGCCGAAGCGATTGGTGACCTGATGCGCGAAGCGGAGGAGGAAGGGCGCAAGATTATCTCCCAGGTGCGGATGTTGCAGAACCTGTCCGCCGACAACCTGGCCAGCATGGAAAACACGGTCGGTACCGTGGTGACCATCCTGGAGTATATCGACCGCCTTGACAGTTCACTGGAGGAAATCAACGCCGGTTCCTCGGCCATCACCAAGATTATTACGTCGGTGGATGACGCCGCTGGCCAGTCCGCGACGACGGCACGCCACATGAATAGCTCCAGGGATGCGATCCGTGAGCGCAACCTGGACATCAGCGAGTACAGCGAGTCCACGCAGGTCGGGGTCAGCAGCCTGAAGAACTCGATGCGCGATGTGGCCGACAGCCTCAGCCAGTTCAAGATTGAAGAGGTCAGTGAAGCCGAGCGGACCCTGGCGGCAATCGAGGACCTGAAGAAACTGCAGGCCGCGAAGAAGGTTTACCGTGAGGAAGAGATGAAGGCGATGGAACAGCCTCAAGTCGTGCGGGCGTCTGTGTGAATACGGCAAGCCTGCGTCGTGCCCCTGACCTGAAGCGTGAGCATCTGGGATTGCTGATGCAAAAACTGCACACGCATGCCGGGATCAGTGTCGACAGCACGAAGAGCGTCATCGCAGGCTGTATCCAGGCCCGTATGGAGTACCTGGGAGAGAGCGACGTGGAGCGCTACCTGGCGAAGTTCGACGAGGGCATCGTCGCACGGGCTGAATGGTTGGCACTCATCGACCTGCTGACCGTGAAGGAGACCCGCTTCTTCCGCCAGCCAGCGGCATTTGACTGCCTGGCCCGCTACGTGGATGCACTGTTAACGGTGGGTCCCGCGCCCAGTGAGTTGTCGTTCTGGAGCGCTGGCTGCTCTCATGGACAGGAACTCTATTCTATGGCGATGGTGGTGGAAAGCGTCGTCGCGCGTCGCGAGTCCTGGGTGCAGTGGCATGGCATCGGCACGGACATCAGCTTCAATGCGATACACCAGGCGCAGCAGGCGATTTACCCCGAAACGGCGATGGAATCCATCCCGCAGGCCTACCGGGATACCTACATGGACCATAAACTCGGCGGGCGGAGAAAAGTAACCGATTCCATTCGCTCCAGGACGCACTTTTTTCACAGTAATCTGCTGCACGTGGACAGCGCGCCCTTTGCCGATTTCAACATTATCTTCTGCCAGAACGTACTGATCTATTTCGAGCGGGATCGCCAGCGCTGGATCATCGACCAACTGGTGGACCGGCTGCGGGCAGGTGGCCTGTTGATCCTCGGTGCGGGAGAGGATGTCTCCTGGCTGAACCAGAGCGTGTACAGGCTGCCCTGGCCGGGCGTGTGCGCCTACAAGAAAAACGGAGGTTGAGCGAGTGAACAAGAAACCGGATATCGTGTCGCTGAAGTGGGTGATCGGGCTGATCAACGCGCAGGCTGACGCCGCCGAGGCGGCCCTGGTTGAGTACGGCAACGACACGAGCCAGAAGCAGGCGCTGTTGCGCTGCATGTGGTCTGTGCACCAGATCACTTCAACGCTCAGGGCGTTGGGTATGAGAAAGGCCGAGATGCTGACCCTGGAAATGGAGCGCAGCCTCAACTTTCTGTACAAGGATAAAGTCGTCGGCGAGCGTCGCAAGCTGGCCATGGGTGGCCTGATGCAGGCACTGAAAATTATTCCCGCCTACCTGGAGCACACGCAGAACCACCGTGTCGATACCGGGCGCGGCCTGGAGCAGTTTGTCAACGACCTGCGGCGTTGGGTAGGCGAAAGACCGCGTCCGCGGGCCTTTTTCTTCCACATGGATATCCCGGTGGATGCGGGCATCAGCAGTGACGCTGTTCCCGCTTCCGACGAAGAGATCAGGAGCCGGGCCAACGTCATGCTGGCGCTGTATCTGGAGATGGCCAAACAGGCGCTGCGCAGACGCAACGTCGTTGAAAGTATGAAGACCGTGGCGCGTATCGCCCGCAAGATGCAGACACTGTTCGCCGGTACCGAGCAGGAGCGTTTCTGGTTCACCATGATCGGCCTGTGCGAGGGTATCGCCGGCGGGTTGATACTGCCAGACGAATGTATAGCGCAGATATTCAAGGCCGGGGCCTTCGCTATCAAATTTGCGCGGGAAAATGGATGGCAGCCGGGTCATTAACCATTGACTATGACAGCTACCCGCAGCAGATGTTGTACTACATCGCCTCCTGCCAGTCCAAACCTGTGCATGACATCGCCGGAATTCGAGCGGCGTTTGGCATAGATGACAACACCATCAGCGAAGCCAGCCAGGGTCTGGTACATAGCGACGCGATTATTATCGCGCTCAGGGGCGCCCTGCAACACCTGAACAACGCGGTGGACTACCTGGTCGACCATGACCTGGCGAGGGTCGCCCGCCAGAGGCCCGAAGACCAGGACGCCAGCGTGCTGTCATCCATCGAGGCTGCGGAACAGCGACTGGTGGCAGCGGGGCAGCTATTGCATGCCGACTCACTGAAGAAAGTCCAGCACCCATTGCGCCAGTTCTTCAGCGGTAAGGCCAGCACCGAGCCGGAGGCCGTGGCGGAAGCGGTCAGTACCATTTCGCGCGGTATTACTGATGTCAAACAGGACCTGGAGCACAAGCTTGAACACGGCCTGAACAGCTCCTACGCGGGTAAGGAGTTCGAGCTGCGGGAAAGCGTTGCCACCGCCACCTTCAGGCAGATGGCGCTGGTGGAAGGTTATCTGCACCAGATCCTGCGCCGCAAGGCGCTCAAAAGCGCCCTCGATAAGAAGCCGCTGGACAGCGAGAGCGTGCTGCGACTGACCACGGCGCTGCAACGCCATCTCAACAAGACTGAGAGCGGACACGAGGAGCTTCGCCAGGCGATCAGGGATGCGGACAACGGCGACCCCGATCTCGACCTGCTCTACGGACTCGCTGTCGACTACCTGAATCAGCTGGAATCGGTGCCGGACCGCAAGGCAATCGATGACTCGCTGCGCCTGCTGGAGCAAATATCCGGCGCATTGTTCTTCGCCCGTATGGACCGGGAAGGCGTGGTGATGGAGCAGTGTCACAAGTGGCTGTCCGCTGCCAGTGATGCGGGGAGCGTACGCGAGGATGAGGCTTTCCGTTGTTTCGCCGACGCGTTTGCCCAGATCGAAATGCACCTGCAGCGATCGATACTCGACCCGCTGGATGACACGTCGCACATTCTCGCCCGCGCCGAACAGCGCGCGGCCGAGCTCGACAACTGGATCGCCAGCCTGTCTCCCGGACGCAAGGTAGTTGAGGCCGTAGTAACTGCCTGTGAACAGGAAATACCGGAAACCGCCCTCGTACAGGATGCCGACATCCCTGCCGAATTCCGCGATGTCTTTATCGAGGAGTCCGAGGAGATGGTTGCGGAACTGGGCAAGCTGACCACGGACTGGCTGCAGGACCCGGAAAACAACGCAGTGTTGCGCGACATTCGCCGACACTTCCACACCTTCAAGGGCAATGGCCGCGCAGTCGGCGCCAATATTCTTGGCGAACTGGGCTGGGCTGCCCAGGACATGCTCGATCGGTCGCTCGATGGCGATCTGGCGCCCGGTGCGCGCGTACAGACGCTGGTAAGCGAAGTGGTGAGCGCCCTGCCCGAACTGGTGCGTTCCTACAGTCAGGAGACCGGACCGGACGTCGGGCGCATTCGCCAGCTGACCAACGCCTGTTTCTCGGCAGCGGCCTCCGGTGACGTGGAGGAGCCATTGCCGGGCATCGCCGGGGCGGTCGATTCCCACGGCAGCGTAGCGGCAAGCAAAGCCGCTGCCAACACTCATTGATCCGGTAGCGCGGGGCGCTGGGCGGATAGGGGAGAACTATTGTGTATACAGAAAAAGATCTGGCCAAACTGAGACTCGACGGGGCAACGGATTCCGTGGAGGACAATGAAGAGAAGAGCCTGCGCTGGTTGCTGGAAATGGATCTCTCCGAGCCGGAGGAGAAATTGTTTGCCGTCTCCGGCGTGGAGTACCAGGATACCGAACTGTCGGCCTACGAAGCGGAGGTCGCAGGCCGCCCGCTGGTCAGGGGCAATGCCGCCAGTGACGACCTGTCGACGTATGTCCACGAGGAAATCGTAATCTCCTCGGAACATGGCAGCGACATCTATTCCCGCAAGAGCGACCCTGACGCAGATGAACCCGCGGCCAAACGGCGCGATGAGGTAATGGCGATCGATTTCTCGCGTGGGCGCGAGGCCCGGGATGTACCGACGGGATCACGGGTGGATGAAGGGGCCGACATCCTTGGCCTTGCTGGCGAGGATGATATCGGTGAAAAATTTGTTTCGATTAAACGCATCAAGCCGGTATCTGCCGCACCCAAGGTAAAAGAAGAGGCCGCTGTACGCCCGATCCGAAACAACGAGCAGCCGGAACAGCCGGAGGAGTCAGTGCCCGGGTCGGGTGTTGTTGGCAGCGACACGTCCGAGCCGGTCGTGGCGGACCAGGAACACCAGCTACCACAGCCGATCAGCCTGACGGGCGCGCCGGTGCTGACCCAAATCGCCGATCCGGAAACGGACGCGGTGGCCAATGACAGCGGTAACGGCGCACAGCAGGGCAATGTGCTGGATTACGTGGCAACTATTCCGCAGTCGCTGGACGACGAGGAATTCGATAGCTACCTGCTGCGCGGAGGGCATCTTGCGGACAGCAGTTTCGACCCGGAAGACCTGGTCGTGCAGCGCTCGGAGGGCGTGATTGCGGTCGACCCTTCCACGGAATTCTCGATCGATTACCACGAGGATTTCCACGCCATGGAAGGCAGCGACGGAAGTTCCGTATCGGCCATCGCCGGGATCATCACGCCGGTGATGGAGGAAATTTCCTCGGCAGTCCGGGCGCGCCTGGAAACGTTGGGCCTGGATACCACCGCAGTGGTCGTAGATGCGAAACTGGGCTGCGATGAAGCCTCCATCCGGGAGTGCTATGCACAGGGCTATGAACCTGTCTCCGCCATCTGTTTTGAATTACCGCAGCCGCTGTTCTCCATCGACCAGGCATCACGCGATGCCATTTATGTCAGGCTGACGCACGTGGTAAGCAACGACAACTGGAACCACCTTTTCACGGAGGATTTCATTGCTGTCGATGGCGCCGCGCCCGAATCGGTCAGTGCAGCCAGTGTCATTGCAGACGAGCCGCAGGCACTGGCAGGGGGTCATCTCGAAAGCGCCCGGTTGGCCGACGAGATTTCGGATGGTGGTTTCGGCGAGGATATCTTTGGCGATGATTTCGCCGATGACTTTACGGCGGTGTTGGGTAACAGGGACGGCGAGTTCCCGGCGGATATTGAAGCGGCCTTTGCCGATCTGGCGCAGGACCAGGACGTCGACGGCAGCGGTGATTTCAATGCCATGGAACCCACGGGGTATGACCGGCAGGAGACCCCTGCAACGGAAGGCGTCAGCATCGAGCAGGCCCCGGTGGAAGCGCAATTCGCGGCGGCACCCGCTGCTGACGCGTGCGTGCAGCAGGATGGGCCCGTACCGGTGACCGAGGCTGAGGCTGAGGCTGAAGAGATCGACCTGGCGGCCTTCGACGGCACCCGCGTGGTCAGCTTTATCCCCGATTACATCAAGTTCAATTATACCAGCCAAAGTAACGCGGAAATATTTACCGATTTTCTCGACGCCTTTATTGAAGAAGGTTCCGCCGAGGTGGAGAAACTCGAGAACGAAGTCGGTGAATGGGAAAAGAACATTGGAAGTGAAACCCTGTTCGCCAAGGTGTCGCGCACACTCCATACCATAAAGGGCATTGCCAAGGGTGTCGGTCTGCAGCGCCTCGGTACCCTGGTGCACAATTTCGAAACGTTGCTGGACAAGATGCCCAGGCCGGGTGAGGGTGAGCAGCAGACCTACTTCCGAATCGTCAATGCCTGGCTTGATGCGGTCGTGCGCGGTGTTGAATTTGTCGCCGACCAGCGTATGGACGTGGCCAGTGAGTTTCCGGGGCACGGCGGCGAAACAGCGCCGGCACCGGAAGAGGTTGTCGAACAGCAGCAGCCGGCTCTGGCACCCCCGCAAGCCGGGTCGGATACGCCGCGGCCGCGTGCCAAGGAGAGCATTCCCGCCGAGACGAAAGTTACCGTGGCCTCGGCACTGGAGAAGAAGCGCGATCAGCAACTGGCCGACGAAGGAGCCAAGGTGCTGGCGGCGCAGCAGTCAGTGCGCATCACTTCCGAGAAACTCGATCATTTGTTGAATCTGGCCAGCCAGGCACAGCAGCTCGGCGTGCGCGCCTCGCAGACGACCTCGCGCAGCAAGCGGTCCTCGGCGGAACTGCAGGCGCGACTGTCATCCGTGCGTACCCATATCAGGAAGATCGCCGACCGGGCCCTGCTGAACGTCAATACCCGACGGGGTAGCTCGACTCCCGACCTCGATGCGCTGGAAATGGACCAGTATTCAGAGTTGCAGGAGGCCGCCAGCATCCTGCGAGAGGGCGTGGAGGACCTCGCGGACCTGGTGGATGTAGTGAGCCGCCAGAATATGCAGATCGAGGGGCTGCTGAAACAGCAGTCCTCAGTGATCTCCAGCATCTCCTCCTCGATCCAGGGTGCCAGGGTGGTCCCCGTATCCCGCCTCATGCCGGGATTGCGCCGTATCGTGCGCACGGTCAGCACCGACCTGGGCAAGGTTGTCTCGTTCAAGGTCCTGAACGAGACAGGCGCGCTGGACCGTGACCATTACGCGCGCCTGCAGATAATACTGGAGCATATGGTCAGGAACGCGCTGGACCACGGTATTGAGTCTCCCGATGAGCGCGTGGCGGTCGGCAAGCCCACGGGTGGGCGAATCACCGTCGACGTGCGCAAATCGGGCGGCGATTATGTGATCAGGCTGTCCGATGACGGGCGCGGCATCGACCCCGATGCGATCCGCGAGTCCGCATTCAAAAAGGACCTGGACGTCGATGTCGACGCTCTCAGCGACGAGGAGGCCATCCGACTGATATTCCACAAGGGATTCTCTACGGCCAGCACCCTGAGCGAGATTTCCGGGCGCGGCGTCGGCATGGATATCGTGTTGACCGAACTGCAGCAGATCGGCGGTGACATCCAGATACACTCTGCCGTGGGTCTGGGCACGGCATTCGAGGTACGTATACCGAGCAACGTGTCGGTGAACGGCGCCCTGTTGGTCGCGACCGCCGGCGAATCCTACGCCATCCCGCTCAACGGCCTGATTGCGGTGGAGCAGGTCACTGTCGACGAGTTTTTCGCCGCGGTGGATTCACACACCACACTGTCGCTGTCCGATATGGACTGCGAACCGGCCTACCTTGCGACCCTGTGCCAGGGACTGGGACTGCCTGACCGCAGTGCGTGGGAGAAATTCGTACCGGTAATCATCGCCGGCTCGCCGGAACGGTACATGGCAATCGCCATCGACAACCTGGAGGAGGCCCTCGAGTTGGTCGTGCGCTCGCTGGGTTCGCAGTTCTCGACTGTGCCCGGCGTCGCCGGGGCGGCGACGACGGCGGAAGGGGAGGCGATTGTGGCCCTGGACCTGAACCTCCTGGTCAGCAGCGCCGGTGCGGACGGCATTGCGCCGTCGGCGGTCAGCCAGGCCAAGCCCACGACCCTGCTGGCGCTGGTGGTCGATGACTCCAGGACCCAGCGGATGGTCGCCACCAGCCAGTTGGATACCGTGGGTGTCGAGACCGTCACCGCGGAAAATGGCCTGGTGGCCATCGACCTGCTCAACGCGACGCACCGACTGCCGGATATCATTCTGCTGGATGTGGAGATGCCGGTGAAGGATGGCATCCAGACCCTGCGCGAGATTCGCAAATCGCGCCGCTACGGGCACCTGCCGGTGATCATGGTGACATCCCGCACCGGGGCGAAGCACCGCGCGCTTGCCAGCGAGGCCGGCTGCAACGCCTACATGGGCAAACCGTTTAACTTCCCGGCGCTGATCAAGCAGATCAATGACCTGACCGGGCATGACCTGCAGCTTTCCTGAGGACGAGACATGAGCGAAAACACGAAACGGTGGTGTGTGCTGATTCCCTGCTCCAGAACGGAAACCTGGGCAGTGCCGCAGAACTGCCTCGCTGAAATTGTGACCTTATACACCGACTCTGACCTGCCCCCGGATGAAGTGACCTGGCGTGGCCGCACCGTGCCGGTGCTGGACCTGGGCAGTGAGGATGGGTCGCCATGGCGCGAGCAGCGCCGCGGCGCCGGGCTGGTGGCCATCTTCCTTGGACTCAAGGGGGAGGGCTGCGAGTACTGGGGGGTGGCCGTGCGTGGACGCGGTTTGTGCGTCGTGAGCCTGTTGCCGGAGGAGGTGGAGGACGCGCCGGAAGCGGTGGGTCAGCACGCCACTGCGGCGTTCAATTTTCACGGCCAGTTGTGCCAGGTTCCCGACCTCGACCGGTTCCAGAAACAGATTGCTGCCAGCCAGAAAGTCGCCTGAACCACTGCGGAGAGTGAAGCGTTGCATCTAGATGAAATAACACGATGGATCGATGGGGTGTTCGGCGATGTCGCGCCAACGCCGGAGCACGCCCACGTGGAGACCTTGCGGGCCGTATTCGGCGACCTCGGTTACCAGCGCTACCTGCAGGACCAGGTGAATCGCCAGATCATCCGCGACTACCTTACCAATGCGGTCGTGCTGGGCGTCATCAGCCACGGCGGTCTGGCGGCCTTCGCTTCCCAGCTGGATTCAGAGGAGGGCCGCGCCACCCTGGCGTTATACATGTTGATGAGCTCGGTGGACGAGGCCCGTGACCTGCCGGCAATCAACGGGGATATCGAAGTGCTCACGCCCCTCAAGCCGGTGCCGGGACAACACCCGCACATCAAGCTGGTCCCGAACTAGCACCGGCGGCTGGCCGCTGCCGACCGCAACTGGTTTGTCCGGATTGGCGGCCCCTCGTGGCCAGGACAGGACCAGACCTTCAGTGCTCGTCTCGTAAAAAAATGGCACGTTAGTTTAAAAATCGTGCAAAATAGTGTCTGTAAATAAAAAAAAGGCAGAAAAACAGCCTTTAATTTAAAATAAATAAAAAAATGGCATTTTCGTTGTTGCCGCCATCCACCCCCCGACCTATAAATGGGCTGTCGTCGCGCAACAGGCGGTGACCCGGGAGGGCGCGTTCACACTCGCTGAGACGAGCAGGGACGGGCCCGGACCGGCGGCATAAACCAGGGTGACATGCAAGGGCAGTGGGGTAAGCAGCGATGTTGACAATAACACCGACGGCAGTGCTGGACAGCGTCCCGACAGAGGGACCTGAAGTGTTCGCGGTTATCGGGGGCAAAAAAGTGTTCCTGCCCGCCGAAGCCAGGTACGTGATGCAGGACCGGCGCGGGCTCTGGTACTACAGCTCGCGCAAGCCGCGTCCGAAGGAAGGCGACTGGACACCCAACAAGACCAGCATCGCCTGCCGCACCGAGCGTGGTTACGTGCGGGCGCTGAAGACCGAGACGCCCCAGCGGTGGCTGGATACCTGCCAGAGAACCGTCCGCATGGTGAAGGCGCGTGACGGCGGTGGCCGTCGACCTGCGGAAGACTAGGGCGCTCCCCCGGCGGGATAATCACGTTCCGGCGCCCGGTCAGAGTGCGTCTGGCCGGTGCGCAATGGCACGCCTCCTGTACCGCTAACGCCGCCGCCACGCGCGCCGGCGATACATTCCCGTTACGGGAATTCGCGTCGCACAGTGGATAAGGGCTTCTCCGCGACAAGTTTGGTAGACTGCTCACAATCCCTGCGGTTCCAAACTACATCATGATGCAATACGACACCGTCGACCCAGCGCCGACCTCGACCGAGGACATGGCGCGCCTGATGCGCATGGCGACCTATGCGTCGGTCAGTGTTGCGCTGGCGCTGGTGCTCGCCA
>JAWKZM010000032.1:0-42536 GCA_041395965.1 Halioglobus sp.
TGCTCCACGCTGGCTTCGTAACGCGCCTGGGTAAAGTCGGATTCCGCCTGCTCCTCCAGCGCCGAACTATCCGCCGCCGCCAGGCTTACATCCGGCAGTGGCGCCATGGGTTCACGCAGACGCGCCACCAGCGCAGCCAGCCTCTCGTGAGCCGAGTCCAACGCGCCCTCGGCGGCCGGATCGACATTCACGACCAACCGCAGGGTACCGGCGAGATTGTCGAACACCAGCACCTCTTCCGACACCAGCAACAGGATATCCGGCGTTCCGAGGCGGTCCGGCGGTGTACTCGCGCGCAGACGGGGCTCGACATAGCGCACGGTGTCGTAGCCAAAATAACCTACCAACCCGCCGTGAAACACCGGCAAGTCCGCGCGTGGCGCGGTGCGATAGCGCTGCTGAAAGGCCTCGGCGAAGGCCAGCGGATCGGCTACTTCCGCGCTCTCGCGCAAAGCACCGTCGACCCAGACTTCCACGCGATAGCCGAATACCTTGAGCAGGGTGCGACAGGGCAGCCCGATGATGGAGTAACGGCCCCATTTTTCCCCGCCCTGCACGGACTCGAAGAAATAGGAGTAAGCGCCCTCGGCGAGCTTGCGATAGGCGCTGAGCGGGGTCTCCAGATCGGCCAACACTTCCCGGCTGACTGGTATACGGTTGTAACCTTGCGCTGCGAGCGCAGCAAAGTCCTGCTGATTCATGGGATGTCCTCGGAGAAACAAGTTGCGTAAAAAAAAGGTCGCGACGAAGCCCTGGCTACCATCGCCAGCGGGTGACCTCACGCATCGACAGCCAGTCGATGCCATTACGCATTGCTGTTGTCACAGCGTTCTCCAGGATTCGGGGGCACCTATTGTACATATAGGCCGGCGCTTGGCAAACGGGGCGACGCTGGCAATCCTGTGAAGAAAGTTTGATTATCGAACCGCGGGGGCATTGGCTGGGCCGCTTTTGGCTACTATCGGAATTCAGTAAGTGAGGTGGACGCGTGCACGACGGAGGCGGCGGCCCGGTGGGCCTGTGAGCGAAAGCCCGCCGTTTGAGCGAACAGGTTATGCGGCTGGTCGGCAGCCAAACGCGGAAGACTGCTAGCCCGCAAACCGGCTCAATTCTGCCCGCATCTGCCGGATAACTTCCGCGTAATCGGGCTGGTTGAAAATCGCGGATCCCGCAACGAAGGTATCCGCCCCCGCCGCGGCAACTTCCGCGATGTTCTTCGGTGTCACACCCCCGTCCACTTCCAGGCGAATATCAAAGCCCGAGGCGTCGATCATCTCCCGCGCCTCGCGCAGTTTGCACAACGTGGAGGGAATGAAGGACTGGCCGCCGAAACCCGGGTTGACCGACATCAGTAACACCATGTCCACCTTGTCCAGCACGTAGCGCAGGGCTTCGAGTCCCAGGTGGGGATTGAACACCAGCCCGGATTTACAACCCGCGTCGCGGATAAGCTGCAGGGAGCGGTCGACGTGGGTGGACGCATCGGGATGAAATGTTATATAGGTGGCGCCGGCCTGGGCGAAGTCCCCGATAAGTTGGTCGACCGGGCTGACCATCAGGTGCACGTCGATATCCGCGGTAATGCCGTACTTGCGCAGGGCACTGCAAACCATCGGGCCGATGGTAAGGTTCGGCACGTAATGGTTGTCCATGACGTCAAAGTGCACGATGTCGGCCCCGGCGGCGAGCACCGCGTCCACTTCCTCACCAAGTCGGGCAAAATCCGCGGAGAGAATGGAGGGGGCTATCCAATAATCGGCCATGGCGGGCTCCGCACAATATTCAGGGCGCTATTCTACCGTCTAATGAGCGCCGCGCCCACGGCAAATGACCGCTACAACAGCGGTAATAGTCAACGGCCCGTGTCCTCAGGCGAGCGCCCGCACCGCCGCATCGAGTTCACGCAGCCGCTCGGGTGTGCCCACGTCCAGCCACTGTCCGACATACCGCTCTCCTCCGAGCTGCCCGCGCCCGATGGCCGCGTCCAGCAGAGGTCGCAGGGGAGTTTTCCCGGCGGGAGTCCCGGCAAAAAACCCGTTGGTGTAAACGCCCACGCCGGCATAGGTCCAGCCAACGGCGCCCGGGACCAGTACCCTGATCCAGCCGTCGCCGTCCAGTTGGAAATCCCCCGCCGGGTGTTGCGGGGGATTGGTTACCATCACCAGGTGGGCGCTTTCGTACGGCCGCAGCGAGTAGTTCGCCAACCGTTCAAAGGGGTAGTCAGTCCAGATATCCCCGTTGACGACCAGGAATGGCGCCGCTCCCAGCAGCGGCAATGCCCTGATGATACCTCCCGCAGTTTCCAGGGGCGCTTCCTCCACTGAATACTCGATGCTGACACCCCAGGCGCGTCCGTCACCGCAATGGTCCATGACCTGGTTTCCCAGGTGGGATACATTGATCACCAGCTCGCGAAAGCCGCCCGCCGCCAGGCGCCCTAAGTGGTGCTCGATCAGTGGTTTACCGGCAACGCGCAGCAGCGGTTTTGGCGTGTGGTCTGTCAGTGGCCGCATGCGCTCACCCACGCCCGCCGCCAGAATCATCGCCTTCACTGTTTCCTGCTCCAGTCCTGTTGCGCTATGAGCGGTGACAAAGCCCCGGAAAACCAGCTGCCGAAGTCGGCAAATACCGCTTCTTCGCCAGCGTATTTCTCCACTATTTCACTGACGTAGTGTATCACCAGGGGCAGATCATCCAGGTAGCTTGACTTGCCATCGCGCAGGTAGAGACGGGCAAACGTACCCAGCACCTTGACGTGGCGCTGCAGGCCCATCAGGTCGAACCAACGCATGAATGTTGCCTCGTCTGTGGCCGCCAGCAGGTCCCGTGACACCAACAGGCCGTGATAATCACGCGCCCACTGATCGACCTGAGCGGCGGGCCACTGGATATAGCAATCGCGCAACAGGGATACCAGGTCGTAGGTGATCGGGCCCGCCACCGCGTCCTGGAAATCGATTACCGCCAACTCGTCGTCCGCGGTAAGCATCAGGTTGCGACTGTGAAAATCCCTGTGCACCAGTACGCGAGGCTGCTCCAGTGCACTGTCGATCAGGCGGCTTGATACTGCGTCCAGCAGGCGCTGCTCAGCGCCGTCGGGCTCGTATCCAAGCAGTCCCCGCACAAACCACCGGGGGAAGCGGCCCAGCTCCTCACTCAGCAGGGTCCGATCATAGTTTTCCAGGCCACTGGTGACGCACGGCGGTCCGGCCATGGTTACCAGCAATTCCATCGCACGACGGTAGTAGTGATCGACGGATGCCGGACGCAGTACCGGCAACAGCAGGCGGTCGCCCAAATCCTCCAGCAGCAGGTAGCCGTGTTCCAGATCCGCGTGGTAGACCGCGGGGACCTTCACGCCTCTGGCGGACAACAAGGCGGCGACCTGTATAAACGCGGCATTTTTCTCGGTAGCCGGCGGCGCTTCCACCGCAACGTAGCTGGCCCCATCAAGGTGCAGACGAAAATATCGGCGCGCGCTCGCGTCGCCGGCCACCGGTGACAGTCGGGGGGATTTGCCGCTATCCGCCGCCCCCAGGGCCGCAAGTGCCCAGCAGCGTAGTTCTTCAGGTGCGCGATGCGGTAACACGGTATTCTCCTGGTTCAAAATATGGCGGACAAGGCGGTAGGGATGCTTTAGACTCCACCACTTACCTGCCGATATAACTCGAGATTGATGACACCCGACTGTGCCAGCCCTCTTCTTCGTCGTGTGCGCGCAATTGTGGCACTGGCAGCGATCGCGCTGGGATTGGGCTTCGCCTTCTCCGCCGCGGCACAGGATAGCAACACCGCTGACTGTGCCGCCAATACTTCCGGCGCTGCCGATGGCTGTGATACACAGTCTAAATCAGCCACCCCGGCGCCTCTATACCACCTGGACTGGGTGCCGCTTGACCAGGTGCCCGAAGCCCTGCGGGACCGTCAGTGTATCAATTGCGGGGGCCGTTATATCGACCCACTGGCGGATGAAGCCGCCCAAATGCCGACGGGTGACAACGCTATCCACGCCCGCGCCATCAACTCGGAGATGCGGGACAACGAGGTCATCCTGATCGGCGAAGCGAGGGCGGTGCAGGGTGATCGCCATATGCGCAGCGATAAGGTGGTGGTCAACCGCGAGGATGAGTCCACTACCCTCACGGGCAATATAACGCTGCGCGAACCCGGCATGCTATTGCTGGGCGACAGTGCCCGGATCTACTCCAGAACCGGCGAAGCCATCGTATATGACGGTGAGTTTGCTTTTTTCCGGGAGCATATGCGCGGCACCGCCGATATTCTGGAACGGGACACCGATGGCGTGATCCATATCCACGATGGCAATTTCACTTATTGCGCCCCCGGTGAAAACGACTGGGTTGTACTGTCCAAGGATATGGAAGTCGACCTGGATGAGGGGTTGGCCACTGCGCATCACGCGCGGGTCGAAATCGAGGGTGTGCCGGTCTTCTATACCCCCTGGCTGCGGCTCCCGCTGGACGACCGGCGCCGCACCGGCTTGCTGTGGCCCAACTTCGGCAACGACAGCAGCGGTGGCCTGGACATCAATACCCCGATCTATTTCAACCTCGCACCCAACTACGACGCACTGTACGCACCTCGCTACATCCAGGATCGCGGCCTCGATAACGAGCTGCAATTGCGCTACCTCAATCCACTGGTAGGCCACTGGCTGGTCGGCGGCGCGTACATGAACGAGGACAAGCGCTATGCCGACCAGGTCGCCGATCAGACCAGCACCGATCGCTGGCTGGGAATCGTGCGCCAGGACGGCCTGTTCAACGATCGATGGCTTTCAAAGATCGACTACAGCAAGGCCAGCGATGTCGACTATATGCGGGACCTCGAGACCGCCAATATCGACGCACAACGCCGCACCAGCCTGCTGCAGCTGGCGTCACTGGACTATCTCGGTGACAGCTGGCTTCTGAACCTGCGGGCCCAGCAGTTCCAGTCCCTGGCAGACGACATCAACCAGGACTACGAAGAGCGGCCGCAGTTCACCGGCCAGTACCGCAGCAGCGGCACCCCCTTCGCGCTGGAACCAATACTGCTGGGACAATACTCGAATTTCGGGGCGACGGAAAACGTCGTCACCGGGCAGCGCACGTACGGGGAGGCCGGTTTCAGCTACCCCATGTTGTGGCGCTTCGGCGCGCTCAAGCCGACGTTGAAATACCGGCAGGTCAACTACCAGTTGAACGACGCCGAGTTTTATCCAGACAAGACACCTTCGGCCGGCGCGCCCCTGTTCAACCTCGACGGCAGCCTGGTGTTTGAGCGCCAGACCAGCTTCGCGGATAAAGGCCTCATACAAACACTGGAACCGCGCCTGTACTACCTTTACAGCCCACATGAAGACCAGGCCGGCCAACCGATTTTTGACACCGCCGAGTTAACCTTCAGCTACTACCAGCTGTTCCGGGAAACGCGTTTTTCCGGCCATGACCGGCTCGATGATGCCAACCAGATCTCGGCAGGCGTGACCAGTCGATATATCGACGATGAGACCGGCCGAAGCCTGCTCAGCGCCAGCGTCGGCCAGATCTACTACTTCGAGGACCGCGACGTACGCCTGGTGCAGGGGGAAGGGCGCAACAATGACTCCACCTCAGAAATCGCCGGAGAGCTGGGCTTCACCCCCACTGAAAAACTGGGCCTGCGCACCAGCCTCGTGTGGGACCCGAACGCGGGCAACCTGAATTCCGGCTTCATGGAAGCGAACTACAAGCCGGGCAACGGCAGCATCTTCAATGTGGGCTATGCCTACCGCCGCCCGCTCGCAACCGTGAACACACAGCCCCTGACCGAGGAGGCCAGTGTGTCCAGCTACCTTCCTCTCGACAACAACTGGGGCGTGTTCGCTGCGATGAATTACTCCGTCGAGGACAATCTTAGCGTGGAAGATATGGTAGGCGTAGAATATGATACCTGCTGCTGGACGGTGCGCCTGCTGCAACTGCGTTACTACAACAACGTGAACGGCCAGTTGCCCGACTTCAATAATCCCGACCTGGAACGACAGCATACCGTGCAGTTTCAGTTTGTACTGAAGGGCATGGGGGGCTTCGGCAACCGGATTACCAACGTCATGCGCGACATGATTCGAGGTTACCAAGATCGTGAATATTAAGACACTGCTCCTTGCTGCCAGCCTGTTCGGCGCCTGTATCATCGGGGTCGCCGCGCAAGCCGCTACCGAGGTCATCGACCAGGTCGTGGCGATCGTGGATGACGACGTCATCATGGCCAGCGAGCTGCGTGACCGGGTGAATGCGGTAAGCGAGAACCTCAAGTCCAGGGGCATTGAGCTACCGCCGGAAGACCAGCTGATTCGGGAAACACTGGACCGCCTGATTCTCGAGAGTATCCAGCTGCAAAAGGGTACGCGTGCCGGCGTGCGCATCTCAGACGAACAGCTCAACGACGCTGTGCAACGCATTGCCGCGCAGAATGGCATGACACTCGAACAGTTTCGCCAGGCGCTGACCCAGCACGGCCAGTCCTATGATGCGATGCGCGAACAGGTGCGCAAGGAAATGATCATACAGCGCGTGCAGGCCGGAAGCGTCAACCAACGTATCCAGATCAGTGAACAAGAGGTCGACAACTTCCTGTCCACGCAGCAGGGACAAACCCTCACCCAGCCCGAATTTCACCTGCTGCATGCGCTGCTGCCCATAGCCCCCGGCGCCACCGACAGCCAGGTCGCCGCCGCCAACGCGCAGGTGGCCGCGGCACTGAAGCGCATTCGCGCTGGCGAGTCCTTCGAACAGGTGATTCGCTCCAGCACCAGCCCCTACACCTTCAGTGGCGGCGACCTGGGCTGGCGCAAACTGGACGAGTTGCCCTCGTTATTCAGCAACGTGGTGCCGCAGCTCGCGCCGGGACAAACCTCGGATCCCGTGCGTTCCGACAGCGGCATCCACCTGGTATTCATGGAGGAAATGCGCGGCGGCAAGCAGATGGTAAAACAAACCATGGCCCGCCATATCCTGGTCAAGCCCTCGGAGATTCTCACGGATGACCAGGCGCGTGAATTAGTGGCCAAGCTGAGGGAACGCGCGCTGGCTGGGGAAGACTTCGCGGACCTGGCCCGGCAGTACTCCCAGGATATTGGTTCGGCCCAGGAAGGTGGCGAACTGGGCTGGACCAGCCCGGGCCAGATGGTACCGGAGTTCGAGGCCGCCATGGCCAAAACACCGGTGGACCAGATTTCCCAGCCGGTACGAACCCAGTACGGCTGGCATATCATAAAGGTGGAGGGGCGCCGGGAGCAGGACATGACGGACAGGGCCACCCGCGCCATGGCCATGGACTACCTGCACGGCCGCAAATACCAGGAGGAACTCGACGCCTGGCTGCGGCAAATTCGCGATGAAGCGTTTGTCGATATTAAATAGGCCCCGGACATGGCTGTTCCCCGGATAGTCATCACGACGGGCGAGCCGGCGGGTATCGGGCCAGACATCGTGTTGCAGGCCGCACAGCGCGCGTGGGACGCGGAGCTGGTCGTTGTGACTGATCCGCTGCTGCTGCAAGCGCGAGCGGACCTGCTGGGCCTGGCGATAACGCTGGAAACCTGGCGTGCGGAACTGACGCCGCAGGCGCACCGACCCGGCACGCTCAATATTCAGCCCGTATCACTCGCCGCACCCGTTGTCGCCGGGACGCTCAACCCGGCCAACGCCCCCTACGTGATAGAGACCCTGCGCACTGCGGCCCGTGGCTGCATGGACGGCACCTGGCAGGCCATGGTCACCGGACCGGTACAGAAGTCGGTCATCAACGACGCGGGCATTCCATTCATCGGGCACACCGAATTCCTGGCGGAGGAAACGGGCGCCAGCGGCGTGGTGATGATGCTGGCGACGCAGGAACTGCGCGTCGCACTGGCGACTACCCACCTGGCGCTCAGGGACGTGCCGCGAGCCATCACACCCGAACTGCTCCGCCAGACTCTGGCCATCCTGCATCACGACCTGCAAAGCAAATTTGGCATACCGGCACCGCGCATAGCCGTGCTGGGCCTGAACCCACACGCGGGCGAAGGGGGACACATGGGCCGTGAGGAAATAGAAACCGTGATCCCGGTACTGGAGCAACTGCGCGCACAGGGCATGGACCTGCGCGGACCACTGCCCGCCGACACCGCTTTCAATCCCAAGGTACTGGATAATTGCGACGCGGTGTTCGCCATGTACCACGACCAGGGACTGCCAGTACTGAAGTACTCGGGTTTTGGACGGGCGATCAATATCACGCTGGGGCTACCGATCATTCGCACCTCGGTGGATCACGGCACGGCGCTGGAACTGGCGGGAACCGGCAAGGCGGACTGGCACAGCCTGGAACAGGCGCTGCTTATCGCCAGCCAACTGTGCGTGAACGTTGCCGGCGGGCGTGCCTAGCCCGGCTGGACGGCGCCGGCCCTGCGCGCCTCGGTAATATATTGCGTATAGGCGTCCGTGACTTCCGCAGCATCACCCTCGGCGGCGATCCTGCCCTTATCCAGCCAGATCACGCGGTCGCACATTTCCTTGACCTGGTCCGCCATGTGCGACACGAACACCACCGTCTGCTCACCGGTAATGCGGTCCTTCATCGCCGCCTGCGCCTTCCCCCGAAAATGGGCATCGCCCACGCTGAGAATCTCATCGATCAACAGAATATCCACATGGGTCATCAGCGCCGTGGTGAATGCAAGTCGTGAGCGCATGCCGGAAGAGTAGTTCTTGACCGGTTCGTAGAAGGATTCACCGAGATCCGAAAACTCCGCGATATCATCCAGGAACGATTCGGCGCGCTTGCGGGTGGATCCCTGCAGCATCGCTGCCAGCAGGGCATTGTCGCGACCTGAAAGCTCCGGTTTGAACCCCAGCCCCAGGGTCAGCAGTGATGCCGATTTGCCGGGATGCAACTGCACCCGACCGCTGGTAGGCGCCAGGATACAGGCCATCAGTCGCAGCAGCGTTGTTTTGCCCACGCCGTTACGACCGATGATACCGAGTGTTTCACCTTCGTACAGTTTCAGCGAGACCTGGTTCAATACATGGTGCGTCCCGTGGTCGAAGGTCCGCTTGCCGGAGTGATAACTGAGCGATACGTCATCCATTTGCAGCATGACACGCCGTTTACTGTCGCTCATGCCGTCAACGCCTTCAGCGCCAGATACTGGCTGCTGCGACGCATGATCAACACCATGGCGCACAACAACGCACCAAAGCCGGCGCCGATCGTGAACAAGTGAATCAGATCCGGCGGCGTGTTGTGCATCATGATCTGCCGGTACGCGTCCACAATGAAAGCCATGGGATCAAGGTCCAGGACCATCTGGGCCTTGTGCGGATCCTGGAGCGTACGTATGTCCCAGAAGATGCCCGAGGTGAACATGAGGAAGATCATGCCCAGGGAGATCAGCTGCCCGAAGTCGCGGGCGATACACACCAGGCAGGCCCCGGCGAAGGCGCAGGAAACGATCATCACGTAATTCACGATCAACAGCGGCACCAGGTACCACCAGGTGATGGTGATGGAGTAGCCGCTGCCAAGCAAAAAGGCAATCAGCAGGGCAAAGACCGCGATCTGCCGGTACAGGCCCTCCTGAATGACTGCCATGGGAAACAGGGTCTTGGGGACACTGATCTTGCCGACCAAGCCCTTGCCATTGACGATACTGCTGGAGGCCTGCGTCACGGATTTGGAGAACCACACGAAAACCAGTTTGCCCGTCATCAGGAATACCAGGAAGTCGGGTTTGCGCGTACCGAGGATAACCACGAAAACAACGTAGAACACGGCCACCCACAACAAAGGTTCCAGCACCCACCAGATGTAGCCGAGGAAAAACCGCGTAGCGTCCGCCCGCAACGCCATGCGCGCCATGATATCGATCAGGCGCAGATATTGGGAAAAAGACATGTTGTTATGGCCCGCACTACAGAATGCAAAGTACCGCGAGTGTATCAAAAACGAAAGCAAATGAACCAGCTTGCGGTATAAATACCAGCCACACCCGTTACAATGGCACCCATGAATCCTGCTCATTCCCAGCACCGGGCGCGCAAGCGCTTCGGCCAGAACTTCCTCCATGACGCCTCGGTTATCGATCGCATCGCGGCGGCTGTTCACCCGGCGGCAGGGGAGCACCTCGTGGAGATCGGGCCCGGACAGGGGGCACTGACCGCTGCATTGTTGGACAGCGGCTGTAAGCTGGATGTCATTGAACTCGACCGGGACCTCGTGCCAGGACTGCTGGCCGCCTTCGGCCTGCGGCCCGGCTTCAAACTACACAGCGGTGACGCGCTGACTTTCGATTTTGCCTCCCTGCCGGGACACGGTTCGGCCAACGGCGAGAACCCGGCGGACCGATTGCGCGTGGTGGGCAACCTCCCCTACAACATTTCAACACCGCTGCTTTTCAGGTTGCTGGAACACGCCGCCATCATCCGCGACATGCACTTCATGCTGCAGCTGGAAGTGGTGGAGCGACTGTCCGCTGTCCCCGGGAACAAGAACTGGGGGCGGCTGGGCATCATGGCCCAATACCAGTGCAAGGTGGAGCACCTGTTCGACGTGCCGCCCCATGCGTTCAGGCCGCCACCCAAGGTACAGTCGGCCATCGTGCGCCTGACACCCTGGCGGGAATCACCCTGGCCGGTGTGCAATGGCACCGCGTTGCGGACCGTCGTCAAGGCAGCCTTCGCCCAGCGCCGCAAAACCTTGCGCAACAACCTGAAAGGGATTATAGATAGCTCGCAACTGGCAACACTGGGCATCGACCCGGGCGCGCGGGCAGAAACCCTGCAACTCACACAGTTTATTGAGATTACCAACGCTATCCATGTCAAGAACTCCGTTTAACACCTCGCTGGTGGGCGTCAGTGTCGTCACCGCCTATCTGCCCCATCACTCCCACCCTGAGGAGCACCACTTTACGTTCGCCTACACCATTACCATCAGCAATGGCTCGGACCTGCCGGTGCAGCTTCTGTCGCGGCACTGGATCATCACCAACGCTGACAACGAGGTACAGGAAGTCCGCGGCGAGGGCGTGGTCGGCGAACAACCGGTCATACCCCCCAACGGGTCGTTTCGCTACACCAGCGGGGCCACGCTCACCACCCCGGTGGGCTCCATGGAGGGACGCTACTTCATGGTGGTGCGCGAACCTTTTGACATCGATCCCCGGGAACTCCCCGTCTTCGAGGTACCCATCCGCGCCTTTTCCCTGCATACCCCCACGGCGCTGAACTAGGTCGCCGTCGTGAGCACCTATGTGGTTGGCGATATCCAGGGTTGCCTGCAGCCCCTCAAGTGCCTGCTGCGCGCGGTTAAATTCCATGCCGACAGGGACGTGCTGTGGTCCGTGGGAGATATCGTCAATCGCGGTCCGAAATCCCTGAAATCCCTGCGCTTCCTTTACCGGATGCGCCACCAGCTGGTAGTGGTGCTGGGCAACCACGACCTCCACCTCCTCGCGGTAGCCGCCGGCGTCCGCCAGGCCAGCCGGTCGGATACGCTGGATGGGATTCTGCGCGCGCCGGACCGGGACCAGCTGCTCGACTGGCTGGCGCAACAACCATTGATCCACCACCAACACGGCCACACCCTGGTCCACGCCGGCATTCCGCCCCAGTGGAGCCTGGAGCAGGCACTGGGCTACGCCCGGGAGGTCGAGACTGCGCTCCGCGGCCCCGACCGCGTCGCCTTCCTCGGCGCCATGTATGGCAACGAACCACTCTCGTGGTCCGATGACCTGGCCGGCATGACGCGCCTGCGGGTCATCACCAACTACCTGACCCGCATGCGCTTCTGCACGGCGGAGGGGATGCTGGACCTGCTGAGCAAGGGCAGCAGCCCGACACCGGGCGCACCCGGCCTGGCGAACAGGGCAGTCGCACCCTGGTTCAGTCACCCGGCGCGCAAGACCGCCAACGAACGTATCCTGTTCGGCCACTGGGCCACCCTCGGCGGGCAGAGCGACTCGGCCAACGCGATCGCCCTGGACACCGGCTGCGTCTGGAACGGCGCACTGTCCCTTTATCACCTTGAAAGCGGCCAGTGGACGCGCTGCGCCTGCCACGCCGGCCGCTGCCCGAAAAAGCCCGTCACCTCCCGGTCATGACGCTGCACCGGCGGGCCTGTACACTGGGCGTATGGACATCTACCTCGTTGGCGGCGCAGTGCGCGATGCACTGCTGGGCTACCCGGTCGCGGAACGCGACTGGGTAGTGGTGGGCGCCCGTCCGGAAGAATTATTGCGCCAGGGCTATTTGCAGGTGGGCAAGGACTTTCCCGTCTTCCTGCACCCACAGACCCGGGAGGAGTACGCGCTGGCCCGCACCGAGCGCAAGCAGGGACACGGCTACACCGGTTTCGCCGTGGACTGCGACCCGACCGTCACACTGGAGGACGACCTGCTGCGACGCGATCTCACCATCAACGCGATGGCGCAGGACGCGCAAGGCAACATCATCGATCCCCACGGCGGCCAGGCGGACCTGGAGCGCCGGGTGTTGCGCCACGTTTCGGACGCGTTCGTGGAGGACCCCCTGCGGGTGCTGCGCACCGCGCGCTTCGCCGCGCGCTACGCGCACCGGCAATTCGCCGTCGCCCCGGAAACCCTCACGTTGATGGCCGACATCGTCGCCCAGGGCGAGTTGGCCCACCTGAGCGCCGAGCGCGTGTGGGTGGAACTGGAGAAGGCCCTCGGAGAGCGCAACCCGGAGGTCTTCGTGGAAGTGCTGCGAGCATGCGGCGCACTGGGGCAACTCCTGCCGGAAGTGGAGGCCCTTTTCGGGGTCCCGCAAACCGCCAGCTATCACCCGGAGATCGACACCGGCATCCATATCCTCATGGCACTGCAGCAGGCGGCCAGGCTCTCCCCCGCTACCGATGTGCGCTTCGCGGTACTCCTGCACGATCTTGGCAAGGGCGCTACACCCCCCGGGGAATGGCCCCGCCATATCCGCCACGAAGAACGCGGCGTCAAACTGGTAGAGCAGGTCTGCCAGCGCCTGCGGGCACCCCGCCGCCACAGCGACCTGGCGCGGCAGGCCTGCCTGCACCACACGCTGTGCCACCGGGCGCTGGAACTGCGCGGAAAGACCCTGCTGAAATTGCTCGACGCCACCGACGCCCTGCGCCGCCCCGACCGCTTTGAGGCTTTCCTGCTGGCCTGCGAAGCGGACGCCCGGGGCCGGCTGGGACTGGCAGAGCGGGACTACCCGCAGGCGCGGTACCTGCGCGCGGCACTGGCGGCGGCCCAGGCAGTCGGTGCCGCGCAATTTCGGGAGCAGGGTATCAGCGGCAAGGCGCTGGGGAATGCCATCGAGGCAGAACGGATCCGGGTGCTGGAGGGTTTGCGGCCCGGCTGACAGGGGATCACACCAGGGGCTGGCCCGCCCGTGAAATGGCGCGTCCACACCACATGAAATCCACCCTGGCCAGCGGCTGCGAGGACCGGTCGTAGGCCTGCCACAAAGACCGATAGCTGCGCCGCAGGGCCGGGTGCAAAACGTCGGGCGACAGTTCGGCGAGCGGGCACAGCACGAAGGCGTTTTCCAGAATTTCGTCCCGGGGCAGTTGCACGCTACCAAACACGCCGACGGCGTCGTCGTAAGTGAGAATATCGATATCCAGGTGCCGCGGGCTGAACCGGGTAGCGTTGGCGGGGCGCCCGTGCTCGACCTCGATATGGCGCAACGTCGCGGCCAGCTCCCCCAGCGCAAGATCGGTCTCCACCGCCGCAACCAGGTTGAGGAACGGCTGGCCGGTGAAGCCGATAGCGGCGCTGTCGTACACAGAGGACAGCGCCAGTTCGCGGAACAGGCCCAGCAGCGCGTCGAGCCCGGCGGTGATATACCGCTCGCGCTCGATATTGCTGCCAATCCCGAGGAACACCTTCGCCACGGTCAGGGCCGCTCACCGGATTCGATAATAATCCCCACATCCTCCGCGGCGGCCACGGCACCGGGTTTGCTCACGCGCAGGCGCAGCCACGGAACGCCGAAATCCTGTCGCACCAACTGCGCCACCGCTTCTGCCAGGGATTCCAGCAGCTGGAATTCGCTCTCTTCCACCAGGGCGATGACCGCCGCGGCGATCGCGGCGTAATCGATGGCGTCGTCTAGCCGGTCGCTGGCCGCCGCACGCGTTGTGTCGCTGGCCATATCAAGGTCCAGGACCAGCGTCTGGCGCAGGTGCCGCTCCCATTCGTAAACGCCGATCACCGCCTGCGCGCGCAGCCCCTTTATATAGACGATATTCACTCAGGCAACCCCCGCGCCGGGCAGCGGCGGCAATTCTTCCATGGGCCAGCGCGGCCGCACCGGGGTATCCCCCCGGTCGGCCTGGCCCGCCAGCAGACGCTGGGCGCCGGCGTAGGCGATCATCGCGCCATTGTCTGTGCAGAACATCGGGGCGGGGTAATAGACACGGGCGCCCTCCCTGGCGAGCGCTTTCGTCAGTGCCGCCCTGAGGCGGGTATTGGCGCTAACCCCTCCGGCCATCACCAGCGTTTTCAGCCCCTCCTGCACCAGCGCGCGGCGGCATTTGATGACCAGAGTGGCGACCACCGCCTCCTCGAAAGCGCGGGCGATGTCGCAGCGGTCCTGTTCGCTGAGCTCGCCGTCCCGGCGGCAATCGGCAATCGTGTTCAGGGTATGGGTTTTGAGGCCGCTGAAGCTGAAATCCAGGCCGGGGCGATTGACCATGGGCCGGGGGAAGACGAAACGTCCTGTAGCGCCGGTAGCGGCCAGGCGCGCGATATGGGGGCCGCCGGGATAGGGTAAGCCGAGCATTTTCGCCGCCTTGTCGAAGGCTTCGCCCGCCGCGTCGTCCAGCGATTCCCCCAGCAGTCGATAGCGGCCTATGCCGTCAACCCGGACCAGCTGGGTGTGCCCGCCGGAGACCAACAGCGCAACGAAAGGATAGACGGGCGGGTCCGCCTCCATCATGGGCGCCAGCAGGTGGCCCTCCATGTGATGCACCCCCAGCACGGGGATACCCCAGCCCCAGGCCAGCGCCCGCGCCAATGTGGCGCCCACCATCAGCGCCCCGGCCAGCCCGGGGCCGGCCGTGTAGGCGATCCCGTCGATGTCCGCCCCGGCGCATCCCGCCTCCGCCAGGACCCGCTCCACCAGCGGCAGGGTCTTGCGCACATGGTCCCGCGAGGCCAGTTCCGGCACCACGCCGCCGTACTCCACGTGGATGTCCACCTGGCTGAACAGGGCGTGCGCCAACAGGCCGCGCCCGGTGTCGTACAGCGCGACACCGGTCTCGTCACAGGAGGTTTCCAGGCCCAGAACTACCATGGTCAGCACCGAGTCGAAGCGGAGGGGCATGATACTGGCTGGACGGGGGCCGAACCAGCGCGCGGCCCCAAATTACCACTTTGGCGGGCTTTGCAAAACAGCCCTTATCGGGATAGAATGCGCGCCCTTTACGTGTGTCGGGCGAGGTTTATACCCCCGATGCCCCAATTCAGTGGAAATGAGGTCAGGACTTAATGCCCCATATCAAGATCAAGGAAAACGAGCCCTTTGACGTGGCGCTGCGCCGCTTCAAGCGCTCCTGTGAGAAAGCGGGCGTACTCGCTGAAGTGCGCAAGCGCGAGCACTACGAAAAACCCACGACCGTGCGCAAGCGCGCCGGTGCCGCCGCCGTCAAACGCCACCTGAAAAAACTTTCCCGCGAGAACCGCAAGCGCGTCCGCCTGTACTAAGCCCCCGCACTCTAATGAGCGAAGCGTCTCTCGCGCACACCATCAGGGCGGCCATGAAGGCCGCCATGAAAGACAAAGACAAGGATCGCCTCTCCACCGTGCGCCTGATCCTCGCAGAATTCAAACGCATAGAAGTCGATGAGCGCATCGAGGTCGATGACGCCCGGGCACTGGTCGTGCTGGACAAAATGGTCAAGCAGCGCCGCGATTCGGCCGAGCAGTACGCCAACGCCGGACGGCAGGAACTTGCCGACAAGGAAAACGCCGAAATCTCGGTCATCCAGGAATTCCTGCCCACGCAACTGAGCGAGGCGGAGCTGCACGCCATGGTCGACGCCGCGATCGCCGCCAGCGAGACCAAGGGCATGGCGGCCATGGGCGCCGTCATGGGGCAGCTCAAGCCCCAACTGCAGGGCCGGGCGGATATTGGCGCGGTCAGCAAACTGGTCAAACAGCGGTTAAACGCGGGCTGAGATCACACTCAATCTATAACGATCTGGTTTGCTTCGTGCCAGGGCCCGGCGCGGCCGGCCTCCTGCGCTCAGAAGGCTGGAATATTCGCTTCGGGAGGTCTGCTGTAACCTCGCTCGCCGGCAACAATGACCTGGCCAGCTCCAAATATCGAATCTAAACTTTTAAGCCACGGCGTGCTTCAATAGCCGGTCGACACGCCGCCAAGAAACCCACGGATGCCCGGACGTATACCACAAGCCTTCCTGGACGACCTGCTGGATCGCGTCGACATCGTCGAGGTGATAGACCGCCGCGTCAAACTGAAAAAGTCGGGCAAGAATTACACCGCCCGCTGCCCCTTCCACGAGGAGCGCAGCCCCTCCTTCAGCGTCAACCCGGACAAGCAGTTCTATTACTGCTTTGGCTGCGGCGCCGGCGGCAACGCGCTGACCTTCGTCATGGAATACGAGAACCTGGAGTTTCCCCAGGCGGTGGAAAGCCTCGCCGGCAGCGCGGGCATGGTGGTGCCCCGGGAGCCGGACCGCAGCGGCCGCGACCCCCGGCAGCAGGAGGAAAGCCACAAGCCGCTCTACGCCCTGATGGAACAGGTGTCGCGCTTCTACCAGCAGCAACTGCGCAGCCATCCACAGGCCGGCCGGGCAGTGGACTACCTCAAGGCCCGGGGGCTGTCAGGTGAAATCGCCAAGGGGTTCGGCCTGGGCTTCGCACCACCGGGGTGGGACAACCTGCACAGCGGCCTGGGCGGCGGCGATGCACTGCGCGACATGCTGTTGCAGACCGGCATGCTGGTGAAGAACGAGAACGGCAAAATTTATGACCGCTTCCGCGATCGCGTGATGTTCCCCATCCACGACCGTCGCGGCCGGGTCATCGCCTTTGGCGGCCGGGTGCTGGGGGATGACAAACCCAAGTACCTCAATTCACCGGAAACCGCGATTTTCCACAAGGGGCGGGAATTGTACGGCCTTTACCAGGCGCGCCAGTCCACGCGCAGGCTGGAGCGCATCGTGGTGGTGGAAGGGTATATGGATGTCATTGCCCTCGCGCAGCACGGCATAACCTACGCCACGGCCACGCTGGGGACCGCCACCAGCACGACCCACCTGGAGCGGGTCTACCGCCTGGTGCCGGAGGTGGTGTTCTGCTTTGACGGCGACGAGGCGGGCCGCAAGGCGGCTTTTCGCGCGCTGGAGGCCGCCCTGCCCAGCATGGAAGACGGGCGCCAGGCCCGCTTTCTGTTCCTGCCGGAAGGGCAGGACCCGGACGACGCGGTGCGCGGCGGCGGGCGGGCCTATTTCGAGAACCTGCTGGGCGCGGCGGTACCGCTGGAAACCTTCCTGTTCGAGTCCGTCTCCCGGGGGCTGGACCTGGCCAGCCTGGATGGCCGGGCGCGTATGAGCAAACTGGCGTTGCCGTACATTCGCCAATTGCCGGAGGGGGTGTACAGGCAATTGATGTTCCAGGCCCTCGCCGAACGCACCGGCCTGGAGCTGGGCAGCCTGATGCAGCTGGAGGTGTCGCCCCCGGTCACCGAACCGCCCGATGACGGGCCGGCGAGCGACTACGAGCCGCCGCCGGACTACGGGATGCCCGATGGGCCAGGCGAGGGCCCGCCGTCCCCGGGACGCGGACGCCATTTCTCGCACCAGATCCCTGAAACGGGCTATTCCAACCTGGCGCAGGCGGCTATCGCCCTGCTGTTGCACCAGCCGGACATCGCCCGGATGGCCAGCCCGGAACTGCTGGACGAGGTGGATGGCGAGGACGGCCTGTTATTACGGGAGCTGCTGCTGTTGTTGCATCGCCGTCCGACTCCAGCACGGCGATGCTGGGCCACTGGTACGGGACCAGCGAGGGCAAGCTGCTCAGCAGGCTCGCCGGACAGAGCGGCTCATCCCCGCAACGGGCATCGAGCAGCGGTTCGTGGATACCATAAACGCCCTGGCGCACCGCCTCCACTCTAAATTAGCGGCGCAGGTCGACAAATTGAAACACACCAACTACGCTGAAGTCAGCGAACTGGAAAAACAACGACTCAGGGAAATGCTGCAGGAAAAGTTGCAGCGAGACGCAGAGCGCAGCAAACCGCGGGAGTGAGCTTGCGAACGCCCGGCGACACAGCCAGCCACTCCCCGTATCCCGGCACCCGTGGCGGTTGAATCGACCAGGTCGACCCCATATAACAACAAGCAACTTTTTGGGGTGATTGTCGGTCTAACGACACCACAGACGGGAAGTTTTGACTCCTGTAGGTTAGTCGCTGTTTTCTGGTTATAATCGCCGGCTAATTTTTTCCCACTTTTCAGGGTTTCTGCTCAATGACAGACGTCGCGCACCAACAGTCCCGCCTCAAGGACCTCATCGCCAAGGTAAGGAACAGGGTTACCTGACCTATTCCGAGGTGAATGATCACCTGCCCCAGGACATCTCCGACCCGGACCAGGTCGAGGATATTATCCAGATGATCAACGACATGGGCATCCAGGTGTTTGAATCGGCACCGGACGCCGATGAGCTGTTGATGACCGAGGGACTCTTCGCCGACGACATCGCGCGGCGAAGCCGCCGCCGCGCTGGCCGCCGTCGGAAACCGAAGCGGGCGGACCACGGATCCGGTACGCATGTACATGCGTGAAATGGGAACCGTGGAACTGCTTACCCGCGAAGGTGAAATTGTTATCGCCAAGCGCATCGAGGAGGGTATCCGCGAGATGCTGGCCGCGGTGGCCCTCTTCCCGGCGCGGTGAAATCCGTGCTGACGAATACGACCTGGTCGCCAGGAGGAAAGGCGCCTCGCCGATATCATCGTGGGCTACCTGGACCCGACCGAGAACGTACCCTCCGCCGCCGAAGTGGCGGAGGCGGCGCCCCTTGCCGATGAGGACGAGGAGGCAGACACCGGCCCGGATCCGGTCGAAGCCAAAAAACGCCTGCCGCCCTCAAGCGCCAGTTCAACAAAACCGAAAAACTCATCAGCCAGAAGGCCGGCTGGACAAAAACGCCATCAAGGAAATGGAGAAGTTGGGCGAATTGTTCAAGTTTTTCAAATTTACCCCGCGCGTTTCCGATCCGCTGACCGAGGCGCCGCGCAGTATCCTGGTTGCCGTGCGCGACCATGAGCGGGAGATCATGCGGATTGCAATCAAGGTTTGCGGCATGCCCCGCAAGGAATTCATCACGTCATTCCAGGGCTCTGAGACGGACGCCCGCTGGGTCAGCCGCCATGCGCGTAAAAAGGATTATGGCGCGAAGCTGACGGCGGAGAAGGACGAGATCCAGCGCCTGCAGCGTCGCATCGCCCAGGTCGAGGAAAAGAGCGGCCTGACCGTTACTGAAATCAAGGAAATCAACCGCGCCATGTCCATGGGCGAGGCCCGGGCAAGGCGCGCCAAGAAGGAAATGGTCGAGGCCAACCTGCGCCTGGTGATTTCCATCGCCAAGAAGTACACCAATCGCGGCCTGCAGTTCCTGGATCTCATCCAGGAGGGCAATATCGGGCTGATGAAAGCGGTGGACAAGTTCGAATACCGCCGCGGCTACAAGTTCTCCACGTATGCCACCTGGTGGATTCGCCAGGCCATCACCCGCTCCATTGCGGACCAGGCACGCACCATCCGCATCCCCGTGCACATGATCGAGACCATCAACAAGCTCAACCGCATCTCTCGCCAGATGCTGCAGGAGATGGGTCGCGAACCCACCCCCGAAGAACTGGGTGAGCGCATGGACATGCCGGAAGACAAGGTCCGCAAGGTGCTGAAGATCGCCAAGGAACCCATCTCGATGGAAACCCCGATCGGCGACGACGAAGACTCGCACCTGGGGGACTTCATCGAGGACCACACGATTCACTCACCCGTGGATGCCGCCACCGGCCAGGGCCTGCAGGAAGCCACCAAGGAAGTACTGGCTGGCCTCACTGCGCGGGAAGCGAAGGTGCTGCGCATGCGTTTCGGTATCGACATGAACACCGACCACACCCTCGAGGAAGTGGGCAAACAGTTCGACGTGACCCGTGAGCGCATCCGCCAGATCGAAGCCAAGGCACTGCGCAAGCTGCGCCACCCGACCCGCTCGGATTACCTGCGCAGCTTCCTCGACGAGACCTGATCTTTCCGGTCGGCTCGAGGCAGTCGGTGCCAAAACCCAGGGTTGTCATCATTGGTGGTGGTTTCGGCGGCATGTTCACCGCCAGGGCGTTGCGAAAAATCTGCCGGGGCGACCTGGAAATCGAGCTGATCAGCAAGATCAACTACTTTGTTTTCCAGCCGCTGCTGCCCGAGGTGGCAGCGGGTACCCTCAATCCCCAGGACGCTGTCACGCCCCTGCGCAACCTGCTCAAAGGGGTGCATGTACGCCTCGCGCGGGTCACCGGTATAGACCTGGCCGCCAGGCAGGTCGTGCTGTTGCAGGGCCAGAAGCGCATCCTGCAACGGGTGGATTACGACCACCTTGTGATCGCCACCGGGCAGGTCGCCAACCTCGCCATGTTCCCCGGCTTCGAGGATCACGGCCTCACCATGAAGGATCTGGCCGACGCTTACCGGCTGCGCAACCATGTCATCGAGTGCATGGAAATGGCCGACGTGACCCGTTTTGCCGAGATCAAGCAGCGCGCCCTGACCTTCGTGGTGGCCGGCGGCGGCTTTTCCGGCGTGGAAACTATGGGCGAGCTGGCCGAGATGATCGAGCGCGTCCTGCCCCAGTACCCCAATATCCGCCGCGACGAAGTGCGCATGGTGCTCATTCAACGCGACGAGAGGGTGTTGCCCGAAATGCCTGAGCGCCTGAGCCAGTACACACTGGAACACCTGCAAAAACACAGCGTCGAAGTGTGGCTGAAGACCGGCATCCAGTCGGCAACACAACACGCGGTATACACCAGTGATGGGCGCTCCCTACCCACCCGCACCATTGTCACCACCATCGGCAACGGCCCGTCGGAGTTCGTCAAGGCACTGCCGGTTACACTGGCACGCGGACGCATTCCGGTGAGTCCGGAACTGGAGGTTGTGGGGTTGGAGAATGTCTGGTCGCTGGGCGACGCCGCGTTGGTGCCACTGCCCGGCGCATCGGATGAACCCGTCTACGCGGCGCCCACCGCACAGTTCGCGACGCACCAGGCGAACGTACTGGCACGGAACATCGTCAATCGCTGTCGCGGAAACCCCTGCGGGCTTTCAACTTCGCCCCATCAGGGATCATGGCGTCCCTGGGCGGCAATCGCGGCGTCGCCGAGGTGTTCGGCAGGCGCATCACCGGATTGCCAGCGTGGCTGCTCTGGCGGGTAGCATATATCGGCATGCTGCCGGGCATCACGACGAAAATCCGCGTCGGGCTCGACTGGCTGTTCGACTATTTTATGCCACGCACCATTGTCTACATGGCGGAGAGCGACCGCCCCGCCACCCGCTACCTCGATTACGCACTGGGCGAGGTAGTGCATTACGCCAACGAGGTGCCCGCCGGATTTTACATCGTTATCAACGGACGCCTGGAACAGCAACTGGACAAGCCCGACGGTACATCCCTGCAACGTGAATTGCATACCGGGGACAGCTGGGGATCGAGGGCGCTGAAGGAAGGCCGCCTGACACATGGAAAAATTACCGCGCTGGAGGCATCCAAACTCCTGCTCGTTCAGGGAGAGGATTTCCGTCGCCTGCGCAATGCCTTTGAACCACTGAACGATTTACTGACGGCCAGGGACAAGTAGGCCACTGGAGCAAGCGCATTATGCTGAACATGGATTTTAAGAAAAGGATCGTGATAGAAACCGCCGGACAGGATTGGGTCGCCAGTCCCATGCCCGGCGTCTGGCGCAAGCCGCTGGCGCGGGAAGACGCGGAACGCGGCCACGCCACCAGCATCGTACGGTACGACCCCGGCGCCCGCTTCAGCGCCCACGATCACCCCAAGGGCGAGGAAATCCTGGTGCTCGGCGGCGTGTTTTCCGACGAAACAGGCGACTACGCCGCCGGCACCTACTTCCGCAATCCCGAGGGATTCCGGCACGCCCCGTTCAGCGTCGAGGGCTGCGTGATCCTGGTGAAGCTGCACCAGTTCCAGAGCGATGATACGCAACACATTGTGGTCGACACTCGCAACGCAACTTTCAGGCCGGGCGCCGGGAACCTGCAGGTACTGCCGTTACACCAGCACAAGAACGAACAGGTCGCGCTGGTACGCTGGCCAGCTGGCGAGCGTTTCCAGGAACATGGTCACCCGGGCGGTGAAGAAATTTACGTCATTTCCGGTGAGCTCAGGGACGAGCACGGCAGTTACCCCAGCGGAACATGGATTCGCAGCCCCCATATGAGCAGGCACTTTCCCTATGCCGAGGTGGACACCCTGATCTGGGTAAAAGTCGGGCACCTGCCGGAATAAACGCGGTTCGTGGGTACGAGAAAAGTCGGCCGCCAAAGCTGTGACATCGCGGCGTTCTTCTTTATAATCACGCCTCACTTTTCGGGGGCCCATAGCTCAGTTGGTTAGAGCATCCGACTCATAATCGGCAGGTAGAAGGTTCAAGTCCTTCTGGGCCCACTATTTCCTATAGTTTTCATAGAGTTATAACTGCTTAGAGCATCCGACTATGCCGGGGGGATGGGTGACAACTCATAGACGGGGAGTCGGGTGGTGTAATGGCGTTCTGGAAAACTGGCGTTGTGGGGTCCTCGTTTGCTTCGGCTTCAGGCCAGGAGAAGCCTGTAAGACGTACACATCAATCTGCATCCAGCCTGCGAATTTCCGATTCTATAAATGCTACAAATTCGCTTCCATACATATTCGCAAAAATCAGCGCAAACCTCAATCAGTTTTCGGAGTAATTTCGTCGACGAGGTGCATCCTGGCATTTGACGCTGTGGCCTCGCAGACCGAAATCATGCTGAGCACGGCTTGCTGGCAATCTGCCATCGAACCCTCGCCGGTGGCCAAGACTCTGTTGCATTCAGCAATACAGGCCGCCGCAGTGTCTACGCAGTCATGGGATGTCTCGGCGACTTTTATCAGCTCATCGCTCATGACGGGCATGACGAAGGTCTTTGCCCTGAGTGGCGTGATGCGTGTTCCTGAGCAATTCCCACCGAAGAACTCATGAGTCCCTACTGCGGCGCCAGCCAAACCTGTTTTAACGAAATTCCCGCTCCATACGGATCTCCTTCCGTGTTAAACATATAGCAATCTGACACCATAAAGATAAGCGTATCAGACAGAGAAAATGTGGCCTCCCGCAAATACGCAATTCTATGTCTATACGCTCGCAATAAAAACGGTAGTCTTGTGCGGTGGATCGTCTCTGGTAGGTTTGGATGAGATTCGTTCCTGTGTCTATCAATACACATCTAAGTCCGTCATCTGCACCCAAGACTGCCCACCTCGCAGCAAATCGGGAAAGCGGGGCATGACCCACCCCGCTTGGGTCGGTCCGGCGCTGCACTCCGGGGCGCCAGGGCGGAAGTTCGCCGAACGTGTGGCCAACTATTGCGGGGGACAGGTGATCTGTCCATCAAAGATCTGCGCGAAATCAGCCTATTGAATGCCTTGAGTGTCCCCCTTAATGATGAAAGGCCGAAGGCCGTGTATGCCTATAATGGTTCCTGGGACATCGGTATTCGCTCCATTAAATTGATCGTCGCAAAATCAGTTTAATGAATGCCGGTGCCCCCCGTTAATGATGAAGAGCCGAAGTCGGGGGTGTAATGTCCCTATTTGAATTTGAAATTGTTTTAAATATGGAATCGGCGCGGTTGAACCCGCGAGACTGAAGGCCCACCACGCCTAGTGCAAAAGCAGGAAAGTGCCGGGTTCGGGCACGTTCGACTTGTAGAAAAAGTGTCCCGTCGTCTCGCGAGATGTGCTGGTAAAAACGCTGCTCATAGTTTCTAACTGCGCACTATCATAGCGGTAAAGGGGAACCATTAGCAGAGCATCTTCCACGAACGCCTAGGGCATAGGTTCCATTGATGTAGGTCGAACGAGTAAAACCGGAAATAAAGCGGGCCGGTGTGCCGTCGCCAATATCATTCCACTGTATGTGGACCCAGAAATCCCCGCATCGAGAAGAAGGCTGTTGCCCAATCAGTATCGCCGACGCCTGGCGTTCCCAGAGACGGAATTGCCCGCGCCGAAATACTCAATACCTAAAATAGCATCAGCGAACATGCCGCCGACATCATGTGTGCTTGCCCATATCCAGCCATCCAGAGATACTATCGATTGATCCGTTGCAGCTTCCGCTTACAGCGTCGCAGATGACGACATCATCCCAACCTTTACTGTTGACGAAATCCAAGGGCTGCAACCGAGATTGTTCGCCGACCCACTGTACTTAGAGGCATTGCTTTCGCTGATACGGTCCAAAGGCCCGAGGCGAGGAGCAGGACTGTGAGCTGTGCGAGATATTTCATCGATCTAAACTGTAATTCCGTGCTTTTCAGATAAATGTAGGAGGTATTGAGAGCCTGTCAAGGTACAGGAGAATGACGAGGACTCGGTCCCGGGTGCTGTCAATATCCGCTATAAATCATCGCCCAGTAACTAGAATTTCTTGATTCTTTGTCCGCTTGCAGGTGTTTTTTGCGACCTAACCGCGATCCTGCCGCGAAGGACCGCTATGGAGAGTACGGCTGCCATCCAATCCAACTGATTCTTCCACGATATCTACAATCAGCTTGGCCGGGAATCTTCACCACGCTTCCCCAAAATGTTCCAACCAAACCCGGCGCACTCGACGAACCCGACGCGAAGGTACTCCCTACAAGGCCATGCGGGGTTTGACTTGCGTCGGGTTCGTCGGGTTCGTCGGGTTCGTCGGGTATATCTAGAGTATTTTTCTGCCCCCTACTACCCATACTTTCTTAAGCACAGTCACGGGGTTGTGCGGGGGAGCGTGGTGAAGTCTCTCATAAGGGCTGGGGTCTTGGGTGAATTGACCTCAACCCTAATCTACCGGAAGCGGGCGGACCACCTCTCCAGGCTCTAGATCTCGCACTTTCTGGTCGATCTGATACACAATCTGGGCAATGTCCTTCTCACTCAGCACTACCTGCTTCTGAGCCAAAAAGTAGCCTTGGATATACCCTGATGCGATCACAGGCACATCAGGTTTATATTGATTCTCAATGAACCATCCTGGCAAAATCACTAGCGGCCGCGCCTGCACCGGCTGACCAGTCGCCTGACTGAGCCACCGAGTTGCCCATTTAGCTTGTCTGATTGCTTGCGGGACTGTCTCCCTGTCCAGTCCGTTCGGGAACTGCAAAACGCCATCCTTGTAAACGGCACGAAACTGCTTCTTACCTTTTCCATTCTCGGAGAGAACCTTGGAACGGCCCTTTGTCTCAACCGCAAATACACCTGTGGGACCAATAACGATGTGATCAATATTGAAATTTTCTGCGGGTACATCATGGAAAATACGAAAGCCGTTCAGCATTAGAAGGTCGAGTTCTTGGCCAACGGCGAGCTCACATTCATAGCCTAGGCGAAGCTGTCTGATTCGATGAAAGCGATTGATAATTCTTGCGATGAGAACTGCTGACCAGATGATCCAAATGATTACAGCTATGCTTACGAATAACAGTGGCAAAGTCCGATTCAATCTCTCCTGGAAGAGCATGAATACGCTAATCGGTAGCATTGAAAGGAACACCAACTCCGCAACTGAAAATCCGCATTCAAGTTGTTCCGCACCAAGTTCGCGTCCCAATTGAGCACCGGGTGGACGACGCATTGCCTTTGTAAGAGGGTTTGCAAACCTGTTATAGCGCCGCTTAGAAATAATTATGGCAATCCCGCAAACAACCAATGGGACAAGAATTATAAGAAACGGGATCAGCTTCAGCATTGCACTTCCTGTTGCGGTTCAAATGCCAAGGTGGATCATCAGGGAAACGCCAAGACTACCCTAGCTCACGCCACCAAGCCAGAAAGCGCATCAATTGCTCGGCCGTTACCCCCTGCCCCAGACTGCCCACCTCGCGGCAAATCCGGGGCGGGGCATGGGGAAGGTAATGGGGTGAGCTGGGGGAAGTGGGAGTGGTGATGTGGCGCACTCTTGAGTCAGGAAGCCTTGCGCCGTCTGCTCATACAGAGTCCAGCGAATCCCAAACCAAAAAGTGCAAGCGTTCCGGGAACGGGGATGGCGGGAACAACTGTCTCAGGGTGAAGTTGGTCTCGGAGTTCACCCGCAGGGAACGCAGTGGTGTGAATGTTGAAGTAGGCATTGCCTGCAGTAAAGCCGGTAATCAGGGCGCTGAAGGCCTGTGCGGTAGTGCCACCATTGGCCGTCAGGAATGCGGCGCTATAGCTGGTGGCGTCGGTCATATCGAATAACGTGTCGTAGGTGCCGGATGTCACGCCCAGTGGGAAGCCCGAGAAGCTGGGCAGAGTCGTTGCCACTCCCACGTTGGTTCCAGGCGCCGTACAGCAGTGGATGTGCGCTGCAATCGTATTGCCCATCAGGTCAGAGAAGGAAGCCTCTACCCGCATTGTGTTGAGGAGGTCGTCGATAGTAATGGTCGCCGTACCGCTACCCGTGGAGACAATCGAGGGAACTTCATTGGCACCACTCAGAGCCGCTATGAAAACCATCGGCAGCGCCTGCGCGGCCATCGAGCCAACCAGCAGGCCCACGGTCAGAAGTGGTAGGAGTTTCTTCTTCATCGTTGTAACCTCAGTCGAACTGGCTCGTGAACTGAAATCAGTGAATATCGGCACAATTCATGCCATGTAAGAGTATCTACCCATTTTCCAATTACTTGCGGTAGCAATTTTCCGAAGAGGCGTTGCAATTTATGCATCTGTGTAAAATTTGTTGACAGTAAAAAGACGACAAAGGCTTACCTTAACGCGCCGACTTCTTGCGGGCGACTTCAGCCCTGAACGACCTAGCTCGCTCACCAAAAATTGGGTCGATATTTGCTAGAGAGTTCATTTTCCCCAACACTCGGGCTGGTACTGACAAGTTAACTTATTTTCTCTTCAAAAGTGGGAGTTATAAGTGAGAAATCCCCGATGATAAAGGCCAAAGTGGAGGCCGATGACGCATTTCTGGTGAGTCTTGCTTCACTTATGTAGCACCAGCCCATGGCATTGAGTTGACTTGTCACTACTGTCCGGGGTCATTGCGACAGAATAGCCTTCAGCCATCACAGCGCACCCCCCTCTGCCCCCACCCTGCCCACCTCGCAGGTGATAAGATTGTTCGGAAAGTGGCAGACTCTCCCGCCATAGGGGACGTTCTCTTGAGTGCATTATTATTCATCCATCTAGTAGCCATTGGGATTTGGGCTGGCTGCGTAGCAACAGAAACTGTGCTTGAGTTGGCTCAGGAGAAAATCCCGCCTGACAAGAGTTATCTGGCTTCACTGCATGCCAAAATCGATATCGCAATCGAGATTCCTGCAATACTGGCAACACTAATCACAGGAAGCTTATTGTTGAAGCAAGCACACTGGGATGGTCTCTTAATTATGAAGGTCGTGCTCGGAATATCGGCTGTTGTACTGAATATGTTCGCAGCATATTTGGTTCATAAACGATATCGTTGCCTGCAGACAGCCGACCTTATTGGTTACGCTAAATACAATCTGCTTCACGGACGGATTGGAATTGGTTGCATACTAACCATCTCGGGCGCGATTGTGTTGGGCGGTATTCGCATTACCGGGTAGCGCGTGGATTTCTTGGCTATTCCCTCTGCCCCAGACCACTCACCTCGCGGCAACTCCTTGGCAGGGCATTGGCAGGATCGGCGCAGACTGGGGGCGCAGGGAAGCAAGATAGTCTTAGCTCAATATCCGACTATGCCGGGCGGATGGGTGACACTAATAGACGGGGAGTCGGGGGGTGTATGCCTCCTGGTCCAAGCATTTCCTTCCCACCCAATACTGCTGCCTCAATCTATCCAAATCTGCCAAATAGCCGCTATCCTGAGCTCACGTGAAACTACGAGAAACTGAATAATGACAATTGAAGAACTGGGAAACCTGGGCGATTTTCTCGCAGCGATTGCAACTATCATCACCTTGATATACCTGGCATTACAGATTCGCCAGAACACATCTTTATTGAAGCTTTCCGAGCTTCGGGGCATTCAGGATGACGCTGATCGTTGGCGTGCCCATTTGATAGAAAACAAGGACGTAGCTTCCGTTTATCGGCGCGGGTTACTCGACCCAGAGTCTTTGGATGCCGACGATAAGCTACGGTTTAGAATGCTTCAGGATCAATTATTCTTTGGTTGGCAGGCAACCTTCTCTCAAAATCCAACTAATCCAATGCTTGCACCGGGGTTTATAGAAAGTACCCTAAAAAATCCGGGTGGAAGTCTGTATTGGCAGAAATCCAAATTCCGCTTCAACAAGGACTTTGCTGCGTATGTAGATCAGCTAATACAATGACATCTTTTGAATACAGGGTCTTATTAATGTTAGTTCCCACACTATGCATTCCATGACTTACGCTCTCGCCAAATGAATAATTTCTTCTTGCTAGTAACCCTCGCTCTATTGTCCTTGAAAGCAGTCGCCCAGCCGGTAATCTACTACTGCGATATTTTTACCCAACTACCGGCGCCCCAGAGGCCACACCATTCCGATTTGAAGTAGATGGAGCCCAAGCTATCTGACTATACTTATCAGGCACGCCCACCGATAAGCCGCGAATTTCGGCATTCATATTGGACGTTCTAAGCGACTCTAAACGCTCCTGGTTCTCGGGTCGTTGACCGAGGGTGATGAACAGCACTCTCAAGAGATACGATGTATGGGTCCTGGATAAAACAACATGCAATTAGCTCCGGAAAGTCCGCGATACCGTCGATGCCAATATCAGACAGTAGAGCAGCCGATCACGGAACCTGCATAATCAAGGTTGAATTTCTTGGTGCTAAGCCGCTTTTTGGGTTTCTACCGCCCTGTAAATTCCAACCCGACGCACTCGACGAACCCGACGCGGGATATGTTTCTACAAGGCATTGTGGGGTATGACCTGCGTCGAGTACGTCAGGTTCGTCGGGTATAAGTGGATAAAGTTTCCCCGGGGGTAGGTCCCCTTTTCACAGATCAATCTACAATGATTCTGCCCAGAAATTTTAAGGTTTTCTTAAAGGCCCGCCTCCATAACCGAGTCTGACCATCTCGCGGCAAATCCCGGGCAGGACATGTGTAGGGTCATAGGGTGATCTGGCTTTCACTAAAGCGCCCTAGAAACTGTGGCTATTACGCTCGCCCGACACCCTCGCCATTCGTCGAATGGGCCCACTATGGACTGATGCACTACATTTGCTAGTCCAACGTCCTGCAGGGTAGATCGGATCGATTTAGTCAACTCTTCCAGGTCAAACCCCTTATCACGCATTTGTTTGTGGTTCTGGAAATACTTGAACCAATCGATTTCAGAAATGGCAGAAGGAGAGATGGAATCCCAATGTATCGTCAACATCACGATATACTAAGGTGAATACATATTAATTTGATACTTCTCAACATCCTCCCTAATTCGAGAAAAGTTGTTATTAGTAGAAATCCTTCGATGCACATCAGGAGTAATACAGGATTTGCACTCGATACAGGCTATAACAGCTTTTCGATCCTGACCAAACACTACTACATCAGTATGTGTCCGAGAACCTTTCGCCGAAGGAACGCTAAACTCAACACGGGAGGGACTTCCATTTCGCTCTAGCGCGATACTGAGCCGTCGATTAAGTTCGATTTTCCCCTTACTATCGAACAGCAAAATGGTCGGGGAATGCCATAAGCCACAGCGGCTTGAAGCCTTCCAGCGCGACCAGAACGAGAATCCCGGCAGCCGGCGGGATCATGAGCGCTGAAACATCGAGCGCCCCGAAGCCGAACATACCGCGTGCGTGTGGCCAGAAGAGCGTCACAGCGAGCAATATGCCGACGATCGGGAGCACGATAGCCAGTGCCCGGTTTGGTCGCCGGATGGCCGTCATAATCGATGCGCCAGTGGACCGATTCACCAAGATCAGCGCGATGATGGACATCACAAGGGATGCAAACGTCACGGCCCGTACCTGATCATCGGCAAGTCCGTATTGCATTGACAGGACAAAGATCACTGCGGCGAGGACGAATACCAGGGCGCCCTGAAGCAGGTATCCAGGCGATCGTGGGCACGGAAAATAGCGGCTCCAACGCGGCGCGCGGCGGGCGTTGCATCTGCCCTTCTCCTCGCTCTCGGCCTCGAAGACCAGGGAGCAGACCGGGTCGATCACCATCTCGAGAAACGCAATATGCATCGGACCGAACAGAATCGGTAGACCAAAGACAAGGGGCATCAGCGCCAGGCCGGCGATTGGAATGTGGACAGCCAGGATAAAGCTCATTGCCTTGCGAAGATTGGTGTAAATACGGCGGCCCAGCCGGATCGTGTTGACGATCGAGCCGAAATCATCGTCGAGTAGGACGATTGACGACGCCTCGCGCGCCACGTCGGTACCACGACCACCCATCGCCACACCGATATGCGCGGCCTTGAGGACGGCGCATCGTTTACCCCGTCTCCAGTCATCGCGACGATCTCCCCGTTCGCTTTGAGAGCATTGACGATACGCAGCTTCTGCTCGGGCATGATGCGCGCAAAGATGGTGACGGTCCGTACACGGGCGGCGAGCTCTTCATTGGTGAGGTTTTCAGCTCATCGCCGCGCATCAGGTCTTCCGGGTTCAGACCCGCCGCAACCGCGACCGCGCGCGCTGTGGCCGGGTAGTCGCCAGTAATCATGATCACCCGTATGCCAGCGTTGCGGCATTCTGTGATAGCCGCTGGCACGCTTTTGCGCACCGGATCGGCAAGACCCACAAGACCCGCAAAACGGAAATCGAAATCCTGTTGGGAACTCGGCAGGTCGGAACCAGCGAGGGAGGCCTGCGCTACGCCAAGCACACGCAGGCCTGTCTGTGCCATCTCATCGACGGCCAGCGTCACAGCAGCGCGAGCCGCGGGATCGAGGCGGCATAAGTCGGCAATGGCCTCGGGAGCGCCTTTCGCGGCCACCAGACGCTCGTGCCTGGCGCCTTCCCATACCTGGGTCATGGCAAGCAGATCGGGGCGCAGAGCGTAGGTCCTGGCTAGGGTCCGGCCGGCCGTGGGGGCTAATGCCAGTTCGCTTTCAGACAGCGCGTGGAAGGCCTTTTCCATGGGGTCGAAGGGTTCCGGCGCACTGGCCAGAACTCCCAGCGATGCCAGCTCCCGGAACGGTTGCGGCATCGGCGTATCGGTGGCTCCGACCCTGAAAGTAGTCCCCTCGGGCAAACGCAGTTCGCCAATGGTCATTCGGTTCTCGGTCAATGTGCCGGTCTTGTCGGTACAGAGCACAGTCGCCGCGCCGAGGGTCTCGATCGCCGAGGCTCGGCGGGTTAGCACCCGCACCTGCGAGATCCGCCAGGCCCCCATCGCCATGAAAACGGTCAACACGACCGGAAACTCCTCCGGCAGCATTGACATGCCCACGGCAATGCCTGCAAGCAGCGCCTCGAGCCAACCGCCGCGCAATAGACCGTAAAGCAGCACGACGACTGCGCTGACCACCGCACCAACGAGGGCAAAAACGAACACTATTCTTCGAGTCTGGCGCTGCAGATGCGGCGCCTCAACCTCGAGCAGACTCAACGATTTGCCTATCTTGCCGATTTCGCTTGCGGCGCCGGTGGCGACGACCTCGGCGATACCGGCCCCGCGCACGATCAGTGCCCCGGAAAATACAAAAGCCAGATCGTCGCCACCCGGACGAGGCGGCGGATGTGGCCCATCAGTACCTGCCGTCTTGCGCACAGGCACGGATTCACCAGTAAGCAGCGATTCGTCTGCCTGCAGGTCTTCCGCGGTGAGCACCCGTGCATCGGCGGGCACCCGATCACCTTCGGCCAGCACGACCAGGTCGCCCCGCACTACCTCACGTCCGGCGATGCGCAGGCGTTCTCCGTCCCTAATCACCAGAGCCCGCGGACTTGTCAGTTCGCGCAACGCTTCCATGACCCGCTCCGTGCGGGTCTCCTGCACGACGGTAATCACCACAGAAAGACATGCGAAGGCGAGCAGGACGGCAGCTTCCCGGGCACTGCCAAGCGCCAGGTATACCACGCCGCCGCCGATCAGCAGCGCCAGCATGGGTTCACGAATGACCTCCAAGATGATGCGCAGCGGCGTGCGCCGGCGCGCCTGAGGAAGCTCATTGAACCCGTCGCTTTGCAAGCGGGAAGCAGCATCTGCGGTGCTCAGACCGC
Source organism: Halioglobus sp. (assembly GCA_041395965.1). Lineage (GTDB taxonomy): Bacteria > Pseudomonadota > Gammaproteobacteria > Pseudomonadales > Halieaceae > Marimicrobium. Next base: position 32,463 of record JAWKZM010000032.1, read on the forward strand.
GCAACTCTGGAGCTCCTGATAGCGCAGTATTCATTGTGTTTCTCGCATTAGACTGGCCGCCATTAGCACAGGCAAATAAGCACAGGCAATTTTCACCAAAAGCCAAGTAACGATTTGAGTCGGATCGGGGTGCCGCCCGAGCCATTACGATCGCGTTGGTTATCGAATGACCACGGATGTCAGACTTACATATCGACTACAGACTACTTGTCCTTGTTACCGCCGCCGGAGCCTTTGCCTGCTCCCATCGACTGGCCGGCCTGCCCCATATCCATGCCCATACCCTGGCTGTGCCCCATGCCCTTCCCTGCCCCTCTGCTCTGTCCTTCACGGATGGCGGGCAGATTGTCAGGCAGGGTCTTGCCTTCTGCCTCGGCGCGCTGCTTAATCTGCCCGTGATACTGGGCTTGAAAATCCGCTCGTTCCTGCTCGGTCTTCAGTTGCCGCATTTGGTTCTGGTACTCATTGCGCTCCTGCTGGGTCATGAGGCTGGAACCGTAGATGCGATCCTGGGCCTGCATTTGCCCCATGGTTTGCGCCTCGTTTGCTGTTTCCTGATGGACGCGGTCGGCCTCCTGGGCGCACAGCGGTTGAGTTAACAGGGCAAGGACCACTACGGCACTGCTTAAGCTGGCCAGTTTCTTAATATCTATCGTACTCCCGAGTTTAGTTGAGTGATCATTGGCAGACTCCTGGGCATGTTGGTTTAAGAGCCCGCCATAGCATCAAAATTCAGGTCGAGGTGTGTCCACAGTACTGGGAGGCAATATCGGGTAGGTAACCTGCGGCTGCTCACCTGTCAGCGCCAGCAGGAACGCTTCGATACTGGCAACCTCCTCATCGTTAAGCTTCTGGCCAAGTTGGCTGGAGGCCATGACGCCAATAGCCTGCTTGAGATCCCACGATTTTCCTGAGTGGAAGTATGGTGGTGTCAGCTCGATATTGCGCAGGGTAGGCACCTTGAAAACGTACTCGTCGCTGGTGGTACTGGTAACCTGGAAACGACCTTTATCCGCCGGCGGCAAAAAGTCCGCGCCAGGCCTTTCGACAACGCCAAAGGGAGCATACATACCCCCACCCACGTTGACGCCGTTGTGGCAGGCAGAGCAGCCCTTATCGATAAAAAGCTTCAGGCCGGCCTTTTGCTCGGCATTCAGAGCGTTTTCATCACCCCTGAGGTATTGGTCAAACGGCGCATTCGGTGTCAACAGAGTGGCCTCGAAGGCCGCGATGGCGGCACCCACATTGGCGAGAGTTACCGGGGCCGGTTCGCCCGGATACGCAGCGGCGAACATTGGCTGGTAACCGGGTATTCCGACCAGCATACCCACCGCATGGTCAGGGCTTATCGCCATTTCGATGGGGTTCTGTATCGGGCCCACGGCCTGCTCGCCGAGGTCCGCTGCACGCCCATCCCAGAATTGTGCCGTGTTGAAAACTGCATTCAGCACAGTCGGTGCATTGCGACCGCCCTTCTGCCAGTTGTGCCCAATCGAGGTCGGCAGCATATCCACGCCTCCCAGGCCAATCTGGTGGCAGGTGTTGCAGCTGATATTGTGGCTTTCAGACAGCCGGGGATCAAAATACAGGGCCTTGCCGAGATCGACCATGGCCGCGGTTGGTGTCTCCCCGGATACCGCCTGGGCCGTTTCCGGAATTGGCTTGAAAAGCCCCTTGGCCGTATCGAGTAAGGCGCTCTCGGCAAAGCTCAATAGCGGGACTGCGGCAAGAAGTGCCAGGGTTGTGAGGCGTATTCGCTTAAAGATTGTCATCGTAGTTCCCGTGGGTCTGGTAGTTGTATAGACAACTGGAGTGATACTCCCTCCGACTTGCCCTTAGACTGAAAATCAATATTTGGATCGGTGACCTGACCGAGCCGTTACAATCGCGCCGGACTGCATAGCCACGGAAATCAGATAAACTAGAGGTCATTGCGATCCGCATCGTCAGGTCCGGAAGCCACCGTATCGAGCGGCGCTCCATTCATTACTTTACGTCCGTTGATCATGGCTGAAGTCAAACCGCCACCCTCTCGCAGTTCCGTGACTACCACCCCCGAGATATGGATCAGAATGCCGATGGCAAGCAGATAAAAGCCATAAAGATGGACCAACGCGAAGGGCTCGCGCAGTGACCTCATGTCCGTATATGATGCCTTGTCATACATCTCCGGCGAGTACGGTATCAGCGTGGCCGGGTCGACGCCGGGTGCTGCGATCCATTGTGCAATCCAGGAACCGAAAGGCGGGAAATATATGTCGGTGCCGGCCAGCAGAAGTCCGGTCGACGCCTGCACGATCATAACCAGCAGCAACCCGGCGACCGCAATGCGCCCGAGCGGATTGTGACCGAGATAAGGCTCTGGATTACCCGCGACAAACGATGCGCCGTAGTTACGCAGTTGTCGGAAGTAGCCCTTGCCGCCCGGCAACATCTGGCGCCACCGCGCATGATGGTTGCCAATGAAGCCCCAGACTAGTCGCACGGCAATATTCAACGCAAACACATAGCCCACCCAGACGTGCAACGTCTTCAGTAGAACTTTGCCGGCATTGGAAATCTCCAATGTATCGTCGTTGAGGATCACCAGACCGAACCCGGCGAGCGACAGCACACAGAGTACATTGATCCAGTGAAAACACCGCGTTGGCACATCCCAAACGTGGTATGACTTCAGGTCGGTCATGATAGATTCATGCTTCATCAAAGAACTCCTGGCCAAAATCGCTGGTTTCGTCGGCACTGCGATGGCAGCCGACATACACCGATTATCACTTTTTCATGATAGGTGGCTGACCGTTGTTGGGTCCGTTCGCCAACGCACACAGTTCATTGGTGCTCCAACATTTTGGCGCTACTTGGGGAACAGGTCTGTAATCGCCGCTGCCATGGCTCCGTAACAGGCGCTTGAAGATGCGTTTTGCCGATGCTCCATCTAGCTTGGCCTGTAGATACTCATCGACCACCTCGCCGTGTTGGTCGACTGCCCGCCAGAGGTAGTGTTCCTTGCCGTTGATCTTTACAAAGACTTCATCAATGTAGAAGGTGTGCCTGGCGAATTGTTATTTTGACTTTCGAATCAAGTGGTTAGCTAAAGGCACGCTCGGCCCCGGTTCGCAGTTCGGTTTCGAAAATCCCTTACCAATCTTCAACTTACTCGCACCGACCCCGCAAACCGACCCACCCCAGGTTCGGCATACGTTCGGTTTCGGTTACAATGCTCCCGGCCCCTGGAAAAACTCGTTACCTTTCTTCTGCTTACTGAGCCGGTTCAGCTCTCTCCCTGCTCCTCATAATCGGCAGATCGAAGGTTCAAGTCCTTCTGGGCCCACTATTTCCTATAGTTTTCATAGAGTTATAACTCCCTGGAGCATCCGACTATGCTGGGGGGATGGGTGACACTCATTACCCGGAAGTCGGACGCTCAATCATAGCCATTGCAGGAACACCCCATGACCATCATCCGCCTGATCCTCGGCAACCTGATTCTCCTCCTGAACTGGATGTTCACCCCCAGAAGCATCCAGCGGAATACCGCCCAGCAAGCGCTCATCGATACCGCCACCGCTGACCTTACGTTGTATCAATATCGCGCCTGCCCCTTCTGCGTGAAAGTCCGTCGACAGATGAAACGGCAATCACTCAACATCCGGCTCCGGGACGTCAAACGCGATGCGGGTGCCCGGGAGGAGCTGTTGGCCGGTGGCGGCGAGTTGATGGTGCCCTGCCTGCGAATTCAGGATGCGCAGGGGCAGGCCCAGTGGCTGTATGAATCCTCGGACATTGTTCACTACCTGGAAACCCGATTCGCGTTGCCGGAGGAATCAGAACCGACAGCGCTCACACGCTAGGGGATTGGGACATGGACCGGATAGCGAAGTTGAAGAACGACATCTACAGTTTTGAAGAGCTCAACACCCTGGAGAAAAATGCGACCCGGTTGGGTGACAGGGAAACGCTGGGGCTGATCGCTCAGAGTCGCTTATCAAAAGCGGCGAAAGGGGAAACGCCAAAGAAGCCAGGTGGCGAGAAGGAGACAGCCCGCGCGCAGCGGGACCGTAGCCGAAGGGGTAGACGGGCAGCAGTCACTTTGTAGATTGGGGCATCCGTTATCATCGGCAGGTATCCAGAGTGCTCCAGGGTGGTTGTCTGTGGAGAGGCTTGCACAAATCATTACCCCGGCCATGCCCAGGGTTATTTACTGACCTGCAAGCCCTGGGAAGCAGAGACGAACACCTACTAGATATCTTGCTAGATGAGCGCTATCTACAACCGGCCTTAGGCTGTGAAGCCTCCATCAATTACCAATTCCGAGCCTGTCATAAATGAGGAGTCATCCGAAGCCAGGAACAAAATGCCCCTTGCTACATCAATAGCTTGCCCAATACGCCCTATAGGATGTAGGGCGAGAAGGTTTTTCATGGTCTCTTGATCGGTTTCACCATAACCTACAGCCGTCCAATCCGGTAGGGTCGCGGTCAGCATCGGCGTCTCAATAACACCCGGGTGCACCGTGTTGATACGCACGCCGTTGCCGAGTTTGGCACATTCCAGGGCAGCTGATTTGGAGAACAGCAACACGCCTCCCTTCGTCATGTTGTATGCCGACTGCCCTGCCGATCCTACCAATCCAGCTATTGACGATATGTTGATAATTGAACCTCCCCCCGTCATGGCTCTGATGCCGTACTTGGTGCCCAAAAAAACGCCATCAAGGTTTATACGGCTTACACGATGCCAGTCCTCCAGAGTCAGGTCTTCAATCAGTTTGGCGCACTCAATGCCTGCTCCATTTACCAAAACGTTGAGAGTTCCCACGTCAGCGGCCACAGTCGCCATCACCGAACGCCAATGATCTTCTCGAGTAACGTCTAAAGTGAAGAAGTGTGCACGCCCTCCTTCGGCAACTATATCTCGAGCCAGCGCGACGCCATCTCGCTCGTTGATGTCGACCATCACCACTTCAGCTCCGGCCTCAGAGAACAGCTTGGCGGTTTGGGCACCGATACCGCTTCCAGCGCCTGTAACTAGTGCAATTTTTTTGTCTAGGCGATTCATAGATATCAATTTTATAGGTATGCTTCAAGTGTAGCAGCAGTTATTCGTTGGCATCGCTTTGAAGCGCCCCGGCACCAACATATCGTCTATGGCGCTATGAATATGAATTCGGGGTTTGACAAATTAACTCCGCTGGGCGAGAAAAAGACGGATTGCCACTCTTCAGGCAACTGCCCTGCTCACTCATTGAACGCACTTACCCTCAGAGTCGGTAATGCTCAGCACTAACTAGGGGGTCTTCCAAGGTTGAATAGATTCTGAACAGCAGCATGGGCAGTGACGAATCGCTGCGCCTGCACCATTGACTTGAATTTCTGCATTCCCCGCTCTCTGATCCGGGTCGCCTCATGCGATTGCTGGGCCCAATTGTTGGCATTTTGTTCAGTCACGTGAATCGCCTCAGGAATTACCTCTCGATGAGCGACCGGATAGCTACGTAGTTTATCGGTCACGATCTTCCTTAGCTCACCCCCATGGCTCCGGAGTAATCGCCTGAAAAACCGCCTGGCTGTGGCTCCATCTCCAGCGCTTGGCCTGTAGGAATAATCAATCTTCGCCATCCTGATCCACGGCTCGCCAAAGATAGTTCTGCTTGCCATTGATCTTTACGAAAACCTCATCAATGTAGAATGTGTCTCCATATCCTTCCCAGTGATTCCGCTTCTAATAGGATTGGCATATTTAGCACCAAACTTGATACGCAAAGACAGGACAGTCTCGCAACTGACGGTGATGCCCGCTCAGCCAAGAGATCTTCAATATCCCGGTGGCTGAGATTGAAGCGATAGTAGAGCCAAACGGTGTAACTGATTATGTCAGGTGGAAATCGGTGGCGTTTGTATGTATTCATCAGCCGATTCTAGCAATTTCATCCAGTTAAGTTGTCAGTACCCAGTCAACTTGCCAGCACCAAAAAGGACTCTGACCCTATTTACAACCCTATTTACAAAGCGCCCGTATGGTATCGTTTGAGGAGACGAAATCCCCGTTAACAAATCCCCGTCCGGAAGGAGGACGGTGATACCACCCAGTTGTTCCATAGTACGCTGTCATTCGGATATACCCAGGTCGCTTTCTTCTCGCCTGTCAGCCAGTCCCGCGGCGAAGTACTCATAGGTATCGTTGCGTTTGTTGGCGATGTACACAAGACCATTGGCCATGGATACCGCGGGCGGGATCCAGTCGGTGTTGTCGACATCCGCTATGGACCAGGCCGCGACAAAACGATTCTCATCCGGCAGCCACTCGTATTTCTGGACGCCGCGCGGCGGCTTGCGTGTGGTGCCGGCCAGGAAGGCATTACTGATCAGGTCCAGGGAGATCGGGCCGGGCTCGGGGCATGTGCCGTTGACCACCAGTACGCCGTTGCCGTAAACCACCGGTGAGGCCTCCACGGTTGTCCTGCTCAGCGTGAACGGTATCTGGTCGGCGATACGCCGGGATTGAGTACCGGGCTTTTGCTTGAAGTCCGTGGGTATTGCATTGCGCCAGAACGCGACGATCTGGGCGTTGGTGGCGTTGCCGTCCGAGATTACCACCAGCTTATCCTCATCATCACCGAAGCCCAGTAGCGAAGGCGTGGTGCCGGATCCCTTCTGATGCCGCGCCCAGCTTCAGGGCTTCGCCTTCCGGCATAACGTCATACGGTGAACTCCAGGCACCGAGCGCGGCGGAATCCGAGAGTGCGGAGCCGGTCCAGACCAGCTTGCGCATGGTGACCGACGTGACCACGTAGATGCCGTTATCCTCATCCACGGCGATGGAGTTCTCCATCAGTTCGCCGGGAAACAGGTAGTAGTCGATCACGTTCAGATCCCGGTCGGTGACGATCACGGCGCCGGTGGCGGCGGCCACGATGTGCCCGTCATAGGTCATGTTGATGCCCAGTATCCGGTCGATACCCTCGGCATCCTTAGCCGGTAGCTGGGATACGATATTGGCATACTTCACCGGCAGCAATGGAGCGTCCGCTTTATTGTTGTCGAGCGTCAGGTGCTGCATGTCGTAGAAGGTGTAGTGGTAGCCATCCTTGTCGATAAGCGCGTAGGCGCCTGATGGCATGGTGCGCATGTTGATATTGAACTTGTAATACATCAGCCAGGCATTGAACAGCAGACGCCAGTCCCTGCTTTTTACGGCAGGCCTCGTCGATATCGGCCATGACGTCCATAATGCGCTCGTCGGTGACGTCCGCATGCACCTCCTCGCGGTTGGGATAAGGCACGTTGGATATCAGTTCAAAGTCGTCGCCCGTGGCCGCACCTTGATCAACCCATGGGATTGGAAGCGATCACCGTGGTCATTCCCGATCTGTATGCGGGAGCGGAGCACCACACCAGCGGTATCGTCTGGACATCATTGACGGTCAATTGCGCCCGTTCCGGGCCATTCCGCCATCGGTCTGGGCGGGTTATAGTGAGATACCGCGTAAGGACTGTCGGCGAGCCACGGGTTGACGGCGGGGGAGATTGACCAGCGCCGCCACTGGCAGTGATGCGCCGCCCGCAAGGCAAGTGCAAAAGCCGAGAATCCTTGCTGAGTGCATGCATAGTGCTACCTGTCCAGCCCAGCAGTTTTTCAGTCAATTTCTTTCATCACTTTGTCGACTTTCCGCCGGGCTGCGGGGTCGTTGCTGTTCTGCCAGCCACAGGGCCGCTGATCCACGCGCCCATGATCATACGCGTCAGCAAGTCACTGTCATGGCGCCCCGTGGAAGCACCGCGCAGCGATTCCATGGCACGTGTTGTCCACACGGGGCTGTCCACCCAACGAGTGCGGCCAAGAATGTGGGCCCGTCCACCAACACGATGCGGCGGAATCCCGGGTCCTCGCACAAGTCCAGGAATCCCGCGCAGGTTCAGGCCGGACGCGTAGCACGCAATAATGCAGGTTTCGGCGGCCGTGTTGACCGCCGCGAACAGGGATTTCTTGTTGCCGAAGTAGTGGTAAATGGGGCGAATGGTCATGCCGCAATCGGCGGCGATTTCATCCAGCGAGCAATCGGCATAGCCCTTCTCGCCGAACAGGCGACAGGCGCATCCAGCACCGCCACAGCGTGACGCGCCTCGCGCCGCTGCGCCTGGGTGCCACTTTTGCCACTGGTTTTGACCATTGACCTGCTCCCGGTTGACATATGTAACTCTACTACATATTATATGTAACTCTACTACATAATATATGCAGCGTCACTACATAAAAGATAATTGTGGTTATGAACTCATACCCGACCCGGGGTTACTCCACGGCACACACAGGTATCGGATTATGAAAATTGATAACACTGTCATGTTTCGCAAATCAGCCCTGGCCGTAGCCCTGTCACTGGTGGCGCTACCCACACTGGCACAACCGATGCTGGAGGAAGTGATCGTCACGGCCGAAAAGCGCACCGAAAATGTTCAGGACATCGCGGCCACCGTGAATGTGGTGAGTGGCCGGGATATCGAAAAATTCCAGACCTTTGATTTCAGTGCGATTCAGCAACAGACCGCTGGTCTGACCCTCGCCAGCCCCAACGCGCGCAACAGTATTATTGCCATGCGCGGCATCAGCGTGGACCCGGAATCGGGCACCTCCACCGCCGTGGATACCTATTGGAATGACGCGATTGTGCGACCGGATCTGGCCTTTACCCAGCTGTATGACCTGGAGCGGATAGAGATCCTGCGTGGCCCGCAGGGTACCCTGCAGGGCCGCACCTCACCGGCGGGTGCCATTAACATTATTACCCGGCGCGCCAGCGTCGACGAGGCCGAGGGCTTTGTACAACTCTCCGCCTCTGATCACAACGGTTTGAACACCCAGGTCGCCTACAATGCACCGCTGATAGAGGGCTCACTGGGTGTGCGCGTGGCTGGTGTTTACGATAAAAACGATGGCCCCGATGTGCAAAACATCACCACCGGATTCGACAATCAGGAATACAAGACCCAGTCCGGCCGGCTCAGTACGCTATGGCACGTCACCGATACATTCAGTGCCGAACTTTATTACCAGTACCTGGACCAGAACAAGGATGACCCCAAGGCGATGTCCGGCGTTGACCAGCTCGGCGGTCGCCCCACGCTGGACCCGTCGGATGGCAAAGCCCTGACGCGCACCAACGATACGGCGGACCTCAATTTCAATGTCGTCAACCTGATCATGGACTGGGAGATAATGGACCACCAGATAACAGGTATCGTGGCCTACAATGATTCCACCAAGAAAGCCCAGACAGAGGGAGATCGGGCTGATTCACTGCGTTACTACCAACCGCCGACGCAAGCACCCACGGACCAGAACTCGCGAACCGATACCAAGGCGTACTCCTATGAGCTGCGGCTGGCATCCCCGGACAATGACTTCTGGGATTATATGGTGGGCGCCTACTACCAGGATCAGAACACCGACACGAAGTTCGACGTCAACACAGTCCAACTGAGTCCGCCCGTAGTCGCCGGGGTGGGCTTTACGACGCAGGCGGTTCTACCGGTGTATGCCAACAATTTTGCCCTGTTCACCTTCAACACCTTCCAGTTGACCCAGGATGTTCAGTTGGAGGCGGGATTGCGCTGGACACAGTACGACGGCTTCGTCCGCGCCGACGTGTATTATGGCGGCGCGAATACACCGGGCAGTCTGCCATCCCTGGAAACAGTCGACGCACTTTTTGCAACACGATTTCCCATCATCGGCATTCAAAATCCCAACACCCATGAGGATGCGGTGACCGGCTCACTCAAACTGCGCTATGAATGGCGCGATGATGTCTCCCTGTACGCTGCCTACAATCGCGGCTACCGCCCCGGTGGCATCTCCATCGTACCCTCACCCAATATCCAGTTCTTACCTAATGGCGAGGACGACCTCACGTATCAGGAGGAAACCAGCGATGCCATCGAAGTCGGCGCCAAAAGCACCCTGTGGGATGATCGCGCCAATTTGAATGTGGCGCTGTACTACCAGAAATTTGACGGCTATCTGGGCTTCGTGCGCGGTGTCCAGGTGCTCAATGATGCCGGTGAGCCCGTGGAT
>JAWKZM010000033.1:0-41944 GCA_041395965.1 Halioglobus sp.
GGATTTGCCTCCCGAGACGACGAAAGAAATCCGGCAAAAGCTTGAGGATGGCGAGGATGTCGAAGTGGCAGGCTATACAATCGGTGGGACATTAATTCGTGACATCGAAGGAATAGATATAGCCAGGATGCGGGAATTGACCACGGGCAGGATCCATTGGTTGGAACATGTCACAGAAACAGGCAAGGAGATCGGTGTGGCCTCCCGTAAAGCGGTGGATTTATTGGTACAGGGGGGTAACAGGGTAGATGTGCACCCATTTTGCGACCCTCCTGTGTGGCTGATACATGAGAGAGATAACGCCCCTGGCCTGCTGAATATAACCAGTGGCCTGCTGTCATGAGCAATATCCTCTCACAGGAAATACCACTGGTTTTTGAGTGTGTGGGCCAGTCTCTCATCGGCATCGTGCATAAGCCCGCGATCGCATCGCCCGTTGGAGTGGTCACCATAATTGCGGGCGGGCCGCAGTACCGGGGTGGGGTCGGGCGAGGCATGGTTAGCGCAGCGCGCGAGCTGGCTGCTGCCGGCGTACCGGTAATGCGCTTTGATCACCGCGGGTTGGGTGACAGTGGGGGGGATTTTCTTGGCTTTGAGCACATCGCTGAGGATTTGGAGGCCGCTGTGGCCGCATTTCGGCGCGAGGTTCCGGAAGTCAAGAAGGTTGTGCTATGGGGTGGATGTGATGCAGCGTCTGGAGCGATGATACATGGATGGAAGATTCCTGACGCCATTAGCATGGTACTTGGCAACCCGTGGGTAACCACAGCGGAAACGCAATCTGCGGTTATGAGAAAGCACTACCTCAGTCGATTGGCGGAGTGGAGTTTCTGGAGAAAGGTGTTGCGTTTTGAGTATAACCTGGCCGATTACGCCCTCTCGGCGATGCAGAGAGTCAGGCCCCGTTTCACCAGTTGGGAGAGTCCGCAGCACAAGAACGGCACTGCCTCTGTCCCAGGAAATAGCGAGAATTATGTTGCAAGAATGCTGGACGGTCTGCGTCGATTTGAGGGTCCGGTTCTTTTCCTGATGAGCGGCCAAAGCCTGTTGAGTAAAGAGTTTGACGAGTTGGTTAGCCGCGATCCAAACTGGCGAGAGGTCTTCCATCGCTCCGCCTACAAGCGAATTGATTTTCCTGATGCTGACCAAACATTCTCCGGTCTCGACTCGAGAGAGCGCGTAAATCGAGCCATCTGCGAGTGGGTGCTGGAGTTGGACTCGCACAAGGGTAAGTGCAGGCCTTGAGATTTGGGTAAAACCAATTGCAGAAAACAGTGCTACAGGCGACTGCCGCCAGTGGTTGTCGGTCGGGACTGCTTGAATAGAGTTCGCAGTGCACGGCCAACCAGCATGCCCGCGCCACGAATTGTTAGCGGATTGTAGGCGGCGATGCCCTGTCGCTCCCTGCGTAGTGACATCCAGTCTCTTTTGTAGTCGTCATCTCCCGAGAGATAGTCAATCTGCGTGATACCATCCTTGTCGATAATCTGTTCCATCATGAAGGCAGTGAGTACCGTTCCCGGAGAAAGGTGCTTGAAGTCTTCGTCATACGCGAGTTTGAAAATGTACGCGGTTCCATGCGAGATGAGCCAGATCTGGCTGGCAACGGGTTTATTATCGTAACGCGCGATGCCCAGTCTGAGCCAACCACGGTTGGCGGACAATCGTAGAAGCCGCGGGATGAAGTCCGGGAAGGGCTCTTCCTGCTTCCAGCTACGTTTATAGATGGTGACATAGTCAGTAATGCCGGCTTCCAGGGAGTCCCCGCCAAGTATGAGATTCAGATGTCCCCGATTTGAATCCAGAAAGTGCCGCGTTCTCCGTTTAATGGTGTTTCTCAATCGTGATGGTCGAGAGGTCAGGTAGGCGCGATAGGAGGCTCCGGCCAGTCCATGCACCCAGTTGCCAGCAAAAAAAGGTATGAACACCCCGCCAGCCGGCGTGTTCCAGAGCTTCACCATAAGACTAAATAACGGTAAATCATTATCCATTGGCCACAGTATTACTGTTGACGCTCTTTCTATCCGGGCCAGTGCCGGAAAAGCGCAAGAAATAGAACTTCAGGATTTTCGGAGCAGACCACTGGCGAAAAGGTGGTGGTGTAAACGTAGCCAGCGAATGAATGTCGCCATTGCGCGTGTTCAGTGTGACGGGTAATGCGACGAAGTCGTCGGCACCACGTCGCGCGATAAATATAGCCGCTTTGAGATGTGCCTGCAGTGCGTGGCTTGCCAGGTTTGAAAGCCAATCAAGGCCAAATTGGAGGTTTTTTGCCTCGTAGGCCGAGAACGCCTTAAGCAGGGAGGCGTCGATTCCATCCTGTGGCAGGAGCAACTTCTCCACTTGAACTTGGTTATCTAGTCCAGCCAACCAGTGTGCGCCGCTTCTATGATTCAGAGGGCACTATCGGGCAAACTTGCGGTAATGGCAATACCTGTATCGAGAGTGTTATACAGGTCACAATTCGACCTTGAGAAGATACTCGCCCACGGTTAGCATAGCGGAGCCAGCGCATCCAGAAAGCGCAGTTTTCCCGTATCGCTCGCCATAGCGCAACCAACGGTAAAAGTATCAATTATGGATATTCAGTCAGATATCATCGCAATACTGCAATCGACCCTTGGGGTGCCGGCAGGGGCGATTAACCCGCATCCGGACACCCCGGTTCTGGGTGCGATACCAGAAATGGATTCCATGTCGGTGGTTGGCATTCTTGCCAGTCTGGAAGAGCAATATGGAATCGTGGTCGACGACGATGAGATTGATGCCGATGTTTTTGCTACCGTGGGCAGCCTCACGGCATTCGTGGAGTCCAAACTCGGATAGCCAATGAATCCGGGGAAATGCAGTATCAAGGCTGATTTTCTCGAACATCACGGGAGAAAGCTATTCTATCTACTGCTTGAGCCCATCGACTCCGATGTACAGGGGTCAGTTCTGTTCCTACCGCCGTTTGCTGAAGAAATGCACAGGTCTCGTCATGTCGTGGCTTGTCAGGCGCGCGAGATCGCTGCGGCCGGCTATAGCGTGATGTTGCTCGACCTGACCGGCTGTGGCGATGCGGGCGGAGACTTTTCTGACGCCAGCTGGCAGAAGTGGCTGCAGGATGCCGAGGCCGGTGCCCAAGCCCTGTCCAATTTTGGCAATGGCGTCCTGATACTCTGGGGATTGCGCCTGGGCGCTTTGCTGGCGGTTGAACTGGCGCAGAAACGACCAGATATAGCGAGACTGCTGCTTTGGCATCCAGTGCTGAACGGAGAGCAGCAGATTGACCAGTTTCTACGATTACGGACGGCCGCGGCCGCAATTGCGAATACAAGCGCGTTCGATCGCAGATCGCTGTGGAGTGAACTGCGTTCCGGGCGTTCACTGGATGTTGCCGGATATGAGCTGTCCCCGGTACTGGCCGTTGAAATGGCGAGGGCTCGGCTGAGTGACCTGACTCCCGGGTGCCCTGTGCGCTGGGTAGAAGTAGGAGCGGCATCGGCCGGTACGCTTTCAATCCCGAGTGAAAATGTGGTTGCTCACTGGAGAGCTCAGGGAATCGGTGTTGAGACAAAATATATACAGGGAGATCCTTTCTGGCGCATCGCAGAAGTGGGAATCAATCACCCGCTGCAACTTGATACACAACGATTTTTCAGCCGTCGATGACTGCTTACCGGGAAGAGGGAGTGGTGTTCGCGTGCGGGGACAACCGCCTGGTAGGTGTCGCTGCAATACCCGAAACAACATCCGGCGTGGGGGTGCTGATCCTCGTTGGCGGTCCGCAGTACCGGGTAGGCAGCCACCGGCAGTTCACGTTACTGGCAAGAAGACTGGCGGAGTCCGGTTTCGCGTCCATGCGGTTCGACTACACAGGTATGGGTGATAGTGAGGGAGACCCGCGTGGATTCGAAGAGATCGAAGACGACCTGGCAGCGGCGATAAGTGTATTTCTGGAAACTGTTCCCGGTGTCAAGCGGGTAGTCTTGTGGGGGCTATGCGATGCCGCATCCAGCGCGATGATGTTTGCTCACAGGCATTCGCGGGTCACGGGTATGATTCTGCTCAATCCCTGGGTTCATAGCGGCGATTATTCTCCACAAGTCAAGCTGGCACACTACTACCGGCCGTCATTTGCGAGGAAAGACCAGTGGCATCGGCTGCTGTCGGGTAAAATTAAGCTCATTCCCGCCTTCAGGGAACTTGGCAGGGATGCTCTTGCTTTACTGGGAATACAGTTACCAGGATCTTCCCGGAAATCTTCCTCTGGCTCATTTGTAACTGCAATGCTTGATGGGCTTTTGCACTTCAGGCATGGCGTATTGATAGTACTTGGCGAAGCTGATCTCACCGCCCGCGAGTTCTCAACAATGATCTCTCATGATGCTTTATGGAAGGCTGCGATCTCCGGCCCGGCAATCCGTATCAGGACGGTCAAGTCAGCGGATCACACGTTTTCGAAAAAGCCCTGGAAGGAAGAAGTGTCGCAGTTGACTATCGATTGGCTGCAAGATCAGTAGATGCATCCCGCGTTCTCAGTTGTCCCGAAAATCATCCGGGCGCTTTTGGTGGTGGCCTTCCAGCCATAACTCGAATACCGTTAAAATCCAGACCAATTCGCCGTAGTAGGCCGCGTGCTGGCTCTGGTGCATCTCGATCGCCTTATCGATGAAAGGCGGACGAATATACCCCCTGCTTTTCAACTTCAGTAAACTGTCATATGCCAGTTCCCGCAGTGGCTTATAGCTCTGCATCCAGACCCCGAAGGGTAGCCCAAAGCCCTGCTTGGTCTTTTCAATGGTCTCCCTCGGCAGCCAGCCGCTTAGCGCGGCTTTGTAGAAATAGCGCAGCTGCGAACCACGGATCTTCCAGTGACTGGGTACCTGACAGGCAAATTCAACCAGCGCGTCATCGAGCATAGGATAGCGGACATCGACACCCGCGAGAGCGCACATGTTACTCACCTTGCGCAGGTCGTTATCGGCCAGAGTGAATTGCCAGTCCAGGTAGAGCATGCGATTCAGGTCTGACGCTTGCTCCGGACGATGGTAGACAGATCGCAGTAAGGCAAGCGGCAAATCACCATCTACGTGCATCAGTATTTCGTCCGAGAAAATATCCGATGCGGGATGTCGGTGCAGGAAATTATAACTTTGCATGCGATCCGGAAGCGGCGTATTCGCCTGTGAAATATAGCTATCTGCCTTAGCCACAAGTGTAAGTGCGCTTGGGAGCGACCTGATCAGCGGCTCTATCAAACCCCTGCGCAAAAAATCAGGAACCATCGCATAATGCTCGAATACTCGTTGTTTTATATAGCGTTCATTGCCGCCGAATATTTCATCGCCCCCATCCCCCGCCAGCAGCGTGGAGATTCCATTCTCGGCAGCCATTCTTGCGCAGAAGTAGGCGGGAAGCGCGGAGGAGTTGCCGAAGGGTTCATCGTAGCTGATGGCGACTTTTGGTAGGGCATCTACCACATCCTGTGGAGTTACATAGTACTCGTTCAAATCCACGCCAAAATGGCGGGCGGTGATACGCGCATAGGCCATTTCATCGTAGCCCTCAGCGGCAAATCCTATGGAAAAAGCTGCCGCACCAGCACCGCAGATCTCAGCCATTACGCCGGTTACGGTGGAGCTATCAAGACCACCGCTCAGGAATGCGCCCGTCTTACCCGAGGTTTCAAGGTCTTTCCTCACCGCATCTTGCAATAATTCCTTCAATTGGCTGGTCATTCCCTCAAACTTTCCCTTACTGGCGGTGTCGGAAAACTCAGGTTGCCAATAATTCACCAGCTGACACTGCTCGTTGTGGAATACAAGGTAATGCGCGGCGGGATTTTCCCGAGCCCGCGATAAATTGAGCCAGGTGAAGGTACCATGTGAAAATACAGGTAGTTATAGATACCCTGGTCCGCCAGGCTTGGTACACCTTCGGTTCCTGCCAGGGCGGCGCCGGCCGAGCTGCCAAAGTGAAGCGCTGGACCAGCAGAGTGATAGTACAAGCTGTTCTGCCCAAGACGGTCAATCGCCAGTAGCACGCGATGTTCCGAAGTGTCGATGATGGCACAACAAAATGAACCGTATAATTGTTGGAAAATTGCTTGTGAATAGTCCAGGTAGCCGGTAGCCAATGCTGCGGCGATACCCTGCAACGAGGCCTGGTCTGCCAACGCCTTGTTGCGAAAATACGGCTGACCTGCGACTACGACTAGTCCACCATGAAGGAGCGGGTGTGCCATGCCGGTAGTGGACACGGCAAACCCGGATTCGCTCCGTGTCTCTACCGGCAGCTTTGTCCGAAACGCCTCCACCATCAGTGCTACGGTTGCTTGTTGCGCACTCCGGTCGCCAATGGGCGAATAGACACCAGTAATCCCATGGCGCCTGAACGTTTCGTCATTTATAGAAACCGCGTCTGAAGAGTGCTCCATTAGAGTGAACTCGTTTATCTGATTCATAGGCGATTTATGCTAACACCTGGCGATTACAAGCGTAAGTTAACTGGTTCAAATCAATGAAAATCCTGTTGCCAGGCGCGGTATCGTCTGCTGGCGGAGTTCTCTTGATCCCGGCAGCTTGCTATGCTTTTGCGAACGCCCTGCTTTCGCAGGCGCCTTGCTGCTGCGTGCCTCCTGGAAAAGTTCTATGCTTGAATCGGCGAAACTCCTGTCAGGGCCAGGGTCATTGATAGCATCCATTGGCCTCGTTGCTGCTGTGTTTCTGTCACATCCCGGCATGGCCCTTGCATCCCATCCACTGAATACCAACTCGATCGCCAGTGGATTTGAGTTCATTCCTGTCGGTGCCTGGGACGAGTACAAGCGTATACGCCAGGGTGATACATCCGAGCCCAAATCCGTCGCCAGCCAGCCGGCCGGCCCGTTACCTGAGGGGAATGCCATACCCAAGGCGAAGCCCAAGCCTCCGCCGTTAGCAAGGCAGCAAAAACCTGTTGCTGCGGGCGAAGCGGCGCCTGAACAAGTCACGGCACCCAGGGAGCCGACCGAGGTGTGCGACTGGTGGGCCTTTTACTCCGGGAAGATGAATGTTCACGCCAATCCCTACTACGATCCGCATGGCATAGATTTCAAGTGGGCATATTCGCGCAAGAATCCCCTCCCGCGTGATCCGAGGATTGTCTTCCATATGCATGGCTCGGGGGGAGGGGAGGGTTCCATGGAAGTGTTTGGTCCCTCCCCCAAGGGCCATATCGAAGTAAGGAACCAGGACGCGGAGACCTACAATCAGGACTGGCGCGAATGGTGGACATTTGGCAGGAACGGAACTCGTTAGCCTGGACGTCGTATTGCAGCGATCCTGGATTTTGTAGTCAAGCGCTACCAGATCGACCCAAGCAAAGGGGTATAGTACTGGAAGGGCCGTCCATGGGCGGGGCAGGTGCGGTTATCCAGACAATGATCCTGCCACTACAAGAATCCTCGAATATATCGCTAGCTCCGCAGGTAAATGTGATTTAGTTAATAGTAAGCTGCCATTCTGGCTGGTGCCGTTGGCATGAATCTGTGAAAGTGCGGTGGTGTACAATTGCCTGAGATGCGGATTGGCGAGCCTTGCTATTTAACTCCTACGAATTTATTTTTCTATTTTTGCCACTGAGTGCATTTGGCTATTTTCTGTGTGCCAGATATCTTGCCATGGAGACCGCTTTAGGATTCCTGGTACTCGCCTCGCTGTTCTTTTATGCGTATTGGAAGCCCGTCTACCTGATCCTGTTGCTGTTTTCCATTGGATTTAATTTCGTTGTAGGTCGAATCATTTCCCGATTCGACAACTGGAAAAAGCGCAGCGTCTTCATTTTTGGTATAGCCGTTAACCTGGCACTGTTGGGCTATTTCAAATATGCGAATTTCTTCACTGATAACCTCAATTCGCTAATTGGCACGGACTGGAATCTTGGTCATATTTTTCTTCCGCTGGCGATATCGTTTTTTACGTTTCAGCAAATATCTTACCTGGTGGATGCGTGGCAGGGGAGTACCCATGAATACAACCTGCTGCATTACAGTTTATTTGTATGCTTCTTTCCACAGTTAATAGCCGGCCCTATCGTGCATCACAGAGAGGTCATCCCGCAGTTCATGAATAGGGACAACCTGAATCCTACGTGGGCAAATTTTGCGGTAGGCATATCCATTTTTGCCATTGGGCTTTTCAAGAAAACGGTACTTGCGGATAGTCTGGCGGAGCATGTTGGTGCTGTATATGATCCGGGTGCAGCACAGCTGGACGTGGATTTTTTTCGCGCGTGGGGTAGTTCGCTGGCGTACACGTTTCAATTGTATTTCGATTTTTCTGGCTATTGCGATATGGCTGTCGGCGCTTCCCGGATCTTCGGTATTCGCCTTCCGGTAAATTTCTTTTCCCCCTACAAGGCTACCTCCATAATCGAGTTCTGGCGCAGGTGGCACATGACGCTCTCACACTTTCTCCGGGATTACTTGTACATCGCCCTTGGAGGAAATAGAAAGGGCACTATCCGACGGTATGCGAACCTGCTCCTGACGATGCTGCTCGGCGGTCTTTGGCATGGAGCGGGATGGCCCTTTGTGATTTGGGGAGGGTTGCATGGCGTCTATTTAATTATCAATCACGGTTGGCATAATCTGTTGCGACTACTCGGAGTGAAGATTTCTCACCTTTCACTCTACAAGTATTCCAGTTGGTTGATTACCTTTATAGCCGTGGTTTTTTCCTGGGTGTATTTCCGGGCACCGACGCTGGCGCAGGCTAACAAAATCGTACTGGCCATGTTGGGTATGTCGGGTTTTCAGTTACCTTCGGGCATTATTGCCCGTCTCGGAGCGGTTGGCGGCCATCTTGCTGAACTGGGCCTTATGCCCACGCATGGCGGGGGAGCTGAATTGGTAACGAATTATCTCTGGATAGCCATTGCGGCATTGATCGCGCTGTTGATGCCCAACGTCGCGCAAATATTCGCCCGCCATGACCCGGTTCTCTATGAGAATGACAAGGTCTTCAGGGATATTCGCGCAGCGCGATTTTTCAGCTGGAGTTACAGTACCCGTTGGGCGGTAGCGATAGCAGCGGCGTTGGTGGCAGGTATTTTGACCCTGCAACAAGTTTCTGAATTTCTGTATTTCCAATTTTGAAATGAACGCTCGAAGCTATCTGCTGAGGACATTGATAATCTCGCTGGTCGCGGCGCTCCTGGTGCTGGGTTTCAATGCGCTGGTTGATCCCTACGGTATTGTCGGCACGCCTCGGATTCCATACCTGAATCAATACAAGGTTGATATCAATGCGCACGCGAGAGTTTTAAAGAAATACCAACCTTTCTTGGCAACCCATAACGCCCTGATAGTCGGAAATTCACGTGTTGAACTGGGTATCAACCCATCACACCATTGTTTCAAGTTAAACGGTGTGAGAGCCTACAATCTCGGCATACCGGGAGCGGATGTGCCCACTCAGCTGGCCAACGCATTGAACGTGACCTATGCACAGCCAATTGAGTCAATTTTTCTCAGTGTCGATTTCACAGACTTCATATTCCCTGACGCTTTGGGCGACAGGCGGGGTGTCGGCAGCATCGAGAGCGCAATGGCTGAGTTCAGGTATGACCTGGCGGGAAACCCGAACCCCCGCTACCCGTATGTATATTTTCTGGACTATGTCCGGTCGCTTTTTTCTCTCGACGCACTGATTGCTTCGCTAAAGACCATTGCCCTGCAAGGGCAGAGTGCGGCCGATCGTGATGATGCCGGCTTCAATCCTGCCCGGGATTTTGCAGAGGCAGTCAGGATTGAAGGGCCTCATGCATTGTTCGAACAAAAGATGATTGAGTTGCAAAAAAAGTATTCCGGCCCGTGGTTCGTGCGCGACGCGCATCAGCGGCTTAATCCTGCCTTTGACGATCTGGAAACCTTTCTTCGTATCACCACCGCGCGTGGCATCCGGGTCTATCTGTTTACCAACCCGTTCCACGAACAATTCTGGCAATTGATGCGCTCACAGGGGCACATGAGTCTATACGAGGACTGGTTGATGTCTGTGCAAGACGTGGCGAGTAAGAGCTCGGGTGGAGCAGTGGTGTTCTGGGATTTTGCCGCGGATTCGCCCTATATACATGAGCATGTCCCTGGCAATGGCGTTAAGTCGGGGCCACTGCGATGGTTCTGGGAGCCCGCACATTATCGACGCCAGCTGGGTGATCTCATGGTAAACGCCATGCTTGCCGATAGTTGCGGTACAGACGTGGAACTTGGGCATCGCATTTTTTAGCCGGGTTACAATCCAGGCGATCCTTGTGCTGATGACCAGTGTATTGGTGCCCGGAAGCGTGTTGGTTTCACAGAGCCGTCTGCAGGCTGACAGGTGCCTACCTGTCATCCTTGAATTTTCAGCGTTGATATTATGCCGTTTCAGCAGCTTGTAGAAGTCGGTACGATTGCGCTGCGCCAGGAGCGCTGCCTCCGCCACTGACCCGCTGGTCATGCGCAGGACTTTTACCAGGTAGTCGTGTTCAAATTGTTGCCTCGCCTGCGTTAGCGAAGGCAGGTATTGATCCTCCACTGTGAGCGCCTCGCGCACCAGCGCCTCGGGAATTACCTGAGTTGTGGAGAGCACTGCGGTGCGCTGCACTACATTCTCCAGTTGGCGCACGTTACCAGGCCAGGGTGCGCTGATCATCACCTCGATTGCGGCGGGTGCGAAACGGGTGACGCGACCCAATTGGTAGGCGCGTGTGGCACGCAGGAAGTGGTTGGCCAGCAGTGGTATATCCTCCAGGCGTTCGGCCAGGGCCGGGAGATGAAAGTTCACCACATTCAGGCGGTAAAAAAGGTCTTCCCGAAACAGTCCCTCCCGCATGTCGCGCTCCAGGTCGCGATTGGTCGCCGATATGACACGGACGTCCACGGCGACGCTGGTGGTGCTGCCGATGGCCCGAATTCTCCTCTCCTGCAGGGCCCTAAGTAGTTTAACCTGCAGTGGTAACGGGATATCGCCGATTTCATCAAGAAACAGGGTGCCGCCGCTGGCGGCCCGAAACAAGCCGATATGTTCACTGATGGCGCCAGTGAAGGCTCCCTTGACATGGCCGAACAGCTCGGATTCGAGTAATTGCTCCGGCAGTGCACCACAGTTTACGGCTACCATTGGGCCTTTGCGCTGTTCGTCCGCTTCGTGTACCGCCCGCGCCAGCAACTCCTTGCCGGTACCGGTGGCGCCCGTAATAAGCACACTGACATCCGAGCTTGCGATCTGCCGAACCTGGTTGAGGATGCGTTCTATCAGCGGGCTGCGAGAAACGATATGTTCGCGCCATTCCTCGAAAATTTCTGCCTGCGTGGATCCGGATCGTTGCAGCGCCGCTCGGACGGTGGAGAGGAGTACCGTTTTATCCACGGGCTTGGTAAGGAACTCGAAAACACCCATTTGTGTCGCGGATACGGCCTCAGGTATGGTGCCCTGCGCCGACATGATAATTACCGGCAGGCCGGGATAAAAGTGCTGAATCTGTTCAAACAACTCCAGGCCACTGGCTCCGTCCATACGCAAGTCTGTAATTACCAGGTCAGCAGGTGTGTTGCGCAGCGTCTGTACCGCCAGCTCCGCGGATTCCACGGTATGTACCTCGAACCCCTCCGCTTCCAGTCGGATGGCCATGAGTTTGAGCAGGCTGGCGTCGTCATCCACCAGCAATAATCTATCGGGCACTCGCTTTACTCCTCCTTGCGGGTGCTGATTGCCGCTTCGAGTTCTGTGAGCGCCTGTATTTTTTGCTCAAGTTGGCGCTTGTCGGCCTCTGCCTGGGTCAGTTCCTCTTTCAATTGTGCTGTTTGTTTGGCCAATTCCTGTTGTTTTGCATAAGCATTGATACGATTCTGGTTGTACTGGCGCAGAATACTCGCCAGTTGCCGCTGGTCCTGCGGGAGGGCCTCATTCTGCTGCAGCTTTTGGAATGTATCCCGCGCCACCGTCCAGGCCCCATAGACCTGCAACTGTTGGTTCAGCACACCATAGTAATACAATTGTCCGGTCCCCGCCGCGCGGTCGAGATCACTCAGTCGCGCAGTTACCTCGGTCGTATCCATACCCTGAACCTCCTGCAGCAGGTCCAGCCACTGCTGCACGGTGGGATAAAGGACGAACTCTGATGCGCTTTCTCCTGTCTCGGTAACGGGCTGCTGTGTAGCGCAGCCGGACAGGATGGCCAGACCGAGTAAAAGCGAAGTTAGTGCGCGGGACATATCAGGCGGAAACAGATAGGCAGGCGTTCGTGGGTTGCCAGAGACAAGCTGCCCCCCTGTGCTTCGATACATTCCCTTGCCACGCTCAGACCGATCCCGGAGCCCTTGATTGGGCCGGAGCGCTTGGCGGCGCTCTGGAAAAATGGCTCAAACACGCGTTCAGCGTCCTGGACAGGTATGGGGTCTCCGGAATTGGCAACTTCGATGACCAGATCACCGTCCCTTGTGCGCCACATAATATCGATACAACCTCCGGTGGGAGTATAGTTGACTGCATTGGAGAGCAGGTTGTCCAGTGACGTCTTTAACTTGTAGCGGTCGGCCACCCAGGTAGCTGCGCTTCCCTGTTGTCGTAGCTGCAAATCCTTTTTGGCGAGGCTGATGCTGTAGTTGGATAGCAACTCATACCACAATCCGCTTAATTCAATTTCCTCGAAATTCAATTCCTGGTGTGGCAGGCGATTGTAATCGATCAGATTTTCGATGAGATGCTGCAGTGCAATGGCATTCTGACGCACGATATCAACAATTTCCAGCTGCTGCCGGGATAAGTGCCCTGTCACCTGGTCCGCCAGCAAATCTGCACCCTCCCGGAGGCTGGACAGGGGAGTCTTCAACTCGTGGGAGATATGTCGCAGGAAAGTCTGTTTTTGTTGCTCGGATTCATGCAATCCCTGGCGCAGCCACTCGAGTTCGCTACCCAGGGCCTGCATTTCCTGGGGACCGGATATCTCTATCGGGTGGCTCAGTCCTGAGGTGGCCAGACTGTGGATCTCCCGGGTCAGGTCCTTTACCGGCTTATTGATCCAGCGCGCGAATAACAGCAGCAGCGCCAGCGTGACGACTCCGAGCAGGGACAGTTGTAACACCAGCGAATCTATATGGGAGTTGGCCTCCTCGGCATTCTTCCTGAGCATCTGGTCCACGGAGGATTGAAGCCACTTTCCCACGGCCTTGCTCTGGTCACCGATCACGGAAAATTCGTGATCCAGTTCTCCCTGGCCGGGCGCGACGGCGTCAGCAAAATCCGACGTATCGACGGCGTTGGCTGGCTCCAGTTCCAGTCGCGACAGCGATCCCAGCAAACCATCTATATCGGGGCTGTCGGAAGGCATACGCGCCTGCAAGCTTTCCAGTTTCCGGGCCAGGCGGGCCCGCTCCTGCTCAAACAGGTCCGCGAGCTCGGGATCTGCCAGCGCCAGGTATTGGCGAGCACGCCGCTCAAGTTCCAGCACGTTGTGCTGTATTTCCTGTCCCAGTCGCGTTGCGTCCACCACCACATGGGTCACCTCGCTGTTCCTGTCCGCCAGTTCGCCCAACATTTGTACCGTAAACAGAATCGCGATACTCAAAGGCGCCAGTGCCGCAAAAAAACTGACCAGGATGAGTTGCGATAGCGATCTGGGCTGCCAGAAAGACTTCATTCGGCATACCGAAGGAGATGGGAGTGCAGATTGTAGCCTGACCCAAACAGAGTGCAACTGAATCGCGGGCCAGAGCACGCCGGGCCTTGTTGCCTGCGGGGAGTGGGCTCCCCGGTGCGCCACCCGGGGAATATACAATAGGAGGTTTTGTATTGGCGACCCCTACCGGAGCCGTAGCTCCGGAGGATTACCCCTGAGGGGCGGGCTGGTTCCTGCGCGGCCGGGTTACATCTGCGTCCTGATCATCAGGTAGTTGATGCGTATGGACTCATCCGTAATGACGCCGAGCGTACGCACGTTGTCCCTGACACTGATATAGATCGGGCCGCTGACAGTGGCAGGAAGCGCAAACTGCATCGCTTTTGGCGTCTGGGATGAGACGGTGAACATATCAATCCAGGCGGACTTGTCGTCGGCGAGTCCTACGGGAACGGTGGAATAGGCAAAGGTGAATGATTGTGCGGTTGCGCTCGTATCCACACCAGCGTAGAGCGTGATGGACTCTTCACCAGGGTTCACCTGGATGGACCAGTAGTGTTCCAGATAGCTGTAACGTCGCCACTGGGGATTGAAGCGGGTGACCTCCTTGATCAGTTCACTCCCGCCACCGTCGCCGGCGGTGTCCTGCAACGTACCGGTAACCACTCCCCCGGCGTTCAACTCGGCTGAAACGTACTGGTCGACATAGGTGGGCGGCGTGTCGGTGCTTGCGGTCGTGACGTTGCTGTAGGCGGAACTACCAACGCTGTTCCAGGCTCTGACGCGGTAGTAATAGAGCGAGCCGGCAGCCAGGCTTTGATCACGGTAGCTGGTGCTGTTGGCGCTAACAGAGGCGATCTGGGTAAAATTCTCTCCGTCTTCCGACCGGTCAATAGCGAAGCCCGTTTCATTGCTTGCCGAATCGGTCCAGGTCAGGTCGATATAATCGATACCGCTGGCAGAGGCAGCAAGACTGGAGGGGGCTGACGGCAAGTCCTGTCGCGCCCCCTGCCTGAAGCTGGCGACCATCGCGGACGTATTGTCGATGGCGTATGCATTCTCCGTGTAGTAGGGGTACCCGGTAGGTATGCCGTTGAAGCGAATATTGGAATTGGAAAAGTGGCTTATGCGAGTGCAGCCACCCGGGCAGTTATACGCCATGATGGTCCGAAAAGCGCTGTTGGGATCCTGGTAGCCATAGCCGTAGGGAAAAAGTGGGGCTCCACTGGAGTTCGCATAGTCGTGTTGCGCTCCCTGGTTGTGCCCGATTTCATGTGCAAAGGAATAGTAACCGGTTGCGCAGCCATGATGTATCACACTGAACGCACTCGCCGCAAAGCTCGCCGACAGGGTGGCCATGCGATAAGCCAGGCCGCAGTACTGCGCTTCATTCTCTATCAGGCTTACAACGTCTGCGCCGTACTGATCCCTCAGCGCGTGCAGTTCATCCATATAACCATCCCTGGTTCCACGCAGTCTGCTCAGGTCGGAATTCATGTCCCCCGACTCCACGTAGTTCGTCAGGGTGCTGTGTACCAGGTTCAGGCGGACGGTCATGCCACTGTTGGCGTACGCCTGGTTGGCTTCCGCCACCGCCTGCAGGATCAGGGCTTCGGTACCACTGGTGCCGTACAGGGCGCGGACCGCAGGTGTATAGGCCACCAGCACGTCTATGACAGAGCCGCTGCCCGCCGCTGATGCAGTTGTATCGGGGGTAGGGTTGGGAGCAGCCGACGTCTTGTCGGCAACTGAGATCGGGTCCAGCTCAGGAGCCGGGTCGGTGCTTTTTACCTCACTCAACACCTGGCTGCCGTCGGCGCGCGGTTCCAGCCTGAACAGTTTGCCGTGGTATGCGAACGTCCCGGCAACTGCATTCCCGCTTACACCGATAACCACCCTGTTATCCGGATTGTCACTGGCGTGGCCAACCCAGGCAAAACGACCCTTGCCCCTGTCCTGCTGTAGGTCGCGCACCGCTTCATAGGAAACCCCGTCGGGCAGGCTGACGAAAAAGCGCGCCCGGCGCAGCTTGTTGTGGTCAATCTTCACCTTGCGGGATTTACCCGCGATGGCCTCTTTCGGCAACTTGCCGGGGGGAGTTTCTCCCACGGTCGAAAACAATCCGGGGGGCTCTGGCGTCCTCGCGGAAGCAGCCGGAACTGTCATGGCAAGGATGCCGGCAATTGCCGCAATTGCTGTAAAGCTCTTGGAAAATTTTGAATTGTTCATCTCAATCAGCCCCCGGGGTACGCTACCAATCCAACTCGCCCCAGGATATGCGTCTGCAGCACTTGACTGCCTGGGAGAGAGGATGTCAGTGAAATGCTACCGGAGAGGTATTGTGATGAAGTATGAAAAACTGGAGAAATGTCGAGATTTTCAGGTTATAACTTGAAAGAGACTGCAGTTATATCTCACTATGTATTTCGAAAAAATCGGCCGGCTGTGCGAGTACGGATTAATGCGGGGGAACCAGTTAAGGGGGAAGGAAATCAACATCTGCAATCAGTTGTTCCACTTCCTGCAGGATTTGCTCGGGTACGATCTTCCTGCTGTGTATGCCAACCGCCCGTCCAGCCTGGACATCCTTGTCTGAATCTCCCAGCATAAAACTTCGGGACAGGTCGGGTTGCCACTGCGCGATCAGGCTGTCCAGCATCCCGGTAGCAGGCTTGCGGCAATCGCAAACGATGGAGAGTTCCGGAATCTTTCCCTGCGGGTGATGCGGACAATACCTGACGTCGTCGAAGTGGGCGCCAATGCGGCCCAGGTCTCCCTGCATCCACGCGTGAAGTGCATCGACTGCCGCTGCCTCATAGTAACCCCGGGCAATACCTGCCTGGTTAGTCACGATGAATACCAGAAAGCCGGCGTCATTCAATCTCCGGATCGCGTCCATGGCGCCTTCTACCCAGTGAAACTCTTCAATTTTATGCGTATACCCGTCATCGTGGTTGAGGGTGCCGTCACGGTCGAGAAATGCAGCGGGCTTTCGCAGGTTGTCCACGAGATGGTCTCTGGCTTTTTGCAGGTCTTCCGGGATCCCGATATCGATGAAGAATCCATGGTAGACGCGCCCAACCAGTCTTCCCTGCACCACGAGTCTTGGAAACACATGCTGTTCGAGCGAGCAGGGTGTCTCGTCGATATAGTTGAATATGTCGGATTTGACCCAGTAGACTCCGCTGTTGATTGTGCCTGATTCAGGCGCTGCTGGTTTTTCGCGAAACGCCTTTACCCTGGATCCTTCAAGCGCCACAAAGCCGTAGCGCATGGCTGCTTCGACAGGCAGCAGGGCGACACGGCAGATCCAGTCTTCAGGCTCGTCCAAGCGCGTGCAATTGCTGAGATCGAGGTAGTTGAAGTCGAAGATGGAGTCGCCATTGAGCAGCAGAAATTCTTCCTGCAAGTAGTCCTGGGCTGACTTTAGCGCACCACCGGTGCCCAGGGGCGTGGACTCGACAACCACGGTAATGCTGCATTGCAATTCGATGGCAAGTGATGAATCTGCCGAGTAATAATCCTTGACTACTTCTGATTGGTATCCTGCGAGGAGGATAAAATCAGTGAAGCCGAAACGGCGCAGGTTGCGCATGATATGTTCCACAAAGGGCCGTCCGCCAACTTCCAGCAGTGGCTTGGGCATTGCTCGCACGGCGTTGCCCAAACGGGTTCCCTTGCCGCCTATGAGAATGGCGGCTTGTTTCACATTTTCCATAAAATATGCTTTCCGGGGACGTGGAAGAGCTTTATCTAGGCCAGTTTGGCCTTTAGTATCACAAGGTCAATATAACTGTGCCCTTGTAGCGGGGCAAGGGTGTACCCTGCTGCAGTTAATTTAAAAGAAGCAACATGAAAAAACTGCTTTATCTGGTCCACCGATTGCCTTTCCCGCCGAACAAGGGCGATAAAATATCCTCCAGCAATATGCTCAATTACTTTTCCGGCCATTGGCGGGTGCATCTGGGTACATTTATCGATGATCCGGATGACTGGCAGTACGCGGACCTGGTAAGGCGGAAATGCGAAGACAGTTGTATCGTCGCTTTGCCGAGATCCAGGCGCCTGACCGGGAGTTTGTTGGGCCTGGTCAGAGGCGATGCGCTGAGCCTGAGCTACTATGACAGCAGTGAGCTGCTCGATTGGGTGCGCTCAAGCATAGCGCGCGAATGTCCTGACGCCGTGTTGATCTTCAGCGGTGTCATGGGGCGCTTTGTGAAAGGCTTGCTGCCGGCGCACGTGCCGGTCGTATTCGATGCCGAAGATGTCGATAGCGAGAAGTGGCGCAGCTATTCTCGAGCAAAGCGTTGGCCAGTATCCTGGCTTTACAAACGCGAGGCCGACAAACTGCTGGCCTACGAGCGGGAGATGGCGGCTTCTACCCACTGCAGCATTTTTGTATCGGCCGAGGAGGCAGCGCTGTTCAAGGAACTTGCGCCGGAGAGCGCGCACAAGGTGCATTTCAGGACCCAGGGTGTAGACAGCGCCTATTTCGATCCACAACTACAGTATGAGAATCCCTATCAGGCTGGGCAGAAGGTGCTGGTTTTTACCGGGGCGATGGACTATTGGCCCAATATTGAGGCTGTGCGTTGGTTCTGCGAACATGTCCTCGCTGCTGTCAGGAAGCAGGAGCCCGATTTTCTTTTTTGCATTGTCGGCATGAAACCCGCAGACGAGGTAGTGCAACTGGGTCGGTTGCCGGGTGTACGCGTGACGGGCGGGGTACCGGATGTCAGGCCCTATCTGGCTTATGCACTGGCCGCCTGCCTGCCCCTGCAGCTCGCACGAGGCATCCAGAACAAGGTGCTTGAAGCGATGTCGATGACCCTGCCGGTGCTGGCGACGAGGGATGCGCTGGTGGGAGTGGTGGATTACCCGGGAGTACTGGTCACCGTGGCAGATGACGCCGAGGCCATGGTGGCCGCCGCAGTTGGTATACTGGCCAGCCCGCGCCAGATTAACAGCGCCGGTCGGGCCTGTGTGCTGGAACACTACAATTGGGACACCAACCTGAAGCGAATGGAGACGTATTTGATCAGCGATGAGGGGGATCGGTAGTGCACATCCTGCACGTACTGGACCATTCAATTCCGCTGCAGAGCGGTTACACGTTCCGGTCGAGAGCCATTCTCAAGGAGCAACGTGCTCTGGGATGGAAAACTACCCAGATAACGGGGCCTAAGCATAACCAGGGAGAGGCGATCGCCCCTGTCGAAGAAGTCGACGGACTGGAGTTTTATCGCTGCCAGGGTGTTGGTGGGGTTGTTGCCACGCTGCCCCTGGTAGGGCAATTGTCGGTCATAAGAGCGCTCACCCGGCGCGTGCTGGAGGTCGCTCACTCGGTTCGGCCCGACATAATCCACGCCCACTCTCCGGCGCTCAATGGTGTCGCCGCCATCCGTGCGGGCAGGGCGCTGGGAATACCTGTCGTATACGAGGTTCGTGGTTTTTGGGAGGACGCGGCCGTCAGCCATGGCACCAGCAGCGAGGGTGGTTTGCGATATAGGCTGACCAGGGCGATGGAGACCTGGGTGCTGAAGCGCGCGGATGAGGTCACGTGCATCTGTGAAGGGATTCGCCAGGACCTGATTGAACGTGGTATCAGCCCGCTGAAGATTACCATTGTCCCCAATGCAGTTGACGCGACCCGTTTCCAGCCCATTGATAGCCGCGACAGCGTTATTGAGCAGGAACTGCAGCTGCAGGGGAAAAAGGTCATCGCATTCATAGGTTCGTTCTATGATTACGAAGGACTCGACCTGTTGGTGGCTGCCATGCCAAGGTTATTGTCCGAGCGCCCGGACATCAGGCTCTTACTGGTCGGGGGAGGGCAGGTCGCACGCGAAATTGAGCAACAGATTGCGCGGCTTGGTCTGCAGGAGTCTGTTATCGTAACCGGACGAGTACCCTACGAAAAGGTCGAGACGTATTACTCGGTAACGGATGTCCTGGTCTATCCCCGCAAATCCATGCGGTTGACGGAGTTGGTGACCCCCCTGAAGCCGCTCGAGGCCATGGCGCAAAAAAGTATGTTTCTCGCCTCGGATGTGGGTGGTCACAGGGAGCTGGTGCGCGATGGAGTTACCGGCACTCTGTTTAAGGCGGATGATGTGGACGATCTGGTGCGCTCGCTGCTGACGTTACTGGAGCATGAAGAGCGGTGGCCCGAGATGCGCGAGGCGGGGCGCCGCTTCGTGGAGAAAGAACGGACCTGGATCAACAGCGTCGCAAATTTGAAACCAGTATATCAACGGCTGGTACCATTGGAGTCACGGGAATGCTGATACGATCAAAAGCACCGCTGAGGCTGGGACTGGCAGGTGGTGGCAGCGACGTGGCTCCGTACTGTGATCTCTACGGCGGCGCGGTGCTCAACGCGTCGATCAACCTCAGTTCGTTTTGTACCATTGAGCCCCGCGAGGATGGTCTTGTCACGTTTATCGCCAAGGACCGTGAGGAAACATTCAGTGCGGCGTGCGCGTCATCCTATGCCTATGATGGCTTGCTGGACCTGCACAAGGGGGTCTATAACCGGATCATTCGTGATTTTAACCACGGCGAGCCGCTCTCCCTGAAAATAACTACCTATTCAGATGCCCCGGCGGGCTCCGGTTTGGGCTCGTCCTCCACCATGGTGGTAGCGATATTGACGGCGTTTGCAGAATTGCTGCATTTGCCACTGGGCGAATACGATGTTGCTCACCTGGCTTTTGAAATCGAGCGCAGGGATATTGGTCTCAGAGGTGGGGCACAGGACCAGTATGCGGCGACCTTTGGTGGTGTGAATTTCATGGAGTTCCATGAAAATGACCGGGTTATTGTCAACCCACTGCGCATAAAAAAGTGGATATTGAGTGAATTGGAGGCGTCCACCGTACTGTATTACACCGGTGTTTCACGCTCCTCGGATTCCATCATCGCTCAGCAGATTGAAAGTTTTAAAACCGGCGGGGGCAAATCGGTGGAGGCGGTGCATCAGCTGAAACGGGACGCGAGCGCGATGAAGGAAGCACTCCTGCGTGGAAATATCCGGCGCTTCGGGGAAATAATGGGTCGCAGTTGGGAGGCAAAGCGGAACCTTGCCGACCAGATCAGCAACCCCGAAATCGAGGAGATTATGGCTGTGGCGCGTCGCGCGGGTGCCTGGGCAGGTAAGGTGTCCGGCGCAGGCGGAGGTGGATTCATCGTGTTTATCGTCGACCCGGTGGAGCGTGTTTCCTTGATCAGGGCCCTCAATCAGATGGATGGCGATGTTGTTTCCTTTCAATTTGAACCTCACGGAGCGTCTGCATGGAACGTCCCGACCTGAATTATGTAATTAATGAATTCAGAGCTTCGCTTGCTGTAAAGCAGGGCATCCTGGAGGATGCCGACTTCCTGCAGCAAGTTACCGATATGGGCCACTTGCTGATTGATCGTTATCTGGCCGGAAATAAACTACTGATTGCCGGGAACGGCGGTAGCGCTGCGGACGCCCAGCATATTGCTGCTGAGTTCGTGAGCCGATTCAATTTTGATCGGCCCGGCCTGCCGGCCCTGGCACTGACCACTGATACCTCCATTCTCACGGCGGTCGGCAATGATTATGGCTATGAACAACTGTTTCGTCGACAGGTGGAGGCTAACGGTCAGGCGGGGGATGTTTTTCTTGGTATCTCCACCTCCGGCAACAGCCCCAATATCCTGCAGGCACTGGAGGGGGCGCGCCTCAAGGGCCTGACGACATTTGGCCTGACCGGCCGGAGCGGGGGTAAAATGCATAAACTCTGCGACCACTGCCTGCGCGTGCCCAGTGATGACACACCGCGGATTCAGGAGGCGCATATTTTAGTCGGGCATACCCTGTGCGCCATGGTTGAATCGGCGCTCTTTGAGGACCCGCGCCACTGATCCGAGGGCTTATTTTCCCGGAGCGCTCAGGTGAGGTGTCAAGGCTGTCCACAGTCCCAATTGTGGCGGCAGCCTGTCGGCGCAGCATGCCAGTTGCTCCATCATATCGCGCATAGCGGTTGTCTCCTTGCCCTGCGGTGGCGGGTTGGAGTAATGTAGTGGCAGTCTGGGAAATCCGGATATGGCGACAAGGAGATAATAACAGTGCCAATAGCGATCTTTATCGCTGCCATTATTTTGGGTCTAGCGCTGTTTTTCAGGTTTGGCCTGGTCGGGTCGAGACCCGCACATCGCCGACATCGTGATCGACGCACCGGCTTTGGGGCGAGCAGTCCTTTTCACGCAGTTTCGATACAACCTTCCCAGGAGGGGTGCGCCGCAGTGGACGCGATCAAACTGCAACGTTTCCTGAGTGAGGACGCTCCCGGCCTGCCTCTGCCGAATTGCAGCGCTGGGAATTGCGACTGTAAATACGTCCACCATGCGGATCGGCGAAGTGGCGCCCGGGACCGACGCCTCGCCGCGATAACGGGTGAACAGTCGGACGAAATTGAATTCTGGCGCCTTCGAGAACGTCGGGCGAAAACGGGAAGGCGACAGGAAGATCGGCGAGCGGCGTAGATATTTTGGTTGATCGATAGTATGGCGGTCTCAATAGCGCCACACCAGGTCGTTCAGCCGATTATGCAGTTTGCGACCGATCGCGTAGATTGTTGGTAGAGCAATCGAGGGCTGTTTTGATTCCGCTTGCGACCACGTGGGGTACTGCCCGGCAAAGTCGACAGCGACAAAGTCCTCTGGGTGACGCGCGATAAACTCACACAACTTGTTCAGCCGTGCCTGATTGACCCGGTTTCTGGTGAGCCTGCTGTAGCGAAAGTCTGACTTTTTAATGTATTCAAAGGGATGGGTGAGTATAACGATAGTCTCGATCCCCGATTTTCTTGCATCCCACAGCAGCCTTTTCATTTCAGGCCAGGAACAACTGGTCACCTGCAGGGATTTTTTGTGCGACTTGCCGGCAATTTTCATATCCTGGTAACTGAAGACTGGAACCTCCATAACGCCGTGAATGCGGTGTCGCCCGGAATCATGGCATAGCGCGGGCTCATCGGGTTGGAAGATGCCCAGCGCAATATTGGAACTCATGGGGATTCCCAGTTCGCGCATTACCCTGTATACATTTTCGTCAGCGCGCAGACTGCCTGTGCGAATGGCTAATGGACGTTGGCCCACCCAGCGTTCGAAAACCTCAATGCAGGCAGTAAAGGCGCCTTTCAGTTCTTCAAAACTACGCCCGGCACAGTCATCGTTGCGAGGGAATGTTCCCATGTTTGGGTCCCTGGCAAAGCTTAGCCAGACCGGGTGAATATGCAATTGAATGTCCTGTTGCGCCTCCTGCAGTCGGTTGACTACAGCCTGCATCGGTCCGTCACCGAAATAAAAATAATTGGCACACTCGACGAAAAATGTGGCCTTGACGTTATTGCGTTTGAACGTTTCCAGCATAAAGCCCAGGGATTCCTCCTTTCCTGCGACCTCACCATATACAACGGGGCCAGACAGCGGCTTGTATATTTCGGGATGATCAAAGTGTCCAGCAATACTGAATTCAGTATCAACGGAAATACAGATCTGGGTAGGATTTCTCAGGGACACCGTAGGAACCATTCCGTGGTTATGTCAGGGATCGTATAGCGTGAATCCACGCTGTGCTGCCTGGACCAACACATCGGTGACCTCATCGGCCCGCTGAACATCGGACAATTGGCGAAAGCGCCATTCCTGCCAGATATATCACTTGACATGACTTCCTCTTCCAGATATTAAAGTTCCATGCTTGCTGGGTCCCGCCGATTTCCATCTCGATTTCGGTGTCTTTGTCGACCACTATCACCGGCAAATTGGGTAGATGAGTTTGCGGTGCGGGCCAACTCTCGCCCAGCAGTGACTCTACATGATGCGCCTGGGTCATTACCTGGAACGTTTTGCCGATGCCGATAATCCAGCCTGGTGTAGCGCCATATGATCCAAACGGCGTGCCTTTACCAGTCCGCTGGGCACGGACTCATGGCCGCGAACCAACGCTTCTGCGTGCGGCCCCAGCGCCGCAATTCGATAAACAGGGTGTCGACTCTGTTGCACACCCCTGGAGCGGCGGAAGAGTTCTGTCAACAAGCCCATCTGGGAAGGTGTCCTGCGCAGGTCGAAACGCGGATTTTTGCGCAGCGTGCCTCTCGCACCTTCCTTGCCCTCACGCCGAAATTGAATGCCGGCATTACGAGTGTGCACGCTTCACCCGGACCCGCAGTATTCGATGAGGGCCTTGAAGTTCCATTGCGTTGCCCTGATGCATGGGCAGAAGATTATTCATGGAACTATGGACCATCAGTATCTGCCAGTCCCCGTCGAGCCGGTCATCTATTTCTCTATAGGGTTTTTCCGTGGTAAAGGTGCCATGTACAAGGCACAGCGGGGACTAGCCTGGCCTTTCAGTTTAAACCAGATGGAACGTATCCTGAAGAGAAATTGCTCGCGGGGAAGTAGTTCAAGCAGGATGGATGAGTCGCTCAACCAGATTCATCCGGGTGGGTCTAGACCACTTTCTGTGATGCGAGATACTGCAGAATCGCGGGTACCGTAGCTAGCTCGGCGAAATCATCAACGTCCATGTAGAGATCGAATGCCTGTTCCAGGGCGACCATGATGTGTACATGCCCCGGGAATCCATTCTCAATCTCATCCATGCTGGATGATTCCGTGATAATGAAGCTGGAATTTCCAGGGCGTTTGCCATCAGCTGCCTCAATTGCTCAAAAACGCTCATCTTAAAGTCGGTCCTTCTATTTGAATGGGAAAGTTGGCGTCAAGGTATTCCGGGTCCGTCAGACAGGGTGATGATATAGCCGCCATATCCGCTGTTTGTCGAAATCCACGATCCGGCAGGAATGTCCCTGCAAGTATATTTTTTTGGGTTGGATGTAATGGGCCAGCAGTTGTTCCACGCCCCGGGACCGCAGGTGCTGCATGATCGTAGGTTTATGACCGCGGCAGGACATCAAAAAAGTATCGAGGCAGGCGCTTTTGAGATTCATTCGGTAATCGCAAGACCAACGATGCCACGTTCTCCGAAGCTGTCCCAGCCAAGGGAAAAATGATAGACGGAGCACGATTCGCTGGTGATCTTGTCAGGATATCGCTCTCTTTATAGCGTCTGGTGGTCAGGTTGAACTGGTTGGTCTTCTGGGTAAGTTGCGCCAGCCGCGGAACCAGCGATGTATCATCGAATCCCACTCGCATCTTCATGTTGAGTGATTTCAGGTAGCTTTCGAGTCGCCACCAGTTCCGCCAGTTGCTCGAATTGCGGTTGCACCAGCCGTTCCTGTGCATACATGGCGGTTTTCTGGATGTCCTCCCGGGTCAGAGGAATAATCTCCAATCGCGCAAGGCTGTCAAGGCAATACGGGATTTCAGTTGGTTTTGAGGTACCTGGATCACCTCGACCCTCCGGCAGACTGTGCCGCACCGCGAACACTCGTGATCACTGTCATCAATGAAGATAAATGAATCAAGACCGAGGTTCAGTTCTCGGCGATTGATTTCAGATTGTCCGTCTTGGAAAGCCAGTTTACTCGCTGTGCGGCAAAGTGTTCACTCTTCAACAACTGGTGTGGATGATTCTGCATTACCTCAGTACGTCATCAGGATTATTCTTGCTGCACAGCGCCAAGATAAGTCCGCGCTGTGCAACCCCAGTGATGGTTCTGGAAATCCACGAATGCTCGACCGGGATAATCCTGGCCCAACGCGATACCGTTTATGCCTTCCTCGCCTATCACACCCCCCATAAGGTGTTATCTGCATCCAGTACCGGACACTTCGCTCTGGTAAGGTGAATGCCGGCGCCGATGGTCGCCACAGCATTCGAGACCGCAAGAGACGCTGCAGGCGAGAATGGGAATGCGGAGGCGTACCACAGGCGGGGATCAAAAAAGTGATCTCGACCGATCTGCATCATGACGTGGTCCAGATCGGAACATTGACCCCGCTGAAATCCTCTCGAAGGTTGCGAGCAAGCGACGCCTTGGTCTGGCTCCACCAGTAGTCTTCCGAATTTTCCTCCCCCACATCGTACAATCCCAATCCCGGCGGCGCCGTGGATGGCAGAATAGTCAAAATGATATGCCCGGAAACGCACGCCCGGAATTCGCGCAGAAGTGTGCTGATTTGCAATTGCAGCTGTTCCTTGACTTGCTGCCTGGCTCCTTCGGCGATGCAGGCCGCGAGCACCTGAAGGAGCCGGGTCCAGGTCCTCCCGGGTAAGCAAAGAAAGTGTCAAGTCAGGTGTATGCCACAAGCCCAGGCCTGAGTCGGCGTTCGCCTCCTGCAGCGTGGTTCCAGCAGGGAGCGTGATAGATTTCAAGGCTGATTTGATTGAGTGCCGCAGCGAAATGCAACCAGGGATCCAGCGGTTCACTGGTATAGGTATGTACTATGCCCAGCCGGAGTCGCAGGGAATCGCCGTGGAGCGACGTTATGTGCTGACGCAGTTTTGCGCCCTGCTGCAAGGAGGGAGCAGTCCTCGTTGCGCCAGAAGACTCTTGATCTGCTGTGCGGAATGCGTACGGGCATTCCCTCCAGCTGTTCCTCTGACATTTTCATCCCGGGCCAACAACTGGCAGCACGGCTTTAACCGAGTCCACCTGTTTCATGTTCAGGCACTCGCGCACGGAAGGTATCTGCTCCCCGGCAAAAGGATTACGTACTAACCATGATGCCACGTCCACGCAAAACGTTGATGCATATTCATGTACAAACCACAGGTTCAGCAGCACTCGCAGAGCGCCCACCCTGCCGAGTCTGGCACGTAACGGCCAAAGCAGTTACAGACGTGAATTGACTCGCAGTGGACTGGCATTGGCTAGTGCGCCATGCGATTCTAGCATAGAAATTTTACGCTGGAATCCGTTCAGGCGCGCAGAATGTCCCGGGCTTTCTCACTCTATCTCGACGCGGTCAGATTCCTGGCGGCGCTGCTTGTACTTTTCTATCCGCGAACTGGATTTACCGCCCCAGTTCGTATTATTGATCTCGGACATGAAGCAGTGGTGATCTTCTTTGTGCTGTCCGGATTTGTCGTGCCTATGTCGCCGCTACCCGAGAGCAGGATTTCGCGGCTTCATGGTCGCGCGAAGGCGCGCATTTTTTCGGCCATTCCAGCAATTATTCTCACCCGCATTACTCGATGCAACCGGATACTGGATCAATGGATCTGTTTATCGGAGGGTTACCAGGCGTGGGACCTGCCTGTCGTTCGCGTGATTACCGGTGGACTGTTTCTCAATAAATTTGGACCCTCGGTATTCAGTTATTCACCAATGTGCCCTACTGGTCCTTGAACTACGAAAGTCTGGTATTACGTGCTTTTCGGCATTCTTTTTTCTTCAAGAGGACGGCGGCGCTGGTTAATGTTTGGCTTGCTGTTGCCCTGTTCCTGGGCCCGAAAATCATTCTTCTCATGCCGGTATGGTGGATGGGCGTTTACGGGTCTACCGATCGGGTATCTGGCCCGACTATCTGTTCCTGGCGCATGGACCTGCCTGGCGATTTCCCTGCTCAGGGGATATTGGTACATCCACGTGAACCTGGGCCAGCTGGGATGGGACTATCTGCAACAGGTTTTTGGCGATGAGTTACACCTCCGGCTTTCATTCAGCGAGCGGTTTCTCATGACTATATCTGGGAATAATGTTGTCGCTGCATTTCATAGGGTTGCAGGTATTATTGGCACGGGTAAAAAATCTGCCGAAACGCCTTCAGGACGGTATTCGTTATCTGGCCGGCGCCACTTTCCGTTTACCTGTTTCACCAGCCGCTCTGTGGGGTTTTACGGTGCGAGTCTTCTCGTTCGTGGAAGGGGAGGCATTCCCAACTATAGTGTGGTCTTGCCAGCGACATTGCTGTCTGTTTTTCGTTTATCGATGTTTACCGAGCAAAAGAAGCATGTCTGGAAGATATGGATAGAGCGTTTGCTCGTGCAGCTCACTGAGCTTGCCAGCAACCGCTTTCGACAATCTTTCGCGCGTTAGGAACATGCTGGGTGTGTTGCTCCCGAAGGACTCTCGCATTGTTTTATCATCACTTCCGGGGTTGTCTGGGAGTCGATATCCCCTGACGCTGCTGGTCTGGTCAGTGAGCAGACGCGGAAACACGCGGCATCACGAACTGCAGCTGCGATGTGCGCGTCTTCAAAGCTGCGAGCGAATGTTTCCGCGTACTGGCAGCAGCGTACTCATCGAAACCCCTGACTTTTGCTCAAGAACACGGTGGAAGGTATAAACACCTGCAGGACTTCGCTTGCAGGCCGGTTGCGCTAACGCGTGTTGCAGCAGCGTCGCCAGGCCGCCGATATAAAAGTCTATATGCTTGATGAAATAGTCCCTGGTCCCAGGTGTTGCGGTCGCTTTTGGCAATGGATGGAGATGCCAGGTAGTAAATATGCGTTACCGAGGCGTGAGGAAATTTTGCAGTTCCTCACCGGGCACCCTCAGGACATCATAGAAGCATGTTTGTGGTGCCGTCGATAGCCGCCTATTTCACCAGCGACCCGATTATCGTCCCTGCCGGCCGCAAGGACATCATGATTCTGGCTCCCCGGCCGCCAGAACTTTGGTGATCCTCGCCGAGTCCCCGGGGAGGCGCGATAACCAGTGCATTCTGCTGCTGGAATTCTGTACTGGCTACCAGGTTGGTTATGTGTTCAAAGGCCGCCTGCTGTACCGGTGGCGGGCGAAAGAAAGCCTCGACAGTACCCTTTGCGTACGTGCTTTGGACGTGTAATTCGACCCGGTCAAGGCGAGGATCGGCGTTGCCCACCCGGTACACCATTTGCGACTCCTGGCCGCTCTTCGAATCAACACGTGCTCTGCCAAAAACCAGATCAAGCTGAGCGAAGACGGAGTGCAACCCGGGCACCCTCATACCCACGATCCGGGTGGTCGCCAGCAGAACTCGCCAGCTGAGCGGCAGGCAGCAGTTTTACGGCGCTTGGAAA
The DNA here is from genome assembly GCA_041395965.1 of Halioglobus sp. Lineage (GTDB taxonomy): Bacteria > Pseudomonadota > Gammaproteobacteria > Pseudomonadales > Halieaceae > Marimicrobium. Next base: position 28,574 of record JAWKZM010000033.1, read on the forward strand.
AAGTCCCATCATGAGGCCTTCATCCCATGACAGCTCGACTGCTCCCGAGAGTTCGTGGCAGTCCGCGATGCCCAATACGGCGCAGTCCTGCTCCCCGGTATCAGTGCGCCCGGCAGATCAGCTTGCCGTGGTGCGTCTTTGCGCTTCCGCAGGTGCAAGATCAGCGATGATCACAGCAACGAACGCCTGGGCAAACAATTCCAGCCTGATGTTGCCGTCATCGATTGCGCTTACCAGTTCAAGTTCCTGGTCCTGGCGCAGCAAGTTTGCTGTATTTGATCCTGATGTCGCTCAGCGCGGCCCCGTGAGCTTGCGTGTTTGCATCAGCGAGGTCAGCCGCCTTGATCGTGCCGTGGACGCCGTGAATCGGGAATGCAGCCCGACGCGTGCGGCGGGCAACCACAGGATCAAGGTGTAGCTGGTGTGGTCCCCCGAGGCGCCTGCAAAGCGCATTGGCTCGGTCGCTGTGATGGAAAAAGTTGCCAGGCTCCTCATCTCGTCCTCATAGTGTCGGTTCACCTACGCGCACCAGGACGAGGGCGGAAAGCCTTCACTGGCGTCACGGGTCCGAGTAACTATAACGGACTATGCCGCCCGCAATTATATTTTTCCACCCGTGCTTCCAGGAGAGGATGCGCAGGTCACAAAAAAGGCCCGCATTATCGCCAACGCGGGGCTGCCAGAGCGCCCGGTAGGAGCGCTACCTGGCGGTCGAGCCGCAGTCCGTACGGCGCACAACCACCCGGCGGTTCTGGGCACGACCGGACTCCGTATCGTTGCTCGCCACGGGATTGGATTCGCCGTACCCGTTGATAGCGAAGCGGCCGCTCAGGTCGACTCCGCGGGACTGCAGGTAGTTTGCCACAGCCTCTGCTCGGCGTTTGGACAGCGCGAAATTGTATGCCTCGCTGCCGATGCTGTCGGTATAACCGTCTACCGTACCGCTGATAAATCCGACCTTCGGGTTGGTGAGGACGGGGACGAGCTTATCGAGCTGCGCCATGTCGCTGTCGCTCAAACTGGCGGAGTCGAAAGCAAATTCCAACTGCAGGCTATAGTCGCAATTGCATCCCATCGACTCCACCCGGGTTCCGGGCGGCGTATTCGGGCACTGGTCGTCCGAGTCACAGACCCCGTCTGCGTCCGCGTCGGAACATCTGGCAGTAACCGGGGCCACAGGTGCGGCCGCCGCAACAGTGGGAGCGGGCTTATCGCCGCCGAAGGAATAGGTCACGCCACCCGACAGGAAGTAAAAGTCATACAACTCATTGGAATCAAAGCCTTCGGCTTCCAATCGCAAGCCCCAGTGGCGGTAGTGGTAGGCTATGCCGGCACCGTAGGCGAATTGGGTGTCCGTGTCATTGGTGGACCCGAGGTTATTCGTGTCCAGCTCACTTTTCAGATCCACTGCGCCGGCTTTGAGAAACAGGTCAACAGGGCCAACCGGCAAACTGCCTACCACGAAGGCGTCCCAACCGGTCAGGTTAACTTTCACACTGTTGTCGAAGACCTGCTGCGAGAAGTCGCCAAAATCCGTGTAACCCCCCTCGACACCGAGCCAGGGCAGGAACCTGTAGCCGACAAACGCCTTCCAGCCTGTATCCTGTTTATCCAGCTGGATGTCATATTGGCCATTGTAGCCGAAATGGTTGGCTGACTCGTCGAGGTTGGCCTGACCACCGCTGGCGCCGATATAGAAACCTGGTTCCGCTGCCAGAACCGTGCCCGCCGTCAATATTGGCGCCAACACGGCTGCACAGGTCATTCTCCGGAGGATGGACATGATTTGTCTCCTTGATGTGAGCGAAGATTATTGTTGGTAAAACTAAGCAGGGCCGATTGTCGTTGACTTTTGTTACACAAACATGACAGGTGCAAGTCCTGTAGTGCTTCAAGCGCAGATGGGAGTTTGATGGTACCGGAGGCCGGACTCGAACCGGCACGCTTTTAAGGGCATCGGATTTTGAATCCGACGTGTCTACCAATTTCACCACTCCGGCCAGGAGGGACAGGAGGGCGCCATAAGGTGACACCTTCCTGAAGAGCGCGGGATTATAGCAACCGGCGTTGAAACTTCAATAAAATTCCTTAACCTCCGCGGCCTTTGCCTGTACACTTCGCGCCGGTTGCGAGCAGAATCCAAGAGAACAGCATTGCCCGTGTTCGGGCGACTGATCTGAGTATCCCGGGAGAAAAGAACATGGCCATGAAGATTGTGAAGAAAACTGCCGAGTACAGCATTTACCGGCGTGCCGATGATCGCTACGCGGTCAAGGATGCCAACAAAAAGCCCGTAAACGGTGACGAAAAGGCGCGAATTCTGGCTTCGGAAGAACTGATCAAGCCAACACAGCCAAAGCAACCCGCGGTTGAGGAGCAGGCTGATGCCCCGGTGGCGGAAGCTGCGGCCCCGGCGGCGGAAGAGGCCGGGGAGTAAGACAGGCAGACGCTCCTGCTTGCGCCAGAGCCGGCCCCGCGCCGGCTTTTTTATCGATGAAACGCACCGATTTCAGCTACCATTTGCCCTCGGAACTGATCGCCCAGTATCCGCTGGCCGAACGCAGCGCCAGCCGTCTGCTGGTGCTGGAAGGGGCTGCCGGTGGATCAGCCATCGCCGCTTTTTTCAGGCTGACGGATTTTCTCGATTCCTCCAGTTTGCTGGTTTTCAATGACACCCCGGGTCATCCCCGCCAGGCTGTGGGGGCGCAAGTCGACCGGCGGCAAGGTGGAGGTGCTCGATGAACGAGTTACCGGTACCCACACCGCGTTGGCCCATATCCGTTCGAGCAAGTCCCCGTAGCCGGTTCGACCCTGCACCTGAGCGAGTCACCTGGCGGGCCGATGGACCATCGCCTCGTGGTGACGGGGCGCGGAGCGGATCTATACTGTGTCGCCTCACAGGGGGGCAGCAGTGGCCGAAATCCTCAAGGCGATCGGCCATATGCCGCTGCCCCCTATATTGAGCGCGCTGATGAACTTGCTGATCGGGAGCGTTACCAGACCGTGTACGCCCGGCGCGACGGCGGCGCCGTAACGGCGCCGACAGGCCTGCATTTGCCCGGGACCTGTTGGCGCAGATTGAGGCCAGGGCATCAGGCGGGCGATGGTGACCCTGCGTCGGGGGCGGGAACCTTCCAGCCGGTGCGGGAGGACGATATCGAAAGTCATGTGATGCACCGGGGAGTTTGTCGAGGTCGACGCCGCGCTGTGCGCGGCGATGCAAACAACTCGCGCGTGGCAGGCAGGTAATCGCCGTGGGGACCACCGTGGTGCGCGCCCTGGAGTCAGCCAGCGTGGACGCCGGAAATACGTCCAATACCGGGGCGATACCGGGATTTTTCGTTGCGGGTTATCGCTTTCGCTGTATCGTCTGCCCTGGTCACCAACTTCCACCTGCCGGAGTCGACCCTCTTGATGCTGGTCTGCGCCCTGGCGGGCAGGGAGCCTGTGATGGCCGCCTACTCGCAGGCCGTCGCGCAAAAGTACCGATTTTTCAGCTATGGCGACGCCATGTTTATCACCGCCAACCCGCAGGTACCGGAGCAGTCATGAAGCAGGCATGCGGTATGCGCTTTGAACGGCTGGGCAACGATGGCGCGGCCAGACGGGGGCGCCTGTCGTTTGACCGGGGCACCGTGGAGACGCCGGCATTCATGCCGGTGGGCACCTACGGCACCGTCAAGGGCATGTTACCGCGGGATGTGCGCGCCACGGGTGCCGAGATCATACTGGGCAATACATTTCACCTGTGGCTGCGCCCGGGTACCGGGATCATCGAGCGGCACGGGGACCTGCATGATTTCATGGGCTGGGACGGCCCCATACTGACGGATTCCGGTGGTTTCCAGGTATTCAGTCTGGGCGCCATGCGCAAGATATCGGAAGCGGGTGTGGCGTTCCAATCGCCCGTGGACGGCGCCAGTGTCTTCCTGGATCCCGAGACGTCGATGGCGATTCAACGCAGCCTCGGCTCGGATATCGTCATGATCTTCGATGAGTGCACGCCCTACCCGGCGACGGAAGCCGAGGCGCGCCTGTCGATGGAGTTGTCCCTGCGTTGGGCGGCGCGCAGCAAAACGGCGCACTCGGGAAGCACGGCGGCACTGTTCGGGATCGTGCAGGGCGGTATGTACCCGCAGTTGCGCTGGGATTCGCTCGCCGGGTTGGTGGAGATCGGCTTCGACGGTTATGCCATCGGTGGCCTTTCTGTGGGCGAACCCAAGGAGGAGATGTTCAGCGTGCTCGACGCGCTGGGCCCTGTGCTGCCCGTGGACAAACCCCGCTATCTGATGGGCGTTGGCACGCCGGCGGACCTGTTGGAGGGCGTACGGCGCGGCATTGACCTGTTCGACTGCGTGATGCCCACCCGCAATGCACGCAATGGCAATCTTTTTACAACGAACGGTGTGCTGAAACTGCGCAATGCGCGTCACCGCAGCAGTACGGCGCCCGTGGACGAGGAGTGCGATTGCTATACGTGCCAGCATTTCAGTCGTGCCTATCTGCATCATCTCGACAAATGCAACGAAATATTGGGTTCCCAGCTCAATACCATTCATAATCTTCACTACTACCAGCAGCATATGGCGGCGATTCGTGCCGCCATCGAGGGACAGCGCCTGGAGGCTTTTTCCATACTTTTTATGCCTGGCAGGCGATCGGTGTGTGATGTATAAGCGCTTTGTTTCTATATTGCCCGAAGCCTACCTGGAGCAGGTCAAAGGAGGCGGTATTTGCGGTGGGCGCGGGGCGGATAGGTGATTACGACAGCTGTTGCTGGCAAGTTCTCGGCCAGGGGCAGTTTCAGCCAATGGCGGGAGCCAGCCGTTCCTGGGGCGTGAAGGCACCCTGGAGCAGGTGGCGGAGTACAGGGTGGAGATGGTGTGCGAGTCGGTGTATTGCCGCGGCGGTCGCGGCCCTGCCAAACCCACCCCTACGAAAAGCCCCTTGGGATGTTGTGTCACTGGTCACGGAGTTCCCCGGGTGACGGTTGCCGGTAACGGCATACTGCAGCGGCTCGCGGCACAGCTGCCGTTGCACGACCAGCACTGGGTGAGTCCCATGGGGGAGGGGCAGTGGCCGCAGGCGGCGGTCCTGGTCGCCCTCACCGATGAGCCGGAGCCGCGTGTGTTGCTGGGGCGACAGGCCGTATACCTACCTCTGCACCCCGGGGAAATCGCCTTTGCGGGGGTAAGCGTGAGCCCGAGGATGACTCCCCCTGGCAGACGGCGACGCGCGAGGCACTGGAAGAGGTGGGTCTGCCCGAGTATCTTGTGCGGCCTTTGGGGGAGCTGGAGCCTCTGATCACCCGCGCAAGTTCTGAAGTGTTTCCCTGCGTCGCGGCCGTGCCGTCCGCCCCCTGAGCTGGTGGTTGATCCCAGCGAATTCAGTGTGTTTTTGCCACTTGGCGTGTTTGCCGATGCCGGCGTCTGGAAACCATGTCGGACGGGCAGCATGCGCGGAAGGTCCCCGCATTTCCAGATCGGGCAGGACAATGTCTGGGGTGTTACCGCGGCCATACTGGTGCTGCTGGCCAATGTCGCCTACGATGCAGGCTTTGACCTGCAAAGGGACTGAAGCGGCCGCCATGAAATACAGCCTCGGCGACAAACGGGTAACACTGCTGGGCGGGGAGCATTTATCGCGCCCAACGCGGTGCTTATCGGCTTGATAACTGGTCCTGCATGAAAATGCCAGCGTCTGGTTCGGCCGCGTCCTGCGGGTCGTGCCGCCGTTGAGGATCGGCAGCGAGAAGCAATATCCAGGACGGGACGGTCATGCATGCGGACCCCGGCTTTCACCTGACGGTTGGCAAGAGCGTGACGGTGGGTCAGCATATGCTGCACGGCTGTTCGATCGGGGACGGTTCCCTCGTGGGGATCAATGCCGTCGTGCTCAATGGCGCCAGGGTTGGCAGGGGTTGCCTGATTGGCGCGAATGCCTGGTAACCAGGGAGCAAACACCCGACGGGTCGCTCGTCCTGGGGTCACCCCGGCAGGATCAAGTCGCAGCTGTCCGATGAGCAGCGATTGGGGCTGATGCACAACGCCGACCATTACGTCGGCAACGCCCGCCGCTATCGTCAGCAACTCCGGGAGCAGGAATGAGCCAGCCTGAACCCAAATCACCCTGCATTCCGGTGTGTGCGCTTGATGAAAACGATATCTGTATCGGTTGCTTCCGCTCTGCCGATGAAATCACGGACTGGTTTATGGCCTCGGGGGAGGAAAAGCGTGAAATCCTGGAGCGGGCTGGTGCGCGGATGCAGGCAAGTAATATCGTGCGGCTGAACCAGTAGGGGAGGCGGTATGCCCGACGAGCGAAGACAGGGCTACCTGACGGGCTCTTCGATCAGGCGGCCAGTTGCGCGCGTACCGACTGTACCACGTTGCCCTCGAGGCGAGAATTTCAAGGCGGTAACCCCCGATAGAAAGCCCGGCGTAGGCATCGGGAAAGGATTCCAGATGCTCAAGCATCGAGCCGCTGAGGGTCTTCGGGCCGTCGGTAGGCAGCGTCCAGTCCAGGGACTTGTTGATATCGCGAATGCTTGCCGTGCCGTCGATGATGTAACTGCCGTCGCGCTGCGGGAAAGATGGTCTCCGTCGTCTCGGCAAAGTTCGGTAAATTCGCCGACAATTTCTTCCAGAATGTCTTCCAGGGCCACCAGCCCAGCACCTCGCCGTACTCGTCAACCACCACTCCCATAGGCTTTTCTTCTTCTGGAAATTCATCAGTTGGGTGTGCAGCAGGGTGCTCTCCGGCACGAAATAGGGCTTTTCCATCTCCCTTTCCAGCGCCGGGCGGTCAAGCCCGTGCCGGTTGATGACGCGGCTGATATTGCGCATATGCAGCACGCCCGATGTTATTGATGTCGTCGCGCCAGATCGGCAACCGGGTGTGGGCGCTGGACTGGATACGCAGCAAAATGTCCTCGTCACTGTCGTCGAGGTCGATGCCGTATACCTCGCTGCGCGGCACCATGATGTCATCGACCGTGACGTGCTCAAGATCGAGGATATTCAATAACAATTCCCGATGACGCTGTGGAATGAGTTCGCCCGCGTCGCTCACGATAGTTCGCAACTCCTCGCGGAGACGTGTTCATTGCGCTTTTTTTCCGGGTCGAATCCAAGGAATCGTGACAGGGCGTTGGTGACGCCATTGACGAGGGCAATGATCGGGTACATTACTTTCAGCAGCGGAAGCAATACCAGGCTGGCCGGGAGGCCACTTTCTCCGGATGCAGGGCGGCAATGGTTTTCGGCGTAATTTCGGCGAAGATGAGAATGACCAGCGTGAGGACGCCAGTGGCGATGTAAACGCCGGCGTCTCCCCAGAGACGAATGGCAATCACCGTGGCAATGGCCGAAGCAAAGATATTCACCAGGTTGTTGCCGATCAGGATCAGGCCGATAAGCCTGTCTGTACGCTCCAGCAACTTGCCGGCGCGTATCGCGCCGCGGTGGTGTTGCTTCTGCAGGTGGCGCAACCGGTAGCGATTGAGCGTCATCATGCCGGTTTCTGAACTCGAGAAGAATCCGGAGAGTAAAATCAGAACAGCGAGAATGGAGAAAAGTAAGCCCAGCGGTGCTTCGTTCAATGCCGGTTTGGACCTCGAAATGAATAGGGGAATGTATCTTGAAGAAAAAGCGGGGTGGGGGCAAGCCCGGAAATTGGGCCTGTTGCGGCGCTCATCTGCGGTGCAAAATCAGCTCCAGCACCAGTTTTGAGCCGAAAAAGGCCAGCACGAGTAACGCGAAACCAGTCAGGGTGAGGCGCACCGCTGTCTTGCTGCGCCATCCCAGCTGGTAATGCCCCCAGAGCAGGGTGGCAAACAGCAACCAGGCCGCGATGGTCAGTACGGTCTTGTGTACCAGGTGCTGGGCGAAGAGGTTTTCGACGAACACGGCGCCCGAGGCGATGGCAATGGTCAGGAGAGCCAGCCCGATCCACAACAGTTCGAACAACATGCTCTCCATCAGTTGCAGTGGCGGCAGGATCTGGATGATCCCCCGGGTGTGACGGTGCTTCAGCTGGTGGTCCTGCAATGCCAGCACGCCGGCCTGGATCGCAGCCAGTGTGAGGACCGCATAGGCCAGGATGGAACTGCTGATGTGCAGTATCATGCCGCCGCTGGGGTCGTTCAACACGGGCGCGGTATCGGGCGCAAACGTGGACACCAGTACCGCCAGCGCCGACAGGGGGAACAGGGCGATCAGCAGGTTTTGCAAGGGCCTGCGTGTCAGTGACGTGATACACGCGAGATTGATCACCAGGAATAACAGCGCGGCGATTTTGAAGAAGCCGAGGTCGACTCCAGTGCCGGGAAACACGATTTCCCAGACGATGCGTGCGTGTAGCAGCAGCGCCAGTAACCCCAGGGTGAACACGGCGCGATTGACCTGCTGCCGACGCTGCGACAAGTGCAGCAACTGCAGGCCGGTGGCCGCCAGATAAAGCAGTGCGCATAGCGGGGCGAGTAAGGTGGTCGACATCAGTTTGGGGCGAAGACCCGGGTAAAGTATACTGCGCCCTTTGTACCGACTTGTCAGACCAGAATCAATAGTAACCACAGAGCACTGCCGCCCCGGAGAAAAGCACCATGTTTGAAAGTTTAAGTGATCGACTGTCACACAGCCTGCGCAGCATCACCGGCAAGGCGCGATTGACCGAAGAAAATATCCAGGAAACGCTGCGGGAAGTGCGGATGGCCCTGTTGGAGGCCGATGTCGCGCTGCCCGTGGTCAAGGAGTTCGTGGACGCGGTGCGACAACGCGCCCTGGGACAGGACGTGATGAAGAGCCTCAGCCCCGGCCAGGCGTTCCTCAGGATCGTGCAGGACGAGTTGGAAGCTGTGATGGGCTCCGCCAACGAAGGCCTGGAACTGGCGACCGCGCCGCCCGCGATCATCATGATGGCCGGGTTGCAGGGCGCGGGCAAGACGACCACGGTGGCCAAGCTGGCCAGGCTGCTCAAGGAGCGGGACAAGAAGAAAGTCACCGTCGTAAGCGCGGACGTCTATCGCCCCGCGGCAATCAAGCAGCTGGAAACCCTGGCAGCGGAGGTCGGCGTGGACTTCTTTCCCAGCGATGCCGGGCAGAAACCCATTGCCATCGTGCAGGCGGCGGTGGCTCATGCCAGGATCAAGTTTAGCGACGTGCTGATCATTGACACCGCGGGCCGTCTGGCGATTGACGAGGCAATGATGGCGGAAATCGCGCAGCTGCACGCTGCGGTGAAGCCGGTAGAAACGCTGTTCGTGGTCGACGCCATGACCGGCCAGGATGCCGCCACGACCGCCAAGGCGTTCGGCGAGGCGCTGCCGCTTACCGGTGTGGTACTCACCAAGGTGGATGCCGATACGCGCGGGGGGGCCGCCCTCTCGGTGCGCTCCATCACCGGCAAACCGATCAAGTTCCTCGGCGTCGGAGAGAAGACCACGGCGCTTGACCCCTTCCACCCCGATCGACTGGCCTCCCGTATCCTGGGCATGGGGGATGTCCTGTCGCTGATCGAGGAAGTGGAGCAGAAAGTCGACAAGGAGAAGGCGGCCAAACTCGCGCGCAAGGTGAAGAAGGGCCAGAAGTTTGACCTTGAGGACTTTCGCGATCAGTTGCAACAGATGAACAATATGGGAGGCATTGCCGGCATGTTGGACAAGTTGCCGGGAATGGGCAATATGGCCCAACTGGCGCAGCAGAACGTCGACATGAAGATGTTTGCGCGCATGGAGGTGATGATCAACTCCATGACCCCGAAGGAACGCCGCAACCCCGACCTGATCCAGGGTGCGCGCAAGCGCCGGATTACCCAGGGATCGGGCACCCAGGTGCAGGATCTCAATCGACTGCTCAAGCAGCACAAGCAGATGCAGAAGATGATGAAAAAGATGAAGGGTGGCGGCATGGAGAAAATGATGCGCGGCCTGGGCGGTATGCTTCCCCCCGGTGGCGCCGGGGGCCCCGGGGGCGGCTTTCCTTTCCGCTGAGCGCTAAGCCCCGGATTCTGCTAAAAAATAATGTGCCGCGGGCTTTAATATCCGGCCCATTTTCCGTATGATACGCCACCTTTCCGGCTTGCCAGCCGGTTTTTGTCGTGGGCATTTCTGCAGGATCGCAGCAGATACCCGCTCATTTTTGGGAAATTACGTAAAATGGTTACAATTCGTCTTGCTCGTGGTGGCGCCAAGAAACGCCCGTTCTATCACCTCACGGTTACCGATAGCCGCAATTCACGCAATGGCCGGTTTATCGAGCGTGTGGGTTTCTTCAACCCGAACGCGCGCGGCCAGGAAGAGCGCCTGCGGATCGATACTGACCGCGTGGAGTACTGGCAGGGCCAGGGCGCGCAGGTGTCTGAGCGTGTGGCCAAGTTGCTCAAGGATGTCGCCGCTGCGGCCTGATGGCTGCGCTGGCAGAGCACGAAAAAACACATGGGGCCCGCTGACGACGAGCTGCTTGTGGTCGGCAGGATTACCGGCTGCTACGGTATCAAGGGCTGGGTAAGGATTCACCCGTATACCGAGTCGCCGGAGACTTTTGTGAAGTTCGGCGCGTGGCAGCTGCAGCGCCGCGGCGCGCTGGAACCGGTGGCCTTTGACGCGATCAAGCCACAGGGCAAGGGTCTGGTGGCCCACATCGCCGGGGTGGATGACCGGACCCTGGCGGAGGGCTACCGGGGGCTGGACATACTGGTGCCAGGGGACGCGTTGCCGCCGCTGCCCAAGGGCGATTTTTACTGGCGCGATTTGCAGGGTATGCGGGTTGTGTGCCGGGATGGTGAGGAAACGGTGCTGCTGGGTAAAGTGGACTACCTCATCGAAACCGGGGCCAACGATGTCCTGGTGATCAAGGCCTGCGAAGGCAGTGTAGATAAACGGGAACGCCTGATTCCCTACCTGCCCGGAAATACCGTGAGGCGGGTGGATCCGGAAACGGGTGTCATTGAAGTGGACTGGTTCGTCGACGACGAGTGAGGGGCCATCTGAAGGCCCGCGGCAAGGCGCGATGCATATTGCTCTGGTGAGCCTGTTTCCGGAAATGTTTACCGCGGTCAGCGAATACGGGGTGAGCGGACGCGCAATCAGGCTGGGCCTGGTGAGACTGAGTCACAGTAACCCGCGCGACTACGCCGTGGATGCGCATCGTACGGTGGATGACAGGCCATACGGCGGCGGCCCGGGCATGTTGATGAAGGTTGACCCCCTGCAGAAGGCGATAGCCTCGGCGAGGGCGGCGGCGGGGCATTCGGCGCGGGTGATCTACCTGTCGCCCCAGGGCTCGCCGTTCAGTCACGGCAAGGCCGTGGAACTGGCCCAGTTGGGCGGCATGGTGCTGGTAGCGGGTCGTTACGAGGGGGTTGACGAGCGGCTGATTGAAGCCGAGGTGGATGAGGAACTGTCCATCGGGGACTATGTGCTCAGCGGCGGTGAACTGGCTGCCATGGTCGTGGTCGACGCGATAACCCGGCAGTTGCCCGGGGCCCTGGGCCACGAGGCCTCGGCGCGGGAGGATTCGTTCGCGGACGGGTTGTTGGACTGTCCGCATTACACCAGGCCGGAGACGTACCAGGGCATGGACGTTCCGGAAGTATTACTCAGCGGCAACCACGAGCAGATTCGCCGCTGGCGCCTCCGGCAGGCGCTTGGCAGGACCTACGAGCGGCGCCCGGATTTGCTGCAGAGACGGGCGATGAAGCCGGAGGAAGAGACGTTGTTGGCGGAGTATCTCCGCGAACGGGAATTATCAACAGAGCGTTAGCTGCGAAGCTACAGGTTTTTAAACAGGAGTACCACATGAGCACCAACAAGATCATATCCGAGCTGGACGCAGAGCAAATGGGCAAGGAGCTCCCTGAGTTTGGTCCCGGCGACACCGTGGTCGTGCAGGTAAAAGTCAGTGAAGGTACCCGCGATCGTTTGCAGGCTTTCGAGGGTATTTGCATCGGCAAGCGCAATCGTGCACTGAACTCTGCCTTCACTGTTCGCAAAATCTCCCACGGTGTGGGTGTGGAGCGCACGTTCCAGACCTACAGCCCGATGGTCGAAAGCATCACGGTGAAGCGCCGGGGCGACGTGCGCCAGGCCAAGCTTTACTACCTGCGGGAACTGAGCGGCCGCGCGGCGCGTATCAAGGAAAAGCTGTAGTTTTCGCCAGATCACCTGCAGTTTTCCAAGAGCGGTCCCCTGGGCCGCTTTTTTATGCCCGTCCCGGAGCAGGCAGACCGGCGGCGACTGGTGGTAAGCGCGGGCGGTGTTCATTCCGATAATACGTACGGTAAATTCGTGATAGGGTAGGCAGATGTCCGCTGAATCGCCCGTACACCCAGATATCGAACGTTTTATCGACGCCCTGTGGATGGAAAAAGGATTGAGCAGTAATACTCTGTCGTCTTATCGGAGAGACCTCCGGCAATTCGATGAGTGGCTGCGCAACACTGACGGCGACAGTATCACCAGCGCGTCCCGCGCGTCGCTGCAGGCCTATTTGGGTGCGCGGCTGGCACAGGGCCAATCTCCGCGCTCCAGCGCACGGTTCCTGTCGTGCGCGCGGGGGTTTTATCACTTCCTGTTGCGCGAAGGTCGGCTGACCGTCGATCCTACGCTCGATGTGGAGAGTCCTCGTATTGGTCGACCGCTACCCAGGGCGCTGTCTGAACTGGAAGTCGATCTCCTGCTGCGAGCACCGGATACGGAGCAGGCACTGGAGATGCGCGATCGCACGATGCTGGAGTTGCTGTACGCCTGCGGGCTGCGAGTGAGCGAACTGACCGGCTTGCGATTGGTGCAGGTCAGCATGAACCAGGGCGTGGTGCGGGTATTCGGCAAGGGTAGCAAGGAGCGGTTGGTGCCGATTGGGGAGGAGGCCCTGCGTTGGCTGCAGAGCTATCTGGCCGGCCCGCGTGCGGAATTGCTCAGGGGTTTACCCTCCGAGGTCGTATTTCCCAGTTCCCGGGGTACGCAAATGACTCGCCAGACGTTCTGGTATCGTATTAAACTCTACGCGCAGCGTGCCGGGATCAGGAAACATTTGTCACCGCACACATTGCGTCATGCATTCGCCACTCATCTGCTGAATCACGGCGCTGATCTAAGGGTGGTGCAGATGCTGCTGGGACACAGCGATCTCTCTACCACACAGATTTATACGCACGTGGCGCAGCAGCGCATGCAGGAACTGCACGAACGACATCATCCCCGTGGATGAGGAACTAACCGGCCGGGTTCCGCTCCAACGAGCTTCGGTTTTTGAATGAAGGTGGCCCCGGCCACAATGACAGAGGACAGCAAATGATTTTCCGCGTAATTGGATTGACAGTGATGGCGATGCTGGTGCTGGGAGCCCCTCTGGGTATGGCCGGGGAGCCGCTGGA
>JAWKZM010000034.1:0-39397 GCA_041395965.1 Halioglobus sp.
CTGCTGGGTGCCTGGGTGGTGGTGGCCGAAACCAGCGTTCAGCTGAAAAAGCGCTTCATTTACGACGCGCTTTTTATGGTCGGACTGGCTATCTGCATGGTTGCCATCCGCTACTACGAAGAACACATGAGATTTCCCGGTATCACTGCGCTCATACCTGCGCTCGCGGTAGCCATGATGATCTTTTCCGGTGAGCGATCGCGACTATCCTCAATATTCGCGAACGCCACGGCGCGATTTTTCGGCAAGATCTCCTACTCACTCTACCTCGTCCATTGGCCACTGGTCGTGTTCTACAAGAACATTCACGGTTACCACCTGAGCCTGGCAGACAAGTCAGTACTGTTGGCGACCTCTGTCGTACTTGCCTGGCTGCTGTGGAGATACGTGGAGCAACCCTTCAGGAGAGGATCCGGGAAATCGACCGGTATGTCTGACAAACGTTTTTATGCCGGACTCGCCAGCGCAGTTTCTGTCGTCATTTGCCTGTCCTACCTCGCCTACAGCCAAAACGGATTTCTGTGGCGCCTGAACCAGAAGTCCCAATCCGTCTACAAGAGTTACAAGCAGGAGTTGGTAAAGAGAACTCTTTGCAAGGAAAAAAATGCTGTCGCGCCCGGTGGATTCGGCTGTTTCGGGGATCAGTCAAAAGACCCGGCCAAGGTACTGTTGATCGGCGACAGTCACGTCAATAACTTTGTCTACGGCCTTTCCGACCTGCTTGCGGAGCTCGGGGTGAAGGGACGTTTCCGGGTCGCCAACGGGTGCCCGCCCATCATGGGTGCCACTGTTATTCACCTTGCCTTCCCCGCCTGGTCCGGCGTCTGCGACAGGAGCCGGAATATCTCGTTCAGGGAAGCGCGAAAAGAGCAATTTGACGTTGTCGTGCTGGCGGGCCGCTGGTCGCTGTACACCAATGTCACCCGCCTGGGCGTGACCGGTTCACAGACCGAGCTGTTCCTGGGCATGAGCCCGGATGACGAGCGGAACCCACAGAGGTCTCAGTTTGTATTCAGAACCAAAATGGAAAGCACTATCAGGGACCTGGTAAACAACCATAAGAAAGTCATTGTGTTCGGTCAGGTACCCGACATCGGATTTGAGGTAAAACGCTGCCTTTTCAGGCCGAATTTCTTCAATCTCGAACTGGCGGGCTGCTCACTGCTGACGACCCGGGAGATGAAAGACAACATTGCCTTCACCAACGAAACCCTGCAGCACATTGCGCAGGAGTTTCCAGGGCAGGTGCTTTACCTAGACTCCAGTCTCGCGTTCTGTCAGCCGGATTGCGAGTACATGCAGGGCGATATACCGCTGTATACCGACAATAATCACCTCGCTTACAGCGGATCTTTAAAAGTGGTGCAGCAGTTTTCAGGTGAAATCGAGCGATTTATAGCAGATGCACGAGCCAAACCTGACTGATAACACGCCGGTCATCATCGGGGCCGGCCAGCACGTGGAGCGACCGGGCGATGTGTCGCATGCGCCCCTCCACTCGCCGATGGAGCTGGCCGCTGCGGCGAGCCGGGCGGCGCTGGACGACGCCGGTGTTTCCGCCCGGGAAATCGACACCATTGCCGTGATACGACTGTTCTCCGACGCCGCTAAGGCGTGGGCGTCGCCCTTTGGCGGCAGCAACAACCCGCCGGAATCGGTGGCGCGCAGAATCGGCGCCACACCGGTGCGGCGCGTCTACAGCAACGTCGGCGGCACCGAGCCGCTGCAGCTGATGATGGAATTGCTGCAGGCGATCGCCCGGGGGGAAACGAGGATGGCGCTGTTGACGGGCGCCGAGGCGATCGCCAACCAGCGCTTCGCAATGCGCCATGGCGTCGGGCTGGATTGGCGGGAGGAGTTCGACGCACCGCTGGACGACCGTGTGTCTCTCAAGCGCATGGTGTCCCCGGCTGAGCTCGCCAGTGGTTTGAGCCTGCCAGTGCACTATTACGGGCTGATCGAGAACTGCCAGGCGCACGCCATGGGCCACGACCTGCACCGCCACCGTCGCTACATGGCGCAGATGCTGGCGCCCTTCAGCACTGTGGCGGCGGCCAACCCCTTCGCCCAGTCGCCCCGTGCCTTCACGGCCGGAGAACTGGAGCAGGTTAGTTCTGAAAACTATCCCCTGAGCCTGCCCTATTCCAAATGGCTGGTGGCGCAGGATGCCGTCAACCAGTCCTCGGCACTGTTGCTGACCAGCGTCGGCGCAGCGCGTCGCCTGGGCGTGGATCCGCGCCAGTGGATTTTCTCGGAGGCCTACGCGCAGGCACAGGACCATTACCTGTCGCAGCGGGTCGACCCGGGCCGCTCCACGGCCATGCAACGCGTGCTCGACGCCACGCTGGAAATGGCCGGCGCCAGTGCCGGCGAGATGGACCTGATCGACCTGTACAGTTGCTTCCCCTGCGCCGTGCACGCCGCCTGCGAGGTGCTCGGGCTGCCCACGGACGGCTCCCGGGCGCTGACGGTCACCGGCGGCCTGCCGTATTTCGGCGGACCGGGCAACAGCTACAGCCTGCATGCGCTGGCGGAAGTCGCGGTGCGCCTGCGCGGCACGCCGGCGCGGGCGCTGGTCACCGCCAACGGGGGGATGCTCTCGAAACACGCCGCCGTGGTCCTCGGCGGCGCTGCGGCGCGCGCCAGCACCATCGCCTGGAATGACCTCGATTCCCGGAACCCGGATTGCGGCGAAATCCCCGAGTTGCCCGCGACGGACAACCCCCGGCAGGGGGTGATCGTGTCCTACACCGTCATCCCTCGCCGGGACAAGCCGGACATCGGTATTGTGCTGGCCGAAACCGCCGGGGGGGAGCGGTTTCTCGCCTCCAGCACCGCGGCCGGGATCACCGGTGCGATGCAGGACTACGATCCCATAGGACGGCGCATCGAAGTGCAATTACAGGATGCGCGACAGGTGTTCAGCTTCCACGGCGCTTGAACGCGGCGGTCCGCGCTACCCGCGCAGCTGCGCCATCACCCGCTCGGAGGCGGCGGTAAACAGCGCGATATTGCCGCGGGACCAGTTGACGGCCAGCTCTGATTTGCAGATCTTCCAGCCGTTATCGGTTTGCTTGTAGTAGTTGGTGTACTCACCCACCACCGTCACCACGTCCTGGTCGCCGACCACCGGCACCGCCGCATCGGGGAAGATCACGTGGTCCGCCGTCAGGTAGGCGCGGCAACTGACAAGCGTGCCGACGATGGCGACCCGGTGGTTGGTGATGGTGTGGCGGGTGATGTCGAAACCATTGATGACGCCCTGCAGGATAGTCAGCCAGTCGTCGGCGCTGCGTGGAATGGCAGGGTCGCCCGACGGCGAGCTGATGCTGCCGTAATCGATCAGCACTTCGTCGGCGAAGCTGGCGCGCACCAGGGGCCAGTCCTTGCTGTCCAGGCCCTGGGCGTAGTTATTGTAAGTGTCGACCAGGGCCTGCCTGACCTGCAGTTCGTTTTCCATCGGCGATAACGCCATTTGTTACTCCTTGCGCGGGACCACGCCCTCGGTGATGGTAGCGGTATTGTCGACGACCAGCGCGGCGCCGTTGACGGCACTGGATTCGTCGGAGGCCAGGAACAACACCATGTTCGCCACGTCGTCTGGCTCACCCACCCAGACGTTCTCCATCGCCCGCGCGGCTTCCGGGTCATTCTCGCGCACGATGTCCTGCACGCCCTGCAACATGGGTGTGCGCATGTTGCCCGGGTGAATGGAGTTGCAGCGCACGCCGTAGCCGCCCTGGGCGCTGAGGACCGCCACTGACTTGGTCATACCGCGAATGGCACTCTTGGACGCGGCGTAGGCGAATATCCGCGGGCCGCCCTGGATGCTGGCGGTGGAACACATGTTGATGATGGAACCGCTACCCGCGACCTTCATCGCGCGCAATGCATGCTTGCAGCCGAAGAACGTGCCGTCGGTGCCCACCGCGTTGACCTGGCGCCAGATCTCCTCGGTAGTCTCCTCGATACTGGCCAGGCGCACGATGCCGGCGCTGTTGAGCAGGATGTCGAGGCGGCCATACTGCGCCACCACCTGATCCACCAGCGCGATCCAGTCCGCCTCCCGCGTGACATCGAGCAGCGCGAAGCGCGCACCCGGGATACCGGCGGCAGCCGCCTCGCCCTGCGCCCGGTTAATATCGGCGATCACCACCACCGCGCCCTCTTCCGCCAGCCGGCGGGCCGAGGCCAGTCCGAGGCCCGATGCGCCACCGGTGACAATCGCTACCTTGTTCGCCACTCTCCCCATACACGTCGTGCTCCCTGGGCCCACGCGCGGCGCACAAAGCAGCCCCGCGCTTGCAATAGTTTGTTGGCGTGATAACTTACCACAAAACAGTCAGGACGTACTGTTTATTCTGGTTTCAGCCGGAGCGAATCGCTCGCCGGCCCGCTTCAGGCGGCGTCGACTTCCTTGAAGGTCGCCATGCCCTCCTCGAACTCCCAGAACCCGCGCAGGGCTTTCAGTTTGCCCTCCTCGTTGCAGCTGTACGTGAAAACGCCGTTGACCTGCTGCGTGTAGGTCTTGCCGTTGACATTCATCCGCACGTTCAGTGTGACGATATTGGCGCACTCCAGGTGGGCCGTGTAGGTGTCGTGAATGATGTATTCGATGTCCGAGTTGGCGATATTGCGGTCGTAGAAAGCCTCCCGGGCGGCCGGCGTGGAGTGTCCCTTCCCCTCGGGGTCGAGCGCAGTGGGGCCGATCGGGTCCTCGATGATGCCATCCTCGGCCCACATGGCCAGCCAGCGGGCCTTGTCCTTGGTCTTGAGGCACTCGCGTGACCTGAGTGACATCTGGTAGGCGACATTGTCCTTGTTCATGCGTTGTTCTCCGGTGCTGGTGGTGTCAGTGGTGACGGATAAGCGTAAGCGGTTGGCCGGCGCGCTACAAGGGCAGGCCCCCGACCGCCCCGTTGATGGAACCGGTCTCGTCGTAGGCGCGCATCAGCAGCTCGGCGATACGCATCTGGTGTACCTCGTCCGCTCCGTCCGCCAGGCGCGCCCAGCGCGCCTGCTGCAGCATACCCGACAGGGGGGAATCCTTCGAGTAGCCCAGGGCGCCGTGTACCTGCACCGCCCGGTCGCAGACTTTCCACAGGGTGTTGGCGACGTGGTGCTTGGCCATGGACACCTCCTGTTTGAATTCCATGCCGTTCTCGATCTTGTAGGCAGCGTGCAACACCATCAGCTTGGATGCGTACAGTTCCATGGCGCTGTCGGACATCATCCACTGTATGCTCTGCTTTTCGCTGAGCAGCGAGCCGTGGGCGAAACGCTGTTGCGCGCGATCGATCAGCATTTCCAGGGCCATCTCGATTTCACCCAGCCAGCGCATGCAGTGCGCCAGCCGCGCCGGCCCCAGCCGCACCTGGCCCAGCTTGTGGCCGCCGCCGCGCTCACCGAGCAGGTTGGCAGCGGGGACACGCACATCGTTGTAGCGGATCTCGCAGTGGTTGTGGCTGCCGGCCATGGTCTCGATATCGCGCACGATCTCGAAGCCGGGAGAATCGCAGTCGACGATAAACGCCGAGTTGCGCGCCTGGGGAATCTCCGCCTGCGGGTCGGTGCGGGCGATGACGATGGCGAAACTGGCGCCGCGCGCCCCGGAGGTAAACCACTTGTGCCCGTTGATCACCCAGTCGTCGCCGTCCTGTACTGCCGTGGTCTGGATGAGGGTGGGATCCGAACCCGCCACTTCCGGCTCGGTCATGGAAAAGCAGGAGCGCACCTCGCCATCGAGCAGCGGCTGCAGGTAGCGCTCGCGCTGGTACTCCGTCGCGAAGTGATGCAGCGTGTGCATATTGCCCTCGTCGGGGGCATGGCCGTTGATAATATAGGGGCCGTAGGGCACTTTCGCGGCTTCCGCCGCTACCGCGGCGAGGGCGGTAACGCCCAGCCCCATGCCGCCCACGTCCGCGGGCATGTGCGGCAGCCAGAACCCCTGCTCCTTCGCCTCCCGCCGCAGCGCCTTGATCAGGTCAGACCAGTCCTCCCGCGTCGCGGCCTTGCTGGCACTCAACCGGGCGTAGCGCGCCTTGACCGTGTTGTGCAGGAAATCCCGGACGGCGCGGCGCGCCTGTTCCACTTCCGGGCTGAAGGTGAAGTCGATTGCCATGGTTGCTGCCGCCTGTCGCTACGGTGGCTGCCCAGTTTACACCGCCAGCGTGCCGGGGCAATTACCCGGGCCGGCGACGATCCTGCGTCATGGCGCGCCGTAATCGACGAAGATCGGCGAGGACCAGGCGCGCTCCTGGACATTGGCAAGGCAGTCGTCCGTGTACGCCGTCGGCGGTACCGCGAGGCAGGGGTTTACCGCGATACACTGTCCCGACTCGTCGTACTCGCAGCGCAGGTTGTCGCCGTTGATGGTCGGCGAAGCCGCTTCCAGGGCGCGCACGTAATACACCGTGTCGCGTGCGGCGGCGGCGAACTCCGGATCGCTGAAGCGCACCGTGCAGCCCTCGCCATCGTCCTGGCACGGCAGGACTTGCCACGGATCCTCGATCAACGGTCCCACGTCCTCCCCGGCGTGAGCCTGCGGGCGGATGCGCACCACCTCGATACGGTCGATGCGCTTGCGCCGGTCTCCCGGGTTGTAGCATTCGCCACCGCACAGGCGCTGCAGGCGATCGGCGGGCAGCGCGCGCAGGCTGTCGGCGGGACAGCCCGGCTTTTGCTCGAAGGCGCCCACCGCGCTGACCTCGAATTCCGGCACCGATGTCAACTGCAGACTGCTCCCCATCGGCAGGTCCGGCCCACCCTCCGGCGCGAGGAGATTGAACCACAACAGGATGCGGTCACCGCTGGTGGCGTACACTTCCTTGCGCTGCAGGGCGTCCCAGATCGCCTGGCGATCGCGTCCGCTGGCATGGACCGCGACCAGTCCGCCCGTGCCCATGAACGACGAGTGGCGTGCGAAGGAGGGATCCAGCAGCCCGTCGGTGGGCGCCATCTTGATGAAATCCGGCAGCGGTTCCTGCTCGACGAGGAAGGCCGACGGCCCGAGCTGTTCGGCGGCGGCGTCGGTCATGTTGCGGCGCATGATTTCCTTGTAGCCATTGCCGGCGCGGGCGGTGTGCGTGTCGGACGAGCCGATGACGCCCCAGCGAAATCGTTTGGGCGGTCGCGTCGCGTCGTCGAAGTTGCGTATCGCCAGGCCGTACTGCACGGAACCGGTCGGTCGCAGGTTGTAGGTCGGCATGTAGCAGTTGCGGCACTGCCCTGCATCCAGCCAGTCCTCCACCGTGGTGCCCGGTAGCGTCCAGCGCCCGTCGCTCTTGTCGCGGACATAATTGTCCCGTGTATCGGCCGCCCGACGGTCACACTCGGCACTGGACTCGCCATCGTTCATGCAGCGTTCGCGGATAATTTCCCCGGCGCGCCAGCACTCGGGCAGGTACTCCGCCGTGGGCGACGGGCAGTAGGCATCGCCGCTGGCGTCGACCCGGACGGCACGCCAGGGCCGATAGTATTCCGAGTTGCCGTGTCCGGAGAAAATCTCGATCAGCTTTTCATGTCGCTCGGGATCGGTATGCGCCGCCAGTTGCTTGTCCCAGCTACTGAGCGGGGTGTGTAAAAACCCCAGGTATTGCCGTGGGGAATGGTCAGGTAGGGTAGCCCCAGTCATCGAGCTTCGCGAACAATTCCGTGGGCGTCCGGGCGCTTTCCTGGCAGTCCGTCGGCAGCGCGCGCTCGCTCGCCCCGGGAGGGCAGGGATACAGGTCATCCCGGTCCTGCAGGAAACGGATGTAATTGTAGTAGCGCTGCCGCGCGTCGCTGGTGGGCAACCCGGCGGGCGCATCGTCGCCCCGGAGCAGTTGCATGATGTTATACAACACCTGCCGCGGGTTGCCGTCGGCCACCCCCGCGATCAGCATCAGGCGCAGTTTCATCTTGTACAGCGACAGACCCGTCGGCGACGCCCACGCCTGCGCGGCGATCGGGCGGGCAGGCACCTCGTCGTCGGCGGTGTCGCGCAGTACCACGTTCTTGTGGCCGTAGTGGGTTTGCGCCGTCTTCCCGGTCTGGGTCCACTCCCAGCCGAGGAACGTGACCATGTCCGGGTTGGCGGGGTTGCCGGCGACCGCGTTGCACTGGCGCACCATGTCGCGCGTCTGCTGCCATTGCCTGGGCGTCAGGCCCTCCGCGTGGTCGTTGATCGACCAGAAATCCAGGGCGGAGCAATAGCGGGCGAAATCGCAGGCGTCCCCCGGCGGGTGTGAACCCTCACCGAGAAACATCGGCAGGCTCATATTGTAGGCGTCCGCCGAATAGGTGGTGTGGACGTGGAGGTCACCGAACAGGATCTGCTTTTCCGGCAAGCGGCGCTCGTTGGCGGCGGTGAGTTGCGCAGCGGCGCTGCGCTGGCGCTCCTCCTCCCGTTGCACGGCGGCGGGTTCACGGGGCTGGCCGGCCATCTCACCGACGCCCTGGGGCTCACCCAGCGCACCCGTCACCGCCATGTAGACCCGCACCAGCGCGAGCGCACCGAGCAGGATAAAATTCAGCAGAATGACGCGGCGCAGGGTCATGGCGGAACGGTTTCTCACGCGGAGGGTTAAAGCCCGAAACGGTGGCGACGCAAGTACTCAAGCCGGGAGTGCGGGCACTGCAGCCTGCCACGATGCCCGTGTCGCACCGCGCTTGTCAACTTTTGCGATGGATTGGCCGCGTTACGCCTCGTGTCCGGGGATCCTGCCCGCGTGGGATGCGTTGGCGATAGCGTCACCGTCGAACTTGATGGTTTTTTCCGGCACCAGCTCCAGGATCACCCGCAGCGGCGTGTCCAGGTGCCTGATCGCCGCCTCCACCGTGGGCGCGGGATAGGGGCTGATAATGTTGGCCATGGCGGGGTAGAACCAGTCCTTGGTGGCCTGGTCGTCGTGAATGATGACACGGCCCTTGTAGGTGATCTGCTTGCCGGGCCCCATGTCCGTGCCCATGCTGGAGATCACCACCGAGGCGCGGGGATCCCGGCGCAGGGCCTTGATGCGCGCGCGCTGGCTGGTGGCAGTCAGCCAGATGGAGCCGTTGCGGGCGACGTAGTTCATGATCACTCCGATGCCATGGCCGTCCTTGTTGGTCCAGATGAAATTGCACTCGATCTGTTTTGCGACCAGTTCCTGCTCGCGCGCATCGCTGAGTTGATAGAGCGTGACGTCCTCGTAGCCCTGCATTGTACTGTCCGTCATGGTGAATCTCCTGTGCCAAAGTGTCAGTTTGTCGGTGATCTAGAACCGCGGCAGCCGCCCGTTCTGTTGGCCGCCGGCCAGATCCAGCACCTGGCCGTTGATGTAGCCGGAGCGCTGGCCGTCGGCCAGGACCAGGGCCGCTTCGGCCATGTCCTGGAGTGTGCCCATACGCCCACAGGGCGTGGCGGCAATGTGCCCGTCGATGACGGCTGGCATGGTGAAAAACGCGTCCGTCATATCGGTCTGGATCAGGCCCGCCGCGATGGAATTGAACCGCACCTTCTGCTCCGCGTACTCCACCGCCGCCACCTTGAGCGCGTAATCAATCCCCGCGCGCGCGGCGGAATAGGCAGCCAGGCCCGGGCCGGGAATGCGCGCCGTGAGGGAGGAGATGGTTATGACGGAGCCGCCTTCCGTCATCGCCGCGGCCGCATAGCGGAAAAATAGCAGCGCGCCGATAACGCTGATCTCCAGGGTGGGGCGAATTGCTGCCGCCGTCAGTTCCGGCAATCACGCCGGCGGTGTGGATGCCGGCTGAATACACGGCGATATCGACCCGACCATGGGTTTGCGCGGCGACCCTGAACAGGTTGTCAATGTCACCGTCACGGGTGACGTCGCACGCGACCGCCGTGCCCCCCAATTCGGCCGCGAGTTTCTCCAGCGGCTCCCTGCGGCGCGCCGCCACCACGACGTCGGCCCCTTCAGCGGCGAGTCGCCGTGCAATGGCGGTACCAAAATTCGCGGTGCCGGAAGCACCGACGATCACCGCTGTTTTTCCTGCCAGTGTGGTCATATCGAATTACCCTGTTGCCCGTGGTGGTGAAATGCTCGCGCCGTGTGTGCAGTCGCAGGTGCCTGGTATGCCATCACGCGTCTAACCCGGTCAGTTCACAGCTGCGCTGCCAGAGGTCCGTGCAGGCGCGGTCATTCAGCGCCAGCCTGTGGTAAGGCTTGCGCTCCCGGCAGTCACTGAAGAACAACCCGCCGCGCTGCTCGTAATCCGGACTTGTGGCCACGTAAACGCTGGTCGCTGCGCCCTGGGGCACCGATTTCGAGAAGGGCAGCATAAACAGGCCCGCCACGGCGAAGATCGGGGGCTGGTCCCGCGCCAGTTCGGTCGTGATAAGCCCCGGGTGCAGCGCGTTGGCGACCATCCCGTCCGCGGCATGACGCCGCTGGAATTCCCTGGCGAACATCACGTTCATCAGCTTGGAATCACCGTAGGAGGGAAAGCCGCGGAACGTGCGCTGCTCCCAGTTGAGATCCTTCAGCTCGGGCGTGAGGGTGGCCATTCCCATGGCCAGTGAAGACACGACCACGACCCGCGCGCGCCCTGCCGCCGCCAATGCGTCGACAATGCGATTGGTGAAGAGAAAGTGCGCCAGGTGATTGATGCCCAGGTGCGCCTCGAAGCCGTCGGCGGTGCGCCGTTCCATGGGAATCATGATGCCGGCATTGTTGACCAGCAGGTGCAGCGGGCGACGCCACCGGGTGAATATCCCGGCGGCCCGGCGCGTGCGCTCCAGGGAATTCAGGTCCAGTTCCAGCAGGTCGAGCTGCTCGTCCCGGATGCGGCCACCGGAGGTCTCCACGATGGCGCGCCGCGCCCGTTCGGCCTTGTCCAGGTCGCGGCAGGCCATGGTCACCCGCGCGCCGCGCAGCGCCAGCACCCGGGTCGTTTCCCGCCCCAGCCCCGTGTTGGCGCCGGTGACCAGCGCATTCTTCCCCGTCAGGTCAACGCCCGCGCTGGCCTGTTCCGCCGTGGTTCTGCGATTGAAGCGCGCCATCAACCGCCGCCCGCCAGGGTTTCCCTGATCCGCTGGCGCAGCACGTCCTTGCGCACCTTGCCGCTGGCCGTGCGCGGCAGCTCGGTAACCAGTTCGATGTGCTGGGGGATTTTTTGTTTGGCGAGCTGCGCCGCGTCCGCGAACTGCGCGACCGCAGCCAGGTCCAGACCGCTGTCGCCCGCGGCGGGCACGATGTAGGCACAAACACCCTCACCCAGCCGTGGGTGGGGCATGGCGACCACCGCCACCTCGCGAACAGCCGGGTGACCGTGCAACACGTCCTCGACTTCCTTGGCGCTGATGTTCTCGCCACCGCGAATAATGATGTCCTTCTTGCGATCGGTAATGAGAATGGCATTGTCGGGGGTGATATGACCGATGTCCCCGGTGAGGAAATACCCCTCGCTGTCGTGGGCCAGGGCGTTTTGCTGCGGGTCGCCGTAACCGAGCATCATACCGGCACCGCGCGCGGCGATCTCGCCGTCCACGCCCGGTGGCACCGGGCGGCCCTGTTCATCGAGTATCCTGACCTCGTAGCCGTAGATGAGGCCCGTCGGTCTCCGCCGCCAGCCGTTGCTGTCCCGGCCGACGAGCCCTGGGTAATCACCGGTGTCTCCGTGCTGCCGTACACGCGAAACGCCCGGCAGTTGTCCAGCGCGGCGCAGGCCTCGTTGACGACCTGGGGCGGCACGGCCGCACCGCCGCAGGCGAACAGGCGCATCGTGGGCAGGCCGGTCCCGTGCCGCTTTGCCGCCGCCACCAGTTCCACCAGGAAGGGTGTCGCGCCGACGCTGGCGGTGGCGCCCACCTCGTTGATGTACGCCACGGCGGCATCGGCGTCCCAGCGGTGCATCAGGGCGGACTTCACCGGCGTCACAAAGGGCAGCACCATGCCCGAACCGTAGCCGGTGATGTGGGTGACCGGCGACGGCATCAGCATCACGTCGCGCTCGTCCATCTGCCAGTAGTCGAGGGAATTCTGGATGACCCGCGCCAGGGTATTATGGCTGTGCAGCACCGCCTTGGGTGTGCCGGTAGTGCCGGAGGTGTACAGGATGGCCTTGACGGAATTGGGGTCGACCTTGGGAAGCGTGTCGATCGCTGCCGGCGCATGCGCCACCAGGTCCTCGTAACGCAGCATATCGTCGTACCGGTTTTCCGCCCTCACCGTCACCACGAATTCAAGATCGGGGAGATGCGGGCGCAGGCCGGCGATCATGGTGGGGAACTCCAGGCTGCGCACCCGCTCCGGGATATAGATGAGCCGCGTCCCGGCGTCCCTGAGAATGAAGCGCAGCTCGTGGTCGCGGTAGATCGGGATCACCGGGTTGACGATGAGCCCCAGCGCGCAGGCGGCGATATCCACCACCACCGACTCACGCCAGTTGGGCAGCTGGAAACTGATCACGTCGCCGGCCTGCATGCCCAGTTTTTGCAGTCCGCTGATCAGCCGGCGCGCCTCATCGGCAATCGACGCATAGGTGATCGCGGGAGCGCCTTCGAGGTAAATCGCCACCTCGTCCGGGCGTTCCTGCGCTTTTTGCCAGGCCCCCTGGGCGATGGTCCTGTTGGCCCAGAGCGCGCTGTCGCGGGCGATGCGCTCGGCGCTCAACGGATTCTTTATCAACGCTTGGGTCCCCCGGGCTTGGTCAATGCTGCCGCTACAGGTCGGATAGTACATGCCCTCCATCCACGGTCACAGCCGAGCCGGTCATCAGTGAACCGGCGTCGGAAGCCAGCAGTAACAGCGGGCCGTTCAACTCCTCCAGGTTGCCGGTGCGGCGCTGGGGAATGCGCCTGATCACGGCCTGCCCTTCGCTCGTCCTGAACCACTCCCGCATTCAATCCCGGTCTGGAAATAGCCCGGGCACAGGGCGTTCACCCGGATATTGTGCTGTGCCAGTTCCAGCGCGGCGGTTTTGGTGAACTGTACGACGGCGGCCTTGGACGCGGCGTAATTGGTCAGGGCTTTCTGCACGCGCTCGGCCAGGATCGAGGCGATATTGACGATACTGCCGCCGGTGCCGGCGCCAATCATGCGCCTGGCGGTCTCGCGGGTGACATAGGCCACGCCGTTGAGGTTGGTGTCGATCACCCGGGTCCAGTCCTCGTCGCTCAGGTCCAGCAGCAACTTGGGCACGGTGATGCCGGCGTTGTTGATGACCACCGTGACCACGCCGAAGGCCCGCTCGACCTCATCGAGGGCCGCGGCGATACTCTGGCTGCTGGTGACGTCCATGGTGACGGCGATGGCTTCTCCACCGCGGGCATTGATACTGTCCGCCGCGGCCCGGATCAGCGAGGTGCGCCGCGCCGCCAGCGCCACCCTGGCGCCCGCCGCGGCCAGCAACGGCGCGAAATGCCGGCCGAAGCCGCTGGATGCGCCGGTGACGAGGGCGACCTTGCCCGCCAGCGAGAAGGGTTGCAACAAAGTGTTCAATGGGCTCATCGACTCCCCGCTCAGGTGTTCAGGTATTTATCCAGCGTCTGGTTGAAATGGCGGATGCGCACTTCCTGGTAATTACCCAGGGTGACCGCGCCTTTCTTCGACGCCTTCAGTCCCTTCTGCACCTGCGGCAGGTTGGCGCCGTCCTGGTTGAACACATTGGACAAGCCGGCGCCCATGACCTCCGCGGCAGCGGAAAACGGCTCGTCGATGCCCAGGCGGAAGGTCGGCGCGTCCTCCGGGGGCTCGGTGCCTGCGGGGTAGCGCGTCAGCAGGAAGATATCCATGATGCAACTGTCGACATCGTCGCCGTTGGGGCGATGGCGGTAGGTGATGACCGTGCCGTGACCCGCCCACGGGGCGAAGTTCGGGAACAGCAGGTACAGCGTCGAGTCCATCATCTCGGACATGGTGGCGCGCCCGGTAAAATCCTCTCCGGCCTGCTCGTTGACCGTGGGCAGGTTGAGCTCGGCGAGCTTTTCCCGCGCCGTCTGGCCTGGCGCCAGCCTGGGGCGCAGCTCGCTGCCGGACAGTTCCATCATCGCGTCCAGTGAATCCTGTTCGGTGAACTGGTCGGCGTGGGTGGGATTGGGAACCCCGTAGGCCGTAATCGTGCGACTGACATGGTCGCCCCAGACGTCGTACTGGGAGTTGTCTATGGCCTGGAACGGCATCAGCTGGGGATGCGTGGCGATAGCGTGGTAGGACTCGACCTCCAGGACCCTTTCCAGTTGGCGCCGATCAACTACTCCACGTGCAACGAGACATAGCGCTGCTCGTGTTTCCACTGGTTCATATGCGCGGGCAGGACACCCATATACTCTTCCAGCGACGGCGCGCCTTCGTCCATGTTTATGAAGACCCAACCACCCCAGGTCGCCACCCGCACCTGCGGCAGCGCGTTCGCTTCCCTATCGACATGGGGAAAGTCCCACTGGCAGGGCGCGCTGTCGAAACTGCCGTCGAGTTTCCAGCTCCAGCCATGGTAGGGGCAGCGAATGATGTCGGCGCGCCCGCCGCCGCGCTTCAGGGCCCGGCCCCGGTGCAGGCAGGAATTGTAAAATCCCTTCAGTTCGCCCGCATCGGTCCGCGTCAACAGGATGGAATCGTTGACGATATCGTAGACGAAGAAGTCTCCCGGAGCGCGCAGGCGACTCTCGCGGCAGGCCACCTGCCAGGTCCTGCGCCAGACTTTCTCCACTTCCCGCTGGAAAAATTCCGGTGAGATATACCGCTCGACCGGGAGATCCTCGGAGCCGAGGTAGGTGTCCGTGCTCTCGCGCAGGGCCGCTGGAACGTCCACCTTTTCCAGGTCAAGCAGGTCCTGGAAGGTCTCTGAGGGGTGGCGGGCGGCGATCTGTTGCGGTGTCAGTGATACTTTCTCATTCATGGAACAAACCTCGTTGCTGATACGCTAGCGCTGCAGAATCGTGACCGCGCTGATGCCCGGCGCACCGTACACATGGGTATACGCCAGTTGCGGGTCGCCGGGCACCTGGTGCTCCCCGGCCTGGCCGCGCAGCTGCAGTACGTTTTCGTAGACCTGCCGCAGACCGGAGGCGCCGATGGGTTCACCGTTGGCGAGGCAGCCGCCGTCCGTGTTCACCGGCATGCTGCCGCCGATCCGCGTGGCGCCCGCCTGGATGAGCGCTTCCTGCTCGCCGTGCTCGCAGAAGCCGTTCTCCGCCATGTGCATGATCTCGGCGCCGACCTCGGTGTCCTGCAACTGCAGCACGTCCATATCCCGCGGGCCGACCCCGGCCATCTCGAAGGCCGCCCTCGACGCGTCCGCGGTGGGACCGTCCACCTGCTCCAGCGCCTGGCTGGGCGCGAACACCTCGAAGGAGCCGAAGCGGCGGGACTTCAGGGTCGCGGCCTTCAGGTAGACCGGCGTATCCGTGTAGCGCGTGGCATGGTCGGCCCGGCACAGCACCAGGGCGACGCCCCCTTCCGAGGGCGAGCAGAACATGAACTTGGTGAGCGGGTCATTCACCATCATGGAGCCGGCGATTTCCTCCACGCTGATCGGCTCCCGCCGCCAGGCGTTGGGGTTTCTGGAGCCGTTGATAAAGGCCTTTTCCGCGACCCGCGCCAGGGTGTCGTTACTGATGCCGTAGTCGTGCATGTATTTCTGGATTTTCATGGCGAAAAACTGCGTCGTCAGCATCAGGCCCGCCTCGCCGTACCACTGGCCGATACCCAGCGCCCTCGGGTCCGCGTTGAACGCGCCGCGGTCGTGCTTGTCGAAGCCGGCCACCATGCCGATATCGTACTGGCCGGACTTGATGGCATTGAACGCGGAAATCAGCGCACTGCCCCCGGTCGCGCAGCCGTTGGCGACATTGATGAAGGGGATGCCGGTCAGGCCCAGTTCGTTGACCAGCGCGTCGGCGCTGCCGGCGCTGGCGCTGCCGCCGAAAGCGAACTGGATAGCACGCCATTCGATCCCGGCGTCGTCCAGCGCGAGGCGCGCCGCAAAGGCGCCCTGCTGCAGCCCGCTGCGTGACGGGGTGCGCCCGAACGGGTGGATGCCGATGCCGACTATTGCTACGTCCATTACTGCCTCTCCGTCATTCCACTACCGGTTGTGTGCCGCTGCGGCGGCCTCACGCCGCCGGGCGGAAAAAAAAGTTGATGACCTCATCGCCGTTGTCGTCGGTGCGACAGGGCTCGAAGACCACTTCCATCGGCATGCCGATATGCAATTTCCGCGGGTCGTTTTCCGTCAGGCGACCCTCGACCCGCACGCAGCCGGGCAGCTCCACATACCCGACGCCGTAGGGCGTGAACGTCTCCGGCGTTTCATTGCTTTTATAGGGTGTTTTCGGCATGAACTGCTGCACGGTCCAGGTCCACAGGGTACCGCGACCCGGCAGTTCCACTACCGTGACGTTCTGTCCCGAGCAGGCCATGCAGGACTGCGCGGCTGGAAAACTGACCACGCCGCAGTGCTCGCAGCGGCTGCCCAGCAGCGCCGGCCTGGCGGCGGGCCAGGTGAACAGGCCATCGGCGATCGGCACTTGTTTGCTCATGGTGTGCTTCCTCCCTTCACAGCAGCATGGACGCGGGATTCTCCAGGAACCCTTTCAATGATTGCAGGAACTGCGCCGCCACGGCACCGTCGATGGCGCGGTGATCGGCGGACAGGGACACCCGCATCACGGTCGCCGCGACGATGCTGTCGCCGCGCACCACGGGCTTCCCTGACACGCTGCCACCGCCAGTATCGCGGCCTGGGGGCAGGTTGATGATGGCGTCGAACTGGTCGACGCCGTACATGCCGAGGTTGGAGATACTGAAGGTCCCGCCCTGGTAGTCGTCCGGCCCCAGAGACCCCGCCTGGGCGCGACGGGCGAGGTCGCGGGACTCGGCGGCGATCTGCGGCAGGCCCTTGGCGCCGACGTTGCGCAACACCGGCGTGAGCAGGCCGCCCGGCACCGCCACCGCGACCGAGATATCCGCCTGGTCGAACTGGCGAATACTGTCGCGGTGTACTGCACGTTCACTTCCGGCACCTGCGCCAGCGCGCTGGCACAGGCCTTGATCACGAAATCGTTGACGGAGATCTTGTGGCCCAGCGTCCCGTTCATGTACGCGCGCTGCTGCAACAGGCTGTCGATGTCGATGTCCACGCTCACGCGGTAGTGCGGTATGGTCTGCTTCGATTCCGTCAGGCGCGCCGCGATGGTGCACTGCGCATGCCGCTCAACTTCTGCTCGCGGAAATAGGTGCTTCTGCCGCTGGCGGCCGCCGCCGCGCGTTCCACGTCCTCCTTGCTGACGCGGCCCCGTTTACCGGTGGCGGTCACGTCGTTGAGGTTGATGTTCAGCGTGCGGGCGAGACGCGCCACCGGTGGAAGGCACCTGCGAGTCATCAGCGGTGGAGCGTCGCGGCGCGTTGGCCGGCTGCGCCGCACTCGGGGTCGCCGCACTGGCCAGCACGCGAATACCCGCCGCCTGTTCCGCATCGCGCTTGGAGACGCGCCCGTTGCGACCGGTGGCCGGGACTTTCGGTACAGGTTGACGTGGTGGGCTCGCGCGATGCGCCGCGCCACCGGCGAGGCGTGCACGCCGGAGTCATCGGGGCCCTGTGCCCAGCGCACCGCTCGCCGGCGGCTCGCCGCGCTGGCGGCCGGTACAGCCGGTGGCGCCACCAGGGCAGCCGTGACGGCGGCGGCCGCGGCGGCCTTGTGGTCAGCGCCCTGCGCGCGGGCGGCGCCGGCGGCGTCGGGCACGAAGGCGACGAAGGCGTCGAGTATCCTGCTCGCTGGCGTCACCCGTGGCGACCACCCCCAGCAGCGCGCCGACTTTCGAGGTCACTGCAGCCCACTTCGCCCGATCCTCGCCAGCCTGCCGGCGACAGGACTCTCGGCCGCATTGACGATCTTGGATGTCTCGATATCGACGATTTTCATCACCCACGGCGAGTTGGTCGCCGACGGCCACGCGCCACTCGGTGATCTCGCCCTCCTCCATCGACATCCCCCACTTGGGCACGGTGAGGGCATGCAGTGTACTCATCGCTGGTACCCCAGCACATAGCGCACCGCCGCCTCGATGTCCGCTTCCTGCGGCATCCACGCATCCTCCAGCGCCGGCGCGAACGGTATCGGCGAATGGGCGGCGGTGACCTTGCGAATCGGTGCGCGCAGGGCGCCAAAGGCTTTTTCCGCGATGATACTGGAGATGTCGGCGGCGATGCCGCAGCGCGGCGTCATCTCGTCCACCACCACCAGGCGCCCGGTGGTCTCGACGCTTTCGATAATCGCCTCCTCGTCCAGCGGCGAGGTGGTGCGCGGGTCGATCACGTCGCAGCTGATGCCTTCCGCCGCCAGCCGGTCGGCGACCGCGACCGCCTTGTTGACCGTATTGGAGATACCAACGATCGTGACATCGCTGCCCTCGCGCAGGAAGCGGGCCTCGCCAAAGGGGATGGTGTACATCTCGTCGGGCACTTCTAGCTGGTCTCGTAGAGGAATTTATCCTCGACGAAGATCACGCAGTCGTTGTCGCGGATCGCGGTAATGAGCAGGCCTTGGCGTCGTAGGCGTTGGTGGGGCAGACCACTTTCAGGCCCGGCACCATGGTGACCATCTGCGTCAGGTTCTGGGGTGTTTGCGCGCCGCCGCGGGCTCTGGCGCGCGGCACCATGGTGCGCACCACCATCGGGCTGCGCCTTGCCGCCGAACATGTAAGCGAAATTTCGCCGCCTGGTTGTAGATCTGTAGCGAAACGCTGGTCAAAACACACGCCCAGGAAGTCCATGAACATCAATTCGGCGATGGGCCGCAGGCCCGTCTGGGCATGGCTTGCCGGCGGCGGCCCCCATGGTGACAGAACTCGGTCGATGGATCTTGAAGCTCTGTGAGCTCCGGAACGGATATTCGCCGACCGCCACGAAAACGCCCCATGACGCCGCCGTAGGCGTCGCGGTCGCCGTCGCCGTGGGCGCCGGCTGGCTGTACGATCTCCATGCGATCACGATCACCGTTTGCTGTCGCGCCGCATCTCCTGCGCCATGGCTTCGTTGATGGCCTGTCTGTAGGTCTTGATTGGCATGCCTGGTTACTCCGAATGCTGTCTGCGATTAGCCGCCAGGTTGTTCCGTGTTCAGTAGGCAGAAGCTGCCGGAGCGTCCGTCAGCGGTTCCGAGACGTCCGGACCGGGTGCGGCGAGCGCCGCCCGCGCAGCCTCGTCGATAGCGGCCGCCACTTCCTTGTCGATCCTGTTCAACTCCCGCCCTGGTCACCAGCTTCTTTGCGGATCGCGTTGTCACCGGCAATCTTCGAGCCGGTCCATCTCTTTCATCCAGGCTGCTTGACCTCGTGCACCGCCGCAGTAGGCCTGGGCGTCGCCCTCGAAGTGACCGCGAAAGCGCGTGATGCTGGCCTCGATGGTGATCGGGCCCTTGCCGGCGCGACAGTGCTTCACCGCCTTCCCGCGGGTTTTTCGTAGACGGCGAAAATATCCGCGCCGTCCACTTTCAACGCGGGCATGCCAAATGCCGCCCAACGCGACTGGCGATATCCTTGGAGCCCACCGCATACCCAAGCCGCCGGTGCCCTCGCCGTAGCCATTGTTCTCGAACAGAAGATCGCCGGCAGCTGTAACACCACTGCCAGGTTCATCGCTTCGAAAGGTCGTGCCCTGGTTGGAGCCGCCGTCGCCGGTGAAGGACGCCCGCGCGGTCGGTGCCGAGGGTTTTCGCCGACAGCGCCGCGCCCACGATTAACGGCGGGCCGCCGCCGACAATGGCATTGGCCCCGAGCATCCCCTTCTCCACGGCGGCGATGTGCATGGAGCCGCCCTTGCCGGCGCAACTGCCGCCTGCTTGGCCATGATCTCCTTCATCATGTCGCCGACGTCGCCACCCTTGGCAATGCAGTGACCGTGACCGCGGTGGGTGCTGACGATGTAATCGTCGTCGTCGAGGTTCATGCACATGCCGGTGGCGATCGCCTCCTGCCCCGCGTACAGGTGCAGGAAGCCGGGAATATTACCCTTGCCGAATTCGTCGCTCACCCGGTATTCGAAATCGCGGATCGTCCGCATGGTGCGATAGGCCCGCAGAAATTGTGCTTTATCCAGCGACATGCATTGCTCCTGTTACGCGCTGCGCGCGTGAATCTGTCCCGGTGTGTACTGCCCGCCCGTGGCGGTGGTTGCCCGCCGCCACTAGAGCGTCAGCCCCTGCATCCAGTTGGCGTGGAAGCCGTTGGGCACGCGCGCCGGAATGCGCACTTTCGCCACCGGGCCGTTATCGAAGTCGCCCGCGCTGAGGATGGACAGGAAGGCGCCCTCGCCGGGATTGTGCACGAAGCACATTACCCAGCCCTCCTCCTCACGGTCGCTGTCGGGGTTGGGTACGTAGACCGGCTCCCCGGCGTTGGCCTCCGGGCCGAATTCCCACAACTTCGTTTCGCCGGTCTGGAAATCGTAGCGCCCGGTACAGTTGTATCCGTGGGCGTCGCCCCACTCGCGGTTGGAGGAGGCGGCGAAACCGAAGCGATAGTCCTTGCCCATGCGGCGCTCGTCGACGCGGGAGAATTCGCAGAAAACATCGGAGAACTCCTCGTCAGTGACCTTTTTCGTCGCCAGGTCCAGGGTCATGCGGTGCATGCGGCGGGGTTGCTTCTCGACCCCGCTGCCCTGCGCGGTGGTGAAGGGAATCGAACTGATCCACACGTAGTCGATGATAATCTGCCCGCCGTATTCAAAGCCGTTGCAGAAGTGCCAGCTGAAGAACGGGCCGGTCTCGAATACCAGTTGTTGACCCTTGCCATCGCGGGGAATGACGATGATTTTCGTACCCAGCTGCGGCTCCCACATGAACGGGTCTTCGCCCTTCATGGCTTTTTCCAGGCTGTGGAAGGCCGGAGCGTAGAAAATGATGACGTAGTTTTCGGTGATCTGCAGGTCGTGGATGATCCCCTTGCGCTGGAACTCCACCGGGATGGTCTGCATGTGCCTGCCCTGCGCATCGAAGATCTGCACCCAGTAATTCGGGCTGTCCCAGCGCTGGGTGCAGGACACCAGCTGACCGGTGTCGGGGCACACCTTGGGGTGGGCGGTGAGCGCATCGCCGGCCTTGAGCGCGCCGTCGTAGTCGTACAGTCCCACGGTGGACAAATCGTTGTTGAGCAGGTGCGGGAAACCTCCCTCCCACATCGCCAGCAGTTTGCCGCCGTGGTAAAGCACGTTGGTGTTGGCGGTATTGCGCACCGGGTTGGGCTCGCCCCCGGCGTCGATCACTTCCTGCGGCACCGGCAGCAGCTTGCCGACGCTGCCGTAGATCGTGCGATTGAACCTGCGCTCGGTCATCAGGTGGCTGGTCTGGACCCAGCGGTTCCTGTACCGCACATGGCCGTCCTGGAAATACACCGCGTGCACCATGCCGTCGCCGTCGAGCGGGTAGACGTAATGGTTGGGCTGGTAGGCGACATTGGCGCCGTCGCGCATGAAGGCGCCGCGCAGCGTCGCCGGCACGCGGCCCTCGATCGCCAGTTGTTCCTCGCCGAAATCGCTCTCTTGTTCGACCGGCGCGTAGTTTCCCTGTAAGTAGGGGAAGGCACTCAAATCCATCAGCTCACCTCGGGTGTGTTAGCGGTTTTTTCAGACCGGGAGATCAGGGGCCAGATAGTAACAGCACAGGCCATTAAAAAACAGTCTCGTTTGTTTCTTTTCGTTGCTGGCGGCGCTACAGTAACCCCCCGCCACGAACACAGGTACTACACCATGAACCCACTGGAAGATGAACTGGCCCTGCGCAACCTGATGGCACGCTATGTGGACGCGGTCAACCGTTACGACGCCGACGCCTGGATCGCCACCTGGGCCGAGGACGGCGTCTGGAACCTGCTGGGCACGCCGGTCAGCGGGCGGGACGCCATCCTCGCCCTCTGGCAACAGATGATGAGCAGCTTCGACTTCGCCCTGATGCTGCCCAGTTCCTGCCTGTTCGAGGTGACGGGGAACACCGCCAGCGGCCACTGGTACCTGCACGAGCACACCCGCGACCGCGCGGGCCATGCCAGCACGATCCTGAGCCGCTACCGCGACACTTATGTCCGGCAGGGCGGCCAGTGGCTGTTCCAGTCCCGTCACTACGACTTCATTTACAACGGCCCGGCCGATCTCAGCGGTGCGTATACCCCGCCGCAAACTTGATCTGCAGGCGCCGGGCGGGTAGGGTTTCCTGCGCGCTGCGGGCGGCATCCGTCTCCCCCGTGCACTCATCGCGGGATCAAGTGTATGAACGGGCCTTCTGCGCCGCCGGCGTCCGCCACCAACCTGTACATCAACTGCGCCGCGCTGCTGGCTTCACTGGTGACCTTCTGGTGGCTGCTCCGCCACGGTGCCGCGCTAACTCCGCAGGCGGGGATTTTCCTGCTGGGGGCCTCCTACGCGTTGCCGATCATCGCGCTGGAGGCCCTCTGGCGTAAGCCCCTTCCCCAGGTGGGCCGCGGCGATGCGCGTGCCGCGGTCGCGGTGCCCCGGGTGCTGGTGAAGCTCCTCGGGCTGGGGGTCACCGCGCTGCTGGTGGTCGCGGTGTACCGGCTGTTCCCGGAGTATCGCGGCGCCTTTTACAACCGGTACTACCAGGCCCTGCTGGACGCGGCCCCCTGGGGCGCCGGTATGGCCATACCCTACTTCTTCTGGATGGACCGGCGCAGTGGCGGCGAGCAGGACGGCTACTGGCACCTGGGGCAGGCCGCGCTGCTGCAATGGCGGCGGGTCGATCACTGCAGCGTCGGGCAGCACCTGCTCGGCTGGCTGGTGAAACTGTTCTTCCTGCCCCTGATGTTCATTTACTTCTGCGACAAACTCGACTACTACCGCAGCTATGACTTCACGCAGGTCTTTGCCAGCTTCCGTACGTTTTACGACTTCGCCTTCCAGGCCCTGTTTTACATCGACCTGCTGATTGCCTTCGTCGGCTACGTGTGCACCTTCCGGGCCACCGACTCCCACATCCGCTCCACCGAGCCGACGCTGCTGGGCTGGGCGGTGGCCCTGGTGTGCTACCAGCCCTTCTGGTCCTTTTTCTCCGCGCAGTACATTCACTACGAAACCTCGTTCAACTGGGGCGGCTGGCTGGGGCACTACCCGGCGCTCTACGCCGCCTGGGGCAGCGCCATCCTGCTGCTCACCGGGGTGTACGTCTGGGCGACCCTGTCCTTTGGCATCCGCTTCTCCAACCTGACCCACCGGGGCATACTCACCAACGGCGCCTACCGCTTCTGCAAGCACCCCGCCTACGTCAGCAAGAACCTGTCATGGTGGATGATTTCCATGCCCTTCATGGTCAGCGGCAGTATCGGGGAGTCCCTGCGTCACTGCGCGCTGCTGCTGCTGCTCAACGGTATCTACCTGCTGCGGGCGCGCACCGAGGAGCGGCACCTGTCGCAGGACGCCGACTACCGTGCCTACGCGCGCTATATCGAGGATCACGGGCTATTCCGGGAGCTGGGCCGGCGCCTGCCGGTGCTCCGGTTCCAGCCGGGGCGCTTGTTTAACGTACCGTAGCACGGGACACCGGCCGAACCGGAGAAAAGGGCTGTAGCGATGGCAGCGAACTCGGCTATATACTGCGCACACTGTCACACGAATGCCTTGCAACAGGATTACCATCCCGCCAGCTAACGATAAGAGGTAGCACCCATGACCACACCCCCCGATTTCAAACGCCGCAGCCTGGTCAAGGCGCTGGCCGCCGGCTCGCTGATTCCGCTGTTAGGCAGCAACCTGATCGCCTGTTCCGGCGGCAGCAACTCCAGCTATGTCAGCGTGCTGCCGGCGGACTTCAACCACGGGGTGGCCTCCGGCGACCCCCTGGCCGACCGGGTGATTATCTGGACGCGGGTTACCCCGCAAAATGACGGGGAAGTGGGCGTCACCTGGGAAGTGGCTACCGACGAGGGCTTCAGCGATATCGTCGCCAGCGGCGGCGGCGTCACCTCCCCTGCGGTGGACTACACGGTCAAGGTGGACGTGGAAGGCCTGCAGCCAGCGAGTGTCTACTATTACCGCTTCATGACGATCAACGCGACCTCGATGGTCGGCAGGACCCGCACCCTGCCGCAGGGCGCGGTGCAGGCCGCCTCCTTCGCGGTCGTGTCCTGCTCCAACTACCCCGCCGGTTATTTCAACGTGTACCGAGAAGTCGCCATGCAGGAGGTCGACGCCGTACTGCACCTGGGCGACTACCTCTATGAATACCGCGCCGACGGCTATGCCAGCGATCGCGCGGCGGAACTCGGCCGGCTGGTGGAGCCGCCCACGGAACTGCTCACGCTCTCCGACTACCGCACCCGCTACGGCCAGTACCACACGGATGTCGACCTGCAGGCGGCCCACGCGGCCCACCCCTGGGTCATCGTGTGGGACGACCACGAAGTGGCCAACGACACCTGGGAGTTCGGCGCGGAAAACCACGACCCGGCCACCGAAGGCAGCTTCGCCGCGCGCAAGATGGCCGCGCTGCAGGCCTGGCACGAGTGGCTGCCGGTGCGACCGCCGAACACTGTGGACGAGATCATCTACCGCCGCCTGCAGTACGGCGACCTGCTCGACCTGCTGATGCTGGACACCCGCCAGGTCGGGCGCGACAAGCAGTTCACTTACGCGGATTTCGCCACCGCCGGCATCATCGACGTGGCCAAAACCCGGGCGGGCATCAACGACAGCACCCGCACCATTCTCGGCGGTGTCCAGCGCGAGTGGCTGCGCGATCACCTGAGCCAGAGCAGCGCCCGGTGGCAGGTGCTGGGGCAACAGGTGCTCATGAGCCGCTACCTGCTGCCGGCGCCAATCATCGAAGCGCTGGACCCCGGTATCGCCGGGGAGAGCGCGCTGGCGGAGGGCACGGCGGCGGTGCTGGCGGCGGTGGCGGCGAAACAAAGCGCCTGCTGATCGCACGCCCGAGGAACAGGCCCTGCTGGACAGCGCCATCACTACAACCTCGACGCCTGGGATGGCTACGCCTATGAACGTGACGAAATACTCGCCTTCGCGCAGCAACTGGGGTCGAGGCTGGTGGTACTGGCCGGTGACACGCACAATGCCTGGACATCCCAGCTGACCACCACCGAGGGCAAGATCGCCGGGGTCGAATTCGGCGGCACCAGCGTCAGTTCGCCGGGGCTGGATGAAATCCTCGGCGCAGGCAACGCAGCGCTGTTCAGTCCGTTGGTGTCGGTGCTGGTGGACGACCTGAAATACGCCAACCTGGTGGGCCGGGGCTACATGCACGTGGCATTCACACCCGACGCGGTGACCGCCAGCCATCGCTTCGTCAGCACGATTTTATCCCGCGACTACACGGTGAACGAGGCCGCAACCCGGTCGTTTACGGTCGCGCGGGATGATTGCTGCTGAGCTGACCGACGGCGGGCGGCGGCCAGCGCCCGCCCGCCGCGCCCTTTACCGGGGTCGCCTGCGGCGCCCCGACCCACACCCCACTGCTCCAAAAAATCAGTCAACCCTGATTGTTTTGCCACCACCACTCTGCTACTGTTTCCGCTCTCCCACGGACGACACGACACCCCCACTCGCAGGACCGCACTATGACCGTACTGATTGCCGGCACCGTCCATCTCCCCGCCGGGGACCGGGAAAAAGCACTGGCGGAAACCGCACAGCTGGTGGCGGACACCCGCGGCCAGAGCGGCTGCCTGCACTATGTGTGGTCCGCCGACCCCACCTCGGACACCCGCGTGTATGTGTTCGAGAAATGGGCCTCGGTGGAGGATCTCGCGGCGCACCTGGCCGGAGACTTCTACCGCGCCATGCTCGCGGCCCTGGGCAGCTACGGCGTGACCGACGCGGAGGTATCCAAGTACCGGGTGGCGCTGGAAGAGCCCGTCTACGACCCGCAGGGTCGGCCCCGGGCCGATTTTTTCACCGGGTGAACCGCGTGCCGCACACCCGCGCACGCCACGGAGGATTGCATTCGCATGGCGCGTAAAACCGTAAAAACCTACTGCCGCTTCTGCCATGCCTACTGCCCGATGGAGGCCACGGTCGAGGACAACCGGCTGGTCGCGCTGGAACCGGACACCAGCAATGAAATCTACGGCGGCTATACGTGCATCAAGGGCCGCCAGTTGATCGAGCAGATCGATCACCCGACCCGCCTGCAGCGCTCGCAGAAAAAACAGCCCGACGGCAGCTTCGCCGCCATCGGCACCGAACTGGCCATGGACGAAATCGCGCAGCAACTGCAGGCCATACTGGAACGCTACGGCCCGCGCAGCATCGCCAGCTACAACGGCACCTACTCCTACCAGAATTCCGCCGCCCACGACGTGGCCCGCGCCTTCCACGCCGCCATCGGCTCGCCGTCCTACTACACCAGCGTCACGATCGACCAGCCCGCCAAGGTGGCTATCGGACCCACCCGCATGGGCTGGTGGAACGGCGGCAGCCACATGTGGAACGATTCGGACGTCGCGCTGATTATCGGCAACAACACGCTGGTGTCGCATTTTTCCATCCCCGGCGGGATTCCCTCCTTCAGTCCGCACAACGCGCTGCGCGAAGGCAAGAAACGCGGCATGAAGGTAATCTGCGTCGACCCCCGTGTTACCGAGGTGGCCAGCCGCGCCGACCTGCACCTGCAGGTGCGCCCGGGCCATGACGCCGCGCTGGTCGCGGCGATCATCGCGGTGATACTCGCCGAAGGCCTGCAGGACAAGGCGTTCTGCGCACAGCACTTGGAGGGGCTGGAGCGCCTGGAAGAGGCAACGAAACGCTTCACTCCGGAACAGGTCGCTGCCGCCGCGGGTATCCCCGCGAGCCAGATCGTGGAGGCCGCGCGCCTGTTCGCCGCCGGTCCCCGCGGCACGGCGGTGACCGGCACCGGGCCGGAGATGGGCCCGCACCCCAACCTGCTGCAGCACCTCGTGCAGTCCCTGAACGCGATCTGCGGCCGCCACTACCGCGAGGGCGAGCGCCTGCCCAACCCCGGCGTGCTCACGCCCGCCGGCCCGCGCGCCGCGCAGGCCTACCAGGCCGCAGCCCCAGTGGCTGAGCGACGGTGTGAAAAGCCGCGTGTCCGACGACATCTGCGAGACGGTCGTGCTCTCGCCCTACGGACCCTGAGGGAAATGCCCACTGCCGTGATCAGCGACGAGATGTTGCTGCCCGGCGAGGGCCAGATCAAACGCTGGTCTGCGTCGGCGGCAACCCGCTGCTGGCCTGGCCGGACCAGCAGAAAACCTACCGGGCGCTGGCGGGGCTGGAACTGCTGGTCTGCATCGATTTGAAGATGTCCGCCACGGCGCAGATGGCCCACTACGTGCTTGCGCCCAAACTGTGCCTGGAACGCGAGGACGTCACCCTGCTCACGGACATCTGGCACGACCGTCCCTACAGCCAGTACACGCAAACCGTGGTGGAAGCCGAGGGCGACAAGATCGAGGAGTGGGAGTTTTTCTGGGCGATGGGCAGGCGCATGGGGCTGACCCTCAACCTGCCCCACGGTCCCATCGATATGCAGGACAAGCCGCGCAAGTTCGATCTGTTGGCCAATATCACGCACGGGTCCCGCGTCCCGCTGCAGGAGATCTACAACACGCAGGGCGGCAAGGTGTTCGACGTGCCCGACGTGATCCTCGGGCCGGCCGACCCGGCAACGGCCGGCCGCCTGCAACTCTACCCGCCGGGCCTGGGAGAGGAGTTTGAGGCGGCGTACACCGACCTGCACGCGGCGGGCAGCAGCGACTATCCCCTGCTGCTGGTCAGCCGCCGCATGAAGAATACCTACAATTCCACCGGCCCG
The DNA here is from genome assembly GCA_041395965.1 of Halioglobus sp. GTDB lineage: Bacteria > Pseudomonadota > Gammaproteobacteria > Pseudomonadales > Halieaceae > Marimicrobium. Next base: position 27,714 of record JAWKZM010000034.1, read on the forward strand.
GAGTTGAGCCTGCTGAAATCCAAGGGCACCACCAACCCCGCCTTCATGCACCCGCTGGAGCTGGCGGAGCTGGGGCTGAACGACGGCGAGATCATCGAGGTGCGCTCGCGGCATGGCGCCATTCCCGCCGTCGCCCGCGCCAGCGACGACATCCGCCCGGGCGTGGTTTCCATGTCGCACTGCTGGGGCGGCTCGCCGGACCCACTGGCGCACGCCGATGAAAAAATCCGCGAGATCGGCAGCAACACCAACCGCCTCGTCGACAACCGCGCCAACGCGGAAAAATATTCCGGCATGTGCCGCCAGAGCAGTATCCCGGTCGCGATAGGAAAAATGCCCGCATCCCGATAACCAATGCGTTGCCGCGCGCGGCATGCTGCCGCCGCCGCACTGCCCGGAGAACGTACCATGAGCCAACACAAACCGTTCCGCTTTTCCCTGCAGAGTTTCAACACGGACTCCCCCGCCAACTGGCGCCGGCTGATCGCGAAGACGGAAGACCTGGGGTACTCCACTTTTTTTCTCGCCGATCATTTTCTCAGCGCCGGCCCGGCGCTGGACAGCACCTACCACCCTCCGCAGCTGCTGGCCGCGGTGCCCGCCATCGCCATGGCGCTGGAGCAGACCACCACGCTGCGGGTGGGGTGCCGCGTGTTCTGTAACGACTACCACCACCCGGTCATCCTCGCCAAGGAGGCGGCCACCATGGATTACCTCTCCGGCGGACGGCTGGAGTTCGGCATCGGGGCGGGCTGGATCAGGAATGAGTACGAGGCGGTCAACTTGCCTTTTGACGATTTCCCCCAGCGCTTCGAACGGTTCGCCGAGTTCGTGCACGCCTATAAAGCGTTCATGACCGGTGAGCCGCTGGCGATCACCGGTGATTTCATTCGCTGGTCCGGCTTCTCCGGCACACCGTCGCCCGCGCAAAAACCCTACCCGCCACTGATGATCGGCGGTGGCAGTAAAAAAATTCTGCAGTTCGCCGGGCAGGAAGCGGACATCGTCAGCCTGAATTTCAACAACCGCGCCGGCATGCTCGGCCCCGACGGCATGAACTCGGGCCTGGCCGCCGCGACCGCGAAAAAAATCGACTGGATAAAATGTGGCGCGGGCGCGCGCTTTGCGGCTATCGAACTGGAAATCGGCGCCTACAACACCATCATCACGGACCACCCGCTACCGACCGCGGAAGCGATCGGCGGCGCGCTGGGCATGAGCGCGCAGGATATCCTCACGCACCCCCACTGCCTGATCGGCACTGTCGATTTCATCTGTGATGAACTGCAGCGGCGTCGCGAGGCCTACGGTATCTCCTACGTCGCCGTGCTGGACGACGGCCAGAACAACATGGTGGAAGCCTTCGCGCCGGTTGTTGCCCGCCTGGCCGGCAAGTAAACTGCGCACACACCAAACCAGGAGCAAGACAAGCACATGCTGACACTGAGCGATCCGTCACTGTTACGATCACAACTGTATATCGACGGCCAATGGGTGGACGCCGACAACGGCGCCACCATGGGCGTCTTCAACCCGGCAACCAAGGACGAAATCATCGCCATCCCCAACGCGGGGGCCGCGGAAACCCGGCGCGCCATCGAAGCGGCCGACCGGGCCTTCGCCAGCTGGCGCACCGTCGTGGCCAAGGAGCGCTCGGCCATCCTCAAGCGCTGGTTCTCGCTGATCATGGCCAACCAGGAAGACCTCGCGCGACTGATGACGGCGGAACAGGGCAAGCCCCTGGCGGAATCGCGCGGCGAAGTCGCCTACGGCGCGGCCTTCGTGGAGTGGTTCGCCGAGGAGGGACGGCGTATTTACGGCGATACCATCAGCGCCAACAACCCCAACCAGCGCATCGTCACGCTGAAACAGCCGGTCGGCGTGGTCGCCGCGATCACCCCCTGGAACTTCCCCATCGCGATGATCACCCGCAAGGTGGCGCCGGCGCTGGCCGCCGGCTGCAGCATCGTGCTCAAGCCCGCCACCGAAACGCCCCTGTGCGCGTTGGCGCTGGCCGCCCTCGGCGAACGCGCAGGCATTCCGCCGGGCGTGTTCAGCGTGGTGGCCGGCAATAACGCCCGGGCCATTGGCGGCGAGATGACCAGCAGCACCATCGTGCGCAAGCTGACCTTCACCGGCTCCACGGAAATCGGCAAGGTGCTGATGGCGCAGTGCGCCGCCACGGTGAAGAAGACCTCGATGGAACTCGGGGGGAATGCGCCCTTTATCGTGTTCGACGACGCCGACCTCGATGCCGCCGTGGTCGGTGCCATGGCCTCCAAGTACCGCAACGCCGGGCAGACCTGCGTCTGCGCCAACCGCATCCTGGTGCAGGAGTCGGTGTTCGACGCCTTCGCCGAGAAGCTGGTAACTGCCGTGCGCGCGCTGCGCATGGGTAACGGCGCGGAAGACGGCGTCACGGTCGGCCCGCTGATCAACGACGCGGCCTTCGACAAGGTCAGCTCCATCGTCAACCAGGCCACCGCCAACGGCGCGAGGGTACTGACCGGGGGCAAGGGCAGTCCGGAGCACGGCCAGAATTTTTACCAGCCCACGGTGCTGGTGGACGTAAACGACACCATGGAAGTGTACAACGAGGAGATCTTCGGCCCCGTCGCGCCCCTGTTCAAATTCAGGACCGAGGAAGAGGCCATCCGTATCGGCAATGATACGCCCTTCGGCCTCTCCGCCTATTTTTACGCCCGCGATATCGGACGCATCTGGCGCGTCGCCGAGGGACTGGACTACGGCATCGTCGGCATCAACGAGGGCATCATCTCCACCGAGGTGGCGCCCTTCGGCGGCGTGAAGGAATCCGGCATTGGCCGCGAGGGCTCCAAGTACGGGATCGATGACTACCTGGAAATCAAGTACCTGTGCATGGGCGGCGTGAACGACTAGTTCGGATCGCAGGCGGCGGACCGAGGGACCGGCACGCAGGCCCTGTGGGTCGCGGCGATATCGTATATAATCGCCGACGACCCTGTCCTGATTTAATCAGTCAGGTTTGTTTTAATTAACCCGCCCGAGGCCTGAAGACCCGATGCCCAGCAAAAAGGATATTGCCGACAAGACACGGTTCCCGGAACAACCCGGCGAGGACATCAGCTGGCAGGCGCAGAAAAGCGCCATGACCCGCGACCGCATCCTCGACGCGGCAATCAACTGTTTCGTGGAGGAGGGCTACACCAACGTCACGACCGCCAAGGTGGCCAGCGCCGCCGGGGTTTCCCGGGGCGCCATGCTGCACCACTTCCCCTCCAAGACGGAACTCATCCAGGCCGCCGTCGAGTACCTGCACGACAAGCTGCTGGAGGACTACACCCGCCGCGTCACCAGCATCCCGGCATCACTGAAGGGCAAGAAGCGCCGCCGCGCCGGCCTCGACGCCTACTGGGAGCACCTCACCGGCGACCTGTTCGTGGTCTACCACGAGTTGTGCGTGGCCAGCCGCACCGACCCGGAACTGAAATCCATACTGGAAAACTCGCAGCTGCTGTTCGAGAAGCATGTGCGCGAATCCAATACCGAGTTGTTCGCGGAGTGGAACGACCGGGGCGACCGCTTCCTGCTGGCGATGGACGTGACCAAGTTCCTGATGGAGGGCATGGCCGCCGGCCAGCTCATGACGAATCGCGAGGAGCGCGTGAAGCGCCTGCTCAGCTATCTCGCCGATCGCCTGGAAGAGATTTTCCAGGGTGAGAGCACCGCCATGGGAAGGCACTCGGCCAACAAAAAAACGACCTGAGTAACAAGGGAAATTATCTCGGTTCAGGACAGGTTGGCAAACAGTCCCACCTGGGACCACTGGGTGACAGCAACAGTGAAAATGTCCGATTGTAACTCGCCGCGTCACTGCCAGCCCGCCCAGCGTGCCTGTTCTGTCCGCCAGGCTAAGCCAGCTCAATTAGGGTCGTTGACTTAATGCTTTGCAGAATTAGCCGATTCAATGTACCCGGGAAGATCGAAGTGTTTGCTCAATCGGTAACCCATCCGCATTGCGCCCAGCTTGGTGAAATGCCTCTCATCCAAATAAAGTAGGCTCTCACCCTCGACGACATCACCCGCAGGAATTCACTGTATAATTCCGATTGGAACTATCTCGACATCCGGCAGCGCAGTTTGCATTTTGCTCAACAGCTCGGTGTCCTGAATTACACTGTCCCGTAACTTGATATTCAGCCCATCGAGGGAAGTCTGTCTAGAAATCAGCAGGGGAACTGAGCCACGAAAATGCGCACGCGGGCCTATTACCAACACGTTCTTCCCTCTTGACCGCAGGTAGGCAATAGTCTCCTTCAGGGGTTGTATTCGATCCTCGCTCCATATCGAGGCCAGCACAATCAGATCCATATCGAGCTCAATTAGCCTGGAGAAACGGTAAGCATTCAACGCCTCACACGTTGGATATTTCCCTCCGATGTCAGATATTTTCAATACAGCGGTACAGGCCCCCGCAGTGGCTTGGGCGAAGTGGATGTTCGGATAGGCTTGGGACAGCATCATATACGTATCAGCGGCCATGCTGTCTCCGATAACAAGCACATTTTTACGATTCGCATCCAGCGAAGCACATTCCGCCGCGTTGTAGTCAGCAAATCTGTGAATTTCATGGAGGTTACACTTGCCAAAGCGGATAGCGCGTAAACGCAACGCTGTCTCTGCGTCCACGGTCTCCACAATATGCTGAATTCGAGTATCAACACGTGATGGCAGGCCATGCAGCTTCCAGATTGTGGCTGCAACAAACATGGTCAACAGCAATGTTGAAACTGTCGCACGCATGGCCATAAGCTGAGGGACAGTTGTGTCCTCTCCCACCTTTCGAAACGGCTTTTCCACCAACTCGTGCAGCCCCACCGCTGCAAAAATGCAAACAAAAAAGAGCAGGACTCTCGCGCCATTATCGAACTGAAAATTAGTGTGATACTTGAACAACACGATAATCGGCCAGTGGACCAGATAGATAGCGTAAGAGCGCCTGCCAAACCACTGCATCAGCTTGTTGCCGTAGAACAGGCGGGAAAAATCAGTCTCCCTGCCCAGAAGAAGGAGGAAACCGAGGACGGTCACCGCTGCCGCGCCTACCGCTGGCGAGTAGCGGTCATCTAGCATCACAGTGATGGCGACCAAACCAGCAGATGCGAGCAGGGAACTGATATTGCCCGGACCAGCATCAAGCCGCAGTGATAGAATGGCGATGAGCGCGCCCGCCATTAATTGGTGCAAACGGAAAGGCAGCAAGTAAAATATAGCGTTGGGGATGATATCTCTCCAGAACAATGCAGAGCCAAGAGAAAGCAACAACATCAAAGTGACAGCCCTGCTCCGCCACGTGGATGACAAATAAGCAATAGGCCAGGCCAGAAAAGATAGAACTGTTCTTCCACACTTAGCGACCAGGTATGAAGTAGCGGCTTTGCATCAGCCGCGGCGTCGAAATAGCCTGATTCCATCCAGAAGTTTATATTCGCGAGTGACAGCAATGCATATAGGGCTGACCTAGCTGTATTTACAAGCTCCACTGGCGGCACAAGCGCAGCGGCAACGCTTAGCGTTAGTAATACGGTAACAAGCAGTGCCGGATAAAGACGGCGAAAGCGTCGAATATAAAATTCCTTCAGTGAAAATTTGCGGTTGTGCAGGTCTGAAAGAATATTTCTGGTAATAATAAATCCGGAAATTACGAAAAATAGATCTACCCCAAGAAATCCACCCGCAAAGCCCGGAACTTGCAGATGAAAAAGCAGAACAGCCAGAACCGCAAAAGACCTCATCCCCTCAATACTCTGGATAAAACCTCCGTGAAATGAGGTCTTTTCCAATGGTGAGTTAAGCGTCACCATGGCGCGTATTCCAAGATCATAACGAGCATAAAACCGTCACTTTCAAAAGAGAACTGGTCCCTGGCAATACAAGATCTGGCTCAACAGTCAGGCGACAAGGTAACACCCAGTCGCAGGATATTTTCTTATCCATTAGTTTTATTTTGCAGTTCAGCAGTAACCGGCGCGATATTGACGAAGAAACTGCTGCGCTAAATTTTCTGCACTACCACCAACTCCTGCCCGCACAACCGTCCCGGCAACGCGTGCAGCGTTAATCCGGATTCCCCGGCCAGAGCGACAAAATAATCGCGGTCGACAAGAATCACCTGTTCGTTGCCGACGATTTTGCGGTCGCCCGCGGCGGGGGCGTCCGGGAAAAATTCCGGCAGTTCATCCAGAGTGTGTATTGATAACAGGGCCAGCCCACCGGTTTTCAGCACGCGCGCAGTCTCGGCAAGGTAGTGGCGCATGTCGTTTTCATACAGGTGCGTGAACAGGGAAGCACCGAGTGCAAGATCGACGGAGCCGTCGGCGGCGGGAAACCGGTAATCGGCGACCGACAGCGATCCACCGGGATTGTACATCGCCGAGCGGCCGTCAAAGTGCTCAAACCGGAAACGCTCCCCGTAGAGCCGCGAAAACTCCCGCCTGCACCAGGTAATCGCAGGCCGGTAAATATCGAACCCGACGTAATGGACCGCCGGGTCCAGGGCGAAAAACCTGGCCATTTTGCCCACGCCACAGCCGATATCCATGACCAGCACCGGTTGTGCGGGTGGCAGGTAATGCGTACATACCGACGCCCACGCGTGACCGATGTACAGGAACCGCCCCAGGTCGGGCCCGCTCACCACTGTACGCAGCCGCGTGTTCGGCAGCGGCAGTTCCAGGGCGTTGTAGGCGAACTCCTCATCGTTGCCGCAGTCGGCGTCGGTCAAAGCATCCAGAAACCAGGCTGATGGCTGGGCCACCTCCTGGTACTGCGTCGTTATGGGAGACTGATTCGGGCGATCCGGAACTGACACTGCAAACATCCCTCTTTGTGCGTGAATCGATTGCTCGTGTGTGGATTCCAACCTGATACAAGCCGCGGCAAATTGTGCCTTCAGGTTTGCGCCTACATGGTAGCACCAGCCTGACAACAAGACACCTGAATCGCCACCACTCCGCTATATGAAAATCGGGTCCCCACGCAACGCCCTAGCTGCCTGCGACAATCCTGCTTCGCTGCGTACCCAGATCGATTCCGCCATCGTGTGATTCGATTGCAAGTTCCAGCACGTCAAATGGTTGCGGAACTGTGCGCGCCAACTGGGCCTACCAACTGGCGGCGCCGCTTTTGATCATTTCTCAAGTTCAACATGATGCTCAGTGCTGAGCGTACATTCATTCCGACCAACATTGCCGCCGGGCGGTGCCGGTAAGCAGGCAATCCCCGGCACGCAGGTTGGTGAAAGTGGACCATTCCGACAGGCTCGTGGCCGGTTTATGGATCAGCCGGTCGGTCGTTGCCGCCTGTTTCACCTTACCATTGAGTTTGAGAACAAGGTCAAGACTGTACAGGGAACGCAGGTCACCGTCATCGAGCAGGTACAGTACCGGGCCCATTGGGCAGAATGTGCGCTGGCTCTTGCCTCTGAACCACTGCATCGCGGGAGCGCCAAACATAAAGTCCCGGGCTGAAACATCGTTAGCCAGCACAAGTGCACCAATGACCTCACCGAGGCCTTGTTCCGGGATGTTGGTTGCCCCTCCTATATTTACCTTAAGGACGACTCCCAGCTCGATTTCATAGTCCAGTAGTTCGCAGCCTGCCGGCCTGACAATATCGTCGTTGGGCCCGCAGATACTCGAGGGCGCTTTGGTAAAGAACAGGTTTTCACCGTGCTCGGAGCCTTTATCAAGGCCACCTTCGATACGGTGATCCGCATAGTTGAGGCCCTGGCAAAAAAGCTGTATCTGGTCTGTGACGGGGGAGAGAAATCTTACATCCGGGCACTGCACTGCCCCCGCGCCAACTCGCGCTTCAAAATCACCCCGGTCCTCAAAATAAACCCGCATCAGCTCCTGATGACTCTGGAAGTTGCCCACCAGCGGGAATATCGCGCCTGCGCGCAACACACCCCAGGATGGCGTACAGTCCGCTCCCATGTGGTACCTGACGACCGAAGTGCCCATTACATTGCTCCCAGCTTCCAGTCCAGCGCGAACGGATACGATCGTACGCCCCGAAATCAGTGCGTGATCAACAATAGGCCTGCCGTGTTTACCGTCATCAAAATGGTGCCCAGGAACAGATTGGTGTCCACCTTGTAAACCGTACCGAAAATATTGAAGCGAAATGGCTTGATGCCGTTCACGTCCGCCAGTGCTCCCCCGAAGATAGACATCGATGCAAGCGTGACATAAAACATGGCGCCCCAGATAAAGTTCAATATTGCCGCCAGGTAGATATGCATCAGATAATCACTGGAAGGTGTCCACAGTAAAAAAAGTGCCACCACGGAAATACACGAGTTATACAGCACCTGCCATACGACGTGAAAGCGGGCGTGGGGGGGCCACAGTGGATTGGTGGCATGAGTTGCATTGAAGTCGGCCTTGGCCGGACCAATTGCCAGCATGATCGCGATGAAACTCAGAATCAGTCTCGCGACCTGATTTTGCTCAAACATAATCTCCATTTTCTTCTCCTGGGTTACACTGAAAACCAATAAACACGTCGGACAACTGTTTAAATCAAACCGGCGTAGGAGCCCCCGTCGAGTTGCAGGTTCTGTCCGGATATAAAACCAGCCTGCTCTGAACAAAGAAACGCACATGCATCGCCAAACTCTTGCGGTTGACCCAGGCGATTGGCTGCTATAGTGGAGGCCATCTGGGCGCGCGCCTCCTCGTAGGTAATTCCTTGTATAGCCATTGCGATCTCGGCCATCTGCTTCTGGCGCCCGGTATCAAAGCGCTCCGGCAACATGTTATTGATCGTGACGTTATCCCGGGCAACTTCCCTGCATAGACCCTTGCTGAAAGCAGTGAGTGCAGCGCGCGCGGCTGTCGACAGTCCCATCGCGGGGTGTGGCGACTTCACCATGGCGGACGTGATGTTGACGATGCGACCGAAACGTCGCTCCCGCATACCGTCAATGACGGACTGAATCAACAACGTCGGCGTCAACATATTCGCCTGCAACGCGGATAACCACGCCGCCTCATCCCACTGCCGGTACGAACCCGGTGGTGGACCGCCATTATTATTGACCAGTATGTCGGGCTCCGGGCATGCGGCCAACAGCAGGTGTCTGCCCGCCGCTTCATTGATATCTGCACAAACCGCCGTCACGGTACCGCAACCGAGCATGCTGAGCTCCAGCTCCGTCTCCTGCAACGACTGGCTGTCGCGCCCATTGATAACCACGTCGCAGCCCTCCTTCACCAGTGACAAAGCGCACGCCTTGCCCAGTCCTCTCGAAGAAGCACACACGATTGCCCTGCGTCCTTTCAGTCCAAGGTCCATTCACTCCACCTCTTCCAGATTCAATTTGGGATTGCACAACTGCCTCATCAGCACCGCACGCACACTGAATTTGTCGGGACTAGCAGAGGCCTCGAAGACTTTTGCAATGTGTCCGTCAGGACGAATCAGCAGAGCGCCGATGTTTGCCAGCGCCACCTGCTCACTCCAGGATCGCTCATGCCCGGTAAAATCCCTGCCGTCCTGAATACATTCCAGGGGAACTACCATGCCCTTGACTACGGACTCCCAACCCCGCTGGTCCGCACGCAGCAGGATCGTGAATCGATTTCTGGGTAATAAATCCAGCAGTGATCTGTGGCGTCCCGCCTCATCGCAGACCCAAAAGTGCGGCAAACTGTGCCCATGACGAAAAACCGGGCAGTAGTTGCTGATATCGACATCGCTCCCGAGCTCGGCACGTTGATCTGCCTCGTCATAGGTGTAACCCAGCTGAAGCCGGAGGCTATCAAAGTGTGGCCGCTGTATTTCTATTGCCGCTTTCAACTCCGCAGAACCTGAGGAATCATTGCACATTTTTCGAAAGTGGATTTTCTGCTGATCAGGGTCGGCGCCGTAAAGACAGGCAATCAGCTCAAAGAGTTTCATCGCGTTGTTCAGGCTTTGCGCACTGTTCACCTCCGCGACGGTCTTGCGTTCACGTTCATAGGTATCGAGCAACTCGTCCCCGGCCCAGCCCTTCTCGACAGCGGCGATTTTCCAGCTGATATTTTGCGCATCGCCAATTCCAGTATTGAGTCCGAGGCCGCCGGTTGGAGGAAATCGATGAGCAGAGTCTCCGACCAGGAATACCCGCCCCTGCCGGTACTGGCGCGCCACCTGGCTGGACATGGTCCACGGGCTAATATTACGTATTCTGACATCCTCGATAGTTTTTCCCACGGCACGGTGTATGAGGTATTTACAGGTGTCTTCACTGAAATTCTTCACGTCGTGTGCTGATGGATCACAGGGTTGCATCAAAACCCAATTGTTTTTCTGGTCAAATGCAATCAGCGTGGCTGAAATGTCAGGGTCCAGTAAAAAATACAGTATGCCCGGGTTGTCCTTCACCAATGCGGACAGGTCCGCACTAAAATGAATCATCATGAAGTGTTGCAGCGCTTCCGGACCATCCATCTCAATGCCAAGAATATTGCGTAGTCGCGAGTTGGCTCCATCTGCAGCCAGAAGATACCGACTACGGGCTACAACCGGCGCGGCCGCTCCCCTGAGTTGCAGCAGCGCAGTAACACCGTCGCCGTCCTGCTCAAGCGCTGTGCAACTACAGCCCCGCAATACACTGATATCCGGCCTGCTATCAATTGCTTTGGACAGAATTTCCTCGAACCTGGGTTGGGAAATATTGGCCAACGGAAACGGAGTTAAAGCGCGCACCGCATCATCCTGCCGCTCATACGGCAAGGCTCCAAGGCTGACTCCCGACAGACTGGACATGAACTGAACCTGCCCGCCCTGCTCACGGGGCGTCGCCAGTTCATATATCTCCTTCATCGGCAGCCCGAGGCTGGAACAGATTTCCAGGGTTCTGGGATTTGCCGCGTGCGCCTTCGGGGCGCTGCTTCGCTCAACCCGGCGCTCCACTATTGTCGAGGCAATACCCTGTTGGGATAACAGCAGCGCCGCCATTTGACCCGCCGGCCCCGCGCCAACGATCAGTACCGTTGTCTCAAGCAGTCCGCTTGCCCTCGATTCGCCAACGTTGTTTAGATTATCCAAGGGTATTGCTCCAATTCATTGCCCCCTCCATTCTCAAGTCCACGCCTACACTCCCGGTCACCAGGTACCGCCTCAAAGGAAACGGTACACGGCTGACAGCTGGATACGCAGGGGCTGGCTGGTATTTGCGAAGTAGGTTCCCGGCAGGCCGAGGGACGGGCCGCCGAAATTGCTCGTTCTCTTATTGCTCAGGTTCATTCCGGCTAACGCAAGCGTCCAGCTTTCGTCCTTGGGTTCCAGTGCGACGCGCAGGTTATATGTCCAGAAAGCATCCTGCGTAAGGTAGCTGTCCGGCGTGGGTTCAAATTTTATGTCGTCCTGGTAGACGGCATCTGCCCGGGCTTTCATGACAAGCTTATCGGCGAGCGACCCGGTGAATTCAGCAAAGATCGTCGTGCTCCACTCCGGAGCCAGTGGCAATCGTTCGCCTGACAGGTCCTGAATGAATCCACTATCAGAGACACACTGCGCGTTCCACTCATTCTGGTTGGCGGGGCAGCCACTCTCGAAGTCATTGTAGGTTGCGTCAAGATAGGCGCCGTTGGCTCCAAGTAGCCAATTCTCGCTCAGGGAATACATCGATTCGATCTCCACTCCCCGCGATG
>JAWKZM010000035.1:0-36557 GCA_041395965.1 Halioglobus sp.
CCGCTCAACTCCACTGTGCCGTAGTGGTACTGGGCGATCGCCTGCACCAGGCTCAGACCCAGCCCGTGTCCAGGATGCTCCCCGCGGCTGGACTCAACGCGGTAGAAGCGGCGAAAAACGTTCTTGCGTTCCACCAGCGGAATGCCCGGACCCGAGTCGGCGATGACCACGCGATGCCCGGTTCCGTCGACGCCGCTGCGCAATTGCACGCGAATGCGCCCGCCCGGCGGCGTATACTTGATCGCGTTATCGACCACGTTGGCGAACATCTGGAACAGCAGATCAGCCTCGCCCCTGCATACCTGCGGATGCGGCGCGTCAAGTTCAAGGGCAATATCGCGCTCCTGTGACAGGGGCTCGTAAAGCTCCACCACGTCGCGTAACAGGGCGCCCAGCTCCACATCGTGCCCGCCGGCGAGGCGATTGCCCGACTCCAGCGCGGAGATGCGCAGCACCGCGTTGAAGGATGTCAGCAGCTCGTCGCACTCCTCGATGATCCGATCGAGTTGGGCCCCCGCACCGGGTCCGAGCCGGTCCTGCAGTTGACTGAGATCGTTGCGCATGCGGGTCAATGGTGTCCGCAGGTCGTGTGCGATATTGTCGGAGACGCGCCGCACCCCCTGCATCAATGTTTCCATCTGCTCCAGCATCTGGTTCATGATCGTGGCAAGCGCGTGGATGTAGCCTTTTTCCTCCCCCACCTCCAGCCGCTGGCCGGGGTCACCGCGCACGATCCGCGAAATCCTCCGGTTGAGCAGCTCCACCTGGTCCAGCGCGCGCGCCGCGCTGAAAAATCCACCGGCGATTCCCAGTATCAGGGTGGCGACCATGACGGTCACCAGCGTGCGGAATACCAGCTTGGCGCGCTCTACAATGTCCGCGTAGTCACGCGCCACCATCGCTGTATAGCCGTCACCCAGAGCCATCGGGTGCGCCAGGAAATCCACGTCCACCGATTGGCCCCAGTTCTGCAACGCCATCTCGAAACCCAGCCAGCCGTCATCAAACTCCCGGTAGCGAGGTTTCAACGGCAGGTCGCCTGCCACTTTGGCGCCGGATCTGTCCGTGACCAGGTAGTAGTAGCGATTGACGGAGGGCGACGCCATCTGGTCGGCGATGTACTGGTCGACACCGGTCATGGACTGCCCGCGGTAGATCAGCTGCAGGGTCTCCAATTCCTCCAACACGCTGTCGCCGAGTTCCTGGAACGAGGTGTAGCTGAAGAACACGTAAAACGCCACCTGTAGCAGGAATACCGTGGCGCTCAGCGCGGTGACGTACTTTACGATGTAGCGAAAAGTGAGACTGCTGATGACTTCCCGGATCTGCACCGCGGCGCGCTCAATCGTCCAGTTCGGCGCCGAGCCTGTAGCCCGCACCCCGCACGGTGGTCAACAGCGGATGTTCGAAATCCCTGTCAATTTTTTGTCGCAGGCGCGACACGTGCACGTCGATCACGTTCGTCTGGGGATCGAAATGGTAGCCCCAGACGTGCTCCAGCAGCATCGCGCGGGTGACCACCTGGCCGGCGTGGCGCATCAGGTATTCCAGCAGTTTGTACTCCCTGGGCTGCAACTGAATCGGCGTGTCGCCGCGCTGCACGAACTGGCGCAACCGGTCCATGGTCAAATCCGCCACCACCAGCCTCGTCGGCGTATCCGTGCCTGGCGCCGCCGTGCGGCGATGCAGGACATCCAGCCGTGCGAGCAGCTCGGCCATGGCAAAGGCTTTACCAGGTAGTCATCCGCCCCACTGTGCAGTCCCTGCACCCGGTCGTCCACATCGCCCAGGGCGCTGAGGACCAGCACCGGTGTCTGGTCTCCGGAATCGCGCAGTGCCTTGATCAATGCCAGTCCATCCATTCTCGGCATCATCCTATCGATGACCATGACATCAAACGCCGCGGTGATTGCCGCCTGTTGGCCCGCATGGCCATCACCGGCATGTACACAGGTGTGCCCTGCCGCCTCCAGCTCACCGACTATAAAGTCCGCGACCTGCGGGTCATCCTCCACCAAAAGCACATTCACAGGCTAAACCTCTGACATCGCGGGCCAATGTAGCATGCGTCGAAAGCGCCCCTCAATTTACATTTCGTTAATGCACGCACGCAATGATGCTAGACTCCCGCCGATGACTACCGATACAGATGCTGCAATGCTTTCGCCGTCGCTGCTGCGGCGGCTGGCCGCGATGCTCTATGACACATTCCTGGTCGTGGCGCTGGTTGCCGTGGTGAACGGCTTCGCCCTGGGGCTGGTCGCCTGGGCCACCTCGGGCGCGCAGCGACTCCTTGATCCGTGGATCGTCCAGCTCCTGACAGTGCTGAGCATAGCCGGCTTTTTTTGCGTGTTCTGGCTGCAGAGAGGACAAACCCTCGGCATGCAGGCGTGGCGGATCAAACTGGTGGGTTTTGACGGCGCTCCTCCCACCATCGGCAAGGCCCTGGTACGCTGTTGCGGCGCCGCCCTGTCGGCGGCCTGCCTGGGACTCGGCTACCTCTGGTGCCTGGTGGATCGCAAACAGCGCTACTGGCACGACTACCTCTCCCGCACGGAACTGGTCCTGCTGCCGCGCACGGGAGGCGATACCGCGGATTGACGTCATGCAACTGCGGCAGGCTGGAATTTTTCGGTTCAGTTTAACTGCGTCGCGTCTTACACTAGTTGACCTGGACACCATCGAGGCATATTGATGACCGCAATGAAGTTTATCGCTCGCGACGTAGTCGAGGTCGCCGGCGCGACCACCCAGTGCGCTATTGTACCGATGTATCACGGCGCGAAGCTGTCAGGGGTCGCACTGAAGCTTGATCGCGCCTCAAGCGGTGCGATCAGGGCCGCTCTCTCGCTGGGAGACTTCAGCGCCAGGGCGGGAGAGAGCCTGATGCTGCCGGGCGCGGGCGCCGCGAGGCGCATCCTACTGATCGGCTGTGGCGACGCGCAAAAGTTCGACCGCGAGGCCGCCATGAAATTCTGCCAGAACCTGTACCGGGCGCTTGAGCATAAGCAGGCCACGGAGGCGATGCTGCACCCCGCCGGACTGGGGCTCAAGCACAGTGAAGCCCGCTGGCTGCTCACTTTCCTGGCGCGTTACCTTACCGCGGCGTCCTACCGCTACACCGAAACGCTCTCCAAACCCAGGGCGGCGATGAAGCTGGCGCGCCTGGTCGTCAATACCCACGGCACGCTGCCTTCGCGCATCGCCAGCAGCGCGCTGCGCGAAGGCCGGGCGATTGGCCTGGGCGTCAACGAGGCGCGCAATCTCGCCAACCTGCCCGGCAACATCTGTACGCCGTCCTACCTCGCGCGCCACGCGAGGCAACTTGCCCGCGGCGATACCCGCCTCAGTGTCACCGTGCTGGAAGAGAAAAAAATGCGCGAGTTGGGCATGGGCGCACTGTTATCGGTGTCAGCGGGCAGCGAGCAACCGGCCAAACTGATCATCATGCACTATAAAGGTGGCAAGGCCGTCGACAAACCCTACGTGCTGGTGGGCAAGGGCATTACCTTCGACAGTGGCGGATTTCCATCAAGCCGGGCGCCAAGATGGATGAGATGAAGTTTGACATGGGCGGAGCCGCCAGCGTGTTCGGCACACTGCGGGCGGTCCTGGAGCTGGGCCTGCCACTCAATGTCATCGGCATGGTCGCCGCGGCGGAGAATATGCCCAGCGGCAGTGCCACCAAGCCCGGGGATGTGGTCACCAGCATGTCCGGTAAAACGATCGAAGTCCTCAACACCGACGCGGAAGGGCGGCTGGTGCTGTGCGACGCGCTGACCTACGCCGAGCGCTGGCCCGCCTCCGTGATCGACATCGCCACTCTGACCGGGGCGTGCGTGGTGGCCCTGGGCTCCCATGCCTCCGGCCTGTTCAGCAATGCCGATGACCTCGCAGACGACTTGCTGGCAGCGGGCACCGAAACCCACGACCGCGCCTGGCGCATGCCCCTGTGGGACGACTATCAGGAGCAGCTGAAAAGCAACTTTGCGGACATCGCCAATATCGGGCCGGGCGGCGGCAGTATCACGGCGGCCTGTTTCCTGTCGCGCTTTACACACCAGTATTCCTGGGCTCATCTCGATATCGCCGGCTCCGCCTGGGACAGCACGCCCAAGGGCGCCACCGGACGTCCGGTGGCGCTGCTCACACGCTACCTGCTGGACCGGACGGACCGGAAGCGATGACTCTGGTGGGGTTCTACGTGGTGCAATCCGCTGAACCCGGCGAACGGCTGCACGTGGCGGCGCGCCTCGCCGACAAGGCCTTCGCGCGAGGACACCGCATTTTCATCAACGCGACCGACGAGGCGCAGGCGGCCGCGCTGGACGAACTCCTGTGGAGTTTCCGTCCCGCCAGTTTTCTCCCGCACGCGCTGCACGGCGCGCAGCACAGTGACGCTATAGCGATCGGCTGGGGACAGGAGCCCCGCGACCACAACGATTTGCTGATCAACCTGCAGCTGGAAATACCACCGTTTTTCAGCCGCTTCCAGCGTGTAGCCGAAGTTGTCACCCAGGAGCCGACAAGCCTGGCGGCGTTGCGCAAATCCTGGTCGTTCTACAAGGCGCGCGGCTACCAACTGGAAAAGCAGACCTCTAGGAGAGTGGCGCCGGCGTGATTCCGGTCGGCACGCTACTGCCGTATAATCGCTGACCGCGTCGAACCGGCAAGCTCGGTCGGCACCGCGACCCATCGACTTCCGGATTCCCCCGACCTATGGATAAAACGTTTCAACCCGCCGATATCGAAACACGCTGGTACCAGCAGTGGGAACCAGCGGGTATTTCGCGCCCCAGGGCGGCGGGAAAGCCTACAGCATCATGATTCCGCCACCCAATGTCACCGGCAGCTTGCACATGGGGCACGGGTTTCAGGAGGCGATCATGGACGCGCTCATCCGCTACCACCGCATGCTGGGCGACAATACCCTGTGGCAGGTGGGCACCGATCATGCGGGCATCGCCACGCAGATGGTGGTCGAGCGGCAACTGGAAGCACAGGGCATCACGCGCCATGACCTGGGCCGTGAGAAATTTGTGGCAAAGGTCTGGGAGTGGAAAGCGGAATCCGGCGGCACCATCACCCGTCAGTTGCGCCGTCTCGGCTCGTCCCTCGACTGGTCGCGGGAACGCTTCACCATGGATCCGGGACTCAGCGCAGCGGTGCAGGAAGTGTTTATTCGCCTTTACCACGAAGGCCTGATATACCGCGGGCAGCGCCTGGTGAACTGGGATCCCGCATTGCACACGGCCATCTCCGACCTGGAGGTCATCTCCGAGGAAGAACCCGGCCACTTGTGGCACTTCCGCTATCCACTGGCCGGGGCGGAGGGCCACCTGACGGTCGCGACCACGCGGCCGGAAACCCTGCTGGGCGACACGGCGGTGGCGGTGCACCCGCAGGACGAGCGCTACGCCCACCTGATCGGGCGCATGGTCCGGTTGCCCCTGTGCGACCGGGAAATCCCGGTAATCGCCGACGAGCATGTCGACCGCGAGTTCGGCACCGGCTGTCTCAAGATCACGCCGGCCCACGATTTCAACGATTACGA
This sequence comes from Halioglobus sp., assembly GCA_041395965.1. Classification (GTDB taxonomy): domain Bacteria; phylum Pseudomonadota; class Gammaproteobacteria; order Pseudomonadales; family Halieaceae; genus Marimicrobium. The sequence goes on from JAWKZM010000035.1 coordinate 5,555, forward strand.
GGTCGGCCGTCGCCACGGCCTGCCGGTGATCAATATCTTTAATGACGATGCCGCGCTCAACGATGCCGCACCATCCAGATACCGCGGACTGGACCGCTTCGAGGCACGCCGGCGCGTGGTCGCCGACATGGACGCCCAGGGACTGCTGGACAAGGTGGAAGACCACCGGCTGAAGGTCCCGCGCGGCGATCGCTCAGGCGTCGTGATCGAGCCCTATCTCACGGACCAGTGGTACGTGGATGCCAGGGCGCTGGCCGGGCCCGCCATCGCAGCGGTGGAAAGTGGCGCTATCCGATTCGTCCCGCGCCAGTGGGAAAACACCTATTTCGCCTGGATGCGCGACATCCAGGACTGGTGCATCAGCCGGCAATTGTGGTGGGGGCATCGCATTCCCGCCTGGTATGACGACACCGGCAAATTCTATGTCGGCGCCAGCGAGGCGGACGTGCGCCGCGAGCATGCACTGGGTGACGGTGTCGCGCTGCGACAGGACGAGGACGTGCTCGATACCTGGTTTTCCTCCGCACTGTGGACCTTTTCCACCCTCGGCTGGCCGGAAGAAACCGCGGACCTGGCCACCTTCCACCCGAGCTCCGTACTGGTCACCGGTTTCGATATCATCTTCTTCTGGGTCGCCCGCATGATCATGATGACCCTCCATTTTCGCCACGAGGTGCCCTTTCACACCGTCTATGTCCACGGACTGGTGCGCGACGCCGAGGGCCAGAAGATGTCCAAGTCCAAGGGCAACGTCATCGATCCCATCGACCTGATAGACGGCATCGAGCTGGAGGCGCTGATCGCCAAGCGCACCGCCGGCATGATGCAACCGCAGCTGGCAAAAAAGATCGAGCAGGCCACCCGGCGTCAGTTCCCCGAGGGGATCGCGCCCTACGGCACCGATGCCCTGCGCTTCACTTACTACTCCCTCGCCTCGACTGGCCGGGACATCAAGTTCGATATCGGCCGCATAGAGGGTTACCGCAATTTCTGCAACAAGATCTGGAACGCCGCCCGCTATGTGTTGATGAACTGCGAGAACGAGGACTGCGGCATGCGGGGAGAGGGTCCGGCGGAACTCAGCCTGGCCGATCGCTGGATTACCAGCCGGGTACAGGAGACGGCAGCGGAAGTCACCCGGGCGATCGACAACTACCGCTTTGACATGGCCAGCCATGCGCTTTATGAGTTCGTCTGGAACGAATACTGCGACTGGTACCTGGAACTATCCAAGCCGGTGCTATGGGATGACACGGCACCGCCTGAGGCCAAGCGCGGCACTCGCCAGACCCTGCTCGGCGTGCTCGAGACATGGCTGCGCCTGCTCCATCCGATGATGCCATTCATTACCGAGGAAATCTGGCAGGCCGTGGCCCCCCTGTGTGGCAGGACAGGGCCCACCATCATGCTGCAACCCTTCCCGCAGGCCGATAACAGCAAGCTCGACCCAAGCGCCAACGCCGACATCGAGTGGCTCAAGGCCGTTATCCTGGGAATCCGGACCATCCGCGGGGAAATGAATATACCACCCGGCAAAGCGCTGCAGGTCGTGCTGCGCAAGGGTACCAGCGAGGACCAGACGAGACTCGGACAAAATTCGCAATACCTGAAAAAGCTGGCTAAACTGGACAATATCCGCTGGTTGCCACCGGGAGCCGAGGCACCGCTATCCGCCACGGCGCTGGCCGGTGAGCTTGAGATCCTGGTGCCCATGGCAGACCTGATCGACAAGGACACGGAGATTGCCCGTCTGGGCAGGGAGATCGGGAAACTGGAGAGTGACCTGTCCCGACTACAGGACAAGCTGGCTAACGCCGCCTTCGTCGACAAGGCCGGCAGCGGGAGTCGCCAGGAGCAGGAGAAAGTGCTGGCGCACCGCCAGGCACTGGCAACACTTCAGCAACAGTTACATCGTATCCGGGAGATCTGAACGAGGAGTTTGAGCAGGTCTGCGGTGCGGTCGGGTCGCAGAGGCCGGGCCGCGCATAATAAAATCAATAAGGAAGATTGAGGAATGTGGTATGAGCGATCGAGTAAGCGGTACGGTCAAGTGGTTCAACAACGCCAAGGGATTTGGCTTCATCACCCGACAGGAAGGCGAAGCTGACGTCTTTGTTCACTTCAGGTCGATCAAGGGCGACGGATTCCGCACGCTGAATGAAGGGCAGGCCGTGGAGTTTACCCTGGTGGAGGGACCGAAGGGCTTGCAGGCAGAGGACGTATCCAAGCTCTGAGCCTGTCGGTGCGGCACACCGCTCAAGCGTAGCAAGATATTCCGGCGCTGCGCTTGACTGCCTGGATCTTGCGCCATCCCCAACCGTCAGGGCCTGTTGCGCCTTCACATTTTTTACCCGGCGGCGTTCCTCGCGGCCGCGTTGGTGTTAGAATGCCCGGCTGCAAAATCCGCGCTCCCCTGCCGCGGATCATCATTGGGAGGAAACCGATGAGCCTTATCGCCAAATTGCTGGTCAGTCTCGTTATCGCTGCCATCGCCTTTACGTTGACGACCATCGTCGAAAACGGAGAGCTCACCGACCTGCGACTGCTGCTCGCCTTTTTTATCGCCACCACCGCCACCGCACTGATCGTGGGCAACAGCGCTGCGGGCACCGGTGCGACCACTACAATCCTCCGGGCACAGCCAGTGACAGGCGATGCGGGGCGTGAAGGCGGGACCGTAAAATGGTTCAACGTATCCAAGGGCTTCGGCTTTATCGTAAAAGATGACGGCGAAGAAATTTTCGTGCATTTTCGCTCGATCCGCGGCGAAGGCCGCCGGGGCCTGCGCGATGGCCAGCGCGTGAGCTTCGTGGTGGCCCAGAGCGATAAAGGTCCGCAGGCGGAAGATGTCGTGGGCGAGGACTGAATCGGATCCTAAGGGCTGTCCCGCAGAATATCCTGCCAGAACAGCTGTATCATTCTGGAGCCCTGTCGCAGCAAGGTGTCGGTAGGCAGCGAAAGGTCCTCCAGCGCCATCTCGACGATTGCGTAACCCAGGTCTATGGACAGCCGAGCCTGGGTCGCGACCAGTTCATCCGCCGGGCGGCCCAGCAGCTCGGCGACAATCGCCGCGAACTGACCAGCAACCAGCCTGTGTGAGGCGAGCCTGACCTCCTGCAATGGCGCAACAGCCCGCAGCGCCTGCACGACCTCCAGGCCCGCTGGCTGGTCACGGGTGACATCGTAGGTCAGCTTGAGCAACTCATGGATGTTTTCCAGCAGCAATTGTGGATCACCCGCTGCGAGATAGATATCGAACCACTCCTGGAATACGGCGTTCTGTTTGTCCATCAACGCGGCGCCCAGCGCATTGAGGACGGCATATTTGTTGGGAAAATAGCGGTACAGGGCAGGCACGGTGATACCCGCTCTCTCGGCAACCAGGTTCGTTGAAATACGCTCCACACCGACTTCAACCAGCAGTTCAGCCGCGGCCGCCAGTATCGCTTCGTAGGTTCGCTTGGCCCTGGCCTGCTGCGGCTTGTTCTTTTCCAGCAGTTCGACCTGCTGCCTGACCGGAACCATACGTAACCCCCTCAGTTGGTGTTGGCGTCAATGCCCACCAATCCGTATCCTCATCGTATCTTAGCGTACACACCCGTTCCAGTGCCGTAAGCCCGTGTGGTCACGACTATCACAAGGTGGCGCAGCGCGCTATGCGATGACACAATATGCAACCCTCAATCCAACGTGTAGAACAGGCTTATGATCAGAGCCGGAGCGGCCGTTTCCTGGCGACGTCGATGTGTCGCGGTTTTGTTCGGCTGCCTGCCCTGCTCCTTCCCGCTCGCCGCTGAACCGTTCAAGCGCACGGAGCAAGCGCGAACCCTGCGCCGAATACACCGCTACCAAACAGCCGCTGTTCGGCGACCTGCACGTACCGCCAGTTACTCTTTCGACAGTTATGTATTCCAGCCAGCGCAACGATCCCGATGCGGCCTAAGGATATGCCCAGTAGAGGAAGCCATCACGCTACCCGATGCGGATGGAGAACAAACGGTAAAGGCGCGAATTACCAGGCCACTCGATTTTACCGCGGTAACCGATCACGCCGAATTTCTCGGCCCCATCAACCTGTGCACCCAGGGCGCATCCGGTCTGGCCTACTGGTTCCCGGCGTGCATCGCCACGCGCAGCGACAATTTCTATGTGCAACTGCTGGCGGCAAACTACTGGGTGACACTGGGCGTCACGGACACGTCCAACCGCAAGAAACGGTCCGCTGATGCTGCACCCTGGGCGACTGTGTCGCCGCCGGCAAGGAAACCTGGCAGCGCATCCAGGAGGCGGCACAGAAACACTACGACCGCAGCGCCGACTGCAGTTTCACTACGTTCGTCGGGTATGAGTACACCGACGCGCCGAACTACGCCAACCTGCATCGCAACGTGATTTTCCGCAATGAGCGGGTAACGTCGACAGCGATCTCCACCTACGACACGGGCTCCATGAACTACGGGTTATGGCGACGGCTGCGGAAAACAGAATGCATCGAAGGCGACAGGGGCTGTGACGTGCTGTCATTCCGCACAATTCAATCTCAGTCGGCCTGATGTTCCCGGATCCCCGCGACGAGCAGGAAGCGCAGGACCGGCTTTTCTTCGAACCGCTGGTAGAACTGGTGCAGCACAAGGGTGCCAGTGAATGCCGCTTTGACCGACTCGCCGGGCGCGGCGTCGCCACTGAAGATGAGCTATGTGATTTCGAGCAGGTCCAGTCCGACAACCTCTCCATGCTGGGCACTGTCTTCGGCAAAGTGCGCACCGAGGAAGCGCGGCCGGTTGGCATCGACGAATTTGGCCGGCGCAACATGGTGCGCAACACCCTCAAGGACGGCCTCGCCCTCGGCCTCACAACGGGCACCAATCCGTTCCTTGATGGGCTTTATCGGCAGCACCGATACCCACAGTGCGACACCCGGCGGCGCCACGAGGAAGACATTACCTGGCACCTGGGCAGCGGCTGGGTTGCGAGGCTACCATGGCGATCCTTTTTGATAGTCCGGCGAGGTGGCGGTGGATCAGGCCGGAGGAATTTACGACAGTATTTTCAGGAGCATGCGCAGGCGCGAGACCTATGCGACCAGTGGCACGCGGCCGCTGGTGCGGTTTTTTCGCCGGTGCCGAATTCCTGACGACCTGTGCGGCGATGCGCAGATGATTGAGGCCTATGCTGCGGAGCGTGGCGATGGGTGGCCAGCTGCAAGCACCTACGTGGTCACCCGCGGCATTCCTGGTAAGCGCCGCCAAGGATCCGGGCGGCCTCAGGCACCGGGCGTGGACCTGCAGCGACTCCAGAGTCATCAAGGGTGTAAGGGTGGACGCCGCAGGAGCGCTGCACGAGCAGGTGTTCGACACCGTGGCCGGCAGCGCCCCTAACAGTGCCGACATCGACCCGAATACCTGCGCCGACCGGCAGCGGCTACAGCTTCTGTACCCTCTGGCGCGACCCCGGCTACGATGCACGGCAACCAGCCTTCTATTATGTGCGGGTGCTTGAGAATCCCAGCTGCCGCTGGAGCACACGGCATTGCCAGGCGGCCAGTGTGAATCCATTCGCGCCAGACGCTGCCCCGAGCAGGCGGCCGCCAAAACTGCGCAACTACGGGAACTGGGTGCGCAGGGCGACGTCTACGGCAAATGTTGCCTGGATCCGTCGCAGCAGGCATTTTACGCACCCACGCTACAGGAACGTGCGTGGACTTCCCCAATCTTGGATCAACCCGAGAACTCGTCACAAGGAATCACATTGAAAGACTCCAAACCGCGCACCGGACACCGCTTTCGCGGCGTCACCATGCCCACCAGTTCCCACCCGGTAATTCGCCAGGTGCGGCGCGAGGGTGCCTACCCATCCATCCACGGCAACAAGTTGTGGAAGTCAGTCGCCTGCTGATCGATTACCTGCATCGGCACCGGCCCGCGCACTGCGACAATGTTATCGACGTGGGCTGCGGCTGGGGATATTTCGGGCATCTGGTGTGCCAAGACGCTGGGGTCGCAGGTCACCTCCGTGGACGCGGACCCGGATGTATTTCCGTTCCTGCAGGCCTCCGCCGCGCTCAATGGCGTCACCACCACGCCGCTGGTGGCGAGGTTCGAGCAATTACCCGTCAGCTGTCCCGCTTCGACATGCTGATCGCCGCCGATATCTGTTTCTGGGATGAGCTGGTCGACCCGGTGTTCAACATGGTCAATCGCGCGGTCAGGGCAGGCGTGAAACACATTATCATCGCGGACCCGGAGCGCTCGACCTTCCTGGACATGGCGCGGCGCTGTGAAAAGCGCTTCTGCGCCGAAGGTTATCGAATAGGAAACACGCAAGCCTGTCAGGGCCCGCAGCGCGACAATGGTACTGGAGAACGCGTGATCCTCCTGCTTCCGGGACCAGCGGAACAGGCCAGCGGTACGCGTGGACAACGGTCAGCGACTGCAGCTACTGAGTGTTTTTTGACCAGTTCCGGTAGCCTGCCGCCCCCATCAATGGTATAAAGCCGCGCTGTTCGCCAGGGCGGTCCTGTCCCGCCCGTGCTGCGCCGGCCCCGGCCCGGCGCACGGGGATGACCGGTGGAACCGACCCGGGATGCCAGTGTCAGTTATAATCGGTGCGAGTGCATAATCAGCAGGACTGCGCTACTTTCAGTAGTGGATGGCAACAGCCGCGGGAGACCTTCAGGACATATGAAACAACTTGGCATACTTGATTCCGCTTTCGTCAATCTGGAGCAGACCAACACCCCCCAGCACGTCGGGGGCATCGGCATCTACGACCCGTCCACGGCGCCCGGGGGCTTCGTTCGCTTCAAGAACGTGATCGCCAGCTTTGAGCGTCGCCTGGGGAACATGCCCCTGTTCCGGACGCGCCTCGTCGAGGTTCCCGGCGGTTTCGATCGCCCCTACTGGGTAAAGGACGCCAACTTCGACGTGGAGTTTCACCTGCGGCACATCGCCCTCCCCGAGCCCGGAGACTGGCGCCAACTGTGCATCCAGACCGCGCGCCTGCACTCCCGTCCGCTGGACATGTCCCGTCCCCTGTGGGAGGCCTATATCATCGAGGGGCTGGACAACATCCCCAACCTGCCCAAGGGCTGCTTCGCCGTCTACACAAAGATGCATCACTCGCTCGTCGACGGCGCTGGCGGCGCCTCCTTCATGTCCGCGCTGCATGATCTCGTGCCCGACCCCGACTTCTCCGAGGAGCCCGAGGTCGCGCCCCGCCTGGTGGACACCACGCCGTCCGTCGGCGAGTTGCTGACCAAGGCGACCATCAACAGCGTGAAAAACTCGTTCCAGCTGGTCACCGGCACGGCGCGAACCGCCCGCGACCTGGGCAAGTATGCACTGGACGTTGCGCGCAAGGAGATCCCGCTGCCGGAGATATCGGCACCCAAAACCATCCTCAACAAGCCGGTGGGACCACACCGCGTTTTCGACGCGGCGGAGTTTCCGCTGGATGGTTTCAAGGACATCAAGAACGCGGCCGGGGTAACGGTGAATGACGTCGCGCTGGGCGTGATTGGTGGCGCATTGCAACGCTACCTGGTCGCCAAGGGCGAGGCCCCTGCGGAAGGCTCGCTGGCCGCCGCGCTGCCGCTGAACATGCGTACTCGTCGCGGCACCACCGAGGAAAACAACCAGGTGGGCTCGATCTTTGCGTCACTGCACACCGATATCAGCAACCCCATGGAGCGCCTGACGGCCATCAAGCGTTCCACTGAAGACGCCAAGCGGGCGGGCGAGGCCAGCCCCATGGTGGACTCGCTGAAGCTGGCCGGCATATTGTCGCCGGTGCTGTCAAAATCGGTGGCCAGGTTCTGGGCCCGCAACGAATTGTCCAGGCTGATCCCGATGAACGTGTCGACCTGCATCTCCAATGTGCCGGGGCCCGACTTCCCGCTCTATTGTGCGGGAGCGAAGATGGTGGATTATTACGGCCTGGGTGTGTTGACCCCCGGCATGGGCATTTTCCACCTGGTGTTCAGCTACTCCGGAAAAATCACCCTCTCGGTACTGGCGGACCGGGACATCATGCCCGACCCCGAGTTCTACCACGACTGCCTCGTGGCTGCCTACGAGGAACTTTACGCCGCGGCAACGAAACTGGGGCCGGGGCGCCCGCGCGACGCGGCGATTGCGGCCAAGGCCAAGATCCAGTCGCCCAAGCGGGCGCGCGCGGCGTCAGCGGCGGTAACGCCCAGGCCGTGCCGAAACTGGTGGCCGCAAGCCGCTCCCGTCAGGGGACCAGGTCCGGGGCCGCGAAAAAAGCCGCGGCAGTCGGCAAGGGAAAAGGGACGGCGACCGGGGCCAGGATGGCCACCGGCAAACCTGCCGGTGCCAAAAAACCGCGCAAGGCAAAGCCCGTCTCCCCGCGCACCGCGCCGCGCCTCAAAGTCACTCGCCGCAAGACCGGCAAACCCAGGCCCAAACTGCAATAACGGCCGTTGCGAGACCGGATCCCGCCAGCGGGCCCTGGCGCGGCGACCCACCGGTGTCGCCGCGCGCATCCGCGCTCCTCTGCGCTCCTCCACCAGGGTAAAAAAAACCCGCCAGCGGCGGGTTTAAGATAACTCGGCGGGACCTGGATGGAATGCCATCAGCGGACGCCCCGAGGCGTCCGGCACCACCGCAACGGCAATGCAGTTCGAGTTGCGCACAGCATACAAATGACTATGATATGTATCTAATGCATTTAATACATGTAAAGCATGAATTCAATTCATGGAGAGGGCAATGGATACCAGGGAGCTTCACAAAGTTGACCTTAACCTATTGATTTCTTTACAGGTATTGCTCGACGAGCGGAGTGTCTCGCGCGCCGCGGAGCGACTCTTTATCACCCAGCCCGCAATGAGCAAGACCCTGACACGGCTTCGCGCCCTGTTTGACGACCCCCTGTTCACGCGCAGCAGCCATGGGATGCAACCCACGCCCCGGGCCGCGGAACTGGCCGCCGGCCTGCATGACATCCTGGGGAACATCACCCACCTGCTGGCGGGACCCCGCGTCGAGCCTGAATCCTTCCGGGGCGAGGTCGTGCTGGCGCTGTCCGAGTATATCGGTGTCGCCCTGCTGCCGCGGCTTATCGCGCAATTGAGCACCCAGGCGCCGCGCCTGTGCGTCCGCGTCATTACCCGGATTGAAAACCAGCTGGACGAACTGGCGCAGGGAAACCTCGATTTCATCATCCATGTGCGGCAGGCGCAGTACCCGGAGGATTACCGCGTCGAGCACCTCGGCGGAAGCCCGCTGGCCGTGCTGGTGAGAAACGAGCATGCACTCACCCGCGAGGAAATCACGTGGGAGCACCTCTCCCGCTATCCGCTGCTCAAACTTTACGCTTCCAGCCAGGAGCAGCAGGAGGTGCAGAGGAACGCGTCCGCCACTGTGCCGATCACGGATCATCCGCTGGGAACCCTTGAGATTTCCCACTTGCTGACCGCAATGGAAGTCCTGCGGCAAACCGATTATTTCATGCCGACCCCGGCCTTCCTGCTGCAACAGGAAAATGCCACCACGGGTATTACCGGCCTGCCGTTGCCAGGACCCGATGGCTTCAGCATCAACTACGCGCTGGTCGCCCACCGGCGCACCGCCAACTCACCGATGCACAGCTGGTTGTGGGACCAGATCACGTATAATATCCGCGAGCTGCGCACACCGGTGCAGCGCAAATTGCGCCAGAGAATGACAGCGGGCAGCGTCGCCACGCGGTAACGGAACAAGATGAGCCAGAACAAGCGGCGTGATATCCCGCGCTTTGCCACACCGATCATTGAAACCCACTGCCACCTGGACTACCTGGATCCGGCGGCGCTGGAGAGCACCCTGCAAAAATCGCGCGAGGCCGGCATCGAGCGAATCGTCACCATCGCCGTGTCGGCCGACAACCTTGACCGCGTCCTGCAACTGACACGCAGTTCCCCGGCCATCTGGGGCACCCAAGGCATACATCCCCACGAGGCGGCCTGTTACACACCGGCGGTCGATGCCCGTATCCGGGAAAATGCCGGCGACGCACGCATTGTCGCGGTGGGTGAGATTGGGCTGGACTATTACTACGACCACGCGGACCGGGCCGTGCAACGCGCGGTATTCGAACAGCAAATGCAGACCGCCACGGAACTCGGCCTGCCGGTCGTCATCCACACGCGCGACGCGGATGATGACACCCGCGATATCCTGCGGAACTACAGTGCCGCCCTCCTGCGCAAGGGTGTGATTCACAGCTTCACCTCATCCCTCGCGCTGGCCGAATTCTGCCTGGCCGAGGGTTTCAGCCTGGGCTTCAATGGCATCACCACGTTCAATAGCGCCGACAACGTGCGCGAGGTCGTCGCGGCCACACCGGTGGCGCAAATACTGTTGGAAACCGACGCGCCGTACCTGACTCCCGTACCCTATCGCGGCAGGCCCAACGCGCCGTACTACCTGCCGTTCATCGCCGAGACCGTAGCGGCGATAAAGGAGCTGGACGTGGAAGTCCTGCTGCAGCACGCCCGTCGCAACAGCATGGAGCTGTTCTTTCCCGGGCACGGAGAATCGCGGCCCTGAACCTGTGATCCGGCACGGCACGAAGCGGGAGCACACGCAAGCGGCTGCAGGCTTTCGGTGCTACACTACGCGCCTTTTCACTTGCACCCGGCTGCAACGGACAGGCAAACGTCACTGATGGACTACATTATCGGACAGCGTTGGGTCAGCCACGCTGACGCCCAATTGGGACTGGGAATCGTGGTGGATATCGATGGGCGGCGAGTCACCCTCGCCTTCCCCGCCGTCGACGAGGAGCGCACTTACGCCATCGAGAACGCGCCGCTGACCCGCCTTAGGTTCAAGGCCGGCGATCATATCTCCACCGTCGAAAAAGTGGAGGTCCTGGTTACGGAGGTGCAGGAACACCGCGGCCTGCTGGTTTACATCGGCACGGATCATCATGAGCAAGCGCTGACGGTGTCCGAGCTCGAACTTGACGCCTTCGTGCAACTGACTACACCCCAACAGCGCCTGCTCAACGGCCATTTCGACAAACACGCCGAATTTGCGCTGCGCTTCGCGACCATTATTCACGCGGATACCTTGCAGCGCTGTCCGGTTCGCGGCCTGCTCGGGTCGCGCACCAGCCTGTTACCGCACCAGATCTACATAGCCAACGAAGTGGGCCAGCGGCACGCGCCGCGGGTGCTGCTGGCAGATGAAGTCGGACTCGGCAAAACGATCGAGGCCGGCATGGTTATCCAGCAGCAACTGCTCACGGGACGCGCATCCAGGGTGCTGGTCCTGGTACCTCCCAGCCTCCTGCACCAGTGGCTGGTTGAAATGCTGCGACGCTTCAATTTGCATTTCTCGCTGTTCGACGCGGAACGCCTCGCCGAATTGCCCGATGGCAACCCGTTCGAGTCCGAGCAGCTCGTGTTGAGCAGCCTGGACTTACTGCTCAGCCAACCGGTGCTGCGGTCCCAGGCGCTGGCCGCTGAGTGGGACCTGGTGGCGATTGACGAGGCCCATCACCTGCACTGGTCACCGGAGGCCGCCGGGGAGGACTATCTATTCGTCGAGGCACTGGCGCGGCAAACTGCCGGCCTCCTGCTGCTCACCGCCACGCCCGAGCAGATCGGGCAGGCCAGCCACTTCGCCCGACTGCGCCTGCTTGACCCCTCGCGTTTCCACGACCTCCGGCAATTCCAGCAGGAGGAACTGCAGTACCGCAAGTGGAGTCAGGTGGCGGACGCACTGGCAGCCGGCAAGCCGGTAAGCGACCTTCCCGCGGGTCTCGATCCCCGTGCGCCGCCGGAGACACTGATCGAACACATCCTGGATCGGCACGGTACCGGACGTGTGCTTTTTCGCAATACACGGGCCGCGATTTCCGGTTTTCCCCAGCGGGTACTGCACCACTACGCACTGACGGCGCCCGCGGAGTATGCCTGTGCCAGCGACGAGCTGCGGCAGCGGCTGTACCCGGAGTTACAGTATCCTGATGACAGCTGGCTGTCGCTCGATCCGCGCGTGGCATGGCTGGAGCATACGCTCAAGGGACTGCGTCCCGCCAAGGTGCTGGTTATCTGTGCGCATGCGGCTACCGCCGTGGCACTGGAGCATCATCTGCACCTGCGTGCAGGCATACGCTCCTCCGCGTTTTACGAGGGCCTGTCGATCATTGAGCGGGATCGCGCGGCAGCCTATTTCGCCGACGAAGTGAACGGCGCGCAGACCCTCGTGTGTTCGGAAATCGGCAGTGAGGGTCGAAATTTCCAGTTCGCCCACCACCTCATCCTCTTTGACCTGCCGCTGAATCCGGATTTACTGGAGCAACGTATCGGGCGACTCGACCGGATTGGCCAGCGGCGCGATGTCGAGATACACGTGCCGTATCTGGCCAACACAGCCCAGCAAAGACTCTTTGAATGGTACGACCGTGGGCTGAACCTGTTCCACGACAGCTGTTCCGCCGGCTACATGATATTCGCAACGTTCCGCGACAGGCTGCTGGCGCAGCTGTCCGCACCCTCGGGGGATTTCGTTGCCCTGCTGGCGGACACCGCGGACTTTACCGCCAGTACGCGGCAGGAGTTACGGGAAGGTCGCGACAAATTGCTGGAACGCAATTCCTGCAGGCCGGACATCGCCGAGCAGCTGATCGATGAAATCGTCGCAGTCGAAGCGAACACGGACCTGGAGCATTACTGGGAGGCGCTGTGCGAAGTATTCGGCGTGGAGCAGGAGTTTCACTCCGAACAGACGCTGATTTTGCGTCCCTCGGACCACATGCTCACCGGCCACTTCCCCGGCCTGCGGGAGGACGGCACCACGGTCACGTTCAGTCGCGACAAGGCGCTGGCCCGCGGATATGGAATTCCTGACCTGGAGCACCCCATGCTGCGGGAAGCCATGGACATGGTGCAATCCACTGAACTGGGCAATGCGGCGCTGGGCACCATCAAACTGAAAGGGGTCGCCCCGGTACCATGCTGCTGGAAGTCCTGTACTCCGTGAACTGCGTTGCGCCGAAAGCCCTGCAACTGGAACGCTTCCTCCCCCTCAATCCGATGCGCCTGCTGGTGGACGCCCGCGGCAAAGGACCTCGCCGAGCTGGTGCCGCACGAGCGATTGAATCAACTGATTGAAAAAGTGAAGAAGTCCACCGCCCTGGCGATCATCAAGCAGGTCGGCGCCGACGTGGAAGCCAAGATGGCGCTGAAACTTCGACACAGGCCGAAGCGCGGCTGCTCCATATACTGGCAGCTGCCGGAGCGGCATGCGCAACTCCCTCGGTGCGGAACTGGATCGCCTGGAAGCACTCAGACAGGTCAACCCATCCATTCGCCAGGAAGAACTGGATCACCTGCGCTATCGCATCGAGGAGTGCGCGGTGCATATCCGGCACGCCAACCTGCAGTTGCAGGCCCTGCGACTCATCATCACTACCTGACCGCCCACCCGGCGTGCGCCAGCTCACTGTTGCACCAGAAAATTCGCAAAGAGTAACCGTGTCCTATTGACCACGGCCAGCTAACATTGTTTATTGGCAGCTCAGTCCGCGCCGCAGCGCACGGTTCACATGGTATAACTAGAATGAAAAAGGCAATTATCACTGGCATCACCGGGCAGGACGGCGCTTATCTGGCGCACTTGCTGCTGGGACTGGGTTACCACGTGATCGGCACATACAGACGCACCAGTTCCGTCAATTTCTGGCGCATAGAGGACCTGGGAATCGCCCAACATGAACACCTCGACCTGGTGGAACACGACATTACCGACGCGTCCAGCTGCATCCGCCTGATTGCGAGTGCCGAACCACAGGAGATCTACAACCTCGCCGCACAAAGTTTCGTCGGCGTATCGTTTGACCAGCCGATTACGACCGGTGAGATTACCGGGCTTGCGGTGGTAAACCTGTTGGAGGCGATCAGGATTCTCGATCCGGGCATTCGCTTTTACCAGGCATCCACCTCGGAAATGTTCGGCAAGGCCCAGCAGGTACCCCAGACAGAGCAAACCCCTTTTTATCCCCGCAGTCCCTATGGGATCGCCAAGTTGTATGCGCACTGGATGACGGTGAACTACCGCGAGTCCTATGGCATGTTCGCCACCAGTGGCATCCTCTTTAATCACGAGTCGCCGCTGCGGGGCAAGGAATTCGTCACGCGCAAGATCAGCGATTCGGTGGCGCGCATAAAACTGGGCCAGTTGGACACGCTGGAACTGGGAAACCTCGATGCGCAGCGCGATTGGGGTTTTGCCCAGGACTACGTCATCGGCATGCACAAGATGCTGCAGACCCCCAACCCTGACACGTTCGTACTGGCCACCAATCGCAAGAAGACGATTCGCGACTTCGTGAACATGTCCTTTGCCGCAGTGGATATCACCCTGGAGTGGTCGGGAAGTGGCCAGCAGGAGTACGCAGTGGACACTGCCAGCGGTCGCAAGGTGGTTTCGGTCAACCCTCGCTACTACCGCCCCGCGGAAGTCGACCTGCTGATCGGCGATGCCACCAAGGCCAAGGACCAGCTGGGCTGGGCGCCGACGACCAGTCTGGAGGAGCTTTGCGAGATGATGGTGGCGACCGACCTGACACGCAACGAGCTGGGCCGCTCTTATTGATATGGCTCCCACGCTTTTACTCACCGGGGCCGACGGTTTCACCGGGCAGCATTTTGCCCGGGCCGCCAGCAGACGCGGCTACTCGGTAACGCCACTGGAGTCCGACCTGACCGACGCGCAAAGCGTCATGCGGGAATTGTCCGGGGAGGCGTTCACTTACGTCGTACACCTGGCGGCGATCAGCGCCGTGACCCACGCCGACGAACTGGCGCTATACCGGGTGAACCTTCTCGGCACCCGGAACCTGTTGCAGGCTGTCGCGGCACAGCACCGCGCGCCGCTCAAGATCATCGTCGCCAGCAGCGCCAACATCTACGGCAATGCCGCTGTGTCACCCATCGACGAACAGGCAGAGCCAGCCCCGGTGAACCACTACGCCATGAGCAAACTGGCCATGGAGTACATGCTCGAGCGGTACCAGCCCAGCCTGCCGCTGGTCATTGCCAGGCCCTTCAACTACACGGGAGTCGGCCACGACGACCGTTTCGTGATACCCAAGCTGGTGGACCATTTCAGGCGACGCAAGGCGTGGGTTGAACTGGGCAACACGTCGGTGGAACGCGAGTTCAACGATGTCAGGACCGTGTGTGAAGCCTATCTCGAGCTGCTTGCCCACGGAGTCAGCCGAGAGGTTTACAACATCTGCAGCGGAATTACCCACTCCCTTAGCGACGTGGTGACAACGCTGTCGGACCTGACCGGGCACAGGTTGGAAGTGCGGGTAAACCCGGCCTATGTCAGGGAGAATGACGTACAGCGCCTGTGTGGCGACCCGCGCAAACTGCGAGCCTGCATCGGCAATATTGCGCACATCCCGTTTGCCGACACACTGCGGTGGATGCTGGATTGCCCGGCCAGCTAGGCCAGCTGCCGGTAGATGTCCAGCGTTTCGCGGGCGCAGCGCTCCCAGGAGTACAGCTCTAGCCTGCGCAAGTCCCCGTTGCGACCATTCTGACCGCGACTCCCGACTGTCCAGTAGCGCTTCCAGTTTCAGCGCCAGTTCCTGCGGGTCACCCGTCTCGCACAGCAGGCATGCGCCCTGCGCAAATTCCGCCATGGATGTCTGCGCGCGGCAGATCACCGGTACGCCGCTGCTCATGGCGTCCAGTACCGGCAGCCCGAAGCCCTCGTAGACCGAGGGATAGGAAACACCGTGGCCCCGGAAAACAGGACAGGCAGCTCGTCGGCGGGGACGTAGCCGAGATGCCGCACGGTGCCCTGCTCCATGAGGACCGCCATCTGGTCTCGCAGCGCCTGGTTCCTCCAACCGGAGGAACCGGTTAACACCAGCGGAAAGGCGCGGCGCAGTGCTTCCGGCAACAGGGACCAGGCATTGAGGAGGACATCGATGCCCTTGCGCGGCTCGAGGGTGGCCACCAGCAACACGTATTGCTGGTGCGTTAAACCGTAACGGGACAACACCGTGGCTGTTTCCTGCGCCGTGCGCGGTCGGTAACCCGCCTCCACACCTCGTAGACGGTCCGGACCTTGCACTCCGGGATATCAAAATGTTGCAACAACTCATCACGCACCAGGTTGGACACGGTAATAACACAGTCGGCGCGTTCCAGGGAGGCGGGCAAACCGCGATCCAGCCAGTCGATGACATGCCGGGGGTGAAACTGCGCGAAGCGGATATGGGAGAGGTCGTGGACGGTCGTTACGCAGGGACCCTTGTAGGGCTTGAGGACATAATTGGTCTCGTGATACACCGCGCCGGACAGGGCATTTGCCCGCCGCTCAAAGCGCCTGTCCATAATACGTGCGTACAGCGGTTTCGCGCCCGGCAACGCGCCGATGACCTGCCGCGTCGCTGCGATCACGCTGTCCGCAATGCGCTGCTCGCCCGGCCCCTGCGGGCCTTCACGGCGGCCGTCACCGCCCGTTGCGCCTCACCGGAGAGCCAGTGCGTGCCACTGAACGAGTGAATCTCGTCGATACCGGGGTTATCCAGATACTGTTCGAGCAGATGAAAGGTGTAGTTGCCGACACCGGTGATCGGGGGCCGCAGGGCTTCGCCATTCAGTATCAGCTTCACGACCGGGCGTCCCGCCCGCGCTCGCCGCCTAGCACGCCCGTGCGCCGGCGCCGGGCAGTACGTCGCGTCCCAGCAGTTCGCACTCGACCTCGTCCAGCAGCTTCTCCACCCTGCCCCTGAAGACTGCCTGGCTGAACAGCTGGCTGCGCTGGAAGGCGCGCTCGGCCATCTGCCGGCGGCGCTGTGGATCCGTCATGACGGAAAGTGTCAAAGACCTCAGTTCGGCCAGGTTGGCAAAACGATAACCGGACTCCCCGTGCTCGACGATCTCCCGCTGGCCACCACCGTCTATGACGATCGGCACACAGTAATTCTGCATGGACTCCACCGTGGTCATACCGAAATGCTCCACGCGCTCTGGCCGGGTTTCATCCAGCCCGCAGGCGTGCCAGAAGATCGCACCGCGACGGTAAAGATCGCGGATTTCACTGACGGCCGCGTTGGCCCTTACCTCGATGTCGCAGTCGGCCCTCGCTACCGCCTGATCCACGAGTTCCAGGTAAGTGTTTTCGGGCGTACTGCCACCGACCATAACGAGTTTCCAGCCGCGGGTCGCCTCGGGGTTTTCCCGGCACAGGGTGCTGAACGCTTCCACCAGTTCTACCTGCTTCTTGCTTCCGCTGATTTCGAACCGGGAGACCGAGAGCACGATTGTTTCCTTGGAATCCGGCGAGCTCTCGGGATTGTACATGTTCACCGGCGGGTAAAATTTCTCGGTGGGCGCCAGACCCCAACGTTTCTCCACCCAGCCCCCCGTATAGTCGCCATTTATGATCAGGTGGTCGTACTTGTGAACCTGGAAAAAACGACCTTTCTCCTGGTCGGGGAAGTGGCAGACGAAAATGGACACGGGTGAGAGCGGATTGACCTTACCCAACATATTGGCGTTCACGAAGATGTCGTAATTCAAGGTATCCCGGCTGATAATGTCGAACGGGTTACTGGTCTCACCGAGAACCATGCCTTCATCCGGCGTGTAGCGTTTGATCTTCTCGAAGAAAGGTATTCTGATAATCTTCATCGCACTGCGCGTCAGGTCCAGATCAAACCAGTCCTTGTAGTCGCGCAGTGTCACGTCGTTATTGAATATGTAAGTGACGTCATAGCGCTCCTGCATGATGACCGCCATCTCCGCCACGTAGCGCTGACCACCCCCGGCGAAATGCCCCGCGTGGTCGTAGATTCCTACCCTGATCCTGCGCAATCCCAGGACAACCTCCAACTGGGAAAAAAATGTGTAGGCGCTAACGTCGCCGATATATCCGGGCAGGCATTTCTGCAGGTCCGCCAGCACTTGGGAAAAAACGCCAGTATCATGGTGGTGATACATTTTGCGCATGCCGTGCAGCAGTGCGCGAACCAGCAGGTCATACTCGCCCTTCTTGTAAAAATGCGAGGTCGGAATACACGCGGGCAGCTCGAGAGGGAAATGCCTGGCCACAAACAGGAAGCGATTGCGCGTGCAGAAATATTCGCAGAGCGCCTGCGAGGAGCTGCCATGATAGTGGTGGTACAGGACACTGGAGGGCGAGTACCAGAGTTTCCACCCCTTTGCCCGGCAGCGTGCGCTGTAATCGACATCCTCCATGAACATGATGAATTCTTCATCCCAGTCACCCACGTCCTGCAGGCACTGCCTGCGGAACATCACGGAGCCGCCGGTGACGTATTCGCGCTCGGCCGGCTGCGCATAACGGGCGGAGTCGTCATCGTCGAAGCCGATGTCCCTGAAATAAAAGTGCTCGATCTCCTCCACGCCCACACTGTTGATCTTGTCCTTGCCGGCGAAAAAAATCTTGCTCTGCACGGCGCCTATGCGTTCGTCGGACTGGAACACATCCAGAAAGCCTTTCAGCCAGCCCGGGTGCACTGTGGCATCGTTATTGGAGATGACCACATACTCCGCCTGCGAATGCGCGATACCCAGATTAAGCGCCCGCGCATAATTATTCTCATCATTCTCCAGGACGGCGACGGCCGGATAAGCTTCCCTGACCCATGCAACAGAGCCATCGGTCGAGCCGTTGTCCACCATGACTATCTCGAGTTCAACGCCCTCCTGCTCCACGGCCAGCAGGGATGAGAAAAAGCTGTCGAGGAACGCCCTGCCGTTAAACGTGACGGTGATAACGGCAATCCTGGTCCTGTCAGTCATGATGGATCCTCTGCCGCGACGGTAATCGAGGAAAGAATCTGGTTGAGCTGCGTCGCGACGACCGCCGCATCGACCCGCGATTCCAGCGCCGGGGGAGCGCAGGACCGCGTAGGCCGGTAACTCGGCGGCACCACCTTGCGCTTGTTGACGTAGACAGAACCGGGAACCTGGCTGTCATCGAGCGCCATTGGCCTCTGCAACCAGCTACGGACAATGGCGGCGCGGTGACTCAACTCGACGTAGATGCTCTTGAATATCAGTTTGAAATTGCCATTGCGAAGCATCCAGTAGGCATTGCGGCACCGGTCTGCGACATAGCGAATCTTTTTATTAAACTGGGCGGCCATGTTATCTATTATCCTGATGTTGGCACGTTAACTCGACCCGCTGCCTGGCGGAACCTCTGTGCGGGCTCACCCGATACCGGGGTAGATCAATCTTGAAACATTGATCGTCCCGCCGGTTTCGAGGTAGGGGCATTCCCTGGCGATCGCAACCGCTTCCTCCAGGGAATCGGCCTCAATGATACTGTAGCTTTCCATCCCTATCGAACCGGGTTCGATGACCGTCCCGTCCGGGTTCACGGTCCGGGTTTCAAACAACCCGTTCAAGGGGCTGCCGCCCGGCACACTCAGGGATGCGAGCCATCGCTGGTAAAGTTTCACCAGTTTTTTCTCGTCCACGTCTTTCCTGACGGCAGCCGGGTGAAAGGACAGCAAAAACTGGGGTTTCGGTGCCTGATCGAGCCGCTCCCGGTACTTCTCCAGTTTCGCCTTTATCGCCTGCGAATTCGGCCTGACCTCGCCGGACAGTGTCATCAATCTGAAAGCGGCCTTGATATCACGACCCTCGATACGAAGCGCCGCTCGACGCAGGAAGATTGCGTCCTCGTCGGTGAGTACAACCTTGACACCCGCCATGGTCACTTCGCGGCCGGGTTCTTCGCCGAGCGGCCTCGTTATATCGCTGATGCAGGAAAAGATCGTGGTACACGCCTTCATGTGTGCATCATTCGACAGCAGGCCCTTACCCTGTTTGCTGATCAAACTGAGCACGTTCGCTACGACAGCAAAGTCACTCTCATCAATGGTATTGACGGATGCAGGCTCATCGGCGGGTGGCGGAAAAATCGTCTCTTCGTGCGGGAAAAACTTTTTTTGCAGTTCCCTGTTGCTGTCGATAAAACTGCCATAGATCGATGCGCGAACTTCAGGCGTCGGTTGTTGGCCCCGGCCGGTCATCTGCTGCATGATTATTTTCTTGCACCGGTCGCGCATCCCGGTGACATCCGCTTCCTCTGAAGTCACCGGGAAGATGATATTGACTGCTCGGGCCAAAGCCTGTCCTGCCGGCTTGAGGGACTCGTTTTCTGATTGTATGGACTTATTCAGCGTGCCCAACAGCGCCGGGTCGATCCTGGCGGTGAAATCATCGAGCAGATCGTTGTGCAAAAACCGGTCCGGCGAGAACAGCGCGACGTCCAGGGCCTCAAGACCGAAGCAACGCTCCCAGTTCGCCAGCAGTTCGTAGTAATTGAAGTAGTAATTGCCCGGCTTGCACCGGCGTAAAAACGCGGCAAAGGAATCAGTACCACCGGATTTCAGGTGTGTCGAGTAATAGGACGTGCAGGTGCTCACCTGCTCCCGGAGGTAACAGATGATTTTGAATTCATCGAAGTAGGTCGACAGAAAGCGGTAAACATTGTCCATTTCCTCAGGGGTTCGGATCCTGGAGTGGAAATGCTCACTGGACATGATGAAGGTGTGCGTATTCGGTGACGCGGATTTTATTTCACTTTCGAAGGTCTGGAGAAAATGCTTCTTGAAGTCCTGCTTGGCCTCGGGCGTTCTGATACCTTCCGCGCGAAAAAAATCGTCGAAGCGCTCCTCGCTGATGCAATAGGCAGGCAACGCGCGGTTGTTGGTTTTTCCGGCGCTCTGGATGAAGTGGAACCCGGCCTTTTTCAGTTTTCTTCTATTCAGGTACAAAAATCGTTGAATCGAGGTCGTGCCTGTCTTTTCAGTCCCGATATGAACAATGGCTTTCAAATCACACGTCCTTCAGCATTCGGCAAGGGATTCTCGTCACTCGATGGAATTGGCAGGACGCTCTATCTAGTCATTGCCCCCGCGGCGCCCTGGTCCGAGCAGTATTGTCGTATGCCAAATTTAACCATTCACGGATGTAACCTGGGGGTTTACCGCTGTTCCAGCATGATATCCGAACACCTTACCTTGTCAATCAGTCCCCGGTGAAGTGTGAACTGGATCATCCATCCAGGGCTTTTTTTTGCGGACATGAAATCGCGCCTGCGTTGTCCCATGGAGGCGCGGATTGCGCCGGGGTTAAACCGGCCTCCCGCTGGCTGCCACGTCGAGGGGCACCGGATCACGGGATTTGAGTGTACACTGCGCGCACGGGGAAAATTCCTGAACCAAACATGTTTCCCGTGCTTAACCCGACTGCAGATGAACCCGGCATGCCACAGCAATTCCCCCAACTGCTTTCACCCATTCGCATAGGCAATATGCAGCTGCGCAACCGCATGGTCATGTCACCTATGACCACCGCGTACTGCAACGAGGACCAGACGCCAAGCGCACGCCTGATCGCGCACTTCGCGGAGAGGGCCAGGGGTGGCGTCGGCCTGATCACGCTGGAACTGGTCACCGTGGCGGTCGATCATCCCTATATGCACCGCTCGATGACGCTGGGCGACGACCGGTTCATCGACTCCCATCGCCCGCTGGTGGAGGCCATTCATCAGCACGGCGCCAAGGTGCAGCCGCAGCTCAGCCATACCGGGCCCGAAAGCGTCGCGCCACTGTTCGGCGGTCCGCAACCGCTGGGGCCCTCGGTGGCGGTGGCCCCGGTATGGGGGTGGCACAGCCGCGAGCTGGGCGCGGACGAGCTGCCTGCGATCGCTATCCAGTACGGCGAGGCCGCCCGGCGCGCGCGGGAGGCGGGCTATGACGGCATCGAACTGCACGCGGCGCACTGCTACAACCTGCTGGGTTCGTTCCTGTCGCCCCTGCGCAACAAGCGAACGGACGACTACTCTGCCTTCCGGCCGGAGAGCCGCGCGCGCTTCCTGGTCGAAGTGCTCGAGCAGATCAAGGCGCGGGCCGGGCGCGACTTCCCCGTTACCCTCAGCATTTCCGGGTACGAGCGCACGCCGGGGGGGCGCGGACTGGAGGATACCCAGGCCATCGCGCCTGCGCTGGTGACTGCCGGCGTGGACTGCTTCCGCGTGAGCGGCGGTATCAGCGACGCACTGGTGACCCAGATGGTCAGCCGCTCGGAAGCCGGCCACGCCATGAACGCCGCGAATGCGGAATCGATACGCAATGTGGTGAACGTGCCGGTGATGGCCGTAGGACGCATCCACGATCCCGTCGTTGCCGAGGCGATCATCGCACGTGGGCAGGCGGACCTGGTGGCGATGGCAAGGCCCCTGCTGGCGGACCCGGATCTGCCCAACAAGATCGCCACGGGTCGGTATCGGCAGATACGCCGCTGTATCTCCTGCGAAAGCTGCATCGACGCGATGCAGACCTACGACGACCTGCGCTGCGCGGTCAACCCGCTTTCGGGCCGGGAATCCGAACTGCCACGGGGAATCACCGCCGCACCGCAGCACCTGGTGGTCATCGGCGGCGGACCCGCCGGCATGGAGGCGGCAAGGCAGGCGGCCGAGCAGGGCCACCGGGTGACGCTGCTGGAGAAACAGCAGCGCCTGGGCGGTTCACTGGTACTGGCATCCACGGTCCACCGGGACAACGAACCCTTTCTGCGCTTTCTGATAGCCGAGATGAAACGCCTGCCCATTACCGTCGAGCTCGGGGTGGAAGCCAGCGTGGCGCGCCTGCAGGCGCTCAAGCCCGATGCGGTGCTCGTCGCCACCGGCGCGCGGATGACAACTCCCGCCATTCCAGGTGCCGAGCTGGCCCATGTCGTCACCGGCGCGCAGCTGCGGGCGCAACTCGCGGGGCTGCCGCGCCCCCTGCAGCGCCTCGTTATCCCTGCCCTGCTGCGCGTCGCCAGCAAGGCCTGGATGCCACTGGGGAAGGAGGTGGTCATTATCGGCGCGGACCTGGCGGCGGTCGAACTGGCCGAGTTTCTCGCGCACCGGGGCCGGCGGGTCCACATGCTGGAGACGGGCAATAAAATCACGCCCGAGGTGGGCAAGAAACGTCGCAGCGAGCACATGGACCGCCTCGACAGGCTGCACGTCACGCTCAATACGCGGGTAGCCATCCTGCGCATAGAAGCCAACGGCGTGCTCATCCGCTCCGGCAACGGGACGGAACGGTTGATCAAAGCCGATACCGTCATCATCGCGGGAACGCCGGTCGCCGCGCCCGCCCTTGCCGACGAGTGCGCGGCAGCGGGATTTGTGGTGAAGGCCATCGGCGATTGCAGGGGTCCGGGCCTGATCGCCGGCGCGACCCGGGATGCGGCGGAGGCGGTCGCCAGCCTGTTGCACGGGAAGTGATCCGGCGCGCAGCGCTGACAAGCATCCCGGGCTGTACGACCGGCTTACGCCAGAACTTCCAACACTGGCAGCCGATCCCTGAAGCGGGTCTGGTACAGCACGGTCCCTGTGGCGATCTGCACTGACAGGGGCTCCTGGACCGGCTCGCTACCAGGCGTTATCTCGATGATCCAACCGGAATCGCCGGCGGCGGCCCGGCGACAGCCTGCCCGGGGATCCACACCCCGCACCAGCGACGCCAGGCCCGCGGTGAAACCCTGGTCCAGCAGCGTGAGCCAGCTGAGGAACTCGTGGTCCGCCTGCGCGGGGCCGGGAACCACGACTCGCGCGGTGAATTCATCAACCCGCTGCAGCCGGATCGCCTGGTATTCCAGCGGCTGGAACAGCGGGTGCACCGCCAGGACAGCGATCACCGCGTCGATGCCACCGTCCTCCCACCCCGCCCACTGCGCCAGCCGCCGGGCCATTACCCAGGCGCTGCCGGTCATCTGGAACTCGGCGACGGCCTGCGCGGCGGCGCGGCCATACAGGCTTTCAACCACCATGGTAAAACCCTTGATGAGCAAATGGTTCTGCAACGCCAGTTCCTTGCAGACAACGACCAGCGCCGGGTGCGACAGTTGTTCGAGATGCAACTGATCCTGCACGTTGCCGTCGTACCAGTCCATGCCGCCCGGCTCACCCGCCTCCGGCGGCCGCGAAATTTCCAGCCCGGCGAGCGCGCAACGCCGCAGGGTGCGGGACACCTCCGGCTCCGCCAGAGGCCGCGCGGCAGGATCGATGAACACCTGCCACTCGCAATGGGGCTTACGATCCGCCGGACGCCGCGGCGGCCGGTGCACCGGGCGCATGCGGGCCCGCGGATTGGTTGCGATCGCGGTCGCGTCGAAGGTGGGATCCTCGATGTCGTGGCACATGACCCTGACGGCATCCTCCCCACGGGGCTCGGTTTCCAGCAGCGGGCCGCAGCTTTCCAGCCAGAAGCGCCCGCTGTGCGGCGAATCCACCGCAAAATGCGCATTGAAATACTGGTGCGCAAGCCCGCATTCGAGCTGCAGCCCCTTGAATATGGTCGCGACGTCATCGCCGCCGGCGAATCCCATCGCCCGCTGCATCCGGCGGGTATAGATCGGGCTGGCCGCCATCCAGTTGTCGATGGCGACGGTCCTGTAGGCGTCCTCGCCGCGGTTCATGCGCAGCGCCGCGTAGCCGGTGCGACTGTTGAACTGCGCCGCCGCCATGTACTCGCGGCCCAGTTGCGCCAGCTTGGCGCGACCCAGGTGAGCGAGGCCGTTATCTGTCATAGGTCTTACCTGCGTGCACAGTCGGACACCGCGTATTTTTTATAGTTGAAACTATATTTAAATCTGGCAGAATAGTCCAGCACAGGTCGCCCTGGATAACGCGCCACCGTCGCCACTGCAAATTGACACAAGAGGTAAAAATGAAATTCTGGCAGTCGCTGGCTTTCGTCGAACTGGAGCAGGTGGTGGAACTCGCTCGTTTTTGCGAGGACCTGGGCTTCCACGGGGTGTCCGTCGCCGACCACCTCGTGACGACGCAAACCCAGATCGATCAATACCTGTACACCGACAGTGGCGATATTCTCTGGAATCCCGGCACGCACTGGCCCGATCCGTGGGTACTGGTTTCGGCACTCGCCCAGGCCACCGACAGGCTCCACTTCCTGACTACCATCTACATCCTGCCGATGCGCGACCCCATCAGCGCGGCGAAGGCGGTCTCGTGCGCCGCGTACCTGTCCGGCAACCGGGTTACCCTCGGGGTGGGAGTCGGCTGGCAGAAAGCGGAGTTCGACATGGTGGGACAGGATTTCCACACGCGGGGCAGGCGGACGGACGAGCAACTGCAGATTGTGCGCGGACTCATGAGCGGCGAGACATACCAGTTCTCCGGTGAGTACTACCAGCTGGAACCGGTGAGGATGTCACCCGGCACCACCGCCCCGGTACCGATCCTGGTCGGGGGCTACGCGCCCGCCGCCATGCGCCGGGCCGCCACGCAGGACGGCTGGATGGCGGTGAGCCACACCGAGGAGGAATTGCTGCCCCTGCTGGCGCAGATGCGCGCCATCCGACAGGAGATGGGCGACGCGGACAGGCCCTTCGAGATCTGGTCCGGCGTCAGGAACCCTGGGCCGGAAACCCACGCCCGGCTCGCCGAAGCCGGCGTCACCATGGTCAACGGCACGAATTTCTTCGGCAGTGATGGCAAGACCGTCCTCAGCTCCATAGACGAAAAAAAGCGCCGCATTGAAGCATTCGCCAGGCAATTTCTCGGCTAGTAGGTCCCCTGAGGCCTAAACAGAAAAGGCCCGGGGACTGTTGGTCCCCGGGCCCCTGGTTTGTTGGTGGAGCTAAGCGGGATCGAACCGCTGACCTCAACACTGCCAGTGTTGCGCTCTCCCAGCTGAGCTATAGCCCCAAAAACTGCGCTAACACATTGATCAAACTAAACTTTTAACAGCCGATAATCAATGAGAAGGAGCGCATTCTAGTGATAGCCACCACCCCTGTCAACCGGCGGGGCCTGTGCTAAGCTGGCCGGCGCCGGTCTACATAATTAAAAGGAGCAAGCCGTGTTGGGAAAAGTGATCCTCTGGATTTCCCGCGCTGGTGTTCGTGCCCTATGGCGTGGTGTGCCTTATCTCGCCTGACATACCCGCCGGGTATGCGGGACTCTCCATGAACACCGCGGACGCCGTGGTCGAAATCAGCGCCATGTACGGCGGGCTGCAAACCGGCTTCGGGTTGTTCTGCCTGCTGGGGGCGTTGCGCAAGGACGTGTATCGCCCCGCGCTCGCGGCCTTGCTGCTGGTGGTGGGCGGGCTCGCGCTGACGCGCCTGTTCGCGACGGTCACCGGCATTGAGCAGGTGGGCAACTACACCTACGGCGCGATGGCCTATGAATGGACCACGGCGCTGCTGGCGGCGCTCGCCCTGCGCAGGGCCTGAGACAATACCAGCTCCGGCGTGCGCGCGACGCGCTAGCCGTCGCGCCGCGCGGCGCACATAAACAGGCCCTCGGCACTCGCCGTCACCTTGCCGTTCACCCGCATCTCGCCGCGGCTCAGCTGCTTGCGGCCGTCCTGGCGCACATTGATACCCCTCAGTTCGATCGGCGTGTTCAATGGGGTCTTGTCGTGGTACTTGATGGTCAGCGTGCCGGTGAATCCCGCGTTACCGGAGATCACGTTGGCCATGGCAAGAATCTCGTCGAAAACCGCCGCGATGATACCGCCGTGCACTGCATTGGGCGGACCCGCGTAAGTCGGCGAGAATATCGCTTCCCCGCGCACCTCGTTGCCGCCCGCTTTCCACAATTTCATTGGCGGCGCGATCGCATTGCGCTTGCCGCTGACCGGGCTGTAGGGCATGACCGAGGTGAGGTCGTCGTCGCGCCAGGCAAAACCGGGCGTGTCGCTGGCGATGGAAACCGTCGACCAGCCCTCGCCCTGCTGCAGCCAGGGCCTGAGGGCTTCCATCGCCTGTTGAATGTGCCGCGTCGCCTCGGCCAGCACCGCGTCCGGGGCGTTGCTGCAGCGCAGGTGGTTGACCAGCTCGGCGACATCCCGGTTGATCGCCTCAGGCAGGCCCGCGCTCTCGGGTGCCGGATTGTCCTGGGACATGTGTGCTTCCTTCGTAAATACCACGAGGCGCCCATAGTGGCGTATCGGCTCACGGGCGGCAATGCCGCGGGTGCATTGGGTTGAACCCTGCCGCGCATTAGGCGGTTCCGGGTATGGCACGACTAGGCGTAGCGGGCGCGAGACATTACTATCCACGCTTCACAGACAAGAGGAGACACGCTGTGCAGATCGGACCGGAAACCGTGGTGACTTTTCACTACACCCTGCGCGACGAGGCGGGCGCCGCCCTGGAGACGTCCCTGGGTGGCGAGCCAGCCGCTTACCTGCACGGCGCCAACAATATTATCCCCGGCCTCGAGACCGCGATGACCGGCCGCGACAGCGGCGATATTTTCAGCGCCACCGTGCGCCCGGAAGACGGCTACGGCCTGCGTAATCCCGACAAGGTGCAGCGTGTGCCGATCAAACACCTGGCCTACCGCGGCAAACTACAACCGGGCGCAGTGGTGCAACTCAGCACCAGCGACGGCATGCGCAGCGTCACCGTGATCAAGGCCGGACGGCACAGCGCCGATATCGACACCAACCACCCGCTGGCGGGCAAGACCCTGGTCTTCGACATTGAGGTAGTGGAGACCCGCGCCGCGAGCGCGGAGGAACTGGCCCATGGCCACGTGCACGGCGCCGGCGGACACCATCACTGACGCATCAGGCGCCGTAGGTTGACTGCAGGTAGTTGATAATGTCCGCTGACTCGAACATGCCCAGTTCCGTGTTCGGGTCGTAGAGGTAGGGAATGGACACCTTGCCTTCGGTGTTCTGCAACACGCGACGATTTTCCAGTTCGCTGTCGGGCTGAATGTTGAGCCGCTCGCGCAGGGGCGGGAGCACCCACTCTTCGAGGCGGGTGCGGCCGCAGTTGCGCACGATGTAGGGAATCTCCATCTCGCACAGCAGTTCGCGCACCGGCCGTGCGTAGGGGCTGGATTCGAAGCTGTACAGCTCCAGCAGGTACTCCGGCATCCTGCCGGGACGGGCCTGCATCCCGCGGTTCACACGGGGCGCGCTGGCCAGCATGGAACCGAAGGTCTGGAGTTTTCCGCCTTCCACTTCAGGGGCAGCTCGCGCTGGCCGTAGGTCTCGAACAGGTAGGCGACGATATCCAGCGATTCGTACATCTCGACCCCGGTGTCGGGGTCGACGAGGTAGGGAAACTGCGCCTTGCCGCCGCGCTCCACCAGCTCCGGTCGAAACCGCTCACCGGACTTCGGGCAGGGATAGATTTCCACGTCCAGGTCCAGTTCCGTCAACGCCTCCCGCACCAGACGGCAGTAGGGACAGTTCTCGATATCGTACAGCTGCAACAACTGCCGCGGCTTGATGGCGGCGGGGCTGCTCTGGATGCCATTGGTCGCGCGCAACAGGGTCGCGACCATTGAAGTTGCCATGTTTCCCGCCATTGCCTAGCCCTCGCTCAATGCCTCGTAGTCCTTTTCCAGCCGCTTCATCGCCTTCTTGGAGACGCCGCCGAGCACCTCGATCGCGTGGCGCAACCGCGCCCGACTCATATCCGGTCCCAGCAGCTCCATCGAGTCTACCACCGAAAATGACGCGCTGGAGCCGGCGATGGCGACAAACAGCGGTGCGAGGAAATCCTTTACCTTCACGCCCATCGCGTCCGCCAGGCCCTTCATTTCGCTCCACACCGTATCACGCGACCAGTGGCGCATCGCCTCCAGTCGCCACAGTGCGAACTGCAGGACCCGGACGATGTCCTCGCGCTCACCCGGCAGACCGGCGAAACTGTTTTCGTTCAGCGGCAGGGTACCCGACACCAGGAAACCCGCCAGCGGTGCGAAATCACTGAGGGTCTCCATGCGTTTCTGCGCGTGGGGCAGCACTTTCATCAGGTTGTCGCGGTTGTACGCCCAGTCCACCAGCCGCTGCGCCAGTTGCGCCTCGTCAAGCTCCTCGCGAATCCAGGTGCCGTTCAGCCAGCTCAGTTTCTGGACGTCAAAGATCGGCCCGCCGAGCGAGACGCGCTGCAGGTCGAACTGCGCCAGCATGTCCTGGAGGGAAAACTTCTCCCGTTCGTCCGGCATGGACCAGCCCATGCGGCCGAGGTAATTGAGCAGCGCCTCCGGCAGGAACCCCATGCGCTGGTAGTACAGGATGCTGGTCGGGTTCTTGCGCTTGCTCAGCTTGGACTTGTCCGGGTTGCGCAGCAACGGCAGGTGACACAGCTGCGGCATGTCCCAGCCGAAGTACTCGTAAAGTAATTTATGCTTGGGTGCGGAATTGATCCACTCCTCGCCGCGCAGCACGTGAGTAATGCCCATGAGGTGATCGTCCACCACGTTGGCCAGGTGATACGTGGGCATACCGTCCGACTTCAGCAACACCTGGGCGTCCACCATGCCCCAGTCCAGTTCGATGGTGCCGCGCAGCATGTCCTCGATAACGCAGGCGCCCTCCTGCTCGGGCACCAGCATGCGTATCACGTGAGGGGCACCCTGCAGACGGCGGCTGGACTGCTCTTCGGGGGACAACATCAAATCAGAGGGCTTGAGCGCGGTGCTGGTGCCGGCGGCGCGACGCGCCTCGCGCAGGTCGTTCAGTTCCTGCTCGGTGCGGTAACAGACGAAGGCCTTGCCCGCATCCACCAGTTGTTGCGCGTGCGCCGCGTAGATCGCCATACGCTCGCTCTGCCGGTATGGCCCGTGCGGACCACCCACATCGGGGCCCTCGTCCCACTCCAGGCCCAGCCAGCGCAGGGAGTCAGTATCGCCTGCTCCGATTCCGGCGTGCTGCGCGCCTGGTCGGTATCCTCGATGCGCAGCAGGAACTGGCCGCCGTGGGCGCGGGCGAAACAGAGATTGAACAGGGCGATGTAGGCGGTGCCGACGTGGGGGTCGCCAGTAGGCGATGGCGCAACACGGGTGCGTACGGTCATGGGGGTCCGGCGAGTCTGCAAAAGAAGCGGCGATTATACGGTGTCGGGCCGGCAAAGCCCAAACGCCCCCGCCCCGTATTCATCCACGCGCCATCCCGGCGGCGATGCTATCAGTCGCCGGACCAGTAAAACGTCAGGTCCACGATGCGCAGGCTGCGCCGGTCCAGCTCGAACAGCGCCACGCCCTGCCATTCACGATCGGCGCGCCTGTAGGCCACCGTGGCCGACACCACGTTTCCGGCGGCCAGCAGCTTGGTGCAATGCAGGGTGCCCCCCTGCCCGATCAGCGCCGCGGGGGACAGCCGGGGTCCGGCTTGGGGAAAGGCGACCGCGACCGCGGGACTGGCGAACAGCCCCGCGAGCGATGTCGCGTCGCCCGCGTTGAAGTAGTGGGCAAACCGTGTGGCCCGCTCCTTCCCCGGCGCACCGACGCTGGACAGCGCCCGCATGAATCCCGCAACACCACCGATACCCTGGTAACGCAGCATGCGCACGGCGGCGGCGTTGCCCACCGTGAGCAACGCCCTGCCGCCGGACAGCTGCTGTTTCAGCATCGGCCAGAGTTCCCAGTGCGCGGCCAGACGAAAGATCTTCAGCTCACCCGCTTCGACGGTCAGCTCGTACAACAGGTGCATGGGAACACGGACGACCACCTCCGGCGCCATGGTTATCTCTATGGTCAGGTCCCGCATCACGTGCAAACCGCAAACGCTATCCCGGTCCACGTGAAACACGATGGTGTTGGGCGCGATGAAGGTGTCGAAAAAACGGCTCAGGCAGCCCGGGCCGCGGTGGCCGGTCCGCCGGTCGTAGAGGCCACAGAGGTGCGGCGCCGAGCCGACCGGGTCCTCCACGATGCTGTAGCGGGCAAACAGTGACAACCAGGCCGCCTTGTCCTGCGCGGCAACCGCCGCCGGCGACCGCTCCACCAGCGCCAGGCAATCGGCCGCGCAAAATTGCCTGGAAGCAGCGCCGTCCTGCATATTCCTTCCTCCGCCGCGTGAAAACCGGTGTAAAAAAACGTATCCCGGTTGACAGACTGCGCGATTCAAGCGCCCGGCGCAACAGGAACGCTAGGCAATCCTCGCCCATGTCCTTATACTGAAGCCATCAATCCTAAGGGGTGGCCGCGGCCTGAGATGTCTG
>JAWKZM010000036.1:0-34151 GCA_041395965.1 Halioglobus sp.
GAAGATGCTGCGCCTGCTGGCCGCCAACAGCGACATCCTGCTGCGCACCCTGATGCTGCTGTTCTCCTTCGCCTGGTTCACCAACCAGAGTGCCGGCTACGGCGATGCGGTGCTGGGGGCGAATCACATCCTGTTGCAACTGATCTCCTTCAGCGCGTTCTTCCTCGATGGTTACGCCTTTGTGGCCGAGGCCCTGGTGGGGGAGGCGCTGGGGGCGGGGCGACGACAGCAGCTGGTGACGGCGGTGCGGCGCTCCACCGAGCTCGCGGCCGGCACCGCAACAGGACTCGCACTGCTTATCGTCTGTTTTGGTGAGCAGGCGGTGAACGCGCTCACCTCGCTGCCCGAGGTGCGTGCCGCCGCCGACGCCGCGATAGGCTGGGCCGCGCTGTACGTACTGTTGTCCTTCGCCGCGTTTCAGCTAGACGGAATATTCATCGGCGCCACCCGTACCCGGGAAATGCGCAATGCTTCCGCCGCCTCGCTGCTGGCATTCATGCTCGCGTGGTGGCTGCTGTCACCGGTGTATGGCGTCCACGGCCTGTGGGCTGCCTTCGTGATCTTCGTGTGCGCCCGGGCCGCGGCGTTGGCCTGGTACTACCCGTCGCTGTTGCGGTCGGTTTCGCCAGCGCGCAGGTAGTAGCCATCGAACCAGGGCTGCCACTTGCTTTCGCTGTCCCTTTCCTCAAAAAACTGTCTTACCCGGCCGTCCGGCAACGGGGTCCAGGTACCGCGAAAGTCGGCCTGACGCCGCTCGGCCAGGTAGTAGATATTTCCCGTCAGTACCATGCTGCCGTCCTCCATGTTGCCCGCAATGGTGATGATGGAGGCGTCCTTGTCTACCCAGAGCTGGTGCCACATCTGGTCCCGGGGATCGTAATAGTTGAGGCTGCCACCGCTGCTGCCGCCGGTTCCCCGCCAGCTTTCGCGCAACAGGCACCCACCCTGTTCGATGCTGATCGTGTTATTGCCGTAGATCTTGTCTCCGGCCTGGTCCGTCACCCGCCAGCTGCCCGCCCAGAAATCGAACTGTCGGTGCCGGGGCTGGTCCATGCAGGAGTAGTTTTCCGCCGACCAGGTGACAGTCGAAGCCAGTGCCAACAGGAACAGTGGAATACGGTGCATGGCGCAATCCTCCAGTTGTTCGGAGCCATATCCGTTTCTGCAACGCGGGCGTGCAATAACGGCTATTTTTATAGGCTTATCCCCAGCCTACACTCTTCGCCAGTGACTGCAACAACTGGATCGCCGGGCGATCCGCAGCTTTACAGGTGAATATCATGGCTATCATACTTTTTATCTACTCCAGCGTTCTGGCAATCGGGGTCTGGCAGGAAACGCAGAATCGCGCCTGACCCGCCCGCCGGAGTGGTTGCATTGCAACGCTCCCCGGAAAATTGTTTCGCCGACGCAGTAGGTCGCGAGGCGAGCTTGCGTCACTCCTGCCGGTTGATCTCCCGGCTGTCGGTTTCTCCAGCAACACTGAACTGGCGGGCAGCCAAGCTGTCCAAATTCGCTTAGAATCCAGTCCTTTAATCCGGCGGCTGTCTGGTCGGGGTTTTATGTTGCAGGAGTGTTCCCTATGAATTTGCAGCCCCTGGTGGCTTCCTTGGTTTTGTCCCTGTCGACCAGCCTGGCGGCGGTCCCCTTGCTAGCCGGCAGTGCCGGGCAGGCGCCGGCAGCTCAGCAGCAGGCGACCGGCAAGCCGGTGATTACCCGCAAGGATGACCTACCGCGCCACAGTTACCAGCTTGACGTGAAAGTCACCGACCTCTACCTGCCGGAAAACCGACCCGCGCTGCTGGCTTTGGCAAATGCGGTTGCGGCGGATATCGAGGCGGACCTCGCCAGCTACGATATACGCGATGACAACACCGTACAGGATTACTACGCAGTACTTGGCGCCGTCGCGGCGCTCGAGAATCGCTGGCAGGATTACCCGAGCCGCTTCGCCAAACAGCGCGCGCTGGAGAGCAAGGAGGCCAATCGCCTGACCATGGGCCTCTACTCCCAGGCCCTGGCGGAGGCCAAGTTGTCTGGCCAGCCGCTGACGCCCGCCCTGAAGGAAAACCTCGAACAGGCCCTGGCGGGACTCGACTACGAAATCGTCCAGGACAATGTGAAGAGTGGCAAGGGGCGCGCCGAGATCCTGAGCCGGCCCCTGGTGCTCGGCAACCTGGATTCCGCTTACCAGCCGGTGATCGACGCCAATTCCGGTAACATCAGCTACGACTTGGCTTCCACGTTGGTGTCGGTCAGTTTCACAATGGATCATTTCCTGGAGGATGCACCGACTGTAATCGAGGTGTACTCCGACTACATAGCTGCCAACGACGTGGCCAAGCCCGATATCTGGGCGTCGCGCAAATATGAACTCAAGCCTGATGCCGCCGCCACGCCGGTGGTGGTGGCGGTGTGGGACAGTGGTGTGGATACCACCATCGAGGCATTCAAGCCGCTGCTGTGGCGCAACCAGAACGAGATTGCGGATAACGGCGTCGACGACGACAGCAACGGCTACGTCGACGATGTCCACGGCATCGCCTACGACCTGCACGCCAACAAGGAACGCTCGCTGCTCTACCCGGTCGGCGACATGTCTACTGATGTGCGGACCATGCAGGCCTACATGAAGGGACTGGGTGACATCCAGTCCAATGTCGACAGCGAGGAGGCCAGTGCCCTGCGCAAATACCTTGGCAGCCTGCAGCAGGACGCGGTGAAGGATTTCTTCGAGCAAATCTCCCTCTACGGCAACTACGCCCACGGTACCCATGTGGCGGGTATCGCGGTCGAGGGCAATCCGT
Source organism: Halioglobus sp. (assembly GCA_041395965.1). Lineage (GTDB taxonomy): Bacteria > Pseudomonadota > Gammaproteobacteria > Pseudomonadales > Halieaceae > Marimicrobium. The sequence goes on from JAWKZM010000036.1 coordinate 2,808, forward strand.
TCATCCGGGTGCTGGTGGCGCGCATGACCTACGGTCACACCCAGATTCCCGAGGAGCCCACCATCGCGCAGGCCAGGGCCGACGCGCAAATGACCCGAGATACCGTGGCATATTTCAAGGCCGCCGGGGTGCGTGCCGTGAATATGAGCTGGGGCGGTTCCCTGCGGAGTATCGAGGAGGCGTTGGAGGCGCACAACGCCGGCGGTACACCAGAGCAGCGCAAGAAACTGGCGCGGGAGATCTATACCATCGGCGACACCGCCCTGCGCGAGGCGATCCGCGACGCTCCCGACATCCTGTTCATCACCTCCGCGGGCAACTCCGACAACGACGTGACCTTCGACGAGTTCTACCCCAGCAGCTACGACTACCCCAACATACTCAGCGTGGGCGCGGTGGACGCCGCCGGCGAGGGACCAGTTTCACCAGCCTCGGCAAGGTGGACATCTATGCCAATGGCTTCGAGGTGAAAGCTACGTACCCGGCGGCAACCGGATGAAGCTCAACGGCACATCCATGTCTTCTCCCCAGGTACTGAATCTTGCCGCCAAGCTGCCTGGCCCTGGATCCCTCCCTCACTACCGCCCGGCTGCGCCAGTTGATCTGGAGGGCAGCGACGAGAAAGCGCTGGCAACGCGCACCATCCGGCTGCTGAACCCGGCGGCCAGCGTCGCCCTGCTCAGTCCCTGACCACCAGCAGGGTCTGCAGAATCGGGTCGCCGCAGTAGGCGACCCTGGTCCCGCCCGCCACCTCGGCATGCAGGGCCTTGAGCACATCGCCCTGGATTCGCTCCCGGGCGCCAGGGCGGGAATGCCCGGCGGGTACGGCACCGCGGTTTCCGCGGCGATCCGGCCGATGGCCTGGCTTGCCGGCACGCGTTCGTGGTCGGCGAAAAACGCTTCCTCGGCGACATCACCGTCTCGGGAACCACCGTCCAGGCTGTGGCCGGTACCGGTGGCCGCGGCGCGGCGCGATACCTCGATGGCACGGATGATCTCGCTGACCATGCGCTCCACCGTCTGCTCGGTGTCCGCCAGGGTAAGCGGACAGAAAGTATCCCGGTCCGGCGAACTCAGGTGAATACCCCGGCGCTCGAGCACGTCGGCAACCACCTGGCCATCGGCCCCGGTGCCGACAGCGTGAGGAATTACCTTGGTTGGGTCGTGCATCAGCAGGGCGGGGCAGCGCCGGGCGATCTCCCGGCCCACCACCCCCAGGCCCGGCACCTGGCCGCAAGCGCTCGCGAGCTTCCTCGGCGATCCAGATGGGCAGCCCAGCAGTTCCTCGCCGCGGTCCTGCAGCAGGGCGCGAGCGCGATCGATGGAGGCGAAAATCGCCCCGGAGGGGCTGGTAGTGTGCAAGCCCTCGAAGGCACCGCCCAGGCGCTCGTAATTGATCAGCGCGCCCTGCCAGCACCATCGATGACTGGTGAAACCAGTGATGTGCTTGTGGACACTGGTGACCAACACTGGCATCCGCCCCGGCCTGGAGGGCGTGCGGGGAGCAGGTCGGGGTGAAACCGAGGTGGGCGCCCCAGGCGGCGGCGTCGACGGTCAGCGGTACACCGTATTCGTGGGCGACCCGGGCAATCGCCGCCACATCCGACACGCCGCCGACATAACTGGGTTCACCAGCATTACCGCCCGCGCCTCCGGGTGCTGTTGCAGGGCCTCGCGGATGCGCTCCGCCGGCATGCCGGCAGTGGCCGGTCACCGCGGTCAATCTCCAGGTCGCACCCACGCCGGGACCAGGCCTGCCAGCACCGGAGGCCGAAAACAGGGATTTGTGCGGCGTGCGGGCTACGATCACCTTGTCGCCGGGCTTGCCGACGCTTAGCGCGATAGCTTCATTGCCATGTGAAGAGCCCTGTACCGAAGCCGCACCAGTGCGCGCCCCACGAAAAGCTCTCCGGCGAGCTTTTCAGCCGCGGCGAGCCTGCGGGTGGAGACACGACGGTCTTCCACTCCGCCGTAATGGGGGACGTCCAGTGCCAGCAGTTCGTCGCACAATTCGGGATTGCGCTTGTGGCCCGGCGTGGTGAACGGCGTGCCGGCATCGGCGAGGAAGCGGCGATAGGCGTCGTACAGGGTGTCACTCACTGTAATGCGCTCAATCCGCCGGCGACAGCCGGAACGCGGGCAGTGGCGGCATCCACCAGCACCGCAGTGTACCCGTAGTCGTCGGTCAGCACTGCCACCAGCTGGCTGGCCGAGTTGTTGAACGCGTTATCGTCGGCAAAATCAGGAATTCTATGGCGGCGGCAACCGCCTCGTTCAGCCCGTGATGCCTGCTCGCGGGCATTGGCGGGAATGTTGATGACACTGTCCGCCGGGTCCGCGTCCAGCGATACAGCAGGCGCTCAATATTGACCACCGCAGCTGTGTCCGCGCGGCTCCCGGGCACCAGGTCCGTCAACTCCACAGATCCCTGCCACTTGCCGGCGCTCCCAGGGAAATGTCGCCAATGGCAAACTGTACCGTTTGTCCCGGCACATACTGGAAGCCGCCGTCGGCGTGGTGACGCCGCCCCGGTGCCCCGGAGCAGTGACGCCGGCGATGGTCGGCTGCCCAGGACGCCGTTGCTGGGCGTGATCCTGAGCTCGTCGTCTTCCTTGTCCTTGTCGTCGGATCCGCCGCCGGAGCTGAACAGCACCACACACTATTGGCCACCAGAAACGGCGTGGCCAGAAGGAAAGAATCAGCCGCCGGCGGCGGGTGGCGCTGCTGTTGCGAAATAGCCATAATATCTGCCTCGCTTTCCCTGTAGATATTTGCGCGGTCGCCGGATTATCGATGGCGCCGATGAGCCGGTTCCAATTTTATCTGGCCAACCTGTGGACAAACGCGGCAACGGTTCTGCCCGCAAGTCATGGCCACAGCCGATTGCTTTTGGGTCGTGACGTCTATCTTATCGGGCCCGCGTAAACGTCCCGCCACTTGCCGAGGACTCTCTGACATGCTCACTCTTCACGGCTTCGCTTTTTCCAACTACTTCAATATCGTCAAGCATGTACTGCTGCACAAGGGTATTCCATTCGAGGACAACACAGTTTATCCGCACAGTCCGGAGCTGCTGGCCGTCAACCCCACCGGCAAGGAGTGCTCCATGACCGCCGAAAAAGGAACACCTGGCGGAGACCAGCGTGCTGGTGGATACCTGGAGGAAACCTACCGCAGCTGTCGCTTTATCCGCTGATCCGGACGCCCGCGCTGCGGCCAGCTGATGAAAATTTCCGAACTCTACCTCGACCTGCCGGGCCAGCTTCTGCTGCCCGCTGTGTTCGGCAAGGTGGAAATCCCCAGCCGATCAAGGAGGAAGTGAAGGCCACCCTGGCTGTCGGCGCCCGCTCTGTCGGTGCCATGGCGCAATTCACGCCCTTTGTTTTCGGCGAGACTATGACCCTGGCGGATATCTACCTGCGCTACGCCCTGGCGATTCCCAAGCTGGTAGGCCCGGGCCAACTTGGCTGGAACGTGCTGGAGGAGTGCCCGGCCTCGCCGCCAGGACAGGATGATGGCCGAGTCCGATATTGCGCGCCGCATTGACCAGGACATGCGCGACAACACCAGTGACTTCATGGCTTTTATCGCCAGCCGTCGGCGGTAAGCTGAGCCGGATCACGCTGCACACCCCGGCGAACAGGCACAGGGCGGCGCCGGTAGCGCCGGGTCAGGTCACTGCCGCGGCCGAGGGGCCAGCAGGCCGGCCACCAGCACTGCGCCCAGCGCCTGCCCGACCAGGCGATTGGTGGAAATCAGCCCGCCCGCGGAGGCGGCCCGGTCCAGCGGCGCCGACATCACTATCAGCCTGGCATTGGGTGACAGGAAGGAACCGTAGCCCGCCCCGCACACTGCGACCCGCCAGGCGATATCCAGATGGCTGGCGTGCGCGGGGAGGAAGGCAATCAGCAACATGCCCAGGGTGGCGATAGCCATGCCGATACCCCCCAGAATACCCGCGTGGTAGCGATCCGACAGGGTCCCCGCCAGAGGCGCGGTGACCATCATCGCGAGTGGCCAGGGCGCGAGTATGGCTCCGACCTCCCCGGGCGAAAATCCGAAGTGTTCCTGCAAGCGAAACGGCGCCGACACCAACAGGGCGGTGGAGCCGATGAAAGCCAGGAAGGCGCCGAGCACGGACAGGGCCAGCAGCGGGCGTGCCAGCAGGTCCACCGGCAGTATTGGTGCTGCCTCGCGCAATTCCCTGCGCACGAAAATGACCGCGATCACTACGCCCAGGGCAACGACGCCCAGTGAGGCCGGCATGGACTGTTGCTGGGACAGGGCCAGTAGCCCGGAGATGAGCAGCCCGAAGGTAAGCGCGCAAAGCAGGGCTCCCATCGCGCTGACGGAATTGCTCTGCCGGGGCACGTCCGGCAGGGATTGCTGTCCCAGGGCGAGGGACAACAGCCCCAGGGGAACGGTGGCGACGAAGATCCACTGCCAGCCTATCGCACTGACCAGGATTCCGCCGAGGATAGGGGCCAGCGCCGCGGAACTGGCCACCACCACGCTGTTGATACCCAACCCTCCCCCCAGCCGGTCGGGCGGGTAGATCGAGCGCAGCAGGGCACTGGAAACGCTGATCGTGGCCGCTCCGCCGAGGGCCTGCAGGGCCCGGGCCATTAACAGCAGAGGTAGGTCCGGGGCGATGAAACAGAGCACTGAGGCGAACAGGAACAGGCACTGGCCGTATTGGTACAGGCGCCGCAGACCAATGCGGCTGCCCAGGGCCGCGAGCGGCAGCAGGGTCATGACCAGTATCAGTTGGTAAACGCTTACAATCAGCACTGCCTCCGAGCTATCGATTTGTAATTCCCTGGCAATGGTGGGCAGGGCGACATTGGGCAGGGCTCCGTCCATGACAGACAGGGCAGTGCCGAGGGAAACCGAGAGGATGGCGAGGTAGCGCCGTGGCGTGGGCAGTCCGTTCATCAGGCCAGTTAACAATGCAGTGGGCGCACAGTCTAGGGAGTCTGGTGCGCCGAGTACAGCCGGCGTGGCGATCGTGTAAATTGTACCGGCCGTGAGTGGGGAAACAGACGTGCCGAAATGCTTCGCGGCCTATGTTAGTGTCAGCGACAGCGTGTGCCGGTGCATCCTGCTGACCGGCTACTGGAGATGGAAGTATGCCTGTGATACTGCCCCACGGCTCCTGGCCGTCCCCGATAACCGCAGCGTCCCTGGTGCGAGGGCGCCGTGACCCTGGGATCCCTCCCGGTATGACGACGGTTATGTGTACTGGCGAATCCCGCCCACAGGAGGGCGGCCGCATTACCATTATGCGCTGTGGCGGGAGGGAGGGCTCCCGGAAGGTGCTGCCGCCCCCTGGAATGTCCGTACCCGGGTCCAGGAGTACGGCGGGGGCAGCCTGTTGGTCGCGGCGGGATCCATCTGGTTCTCGAACTACCAGGACCAGCGGCTGTACCGCATGCTTCCGGGCGGCGATCCGGTCGCAGTGACACCAGCTGAAAACCTGCGTTACGCCGGTTGTGTTCTCGATATCCGCCGCGGGCGGCTGTTGTGCATCCGGGAGGATCATCGCGGCGAGGGCGAGCCCCGCAACGCGCTGGTCGCCCTGCCGTTGGACGGGCCGGGCGAGGGGGAAGTGTTGTTTGATGACGGCGGATTTCGTTTCGTCGCAGCCTGTCCCCGGATGGCGAGGCAGCGTGGCCTTTACCAGCTGGCGCCATCCCAATATGCCCTGGGATAACACCAGCCTGTGGTCAGCAACCTTCGACGGAGCGGGGCGACTGGCGGATCTGCTGGAGCATAATCCGGGCGGTGGCGAGTCGGTGATCAACCCTCGGTGGGATTGCCAGGGAGCCCTGTACGCCATCTCCGACCGGGACAACTGGTGGCAGCTTTACAGGGTCGAGGAGGCCAGTTCACGCCACTGTATTCTGAGCAGGGTGAAGCCGAAATTGGCGGGCCGGACTGGTCCATCGCCACAAATTATTATCAATCTGCTGGATGACGGCAGGGTACTGGCGAAGCGGACGCAGCGGGGTGTCGAGGCGCTGGTGCTGATCGATCCGGCCCGGGACAGCATGGTGCCTTTGCCACTGGCCGGGGTAGCATTTCCCGGTTTCATGGCGGTCGGCGACAGGGTATTTGCCATTGCGACCGCCGCGGACAGCCCGCCGGCGTTGGTTACTGCAAACCTTGGGGATAATCCGTCACCCGTTGTCATCCGCACAGCCAGCGCAATGGGCTGGGGTCGGACTGGGTGCCGGCTTACCGCCTGGTGCGGTTTCCGGTTGGCACGAGCGCCGAGGCGCACGGTATCTATCTGCCGCCGACCAACCCGGGGTGCGAGGGCCGGAGGACAGGCGCCGCCGCTGCTGGTCACCCTGCACGGCGGCCCGACCGGGATGAGTGACCCGGGTTACGACCCGGACCTCTATTACTGGACCAGTCGCGGTTTTGCCGTGTTGCAGGTCAACTACCGTGGCAGCACGGGTTACGGCCGGGCGTACCGCCGGGCGCTTTACGGCCAGTGGGGTGTGTTCGACGTGGAGGATGCCGTCGCGGGTGCCCAATGGCTGGCGGCGCAGGGTCTCGCTGATCCCGAGCGGTTGATTATCCGCGGCAGTGCCGGTGGCTTCAGCACACTGGCGGCCCTCGCGTTTCAGGACACGTTCGCGGGCGCAAGTTACTACGGTGTCAGCGACATTGAAGCCCTGGCCCGGGATACCCATAAATTCGAGTCCCGCTACCTGGATCAGGTCATCGGGCCCTACCCGGAAGCGCGGGATCTGTACCCGGGCGCGCTCTCCGATCCACCATCTGGGGCTTTGACGCGCCCCTGATGCTGTTGCGGGGGCTGGATGACCCGGTGGTACCCCCAGCCAGTCCGAGGCGATTTTCGAGGCCCTCAGATCCCCGGGGTGTCGCCGCCTACGTCGCTTTCGAGGGGTGAGTCTCACGGCTTCCGCAAGGCGGAAAACCGGGTTCGCGCGCTGGGTCAGGCTGTATTTTTACTCACCGGGTGCTCCGGTTTTGACACCGCGGTCACGCTGCCGGAGATCGACATCAGCAACCTGCCCTCGCGGGGCAGGGAGAGGAAAGGGCTTTAGACGGACCGTGAGCGCCTTCTGCCCACGCCACCCGGGATCAAGCGCGCTGCCCGCCGGGAAGTTGAGGGTGAAGCGGGCGCCGCCGCTGTCGCTGCGGCCCGGGGTGATGCTGCCGCCGTGGGCGAAGGCATCACCTGCCGGGTCAGGGCGAGGCCCACGCCTGAGCCCTCGCGTTTGGTGGTGAAGGGCACGAGAAATATTGGCCGCGACCTCTGGTTCGATCCCGGTCCGTTATCGGAAATATCGATGCACACATGACCCTGTCCGGTTCAGCCAAGCGACCACCTTCGCGTGTCCTCGCTGTTTCCGGCCAGGGCCTGCTGGGCATTGCGCAGGATATTGAGCGGTACCTGCTCGACCATGTCCGCATCGGCAGTGACCTCCAGGCTTTCTGGTTCGACCCGCAGCGACAGGCGTAGGTGCTGCTCACTCCCACTCGGTGCCAACCAGTTTCTCGATATTGGCAAACAGCTCCCGCAGGCGGACTTGCCGCAAGGTCGGCGCCGGCAGGCGGGTCAGGCGCCGATAGCTCTGTACGAAGTGCATCAGGCCATCGGAGCGTCGCGCCACGGTATCCACTGCATCCTTCACGTCCTGCAGCTCCGCCATCACGTCCGGCTGATCCTCTACCTTCACTATGGTATCGGCCACCAGTTCCGCCGCGGTCTTCGCCAGTGAGGAAACCGGCGTGATGCTGTTCATGATTTCATGGGTCAGCACCCGCACCAGGTCCTGCCAGGCCTGCAACTGCACCCCGTCCAGCTCGCTCTGGATATTCTGCAGGCTGACCAGTTTTTCCATCCGTCCGGCGATCACCAGTTCCGTTGCCGCAATCGTCAGCTGCTGCTGCAGCTCCTCGACCTGCAGGCGAGCGGGGCGACGCTCCCCCGGTGCGACCGCGCGCAGCTGTCGGAGAAAGTCCTCGCCGAAGTCGGCCAGGTCCTCGATCCAGGTAATCTGGGTGCTGCCGAACAGGCGCCAGGCAGCGTTGTTGCGTGCAACGCCACCCTGCCGTCGGCGTGCAGCGAAAGCAGGGTACCGGCACGTGCTCGGTCAGGGCGCGCAGATGGCGCAGTTCCTCTTCCTGGCGCTCGCGTTCGTGCTGGAAGCGCTCGTTGATCGTGGTGAAGGCTGTCGCCAGTTCGCCGAAGCCGGCCCCTAGCTCATCGAGATTGAAGCGCTGGCTGAAATCCCGGTAACGCAGGGCGTCGAGAAAACGCGTCAATTCGGCGTTGGTCCGGCTGACGTAGCCGGAACAGTTGATAGGCCTGCAGTGCGGCGATTGCGCTGACCAGTACCTGTACCGTGGGATAACCGGGGGAAAAGAACAAGGCTACCCAGATAGCGAGAGTGAGCGTCAGCGCCGCGATGCGCAGGCCGAGGAGGATGGAGAAGCGTTTAAAGACCATACTTTTCCATCCGCCGGTAGAGCGCCGCCGGGTCAGGCCCAGCTCGCGGGCCGCCTTGGAGATGTTGTAGCGATGACGCTGCAGGGCGGCCTGGATGGCCTGCTGCTCCATGCGCTCAAGGTTGAGATCCCCGCTGCCGGGTGCCGATGCCGGGCGCTCGGAGGTTGCCGCCGCGAGGGCTCCCGAGTCCAGTTGCAGATCCGCAGCCAGGAAGCTGGATCCCTCGGAGAGAATCACGGCGCGTTCCACCGCATGGCGCAGCGCCCGCACATTGCCTGGCCAGCTGTAGGATTTCATCAGGGCCATGGCCTCGGTGGAAAACGGCTTCTCCGCCTTGTGATACTTGCGGGCGTACAGTCGCCCGTACCAGTTGCTGATCTCCTCGATATCCTCGGGCCGTTCGCGCAGGGTGGCAGTGTCAGCTCGACAGTGTTGAGGCGGAACAGCGGGTCCTGGCGGAAACGGCCCTCGTCCGCCAGTTGCTCGCGACTGAGGTTGGTGGCGGAGATCACCCTGACGTCCACGGCGATGGCGTCGTTGCGCCCCACCGGTGTAACCCGCCGCTGTTCCAGCGCGGTCAGGAGTTTAGCCTGCAGGTGCAGCGGGATGTTGCCGATCTCGTCCAGGAACAGCGTGCCGCCATTGGCGGCTTCAAAGCAGCCCACCGGTCCTCGCCGGCACCGGTAAAGGCGCCCTTGCGGTGGCCGAACAGTTCCGATTCGAACAGTGATTCCGGCACCGCCCCCAGATCGATGGACACGAACACCTGGCCCGCGCGCAGGCTCTGCTGGTGAATCTGTCGCGCCACCAGCTCCTTGCCGGTGCCGTTCTCGCCGAGGATGAGGATATTCGCCTCGGTTGGCGCGGAACAGGCCAGCACGGACTACAGGGTGCATGGCAGGTGACTGACCCAGCAGCGGCTGGTCGCCGCTGCCGCTGGCCGCTACCAGCCGCGCCTGCTGCGCCCGGGGATTCGGCCTCGGCGCGGCTCGCGCGCAGCTTGACCGCTGCCGACGGGAGTGGCGACCACTTTTCGTTCTGCCAGGGCTTGGCAGCAAAATCCGTAGCCCCGTGCTTCATCGCCTCGACTGCCGGGTCGACGCTGCCGTGGGCGGTGATCATCACCACGACCGCGTCCGGGTCCAGTTCCAGGATTGCGGGCCAGCCAAGTGAAGCCTGTTCGCCACTGCTGTCGCCGGGGCTGAAGTTCATGTCCAGCAGGATGGCATCGTAGCGATTGGCGGCGAGCAGTTCCAGTATGCGCTGCGGTGCGTTGCAGGTTTCCACCAGTCCGAAGTGCCGCTTCAGCAACAGTTTGCCGGCGATGAGTATGTCGTCATCGTCATCGACGATCAGGATCCTGTGTTGCCTGCCGGTCAAGAGCGTGCCCTCGCAAAGTGTCCGTTATCGTACAGTAGTGTCCGCCAGCGTACACTCTGACGGCGCGCTGAAAACCTGAAAATATAAAATAATGTTTATAAACAATATGTTACAAGATCTGGCCCATTGCTTTGCGTTAGAGGAGGCAGGTAAGCGCAGCAGGTGCTGCATTCTGCAACAGGGAGCTGACAGCCAGATGGGGACAATTCGCCCTATGAGCGAGGTGCAAGGAACCGGACAGCCGCGGCCAGTGACGAGCGGTGGCATGGACCGCGTCATTGCCAGGAAACGCTTCCGGCGAACGCATCTGGTCGGACTGCTGGCCATCGTGCTGTCAGCTGTCCTGCTCTGGTGGCTGTTGCCTTCCGTGGGGGGCCGCAGTCTCACGGTCATGGACCAGCGCCTGCAAGTGTCGCCGGTCGTGGCTGGCGTATTCGAGGACTCCGTTCCGGTCAGGGCGCGGGTTGCCCCGCTGCAATCGGTCTACCTGGACGCCGTGCAGGGCGGCAGGGTCGAGGAGGTCCTGGTGGAGGATGGTGCCATGGTCAGTGCCGGGCAGCTGATCCTGCGGCTGTCCAACTCCGACCTGCAGCTGAGCGTGATGAGCAGCGAATCCACGGTCATGGAGCAGCTCAACAACATGCGCGACCAGGAGTTGCGACTGGAGCAGAACCGGCTGGCGCACAAGCGGAACCTGGTTGAAATCGATTACAACATCACGCGGCTGGAGCGGGATATCCGCCGGCAGAAGGAGCTGCTCGCCCAGGGCAATGTGGCCAAGTCCAGTTATGAAGCGCTGGAGGACGAGCTGGATTACTACCGCAAGAAGCGGGTGGTCACCCTGGAGAGCCAGGCCTCCGACGAGAAGCTGATGGTGCACCAGCTGGCCTTCTTCAAGGACAACGCCGCGGCCATGGAAAAGAACCTCGCCTACGCCCGCGAGAGCCTGCAGGCACTGGACGTGCGCTCGCCTGTGGCGGGAAAACTCTCGGGGTTCGACATGACGGTAGGCCAGAGCGTGGACCGGGGCATGCGCCTGGGCCAGATTGACGACGCGGACCGCTTCAAACTGGTGGCGGAGATCGACGAGTTCTACCTGTCGCGGGTGGATATCGACCAGGCGGTACAGTTTGAGCGCGATGGCAGGGACTACAGCCTGCGGGTCAGCAAGGTTTACCCGAATGTCGAGGGTGGGCGGTTTCAGGTCGACATGCAGTTTACCAGCGAGGCGCCCGACGACCTGCGCCGGGGCCAGACCATCCAGTCCAAGCTCACCCTGGGCGACGCCAGTGAGGCCCTGCTGATACCCAATGGCTCGTTCTTCCAGGATACGGGCGGACAGTGGATCTTCGTGGTCAGCCCCGACGGCGAGAGCGCGGTGCGGCGCCCGGTTCGCCTCGGTCGTCGCAACGCGGACTATATCGAGGTCCTGGACGGCCTCCAGCAGGGGGAGCGCGTGATCACCTCCCCGTACAGCGGCTATCGTGACATGCAGCAGTTGGTACTCGATCAACCCATTGAACAATGAATTCTGTCCCCGGAGGGAACGACAATGCTCAAGCTCAATAACCTGACCAAGATCTACCGGACTGACGAAGTGGAAACGGCAGCGCTGAACGCGGTGAACGTGTCCATCGACACCGGCGAATTCGTCGCGGTGATGGGCCCATCCGGCTGCGGCAAATCGACTCTGCTGAACGTCATCGGCATGCTGGACCAGCCCAGTGGCGGCGAGTACCTGTTCATGGGGGAGAACGTTGCCGGGTACAACGAACGCAAGCTGAGCAGTCTGCGCAAGCACCATATCGGATTCATTTTCCAGAACTTCAACCTGATCGACGAGCTCAGCGTGAAGGAAAACATCGAGCTCGCCCTGTTGTACCGCGATATTTCAGCCTCGGAGCGCAAGCGCAGGGTGGAGGAGGTGATGGACCGGGTGGGCATAGCACACCGGGCCAGGCACCGCCCCTCGCAGCTGTCCGGCGGCCAACAGCAGCGGGTCGCGGTGGCGCGGGCGGTTGTGGGCGGGCAGTCACTGATCCTCGCCGACGAGCCCACCGGTAACCTGGACAGTGTTCACGGCCAGGAAGTAATGGAGATGCTGCGGGGACTGAACGAGGACGGTACCACCATCGTCATGGTGACCCATTCCGCGTCCCATGCCGACTATGCGCGGCGCATTATCAACCTGTTCGATGGCCATGTGGTCACCCAGAGCCTGCGCGCCGCGTAGTAACTGTCCGCCAACCTACCGGGACCTGACTATGTACTCGAACTACATCAAACTGGCGCTGCGCAACATGGCGAAACACCGTCTCTATGCAGCCATCAATGTGCTCGGGCTGGGTATTGGACTCACGGTCTTCCTGTTGAGTACCATCCTGGCGCACTACGAGCGCAATCACGACAGCATGTTTTCCAAGCGGGATCGCATCTTCACCGCCGGCAGCGTCTTTGCCGCGGATGCCGATATCATGGTGACCGAGACCGACAGTATCTACACGGCCATGGAGCCGCTCATCCGCAGCGAACTGCAGGATGTCGAGGCTATCGCGCGCACTGTGCGCTGGGAATACCTGGTGTCACTCGGGAACGGCATGGACAGCTATTATCAGCGCATTCATTTCGCTGATCCCGATCTGCTGAAGATATTCGATTTCCGTTACCTGTATGGCGATGCCGGGGCGCTGTCCGACCCCACCGGTATCGTCCTCAGCGAATCGATCGCCCGCAAGTATTTCGGCAGGACGGATGTACTGGGCGAGGTGGTCACCCTGGACCACAAGCACGATCTTCACGTCACGGCAGTGATTGCCTACGTGCCGCCGGACAGCCATTTCACCAACAATCTGACGGAACCCAGCTTCAGCCTTTGGTGCTGGCACCCATATCAGTGCTGGAGGCGATTCAGGGCCATAGCCTGGCGGAGAACCCAGGGCCGGCTGTCGATGGGTGATCTGACGTACATGCTGCTGCCTGCAGACCGTGACGGCGCCTGGCTGCGGCAACAGTCAATGCCATCTACCAGCGCCATGCCCCAAAGGATCAGCAGAATTTATCACCAGCCTGCTGGCCTTCGCCGCTGATCGAAGGCCAATACCATGATCTGGGATGCCATCAGCTTTCCGTGCTTGAAGCATCCGGCTTCTGGGCCTGCTGGTGCCTTTATCATCGCCTGCGCCCAGACTATACCAATCTGGCAACGGCGCAGAGCCTCGGCCGCGCCGCAGGATTGGCCTGCGCAAGACCTTCGGCGCCACCCGCGGCCAGCTGCTGGTGCAGTTCCTCATCGAGGAGCCTGACCACGGCCGCGCTGGCCCTGCTGCTGGCTGTGGTTTGCATGGAGATTGTGATACCGGCCTTCAACCGCTGGACCAGCAAAGCGGTGCCACTCGACGCTACCTGTCGATCGCCCCGTTCCTGTTGCAGACCACCTGGTGGCGGCGGCAGGTGCCTACCCGGCGTATGTCATCACGCGCCAGTCCCATCGACAGCCCTGAAGAACACCATGATCGGGGCAGCCGCGGCGGCCTGTTCCGCAACAGCATGATCGGCCTGCAATTCGCCATTTCGATATTCATGCTGGCCAGCGTGCTGGTGATGTACTTCCAGAACAAACTGGTGGAAGAGAAGAGCGAGATCTTCCCCAAGTCCACCATAGTGACCCTGGACCGGGTGGGCGTGGAGGATGTCCGCCAGCGTCAGGAACTGCTGCAGCGAGAGCTGCTTGCGATTCCCGGCGTGGAGAATGTGGCCTTCTCCAGCCAGGTGCCCTATGAGCAGAGCACCAGCAAGACAGAGGTAGCTCGCGAGAGCGGAGACAAGGCCGCCAGCCTGCTGATGAATACCGTGAGCGTCGACCCGAATTTCATGTCGACCTACGACATTCCATTGCTGCAGGGACGGGGAGTCAGCCGGGACATCGCACTCGATATCAGGACCGATAATTCAGTGCAGGTCAACGCCGTGCTCAGCAGGCTGTCCGCAATCTGGGTTTTGCCAGCGATGCGGAAGCAATTGGCCAAGTTTTTCAGCATCCCCGGTGAAAGCGACGATGACGGTCCGGTGCAATACCATCGTGGGCGTGGTAGCAGACCGTAATTTCCTGGGCCTGCAAAACAACATCAAGCCGATCATGTTCTTCCTGGAACCGCAGGACCTGCGCATCGCCTCGGTTCGGGTGCGCGGGGAAAACCTCCCGGCCACCCTCAGGCAGATCGATGCGGTATGGGACGAACTCATTCCCGACTATCCCATTCAGCTGCGATTCCTGGATGAGATCTTCCAGGATATCTTCAGGATCTTCACCACCATGAACACCGCGCTGGCCGGATTTGCGCTGGTGGCGCTGTCCCTCGCCCTGATCGGCCTGTTTGGCCTGGCCGCCTTCATGGCCGAGCGGCGCACGCGGGAAATCGGCATTCGCAAGGTGCTGGGTGCCCGGGTAGACCAGATTGCGCGCCTGCTGATCTGGCAGTTTTCCACCCCGGTGTTGTGGTCGCTGCTGCTGGCCCTGCCGGCAGCGTGGTTCGCTTCGGGGGTTTACTTGAACTTCTTTTCCGAGCGCATCGCGATACTGCCGCTCATCCTCGCCTTCGCCAGTGCGCTGGGGCTGGTCACCGCCTGGTGTATCGTGGCCGGCCACGCGATCAAGATCGCCTCGGCCAGTCCTATCCACGCGCTGCGTTACGAGTAGCGCGGCCGAACCGGTTCGAACAGGAATGCCGGCCGGCACCCGCTGGTGCCGGCCGGTAACATTCCCTATCATGCCACCGGGGCCAGGCGGCGCGATGACGGGAAAACAGTGCAGGTCGTTCTTCATATCGGTACGGACAAGACCGGCAGCACGTCCATCCAGAACACCCTGTTCCTGAACCGGGATTGGCTGGCGGACCGCTCGATCTACGTGCCTTCCACCGGCTTGGGCGAAGGCAACGGCCATGCCACGCTTCTTTCCAGGCTCGATACCGCGGAGCTGGCCAGCCTGGCAGCGGAACTGGAAACCGCACGCGCAAACGGCATGGCTCAGGCGCTGCTGTCCTGGGAGGGCATGGCGTCCTTCCGCTTTGGCCGGTCGAAGATACGCCGGCTCGTCGCCGCCCTGGGAGCGGTCGAGGTGCGGGTCCTGGTGTACCTGCGCGAGCAGGCCCAGATTATCCAGTCCGGTCACCTGCAGCAGGTGAAACGCAACCCGCAATGTATCGCGGATATCCGCTCGCTGGTAAGGCCACGTACGCCCCTACAGCAGGCGGCCGGGGCATTTATCCTGCGCAACCCCAGCCGCAACTACTATCGCCTGCTGCGCGGTGGCAGCGGGAGCTTCCCGGCGCCGCCTTCGCGGTGAGAATCTTTGATCGCTCGCGGCTGGAGGGTAGCGATGCTGGTGACCGATTTCCTGGGGCAACTCGGACTGCAGCGCAACGACGACTTTGTACCGGCCGGGACAACCTGACAAGGTCTCGATGTCGAGGCCGCCATGCTGGTTAGTCCTGCAGAGCCAGCCGGCCTGCCAGGAGGGATGGAGCCGTTGGTGGATATTATCCAGTCGGTGCTGGCGGTCGAGCGGGGCAACCCGATATTTTCTCGATGAAGCCACAGTAATCGCGATACGTCAACGCCGGCGCTCCAACGGGCGGCTCGTCCGGCGCTTCATGGCAAACGCAGTAGCTCGTTTCCCGAGACGGGGGGCGTGTTGGCGCATGACAGCATGGAGCAGGTTGAGGCTTGTAGACCAGGCGTCGCGCGCCGTGTTGGTACAGGTGCGCAGCATACCGACCCTGATGGCAGCGGCGTCGGGTGCCGAACTGGCCACCCGGGTGGAACTGGTGGCGGGCTGGAGTGCGGCGGCGCCCTGGGGCTGCTGGAGCACAGGCGATGGCGGATTCCTTGGATTCGATTTCGCGTTTTCGTCATCGGCTGGTGCAGGAGGTCAGTGCGCTGCTGCTGGTGGTCGAAGGGCCGCCTTATTGACGCTGTACTGCGACGGGTAATGACGATCGAATGAGATGGATTCAGGAGCAGAACCTGCAGCCCGGCGCCACTGCGCGCTATTACTGCCACTGGACGCGTTGCTGCCCGCTGAGGTGCTGGACATCAGGATGGACCATATGGCACCGGTCAGCCCGTTGCTGCTCGAGGGCACGAATGACGGGCAGGGCTCGCTTTCCCGGCATGGAGAAAATCGCTTACCAGCCGGTGAAAACCAGGAACTCCCCGAAATCCGACGGATCGCCCGGTTGCCAAAGGACAGGCGAGACAGCACAATGACTGCGCGACAAAATCCGCCATAAATGAGGGTCGCCGCCGCGGGCGTAGAGGTACTCCCGACTGACAACAAACCGATCAACAACCATAACAATTGCGGCTGCAAGAGGTGATTCATGAAGACGACTCCATCAACACGCGTTGCTACTCCCGTTCCTGCTCGGCTCTGGTCCTGTCGGGGGTGCAGCGACAGCAACAATAACAACAAGAAAAGAAGAGGGTGGTTGTCGAACCGCCGTTGACAGTCGATCGAGTTCCCCGACTACACACTGGTGGAACTGGAAGCGGGAGAGGGACCCCTTGAGAGCCAGGCGCTGGAGGCACTGATCAACGCCGAGCCGAATACATCATCAAACTACCCACGCCAGCGGCTACGACTGGCGGCGAATTGAGCGTGAGCGTCGACAATATCGTGTTGCGGGGAGCCGGCATGGATGCCGAATCCGGCACAGTACTGCACTTCGGCAACCAGACCACTGGCAGCCAGAATTATTCTCGCCACTGGCAATAATTTCGTGGTGGAAGATCTCGCCGTGGAGAACACCCCCGGAGACTCGATCAAGGCCAAGGGCTCGAAACCGCTGGAGTCACCTTACGCCGTGTTCGCGTTGATGGACCGGCGGACCAGTTCCAACAACGGCGCCCTACGGCCTCTGTCGGTGCAGACCCGCAACGTCCTGATCGAGGACTTTGCTGCGTGGTCCGCGGGGCGAGCGATGCGGGAGTGTATGTCGGTCAGTCCGAGAACATCATCGTGCGCCGCAATTATGTGTATGAGAATGTCGCCGGTATCGAAATCGAAAACTCGAAAATTCGCCGATGTCTACGACGAAACCACCGCCAACACCGGGGGCATCCTGGTATTCGACCTCCCCGGCCCGCCGGTACAGGGTGGTGAGGCCACCCGCGTCTTCAATAACCAGATACGACAACCTTAATACCGAACTTCGCCCCCGAGGGCAATATCGTCGGCACCGTGCCTACGGTACCGGGCCTGATGATCATGGCCAATGACGATATCGAGGCCTTCGACAACGTCATCACCGGCAATCAGTCGATCGGGGTGCTGGTGGTCGAGATTGCTACATCAACGACGTATTTATCTCCCGGCCGGCGGACTACGATCCGGTGCCCGAGAAAATCTGTATCACGACAACGAGCTGAGCAACAACAGCTACGATCCCCAGGCGCTGGCAGCGGGTGATCTCGGACCTGTTCTTCAACAGCGATATGCCGGATATCTTCTGCGACAGTTCAGGTGTGTGGGTACCGACGCGGGCCTGCTGGTGGAGTTTCCGGACGGCCTCGGTGAAAGCCAGGCCATCACCGTCGTCGACAACGGTCCCGAGAGCCGTTTCGGGCGACTCAACGGCTCGGTGGTGCTGGGCGGACTGCCCTATCCCGATGGCGTGGGAACGGATTGCCAGACCACTTCAACTGCGGCACGCCTCTCTCCCGGCCGGTGAACTGGAGCCGCCGGTGGGCGTTTTGTGGGGCGGCGGTGAAGTGATCGATACCGCGGCCCTGTGCGATGCTGAAGGCAGGGGCTCAATGCCGACGCCTATGTCGCCGACTGCCCCGAGCTG
Source organism: Halioglobus sp. (assembly GCA_041395965.1). Taxonomy (GTDB): domain Bacteria; phylum Pseudomonadota; class Gammaproteobacteria; order Pseudomonadales; family Halieaceae; genus Marimicrobium. The sequence continues at coordinate 20,526 of JAWKZM010000036.1, forward strand.
TCGGATTACCGCCTGTTCGCCGATGGCGCCGATCCCACGGCAAACGCCAACGGCGGCGTGATCTACGACCTGACCACCCCCGTTGTTTACCGATTACGCCAGAAAATATCGCTTCGATGTTCCTGCCGGATGGCACCCAGGCGGTATACCGTTCCGAGGAGACGTTCGATTTCCCGGTGGGTACGATTATCGCCAAGACGTTCGCGATCGCGGCCGATCTTCGCGATGACAGTACCAGGGATATCATCGAGACCCGCGCTTGCTGATCCATCGCAAGGATGGCTGGAAGGCGCTGCCCTATATCTGGAACGAGGCAGGACCGATGCCGGTGTCGGTCACCGGCGGAACCCGCGCGGTGAGCTGGATCGACGTCAATGGCGTGGAGCAGAGCACCGGACTATATCGTGCCCAATACCAATAATTGCGCGAACTGCCACGGCGAGCGACTTGTTACCGATCGGACCGAGGCCCGCTTGCTGAACAAGGACTTCCCTACGCCAGCGGGGACTGCGAACCAGCTCGATCACTGGACCGACCTGGGTATCCTGGTCGGGAGCTCCCGAGGACAAGTCGACCATCGACACGATTCCGCTGTGGGGTGACACCAGCGCCGATCTGGATGCCCGCGCCCGCGGTGCTGAACATCAGCTGTGCCCATTGCCGTTTCCCGGCGGCGCCGCGGACACCTCCGGCCTGTTCCTGGGTACCCGCGCATGTTCGGCCCTGGATACCGGAGAGTGCAAACCGCCGGTAGCCGCCGGCAGGGCGCGGTGACCCTGGACTACGACATCGTGCCCGGGAATGCCGCGGAATCCATCCGCCTCATTTCCGCATGGATTCCAACAAGTCGGCGGTGCGCATGCCGGAAATCGGCCGCAGCGTGATTCACGGAGGGCGTGGAGTTGATCGCCCAGTGGATCGACGCCATGGATCCGGTGGACTGTGCCGGCCAGTGAGTCCGGACCGCCTGTGGTGATAGAAGGCTGAGAAGTGAGGAGTCGAGTTATGAGAAATGAATTGGCAAAACCCATCGTAATGGTCTGCCTGCTGTTGCTTGCTGCGGGCTGTTTTTGCCGATCGGGTGATGCCATCGGCAAGCCCAGGCGGCTGGAGGAAGACCTGAAACGCGTGACACTGTCAGTCGCCGGAAGTCGTCCTGCGCTTTGCTTGCTCTCAAGCCGGGGGACAGGGTTGCGGATATCTGGGGTGGTGGCGGCTACTACAGTGAGTTGATGGCGAGCGTGGTAGGCGAAACCGGCGAGGTGCTGCTAGTCAACAACCTGGTCTACAGCCAGTACGCTGGGAGGCCCTGGCCAGGCGGCAACAGGGCCGCGATCTCTGGCCCAGCGCCGTGATACATCCACGCCCCGTGAGGTCATTGACCTTGACCTCGGCGAGAACGATCTCGACGCAGCGATCCATCAAGTCCTACCACGATATCTATCCCGTCAACGAGGCTGATGGCTGGCCGGCCATTGATGCCGCCGATTTTCTCGGGCAGATCCACCGCGCGTTCGAAACCCAGCCGGACGTTTCCCTGATCGTCGATCACTACGCCACTCCCGGCAGCGGTAACAGCGCGACCCAGGAACTGCATCGCATCGACGTGGAATTCATCAAAGGCGGATATCGGCAGCCGCGGCTTTCGCCTGGTTGCCGAATCCGACGTGTTGCGCAACCCAGATGATGATTACAGTCTGTCGGTTTTCGATCCCAAGGTCAGCGGAAAAACCGACCGTTTCGTCTTGGTGTTCGAAAAATCTGGTATCACTCGGTGCTTCTGACAACCGGTATCCCGGGCAATCGCCGGGGATCTGTAAACCGGGCAAAGTTTCCACCTGGCCTCCCGCCGTGGCGGGAACGGCGAAGCTCTGTGCCTGGGTATCAGTTGGCGAGCGCCGCCAGCTGGCGGGACTGTACCTGGCTCACCGCTTCCTCAACTGCAGAGTTGTAGCACTTGCGATTGCGCGATGCCATGCTCAGGCTGCCGGCTTCCCGCAGGTTGGCGGGGCCGCACACTGCCTCGGCGGCGCTGCGGATTCTGGAATACAGTTCGCGCGACCCTCGTCCGTCTGCAGATCGCTGGCAGCCGGCAACACTGATGGACTGGGTCTGGATGGCGCTGTCCGGCAGGTGAAGCCTGGTCCGGGACTCGCCGCTCCGGCCAGTGTCCGCTAACCGCTGGCTGCGCAAAAAATCGCGCCAGGAAAAACTGATGACTGATTTGTTCATGATTCTTCTCCTTGCTCGTTCTGTCGTGGCGATTTCGCCGGTTGCAGCCGGGTTATCGCCCGGGCTTGAGGCAAAGTTAGACCTGTCGGAGAAGAGTTAAAGAGCAATGTTGCGAGCGAGTTGCGGCGAGTTGTCGATGAGACGTGCGAATAGCGAGTCGAAACGATGTTATCCGGGCTTCAGGACAGCCTGGCTGTCGGCAATGATTGATGCGGTCGCCATGGCTCGGCGTGATGGATTGACGCCGCCTTCTGGACGGCGATACTCGCCAGTCCAGGTCGTTGACGACGCCGACGAGCGCGCCAACGCAGCTGCAACGCGGCTAAGCTGCTCAGGACAGAAGAACCTCCGATCGTTTAAATGCGGTTGCTTCGAGTATAGGTCTTGCCGCCTGCGTGTACGCGTGTAATCGCCGGCCGCATCCACCCTGGATGTCCCGGGTGCGGACAAACTGGAATTCGTTGCCGTCCTCGCTGATGGTGAGCCCGGTCCGGCCAGGTTTTCAGGGGTCCCGGTGCTCACCAGCTCCGCTGTCCTCGCTGTGATCGCGGCCCCGGACCAGGGCTATCAGCTGTTCCTTGCTGCCAAGTGATTCAAGGGCGTGGCGTTCACCTGCAGCCCGTGCTACCGCTTCGCGCAGGCGGTCGCTGTCGACGGGCTTGAGCACGTAGTCCACTGCGTGGACCTTGAAGGCGTTGATCGCATAGTGGTCGAAGGCGGTGACGAAAATGATCAGGGGCATGGTATCGGCCTGCAGCTCGCAGACCACGTCAAAACCATCCATGCCGGGCATCTGGATGTCCAGCAGGACCAGGTCGGGTGAATGCTCGGCAACGGCCCGCAGGGCTTCCTGGCCGTTGGCGCATTCGGCGATCAGTTCCACCTGGGGAATCTCCGCCAGGTGCAGGGCCAGTCCACGGCGAGCGAGTTTCTCGTCGTCGACAATGATGGTCCTCAGGGGTGTCATGCCTGTGCCTTCTCCCTTTCCCTCTCCAGCGGTATACCAATGGTAATGGTCAGGCCGTGGGGTTCGGTAGCCCCCAGGCCAAAGAACTGGTTGTTACCGTAGAGTTCCTTGAGACGCTCGCGACAATTGGCGAGGCCGACGCCCCCGCCCTTGCGGGGACTGCCCCGGCGCAACTCCAGGCCCGGGCCGTCATCGGCTACCGACAGGATCAGTTTCTCCCCGGCGACAGTGGCGCTGATGGCGATGGAACCGCCGTTTATTGCCTGGGAGATGGCGTACTTGATGGCGTTCTCTACCAGCGGTTGCAGCAGCAGGCTGGGCATCAGCGCCGAGCTCGCAGCGGGATCGATATCAAACAAGAGCTGCAGGCGGTCGTCGAAGCGCACTTTTTCGATATCGAGATAGAGTTTCAGTGCCTCCATCTCCTCCGCCACGGTCACTTTCTGCATCGGGTCGTTATCCAGGGAGTAGCGCAGGAAGCGGCTCAGGCGGGTCACCATGGTGCTGGCGAGCTGGGTGTCACGGTCGAGGATCAGGGTGGAAATGGCGTTGAGGGTATTGAACAGGAAGTGCGGGTTGAGCTGGTAGTGCAGCATTTTCAGCTGCGCCTCGTGCGCCATGGCGGTCGCCTTGAGTCGGCGTTGCAATTCCTCCTGGGCCATCATGTAGAACTTGACGCCGAAATACAGCAGGCTCCAGACCACCATTACCATGAAGGCGCTGGTGGTGCCCTCGAAGTGCGACCACAGCCCCATTTCCGGGGAGACTGACTTGTTCGGGTCATCGGGAAAGAGGCTGCGGAAAATCAACACCCGGCAGCCCATCCACAGGGCGCCACCAAGAAGCGATCCGAACAGCACCGCCAGGGCGCGCCATAGGATATCCCGCTCCCATACCGCCCGATACAGGGCACGCAACAGCAGGGTGATCAGCATCCCAAGCAAGCTTACCAACGGCAGATACACCGCGTACAGGTCCGGCGGCTTGCTCCACACCAGCACCCCGAGGTAAAACGTGATGGCCCAACTGGTCCAGCCCCCGAGCTGCAGGGCCCAGAAGAGGAAGCGTTTGTTCGATATGAGCTGATTTGCGGGCATCGCTCCCATTATACGACGCGATTATAGGTTGCGATGGGGGTTAGTCGTGTTATTGGCTCGCTTCGTCGCATCCATCGACCAGTCGGCCAGCTCAGCCCTGGTGGTAAAGCGCCGCGACGTCCCGGGTGAATTGCCTGCGGGATTTCTGCCACATATAGAACATGTGGCCTCCCTCGTAGTTGTGCATGCGCACCGGATTGACCAGGCTGCTCGCTCGCCGCAGCTGGCCCAGCTGGTATTTGCTGTCGAAGTAGGGCGTTACCAGGTCATAGATGCCGTGCACGATACTGAGCTTCATCTGTGGATTCATGCCCAGGCCCACTGCCAGGTCCTCTCCGGCACCCTCCGGCATCGGGTCGCCGGTCTTCTCATTGCGCCACTGCCAGTGCATGTTGACCTCGTAGCTCAGCAGTTCGTAGTGGCGCTCGGAGTCCACCTTGAGGTTGTCCCGCAGGTGCTGGTTGGCGGCAACGGTGTAAATGCGATTGAGCCCCCCCAGGGTGGGGTCCACGCCCTTGAAGGCGTCGCTGCCCGGGAACGGGTCGGGGGTGGTCGTGCCGGCATCGTACAGGCCGAGCACCTTGCCCTCATCCCGTAACAGCGAGCGCACGAACCCCTCGATGGTCGGTATGCCGTGGTGGGCGGCAAGTTGCTCCTGCGACAGGCCGATCCACTGGCCCAATTCAGTGAGCACCTTCCGGTCCAGTTCCGGGCTTTCGGTCGCGCCGGCAACAGCCGGAAGATAGCTGCCCAGGGCATACTGCTCCGCACGTGACAGGAAGGACGTCAACGACTCGCCCTTGCGACTGCGGGCGCAGCGGCCGTGACGGCGTGCCGCCGCGGCGTACGAGGGCAGGCGGACGGCGGCGGCGAGGCTGTTGAAGCGGCTGGCGATCAGGTTGTCCCACTCAATGACCGGTGAAATCAGAATGGCGCCGCTCAGCCCGATCCCGGCCTTTTCCTGCAGCATCCGCACCAGCCGGGCGCAGCGATAGCCGCCGTAACTTTCGCCCGCGATGTAGATGGGGGAGGCCCAGCGGCCCTCTCGTGACAGAAACGCGGCGATAAACTGGCACAGTGCGTCCAGGTCCTTGCCCACCTCCCAGTAGTACGTGTCGGGCTTGCCCGGTGATTTGTCCTCGTTCTCTTTTTTCGGCTGGGCGCTGGTGCTGAGCCCTGTTCCCACCGGGTCGATGAACACCAGATCGGAAAACCCCAGCCAGCTGTCGCTGTTGTCCACCAGTCGCGCGGGCGAGGCAGGCAGTTCGCCTTCCTTGCCACACTCGATACGCTTCGGTCCCACCACCCCCACATGGAGATAGGCGGAGGCGGCGCCGGGGCCGCCGTTGAATACGAAAGTCAGCGGGCGCTTACTCCGGCCGTTGCCCCGCCGTCGATAGTAGGTGTGAAAAATATCGGCCTTGCGGACACCGCCTTCGTTGAGCGGCAACCAGCCCGCCGTGGCATCGTAATTGAGGTCGGCCCCGGACAGCTTCAACCGGCCGCGGGATTCGAAGCGTTTCTGCTGAGTGTCCTCAGGGGCGTCATTTTTCATCTCTGATTATCCGTGTGGCCCCGATGATCCCGGGCAGTTGCTGATGGCCCTGGCGAGAAGGGCAGTTGTCACCCCACGACCACTGCCATGGCCCCGGTTGGCGGAAACCGGGGTGTGGCAGGAGGCAGATTACTGGCCTTTGCTGATCTCGGACACGATATAAGCGGTGGCTGCCTCCATCTCGGCATCGGTGACACTCTTGTCCGAGTCCTCGCCGGGTTCCCGCAACAGGCCGTCCTCGATGTGCATTGCGTGTACGTCGGCTGCAACGATCGGCCGGTCGTAGTCCTCCCAGTCAGCGGGCTCGCTCAGCAGGGGGGCGCCCATTTTGCCCGTATCGTGGCAGTGGGAGCAGACCTTGTCGTAGACCTGCTTGCCGTCCGGGGTGGTATCGGCGTTCGCGGTTCCGGTGACTGCCAGCAGGAAAAGGGTGGCGGCGGTGATCGATGGTTTCAGCATGGGTGATCTCCTGAATTGTAAGGGAGCCTGGAGCAAAGAGTTTAGTCTTTCGTCGGCACGCTGTCTCCCCCGCCACGCCTCGGCGAGGCTGGTGGGGAATCGTCGGGGATCGCGTCTGGAGCTTATGACTGCCCCTTGCTGATAATGGATATCATGTAGTTGGTGGCTGCTTCCATATCGGCTGCGGTTATGCCTTCGGGATCCTTGCTGGCGTCCCGCAGCAGGCCGTCGTCCAGATGCTGTTCGTGCACATCGGACCAGAGTATGTTGCTGCGGTCGGCCCACTCGGGCATGTCGTTGAGCACTGGCGCACCCATCTTTCCGGTATCGTGGCACTTGGCGCAATTCTTGTCGTAAAGTGCCTTGCCGGATGTCATGTCATCGGCACTGGCGCAAGATGCGGCTGCACACAGAAATATCACGGCGACGGATTTCGAAGTTTTCAGCATGACTACCACTCCCTGAGTTGGATTCTGAGGTCGCAGCAAAGAGTGTAGTCGTTGGCGAGCAGGATGTCTCCCTCGATGGAAGGAGAGCGGCAATGACGCCGTGTTTGGATCGGCCAATGGCGTTTATGGGTTCCCGGCGCGGAATGCTCCAGCCGGAGGTCTGGCCGCCCTTGGCGGCAACGCGTTCTTGCCATAAGCTGATCCGGCGCGATCGGCGTAGTGAGTGGCTGCAAATGCTGAACAGGAGTCTGTGCAAATGAAAGAAGAACTGGGTCTGTTCCGGGAGAATGTCAGGCGTTTTATAGCCGATGAGGTCGCCCCCTGCTATGAACAGTGGGAGCGGGACGAGATCGTACCTCGGGATATCTGGAACCGTCTTGGGCAGCAGGGCCTGCTCTGTGTGGATCTGCCGGAAGCCTATGGGGGAATCGGGGCCGATTTTCTCTTTTCCGTGGTCGTGATGGAGGAGTTCGCCCGGGCCAATGTCGGCGGGTTGGGCGGACCCATGGCAGTGCATTCGGACATTGTCGCCCACTATGTATTGAACAACGGCAGCGAGGAGCAGAAACAGCGCTATCTGCCGGCCATGGCCAGCGGCGAGTGCGTGGGCGCGATCGCCATGACCGAGCCCGGTACCGGAAGCGATCTGCAGGGTGTGCGAACCACGGCAAAGCGCGATGGTGACCACTATGTGATCAACGGCGCCAAGACCTTCATCACCAACGGCCAGCTCTGCGACATGGTCATCGTGGTCGCCCGTACCCGGCTGGACGTACCGGGGGCTCGTGGTATCAGCCTGTTCCTGGTCGATTGTGACACGCCCGGTTTCGAGCGCGGTCGCAACCTGGAGAAAATCGGCCTGCATGCCAGCGACACCTCGGAGTTGTTTTTCCAGGATGTGCGTGTGCCGGCCGGCAACCTGCTCGGTGAGCTTGATCGAGGATTCATGGTGCTGATGAACGAATTGCCACGGGAGCGCCTGGCGCTTTCGATCGGCGCCGTGGCCGCCGCCGAGGGCGTGCTTGCCGACACGGCCGACTACGTCAAGCAGCGCCAGGCTTTCGGCGCGCCCATCGCCGATCTGCAGGTTACCCGTTTCCGCATGGCGGAGCTGGCCACCGATGTGCGGGTCAACCGGGCCTTTATCAATGAATGCGTGGAGCTTTACCGTGCAGGCGGGCTGGACCCGGCCGCCGCGAGCATGGCCAAGCTTTCCTCCACGGAAATGCAGGGTCGGGTGGCGGACGCCTGCCTGCAACTGCACGGCGGCTATGGCTATATGCGGGAGTATGGCGTGTCGCGGGCTTTCGTGGACGCCAGGGTGCAGCGCATCTACGGTGGCACCAGTGAGATCATGAAGGAACTGATCAGCCGCAGTGTATTGGCCTGACACGGTTCGGCCTTCACGGATCTTTTATGAAGTTGGCGCGGCCGGAGGGATTCGAACCCCCGGCCCTCAGGTTCGAAGCCTGATGCTCTATCCAGCTGAGCTACGGCCGCGCGAAAGGGACCGCCCGTGTGGGCAGTGAGCGTACACAGCGTACTGCTGCTAGGCGCTGCTGTCACCTGGCATTTGTGCGTTGCGGCTATTGCCGCCGCGGCAGGCTGTCGGCAATGAAATTGTACCCAGTCGGCGGTTTGATGAAGCCGTTGCCGTAGCTCTCCCATTCCTCCCCCAGTCCGCGCTCGGCAATTTCATCCACCGACATACCCTGGGCAAGACCGGATTTCACCAGCTCGGTAGTGGCGACCAGCATCTGGTGATAACGGGTAAATTCGGCTTTGGTGGCAATGGCGCCGTGGCCCGAGTACGATCACGGTGTCGTCGTCGATCTGCCCGGAATCGCGGCGACGTTTTCGGTAAAGCCCAGCACATTGCCGCCGGTGCCGATATCGACAAAGGGGAATGCATCCTTGAAGTAGTGATCTCCGGTGTGGACCACATTCTCCCCGGTGAAATAGACTTCACGCTGTCGCCGTCAGTGTGGCCATTCGGGTAGTGCTGGATTTTGAGCCGGTCGTGGTTGAAACGCAGCTCGATGGCGTCGGCATGGTCACCACCGGCAATGCCGCGGCGGGGCTGGGTTCGACGACGGTATCGAAATAGGCCAATTTCTGGCGGGTGGACATGCGTGTGTAGACGTTGTTGTTGGCCACGATGATCAGCGCCGTGTTCACCCCGGTAGCCGTTGGTGCCGACATGATCGAAGTGCCAGTGGGTGTTGATCACGAAGCGTGGCAGGCCGTCGGCTCCGGCCAGTGACTTGAGCCTCGTGGTAAGCGTCCGCGTATTCGGCGTAGTCGTCGTCGATCATCAGTACGCCATCGTCGCCTATCGAGACCACCACATTGCCGCCCTTGCCCTGCAGCAGGTAGAGGTTGCCTTTTATCGGGGTGGTGCTGACGGGGGCTTCTTCCGCGGCCCGTGCCCAGCTTGCCAATGCTGCCACCAATACCATCGCCCAGGCCGTTTGCCTGAATAATCCCTTCATTGCCCTCGCCTCGCTTGTGTTAATCGACCTGGGGGTCTTCATCCAGCTGCTCGTCGGAGTAGTCCCCTTCGGCTTCGTCGACATCCATGTCGGACTTCCGCCGGTGCCGTCCGGCTCGATCTCGTCGCTTTCGTCATCTATCGGCAACTGTGCGCCCTTGGCGGCGCTGAATGCCGATGTGGTACCGCGGCGAAGCCGAGCATCACAAACTGGTCGAGGGCCATGCCGAGGATGCGCCCGTTGTAAGGAGGAAATAATGTCGATCTGCTCATTGCTCACCGGGTTGCTCACCGCCCCCAGCACATCCCTCCCGGCCTCGTCGCCGAGGTTCATCCGGCTCGAGCAGGATGCCGGAATATTCACCCTCACCCAGACCGAATCGTAGAAGGCGGGGGCCGGGCGGGTCCACAGGCCCAGGTTCGAATACATGCCGCTCTTGGCCATCAGGGTATTGATGGTCTTTACCCCCACATCCGCCATCTCCGCTGCAGGCGCATCGGCTCGCCCGCCTCCGGGTGACGGTGGGGATGCCCGCTCGCACCGCGGCGCCGCGCAGGGTATGTGGTTGCCCGGGAGTTCAGCACCGGGACCGTGCCGAACAACTCGACAAAATCACCACCTGCGGATTGTCATGTCGGCTTACCTGGCTGGGCATGTTGGTGCGGTAGAACGAGCCGGTGTGCAGGTCCACCAGCATGTCGCACTCTTTTACCACGTCGTTGAAAAAACGTGGGCAATGCGCGAGCCACGCTGCCACGGGTTGCCAGAGGGAAATAGCGGTTCAGGTCCCTGCGGTCCGGCAGATAGCGGGAGTTGCGGCTGAATCCCAGCAGGTTGACGATGGGTACGCCGACCACCATGCCGTGCAGCTTGTGTGGGTCGAGGTCGTATGACCCGGCGAACCATTTCTATGCCGTTCAACTCGTCCCCGTGAACTGCGGCGGTTAGGCACAGGGTGGGGCCGTCACCGGCGCCGTTGACCACCAGCACCGGTGTATCTACCGCCATGCCGCTGAAGGTGTGTGCGGGCTTCGAATCGGTCGGGTGGCGGTGGCCGGGGGGGATGTCGGTGCCGAGCAGTTTGCCGGTTGCTGTTGGGGTGGCTGAGTATGTCCTGGGTGCTCAACCGGGAAATTGACCGGCGCCCACTCCGGGTTCCTGGTGCGCCACGCTCTCAGCCTCCATACGGAGTTCTATATCCCCGGAGGCCAGCGGGGCCGTGGAAGGAGGCGGGCGGAAATCCTGGGTGTGGTGAACGCCGCCGATGCCGGTTGCAGGTTCGTCCGCCTCCTCTTCGGCATGGTCTGGCGGAACCGCGGAAGTGTCAGGTGCGAGGCCGGGACTGTCGTCCTGCGCGAACAGCGATGGCGCCGACACCGCGAGCATAAGCAACGCCAGCAATAACCTTACAGGCATTGTGGATAAAGTCCGGAACACGTCCCGCCCATTCTCCTAGCTGTCCTTGCAAACTGCAAACAGTCAATAATTGGAGCCGTGCGAGCTGGGTGTCGAGATGTGTGACAGACGCGAGGACCGACTGCTGCCGGTCCCCGTGAGAAGGTAAGGTATATCGGGAAATGGAAGCCGGGCGGGCTTGTATCCGCCGGGCCTCCTGCAGGGTTACTTGTTTCCGGGTCTGCTGGTGACGGCTTCCATCACCCTGCTGAGGTTGAAACTGCCGGGTTTCTGCCGTGGCGGGAAATCGCGGAAGCTCTGCAGCCAGTTGCCGACATAGGCGGCAGCGGGGCCGAATACGAACATGTGATCGACATACCACTTGCCATGGCGGTGGTCTCGTATTCGGCGCGCTCAAAAAGGATCCATGCGGAGGTTGGCGAGCAAGGGGCGCGCGCAGTTCCTCAAAGGGCGCGCCAGACGTCCAGGCCCTCTGCATTTTGCTTCAGAGAAAGTGATCTTCCAGTTGTCGTAGCGCAGGGCGGCAACACTGCCGTCGTCTGTCCAGTACAGGAACTCGTGGCGTGGCCAGTCGCCTTCACCCTGCAGCGCAGGCATCAGGTTGTAGCCGTCCAGGTGCACCTTAGTTCATGCCGCCGATTTTCTTGCCTTTCAGCAGTTCCTGCTTGATGTCGGGCTCGCCAGCGGCCGCCAGCAGGGTGGTCAGCATGTCTTCATGGGCACCGTTTCGTTGACCACGGTGCCCGGTTGATGGTACCGGGCCAGCGGATCGCTGTCGAGGTACCGGAAGCCACTGCTTCCCACTGGGTGGCCTTCTCACCGCGGAACATGGTGGTGCCTCCGTCCGGCCAGCTGAAAACCTCGGCGCCGTTGTCAGTGGAATACATCTCGATGGTATTGTCGGCCACGCCCAGTTTGTCCAGCGTATCCAGTAACTCGCCGACCATGCCGTCACGTGCTCCACCATACCGTCAGCGTATACGCCAAGCCCGGTCACACCCTGGGCTGAGGGCTTCAGGTGAGTCCAGATATGCATGCGGGTGCTGTTCCACCAGACGAAAAGGGCTTGTCATCCTTGACCGCTTTTTCCATGAATTTGATGGCGGCAGCGGTGACGTCGGCGTCAATGGTTTCCATGCGCTTGCGAGTCAGTGGCCCGGTATCCTCGATCCTGCCGTCGGCATAGCTGTGGATGACTCCGCGCGGACCGAACTTCTTCTTCAACTCCGGGTTCTTGTAGTAATCGGGGTGCTCCGGCTCCTCCTCCGCGTTGAGGTGGTAGAGGTTGCCGAAAAACTCGTCGAATCCGTGAGCCGTGGGTAGCATCTCATCCCGGTCGCCGAGGTGATTCTTGCCGAACTGGCCGGTGGCATAGCCCTGGGCTTTGAGCAGGGTGGCGATGGTCGGATCCTCCTTCTTCATGCCCTCCGGCGCGCCCGGCAGCCCGACCTTGGTCAGCCCCGTACGCATAGGCGACTGGCCGGTGATGAAGGCCGCGCGGCCCGCGGTGCAGCTCTGCTGGCCGTACCAGTCGGTAAAAATGGCCCCTTCGTGTGCGATGCGGTCGATGTTGGGTGTCTTGTAACCCATCATGCCCATGTTATAGGCGCTTATATTGAACTGGCCGATGTCATCCCCCCAGATTATAAGGATGTTGGGCTTGTCCGCTGCCGTCGCAAACTGCACCGGCAGCAGCACCAGCAAGGCGGCCAGGGCCCGGCGAAATAGTAATCTCATAAACAGATTTCCTTCAGAAAGTGATAGGTTATGTACGTGAAACCGCTAAGAAACATAGCACACCGAGGCGTAAATACCAGTGGCGGAAATGAGCTTGTATCTACCCTGTGAAGGCTGCCCTGATCCGGTGTCAGTCGGACCTGTGGTAAGTTTCACCTTCTGCCGGAATCCGGGTAGGCAAAGATGTTAAAAGCTGGAAGATACCGACACTTCAAAGGCGGCGAGTACCGGGTACAGGGCGTGGCTCGCCATTCTGAAACCGGGGAACTGCTGGTGGTATATACGCCCCTGTACGGCGAGGGCGGACTGTGGGTCAGGCCGCTGGCCATGTTTCAGGAAACAGTATTGCACGACGACCGGAAACGGCCGCGCTTCGAATATATCGGGGTCGAATGACCCCGATTCACGTGGCGGTTTGGAAAAGTCCCTACTCGGGCAGGGTTTCTCCCGAACCGCCCATCTCGGCGGGCATGTCACGCATCTTGGGCAGGCCGTCCCGGATCGGCAGCACCGACTCCGCATAGAACACGTGCAGGCCCGGCTGGTAGTCCAGGTCTGGCAGCATGGCGGCGTAGACATCGACCAGCCCCATCGTTGGGTGATCCGTCATCAGGTGTCCGCCGCACTGGGTGCACCACTTGCGGTGGCTGTTCGGCGTTTTAGCGTAGGATCCGATCTTGTCTGCCCCCTTCTTCACGACCACGGATTCCGGCTTCCACAGAGTGAATGCGTTGACCGGGCCGGCGGACCAGTGCCGGCAGGAATCGCAGTGGCAGTACCCCATACCCTCCGGAGAGCCGCTCACCTCGATTTCCACTGCACCGCAGAAACAGGAACCCTCATACGTATCAGTAGCGCTCATTTGCAATCGTCCTGGAAAAGTAGTTCACGGTTATCGGTTGGCAATGGCCGGGAGCGGCCATCGCCAGCTGAGTATAGTCCGCAAATCGGCATCAGACGGGCTCGCAGATGAAAATGGGTATGTCCCGGTCGGTGCGCGCGCGGTAGTCAGCGAAGGGCGCGTAATGCTGGTCGCAGACCGGCCACAGCGCCGGTTTTTCCTCGGCGGATGCCAGCCTGGCGCGCAGCTTCATCGGGCGGCCGCGATGGCGCACGGTGATGTCGGGATGTTTGGCGATATTGTGATACCACACCGGGTGGCGGGGAGAGCCACCCCGGGAAGCGACCAGCAGGATCCCGTCCTGCCAGGGCACATACATTA
>JAWKZM010000037.1:0-31848 GCA_041395965.1 Halioglobus sp.
CGATCGCACAGTTCACTGGCGGCGAAGAAATAGGCTATCTCGCGGGCGGCGGACTCCGGCGAGTCGGACCCGTGGACCGCGTTCGCATCGATGGATGTGGCAAAATCTGCCCGAATAGTGCCTGCGGCGGCGTCCTTGGGGTTGGTGGCGCCCATCAGTTCCCGATTTTTCGCGATAGCGCCCTCTCCCTCCAGCACTTGCACTACCACGGGGCCGGAGGTCATGAATTCGATCAGGGCGGGGAAGAACGGACGCCCCCTGTGCTCGGCGTAAAACCCCCCGGCAACCGCTTCGCTCAGACGCAGCATCCGGGATGCCACGATTTGCAGCCCGTTAGTTTCGAACCGGGAGTAAATCTTGCCAATGATATTCTTGCCGACGGCATCGGGTTTGATAATGGACAGGGTGCGTTCAACGGCCATGGGTTGTCTCCAGAAAGGCTCACTTTTGGGAAGCGCGCAATTATACGGATTTTGGGCCGCAGTTTCACCTGCAAACCCGGTTCCAGGGCAGTTTCTTTTTCTTAAAAATCAGCAGTTTACTAAACCAGGGAGAAAACCTAGGCCTGTTCCTCGATCCAGGCAGCCTGGATGGCCTCCAGAATCTTCTCGCCACAGTGCCCGGGGTCGTCGTCGAAGTCCGGCAGCGCCATTACCCAGTTGCGCAGGTCCACGAAATTGACGGACAGGGGGTCGATATCCGGATGGGTTTCCGCCAGTTCGATGGCAATATCACCAATGTCTGTCCAACGCATGGGCACCCTCCCGGTCAGTGTTGCTCGGAAACCATGTTGATAGTGTAACGCGGAATCTCGACAACGAGGTCTTCCCCGGCCACGATCGCCTGGCAGCTCAGCCTGGAATCGGGCTCCAGTCCCCAGGCCTTGTCCAGGTAATCTTCCTCCAGTTCATCGGGCTCTTCCAGGGAGTCGTACCCCTCGCGGACGATCACGTGACACGTGGTGCAGGCACAGGACATTTCGCAGGCGTGTTCAATTTCGATGCCATTGCGCAACAGCGCACGGCAGACACTTTCTCCGGGGGCAGCCTCTACCACCGCGCCCTGCGGGCAGAGATTCTCATTCGGCAGCACCACAATCTTCGTCATTGCGACACCTCGTCGTCCAGGGTCGCCAGGGCGACCCCCGCCAGTGCTTCCCGAATACTCTTGTCCATACGCCGGGTGGCGAAAGCTTCACTCAGCCGTCCCAGCTGCTCGGTCTGGGTGCGGACCTCGTCCACGTCGTGACTGTCGAGCAGCGCTTGCAGCGCCGCCATCTGCCCGGTGATCGCCGCGCGCTCGTCGTCATTGAGCAGCGCATCACCATCGAGCGCCAGGGCTGACTTCAGGCCTTCCAGCAGCTGCCAGGCCGCCAGGCGCTGCTCCGCCAGCTGGCGCGCCTGCTTGTCTTCCGCGGCGTGACTGAAGGAGGCCTGCAACATGCCGGCAATCTGGTCATCGCTGAGACCAAAAGACGGTTTGACTGTGATATTGGCCTGGGCGCCGGTGATCTCCTCCCGGGCGGAGACGTTGAGGAGCCCGTCCGCATCCACCTGGAAGGTCACCCGAATCCTCGCGGCACCGGCGACCATGGGGGGTATGCCGCGTAATTCAAAGTGCGCCAGCGACCGGCAATCGCTGACCATTTCCCGTTCACCCTGGACAATGTGCAGCGCCAGCGCGGTCTGGCCGTCCTTGAAGGTGGTAAATTCCTGTGCGCGGCTCACCGGGATCGTGGTATTGCGCGGCACGATCTTTTCCACCAGTCCGCCCATGGTTTCGATCCCCAGCGAGAGGGGAATGACGTCCAGCAGCAACAGGTCGCCCTCCGGGCGGTTCCCCACCAGAATGTCGGCCTGTATCGCCGCCCCCAGCGCCACCACCTGGTCGGGATCGATATCGATGAGCGGCTCGCGCTTGAAAAATTCAGCAACCGCCTCGCGCACCAGTGGTACCCGGGTAGAGCCGCCCACCATCACGATATTGTCGATACCGGTGTCCAGCTCCGCATCGCGCAGACAGCGGCGACAGGAACGCAACGTACGCTTGACCAGGGGCAGGATCAGCCCCTCAAAAATCTCCCGCGTCACGCGCACCACTCCGCCCGCTTCGATTACCCCCGCAAGGTCGATATCGACCGCCGGCGCCTCGGACAATCCTTCCTTGGCGGCGCGCGCTGCGGCCTGCAACTGCCGGTACTGTCCCGCTGCAAGGGCGGGCGACCCGACCTGCTGCAATGCCCAGTCCGCCAGTGCCGCATCGAAATCGTCCCCTCCCAGGGCGGTATCGCCGCCCGTCGCCAATACCTCAAACACACCCTTGTGCAACCGCAATATGGAGATGTCGAAGGTACCGCCCCCGAGATCGTAGACCGCGATGACACCCTCTTCCGCGGCGTCCAGGCCATAGGCAACGGCGGCGGCCGTGGGCTCGTTCAGCAGGCGCAGCACCCGCAACCCGGCGAGCTTGGCGGCATCCTTCGTAGCCTGCCGTTGGGCCTCGTCAAAATAGGCGGGCACGGTGATCACCGCACCATCAATCTCGCCTCCCAGGGTTGCGACCGCGCGCGCGCGCAGTACGCGAAGAATATCCGCGGAGACTTCAACCGGGCTGAGTTCGCCGCCGCTGGTTATGAAACGCACCAGCCCTTTGGCGCCCTCCACCAGGCGATAATGGGAACGCTTTGCGTCACCTGCGGCGTCAGTGCGCCCACGCCCCATGAAGCGCTTGACCGACATCAGCGTATCGGCCGGGTGTTGCGCGGCGCGCGCTATGGCACCGGCGCCAACCACCGGCGCTCCGGGGTCAGTGTAGTTAACCACGGAAGGCAACATGGGCTCACCCGCCGCGTCGGGCAGTACCACCGCGCGCCCACCGCGCACAGTAGCCACCAGTGAGTTGGTCGTACCCAGGTCGATGCCGATCGCCCGCTTCACCTGGTGCGGCAGGGGCGACTGCCCCGGTTCGGCAATTTGTAGTAGTGCCATGTTCTTCCCTGCTAATCCCTGCCATCAATCATTCTGGATTCGATTTGCTCCGCTTCCTGCAGCAGTTTATCCAGATATTGCATTTTGACACACGCGCTGGCGGCCCGGTTTGTCTCGGCTGCGGCATACGCCTGCGAGAACTCTGCCTGGTGCGCAGCGATATCCGTGTGGATTTCATTGACGAGATGATCGAGCGCGGACTCCGGATCGACCAAACCCGCAAGACCTTCCAGCTTTTCGCGCAGCTCCATTTGCTCGATCAGGAATCCACCATCGACCTGCTGGCTTGCCACCTCTTCCCTGTGCATGCCGCCAAGTTCCAGCAGGTACAGTGCCCGGGACAACGGCTTGCGCAGCGTGGTGTACGCCTCGTTAACCAGGGCAGAGTACTGCACCGCCAGTCGTTGCTCATGGGCCGAGGCGCCGGCATAGCGATCCGGATGCAATTCCCGCTGCAGCTGGCGGTAGCGTTTTCCCAACTGCCCCACGTCCAGCGCGAACGCCACAGGCAGGTCGAACAGCTGGAAATAGTTTTTATGGAAGTCGGGTAATGGCATCACGGGGCCGTCGCACCGCCGGGCCTAAACGGTGAAACTCTCCCCGCAGCCGCATTCGGCCGAGACATTGGGATTGCGAAACTGTAATCCTTCGTTGAGTCCCTCGCGCACGAAATCCAGTTCCGTGCCGTCCAGGTACACCATGCTCTTGGGATCGATAAATACCTTCACGCCGTGGTCCTCAAACACCTGGTCCTCGGGCAGCACCTCATCGACAAACTCCAGCACATACGCCATGCCGGAACAGCCGGACGTGGTAACGCCCAGCCGGATACCCAATCCCTTGCCCCGCTGGGCCAGTTGCCCCGCGACATGCTTTGCCGCGGACGCCGTCAGACTGACACCCATGCTAGCCCTGGCTCCGCTTTTCGCGCAGGTCCTTGACCGCCGCCTTGATGGCGTCCTCGGCAAGTACCGAACAGTGAATCTTGACCGGTGGCAGCGCCAGTTCCTCGGCGATCTGGGTATTGCGAATTTGCTCCGCCTCGTCGAGATTCTTGCCCTTGACCCACTCGGTCAGCAGGGAACTTGACGCGATAGCCGAACCACAGCCATAGGTCTTGAACTTGGCGTCCTCGATAATGCCCTCGGCGTTGACCCGGATTTGCAGCCGCATCACGTCGCCACAGGCGGGCGCCCCGACCATACCGGTCCCGACATTCGCATCGTCCGCGTCGAGTTTGCCCACATTGCGGGGATTTTCGTAGTGGTCCAACACCTTGTCACTGTATGCCATGGTCATCTTCCTCCAATTTGAATTAGTGCGCAGCCCATTCGATACTATTGAGATCTACACCGTCCTTGTACATGTCCCACAACGGGGATAACTCGCGTAATTTTTCCACTGCTGTGCGCAATTGCAGCACCGCGGCATCCACGTCCTCTTCGGTGGTGAAGCGACCGAAACTGAACCGCAGGGAACTGTGCGCCAGCTCGTCATTCAGGCCCAGTGCCCGCAACACGTAGGATGGCTCCAGGCTGGCCGACGTGCAGGCCGATCCACTGGACACGGCCAGATCCTTGAGGGACATGATCAATGATTCCCCTTCGACAAAAGCGATGCTGATATTCAAGGCGCCCGGCAAACGATGCACATCGTCGCCGTTGATGTGTATTTCCTCGATATCCTTGATGGCGTCCCAGAAACGCTTGCGCAGCGCCTGGAGCCGGACAGCCTCCTGCGCCATACCCTCCCGTGCGATCTGGGCCGCCTCGCCCATACCGACGATCTGGTGGGTTGGCAGCGTACCCGAGCGCATGCCGCGCTCGTGGCCGCCCCCGTGCATCTGCGCTTCCAGCCGCACCCGCGGCTTGCGCCGCACGTAGAGCGCGCCGATACCCTTGGGGCCATACATCTTGTGGCCGGACATCGACAGCAGGTCAACCTTCATGCGCTCCATGTCGATCTCAACCTTGCCGGCACTCTGGGCCGCGTCCACGTGGAACAGGACACCGGCGTTACGTGTAACCTCCCCTATCCCTGCGATGTCATTGACCGTGCCAATCTCATTGTTGGCGTGCATGATACTCACCAGGATGGTGTCCTCCCGCAGCGCTGCCGCGACCACCTCGGGACTTATGATTCCCTTGGGATCCGGGTCCAGGTAGGTGACCTCAAACCCCTCACGCTCCAGCTGGCGACAGGTATCCAGCACCGCCTTGTGTTCGATCTTGGACGTGACGATGTGCTTGCCCTTCTTGTGGTAGAAGTGGGCCACGCCCTTGATCGCGAGGTTGTCCGATTCGGTCGCTCCCGATGTCCAGACGATTTCACGCGGATCCGCGTTGATCAGGTCGGCGACCTGGCGCCGCGCGTTTTCCACGGCTTCCT
This sequence comes from Halioglobus sp., assembly GCA_041395965.1. Classification (GTDB taxonomy): domain Bacteria; phylum Pseudomonadota; class Gammaproteobacteria; order Pseudomonadales; family Halieaceae; genus Marimicrobium. The sequence continues at coordinate 5,376 of JAWKZM010000037.1, forward strand.
CCGCTTTCCAGCCATACAGGTGCGAGCGGGAAGCCGGGTTGCCAAAGTTCCCCTCGATGGAAAGGCAATGGACCATCTTCTCCGCCACGCGGGGATCAACCGGGGTGGTGGCCAGATAGTCGAAGTAAATAGGTTTCTGCATACCGCTAAAGCTCCATCATTGTTTGCGCCAGTGCTACCCCGGTCAGACTTCGGTCAGGGTCAGCGCGGACCCCTGCTGGGCGCGCGCAGTCTGGCGCGCTGAAATATTCTGCACCTCCCGCCGCTCCACCAGGTTGGACAGGCTGATCTGGCTGAGGAAGCCGTGAATCTGGTCGCTGAGGTCACACCGCCACGCGGTGCGTCAGGCACACCTCACCCTGCTGGCAATCGGCAGTACCGCATCCCGTGGCGTCGACCGCCTCGTTCACTGCGTCGATGATCTGCGCGACAAAATTTCGTGCCCACTGCGACTCAGGCGGTATCCGCCCCCCGGCCACGCACACCGGTAACGAGGTTGCTGCGGCGCAGCTTGGCGAACAGCTGCTCCAGGTAGGAGAGTGAGATGTCCTGCCGCCCGAAATGGCCAGGCTGACGGGACGATCAGCGCCGTAAGGCCAGATCCAGCATCGCGGTTACCGCATACCTGCCTTTGGTTGTCAGTCGCATGGTTCTCCTCCTGTGTTCACTGACCCCAAGTATGTAATAACCTACCAAATTGGTCAACTATAAACCAACTATTTTTGTCGGATAAACGCTTACCGCGATCCCCCGGACGACCGCTCTGGACCCATTTCCGGGTTTCGGTGAGGATACCCCGGAAGAACATTCTCAGCTCCACCATCGAGGCGGACACGGCTGTACAGCCGGCGCAGACGGGCCATCAACTGGCGGCGCCGCCGGGTCCAGGAACCCGATTCTATGAGTACCTCCTCCAGGTGGTATAAAACCGCTCCATATTGTCGCTGGTTGCAAAGGGCGCGTCCCACTGTTACGCGCGCTGACGGGCAAAACTGTCGGTCGCCAGCAGCATGCGCAATTCATAGGCCACGATCTGGACCGCCATGGCCAGGTTCAGCGAGCTGTATGCGTCGGAGGTGGGAATGGTGAGGTGCAGGTTACACAACTGCAGCTCCTCGTTGGTGAGGCCGCGGTCTTCCCGGCCGAACAGCACGGCCACCTGCTCGTGTACGGAGGCCGCCGCCACGCGGCTGGCGCACTGTCGCGCATCCAGCAGCGGCCAGGGAATGTCAGTTCCCGGGCACTGGTGCCCACCACGAACTGGCAGTCACCGATGGCCCGGTCAAGCGTTGGCACCACCACGGCGGTCTCCAGGATATCGGCAGCCGAGGCGGCCCGCCACCGGGCCTGCTCGCTCGGATACTCCCGGGGTGCCACCAGGTACAGGCGGGACAATCCCATGTTTTTCATCGCGCGTGCCACCCCGCCGATGTTGCCGGGGTGCGTGGTATTGACCAGTACGATGCGAATATTGTCCGGGTTCATTGCCTGGCTTCCGGGCGGCCATGGGGGCGGCGGAGTTTAGCAGAATTTATCGCGGCTTCACGGTGGCGACCCCGGGGCCGCCGGGGATAACCACTCACCCCAGCAGCGGCCTGACCACCTGCAAGACCGCCTTGAAGCACTTGGGATTACCACAGACGATATTACCCGACTCCAGGTAGTTGTCGGAGGCGTCGATGTCAGCCACCAGGCCGCCGGCCTCGCGCACCAGGAGCACCCCCGCAGCGATGTCCCACTGGGCCAAACCGATTTCCCAGAATGCGTCGAGGCGGCCCGCCGCCACGTAAGCGAGATCCAGCGAGGCCGCGCCGGCGCGGCGAATACCTGCGCATTGCGCGGCCAGCACTTCGATAGACTTGCTGTAGGGCGCCAACCGGTCGTCGCAGTGATTCCTGAACGGGATACCCGTACCCAGCAACGCCCCATCCAGGCTCGCCAGGTCGCTGACGCGAATACGGTGGCCGTTGAGTTGCGCGCCACGCCCGCGCGACGCGGTAAACTCCTCGCGCCTCACGGGATCCACGATCACCGCGTGTTCGATCCTGCCCCGGTGAAGGCAGGCAATGGAGACTGCGTAATGGGGAATGCCGCGGATAAAATTGGTCGTGCCGTCGAGCGGGTCGATCACCCAGCGGTACTCCGAATCGGGATCGCCAGTGAGCCCGCTCTCCTCGCCCAGGATGGCGTGGTCGGGGTAAGCCTTGCGCAGGTGATAAATGATCTCCTGCTCGGCACTGATATCGACTTCCGTCACGAAGTTATTGAGCCCCTTGGCTTTGACTTCGAAACGGTGGAGATCATCGGAAGCGCGCACAATACTCTCCCCCGCTTTGCGGGCGGCACGCAACGCTATATTGATCATCGGTTCCATGTAGCTGTCCTGGGCCTGGGCTTAGGGGGTGAGATCGTCCTGCACCGCGCCTTCCTTGACTGGCAGCATCAGGTCTTCCTTGGTTACGCCCATCCACAATGCGGCAGCAGAAGCCACGTAAATGGAAGAGTAGGTGCCTACTGCAATGCCCACGATCAGCGCTATTGCAAAGCCGAAGATCATTTCGCCACCGAACAGTGCCAGCGCAATGACAGTCAACAGGGTTGTACCGGAGGTCACCAATGTGCGGTCAAGGGTTTCGGTGATCGAAATGTTCATGACCTCCGCTGGCTCCGCGCGTCGCAGCTTACGGAAATTTTCCCTAATCCGGTCAAATACCACGATGGTGTCATTGATCGAGTAGCCTATCACCGCCAGCACTGCGGCCAGCACCGTCAGGTTAAACTCCATGCCGGTTACCGAGAAAAAGCCCAGGGTAATGACCACGTCATGCACCATGGCCGCCACCGCTCCCACCGCGAACTTGAACTGGAAACGAAAGGCGACATAGAGGGTCACGAGGAAAATTGACAGCAACATGGCGAGGCCGCCCTGCTCACGCAGTTCGTCCCCGACCTGGGGTCCCACGAACTCGGTGCGGCGCAACTCCACGCTGCCGACACCGTCGGCGGACTGCGCCGCGAACGCCGCCTGCAAAAGACTCACCATGGCCTCACCCTGTTTGTCCGAGTAGCCCTGGGGCAGCCGGATCAACACGTCCCGGTCGCTGCCAAAGCTGACCACGATGGCGCCGGCATAGCCCTCGCTCTCCAGCGTGCTGCGAATATTGTGGAGATTGGCGGTTGCGCTGTAGTGCACCTCGACCAGGGTGCCACCGGTAAAATCCAGGCCCCAGTTGAGCTGCCGTGTCGCCAGCGAGCCGATGGAGACGATGAGCAGTAATCCGGAAAATGATGGCCAGGTAGCTCTTGCTCTGGCCCATAAAATTGATCACTTTCATGACTTACGACCCCGATAGATAACGTCTTCACGCGGCGCCCGCCGTAAATCAGGTTGATCAGGGCGCGGTGCTCTGCGGATGGCCATGAACATTGAGGTCAGTATCCCGACCGACAGGGTGACGGCGAAGCCTTTCACAGGACCGGTACCCACCGCATAGAGGATCACCCCGACAATCAGCGTGGTGAGGTTGAGTCGAGAATGGCACGAAGGCGCGCTCAAATCCGGCGTGAATGGCCATTTGCGGCGACACCCCTGGCCAGTTCCTCGCGTATGCGGGCAAAAATCAGCACGTTGGCATCCACCGCCATACCGCATGGTCAGGACGATACCCGCACACCTGGCAGCGTCAGGGTGGCCGAGAGTATGGACACGACGGCCACCAGCAGCACCAGGTTAAGCCCAGCGCGACCACCGCTGCCACGCCAAAAACCCGGTAGTAGAGCACCATGAACAGCACCACGAGCGCGAGGCCGTAATAGGCCGACTGAAGCCCCATGCGAATATTTTCGCACCCAGGGACGGACCGACCGTACGCTCCTCCACGAAGGAAATCGGCGCGGCCAACGCACCCGCGCGGAGCATCAGTGCCAGTTCGGAGGCCTCCAGCGGGTTGTCCAGGCCGGTGATCTGGAACTGCGCCCCCAGAGCGGACTGGATAACCGGGGCCGTGAGCAGCTTTTTCTCGTCGTACGGTACTTTCACCACCTCTTCGGTACCGTCCGCAGCCTCCTTGTAACTGGTGCGTATTTGCGCTCGATAAACAGCACGCCCATGCGCCGCTTGATATTGTTACGCGTGGCCCGGGACATCAGGGTACCGCCTTCACTGTCGAGGCTTATCTGCACGTTGGGTCGCCCGTTCTGGTCGAAACTGGCCTGGGCGTTGGAAACCCGTTCACCGGTGATGATAACGTCGCGCTCCAGCCACTCGCTGGCCCCGGCGCGGTCAGGGCTGCGGTATTCAAATCGTTGTTTTTCCGAGGACGGCGCATCCATATTGGCCACCAGCCTGAACTCCAGATTCGCGACCTTGCCCAGGATACGCTTCGCTTCGGCGGTATCCTGGATACCGGGCAGCTCCACCACGATGCGGTTCTGGCCCTGCCGCTGGACCAGTGGCTCCGACACACCCAACTCGTTTACCCTGTTGCGCAGTGTCGTCAGGTTCTGGTTCACCGAGTAGTCCGCGATCTCCTTGCGAGTTTTCTCCGACATGGTCGCCAGCAGGTTCCAGCTGTCCCCTGCATCAACGCGTTCCAGTACCAGTTCCGGGCTATCCTTGGCGATCAACTCCCGCGCCTGTTCGCGCAGCGCTTCAGACTGGAAGCGGGCCTCGATTCGGCCCTCCTTGTCGAGAGCGACAAAGCCGCGGATTCGCTTTTCCCGCAGGGCTCGCTTGGTGGCATTGAAATAAAATTCCATGCGGCGCTCGACCGCTGCGGCCACGTCTACCTCCAGCTTGAAATGTACGCCGCCGCTCAGGTCAAGACCCAGTTTCATTGGCTTGGCGCCGTAGTCGCTGAGCCAGGCGGGTGTGGTGGGGGCGAGATTCAGCGCCACAATAAAGCCGTCGCCAAGCGCCCGGGACACCGTGGACTGCGCCACCAGTTGCTGCTCTTCATCTGCCAGGCGCAGCAGGGCATTGCGTCCGTTGGCGTCGATAGTTTCACCAAAATGCCGGATGCCGGCCTCGTCAAGGGCAGCCAGTGCACGCCCCAGGGTCTTGTCGTCAATCTGCTGCGCGCCACTTTCACCGGTGATCTGCAGCGCCGGATCGGGCGTGTACAAGTTGGGCGCGGCATAGAACAGGCCAAGCAGCAGCACAGACAGTACAAGCAGGTATTTCCACAGTGGGTACTTATTCAGCATAGTGTCGCTCTAACGGGGAATCGGACTTCAGGAGCGGCGGGCCCCCATGAAAAGTGCGCCATTATAAATTAACGGACAGCAGCCACAAGCGGAGTTTCGCGGCGGCGGTCACCCCAGCCAGCGCCTGGCGTTACGGAACAGCCGTAGCCAGCCACCGTCCTCGCCCCACTGCGGGGGTACCCAGGAGTGCTGAATGCTGCGATACACGCGCTCCGGGTGCGGCATCATAATCGTGGCGCGCCCGTCAGCGGTGGACAGCCCGGTGATGCCGCGGGGAGAGCCATTGGGATTGGCGGGGTAGCGCTCCGCCACGCAGAGGTCGTTCTCGATATATCGCAGGGCAACCAGTCCACTGTCCTCACACGCCGACTGCGCGCCGGCGCTCGCAAATTGCGCGCGGCCCTCCCCGTGGGCGACGGCAATCGGCAGATGGGAGCCCTCCATGCCAGACAGCAGTATCGAGGGGCTCGCTTCCACCCTGACCAGTGCCAGCCGCGCCTCGAACTGCTCCGAGCGATTGCGTAAAAAACGCGGCCAGTGGTCGGCGCCGGGGATCAGTTCCTTCAGCGCGGACACCATCTGGCACCCGTTGCAGACGCCCAGCGTAAACGTATCCTCTCGCTGGAAAAAGGCGCCAAATTCCGCCCGCGCTGACTCGTTGAACAATATGCTCTTGGCCCAGCCCTCCCCGGCACCGAGGACATCACCATAGGAGAATCCGCCGCAGGCGGCCAGCCCGCGGAACTGCTTCAGGTCAGTGCGGCCAGTGAGGATATCACTCATGTGCACATCAAACGGCGCGAAGCCTGCGCGATGGAACGCGGCCGCCATTTCTACATGCCCGTTAACGCCCTGCTCCCGCAGGATCGCCACGCGCGGACGCGCGCCAGTGGCGATATACGGCGCGCTGACATCCTCGGAGGCGTCGAAACTGAGCGCCGCGGACAATCCCGGATCCTCCGCCACATGGCGTTCGTACTCCTCCAGCGCACATTCCGGGTTATCACGCAGGGACTGGATTTCAAAACTGGTGCGGCTCCAGAGTTGCTGCAGGCGTGCGCGACTGTCGCGCAGGACGACCCCGGCCCCATCCACCACGCTGATCGCATCGCCGCTCGTCGCGGCCCCGATCACGTGCACGGCGGCGTCCAGTCCGAGCTCCTGCGCGCGCGCCACAAAATCACCCACTCGCGACCGGGGCAGTTGCACCACCGCCCCCGCCTCCTCGTTAAACAGCGTTTCCAGCGACTCCCCGGGCAGTCCCGACAGGTCTGCCTGCAGCCCGCAGTGGCCGGCAAACGCCATTTCCAGCAGGGTCACCAACAAACCGCCATCGGAGCGATCGTGGTAGGCGAGCACTTCGCCGCGCATAACAAATTCCTGCACGAGCGTAAACAACCCTGCCAGGTCGGCGCTGTTCTCCAGATCCGGGACGCTGTCGCCGATCTGGCCGCAGGCCTGGGCCAGGGCGGAACCGCCGAGCCTGTTCGCGCCGCGACCGAGGTCGAGCAAGACCAGCACCGCGTCTGCTTCCGGGCGCAATTGTGGCGTCACCGACAGGCGCGCATCCACCACCGGTGCAAAAGCGGAAACAATCAGCGACAAGGGCGCGGTCACCGCTTTCTCCAGACCACCTGCGCGCCAGGTGGTGCGCATCGACATGGAATCCTTACCCACTGGTATGGTCAGGCCCAGGTCAGGGCAGAACTCGATGCCCACAGCGCGCACCGTGTCGAACAGCGCTTCATCCTCGGCACCGTAACCCGCCGCACACATCCAGTTGGCCGATAACTTGATCTTCCTGATGTTGCCGATGGCGGCGGCGGCGATATTGGTGATGGCCTCGGCGATCGCCATGCGGCCGGAGGCGGGCGCATCGACCAGCGCCAGCGGCGTGCGCTCGCCGATGGCCATAGCCTCCCCGGCGAAAGAGTCGTAAGCGACCGTCGTTACCGCACAGTCCGCCACCGGTACCTGCCAGGGCCCCACCATCTGGTCGCGGGCCACCATGCCGGTCACCGAACGATCACCGATGGTGATCAGGAAACTCTTGCTGGCGACACTGGGCACCTGCAGCACCCGCTCCAGGGCCTCCGCTGGAGACAGGGCCAGCTGCAAGCCGGGATGCACGACAGCCCTGCGCCGGATCTCGCGCTGCATCCGCGGCGGCTTGCCGAACAGCACGGACATGGGCAGGTCAACCGGCACGTTGTCGAACCGACTGTCGGCTAACCGCAGATGCAATGCCTCGGTCGCCTCCCCCACGACCGCGAAGGGACACCGCTCGCGGGCGCAAATTGCCTCAAAACGCGCCAGGTTCCGGGGCTCGACCGCCATCACGTAGCGCTCCTGGGATTCGTTGCACCAGACCTCCAGCGGCGACATGCCAGGCTCAGCGTTGGGCACATTGCGCAGCTCAAAGCGCCCGCCGCGTCCACCGTCCTTTACCAGTTCGGGACACGCGTTGGACAAGCCGCCGGCACCCACATCGTGGATAAAGGCGATGGGGTTGTCCTCCCCCAATTGCCAGCACCGGTCTATCACTTCCTGGCAGCGACGCTCCATTTCCGGGTTTTGCCGCTGCACCGACGCAAAATCCAGGTCCGCATGGCTCTGCCCACTGGCCATGGAGGACGCGGCGCCGCCGCCGAGGCCAATCAGCATGGCCGGACCGCCGAGCACGATAAGTTTGGCGCCCGGGGCGTAGCCGCCCTTCGCCACATGCTCCTGACGAATATTGCCATAGCCGCCGGCGATCATGATGGGTTTGTGGTAGCCGCGAACTTCCAGCCCGTTCGCACCCGGCGCTTCCATCTCGAAACTGCGGAAATAACCGCACAGGTTGGGGCGGCCGAACTCATTATTGAACGCGGCGGCCCCGATGGGACCTTCCAGCATGATGTCCAGCGCGCTTACGATGCGGTCCGGCTTGCCGTAATCGAACTCCCAGGGCTGCCGATAACCCGGGATATGCAGGTTGGACACTGAAAATCCGGTCAGGCCCGCCTTGGGTTTCGACCCGCGCCCGACCGCCCCTTCATCGCGAATCTCCCCGCCGGCGCCGGTGCCCGCGCCGGAAAAGGGCGCAATCGCCGTCGGGTGGTTGTGTGTTTCCACTTTCATCAACAAATGGATATTTTCCCGGGAAAATCCGTACTGGCATGTCTGCGGATGCGGGTAGAACCGGCCCGCTACTCTATCCGGCCACCACCGCGGCGTTGTCAGAGTAAGCCGACAACACATCGTCGCCGCCGCGTTCGTGGGTGTTGCGAATCATCGCGAACAGGGAATGTGGCTGCGGCTGGCCGTCGATCGTCCAGTCGGCATTGAATATCTTGTGCCGACAATGCTCGGAGTTGGCCTGTGCGAACATCATCAGTTCCACGTCGCTGGGATTGCGCCGCAGATGGGTGAAGCTTTCCAGCAGGTAGTCTATTTCGTCACTGGCCAGGGCGAGCCCCAGGTCGCGGTCCGCCGCCACCAGTGCATCGCGGCCGCCACCCAGCACGTCCACCTCTACATACGGCCTGGGTTGCGCGTGCTCGAACAAACACTGCGCCGCTTCCAGGGACGGCAGTATCGTCTCGGTCATCCTGTCGTGGACCAGCACCGCCAACGCTTCCCGAGCCGCATCAGACAGGCTCTCCGGCAGTCGCAAATACCAGGCGACACCGCGTTCCAAACGCTCGATCTCCCGCAGGCCGCAATTGTGGGCTATATCCGTCGCCTTACTGGACCAGGGAGAAATCGTGCCCGGTCGCGGGACGACCAGTAGCAGGGAGGCGTCCGCGGGCGCTGCCGCACCCTCCGGCGATGGGCCTGCCCCGTAGGCCAGCAGGTTGGCGAGTAGTTGATGGCGGTGCGGCGCCAGCGGCTGCTGCAACTGCGCAAAGTGCACGTACTGGGTATGCAGGAGCTGGACGTCGGGATGAATACTGGAGATTTTCTGCGCCAATTTTTCCAGGCGAAATGCGGACAGTGCGGGGGCGCCGCGCAGGGATAACATGCTGTGAAAAACTCCAGGCGGAGGTATTACAGGGAGGCAGTATTGTACTGTATTTGGACTTGCGTCGTTAACCCAAATTGCACGCAATTGCCCGGGTAATAATCGCTGTGAGGCCATCGCTCCCATCGTTAAACTATCGCCCATGAGGCTTCGATACGCGCTACTGCTCACCGCGTCGCTGTTTTTGCCCTGCGGCTGCGAACAACAGGACTCCCTGGCGGAAATACTTTCGAGCGGGGAGTTGGTCGTGGTGAGTCGCAACAGTCCCACGACCTACTACATCGACAAGAACGGACCCACCGGGTTCGAGTATGCGCTGAACGAACGACTGGCCGCGGCATTGGGCGTAAAACTGCGCATGGAAACAGCGTTCAACCTCGAGGCTATTTTCACCCGGCTGGAGCGTCATGAAGCCAATCTGGCGGCGGCGGGACTGACCCTGACCGAAACGCGCGCGGCCCGTTTTGCCCACTCCAGCGCCTACGACACGCAGACCCCGCAGGTGGTTTACGTGACTGGCAACCTTCGACCGCGCGCGATTTCCGACCTGACCGGTATGAAGATCGTGGTCCTGGCCGGTTCCAGCCATGCTGAAATACTGCGCTCACTGCAAGCGAGCGAAGCCCCGGATTTGCAGTGGCAGGAAATTGACGAGGCCGACACCATGCAACTGCTGGAACTGCTGAAGTCGGGGGAGGCGCAACTGGCTATCATCGACTCCAATGAGTTCGCTATCCAGCAGGGCCTGTATCCCCGCCAGAAAGTCGCTTTTGAGCTGGCTCCCCCACAGGACATGGTGTGGTACCTCGCGCCCGGCGTCGACAACACGCGGCTGCTGGCCTACATCAACAGTTTCATCGCGCGGCTAAAAAAAGATGGCACCCTGGCACAGTTGCACGACCAGTACTTCGGCCATACCAGCAGCGTGTCGCGTATCGGCGCGTTTGAATTCGCCCAGAATGTTCAGCAGACCCTGCCCCCCTACCTGGGCCTCATCAAACAAGTCGCCAATGAGTACCGGCTGGACTGGCAACTGCTGGCCGCGCTTGCCTACCAGGAGTCCCAGTGGAACCCCAGGGCCACCTCACCGACCGGGGTACGGGGCATGATGATGCTCACCGAGCCCACCGCGGCGGAACTGGGGGTGGACAATCGCCTGGACGCGGCGCAAAGCCTGCGCGGGGGCGCCCGCTACCTGAAAGACATCCGGCGGCGACTACCCAAGAAAATCCGGGAGCCCGACCGCACCTGGATGGCCCTGGCAGCCTACAATATTGGCCTGGCGCACCTGGAGGACGCCAGGGTATTGACCGAGCGCCAGGGGGGCGATCCCAACCTGTGGCGCGATGTGATGCAGCGCCTGCCGCTGCTGCAGAAAACCCGCTACTACAAGGACACGCGATACGGTTACGCCCGGGCTTGAGGCGGTGACCCTGGTGCAGAATATCCGTCACTATCACAGCATCCTCGCCTGGCAGGATATACCGGACAACCAACCCCTGCCGCCGCTGCGCACCGGGGATTACCTGCCCGACATGCTTCGCGACCTGGATTTGAAGAGCGCTCTGATCGTGAAGCGCTCGCGTGCAATACGTCGCCTGCGAGGCGGAAACTACCGTCGTGCCTTGAAAAATGCTTGCAGGCGCGCGCCGGATTCCTGCGCGAGCACCCCCTCGGCCAGCTCACCCGGTGGTTATACCAGGGAGCGTCCAGCAGGGCGCAAGTGCACACAGCCCGGCCCGCGGCTCCCGGGCAGCAAATACCAACTGCGCTACACGCGCGTGCACCATCGCCCCGGCACACATGGTGCACGGCTCCAGCGTAACGTAGAGCGTCGCGCCAGGCAGCCGGTAATTGCCGACACTGCGGGCTTGCGGCATCACGCCAGGGCGTTGATCTCGGCGCGTGTGCGCTGGGGTCCTGGGCGGCAATGACCCGGTTCAGCCCTCGCCGAGCAATGCGCCATCACTTTTCCACGAGGGCGCCGACCGGCACTTCCCCTCTTCAGCGGCGCGGTCCGCCAGGGCAGGGCGCAGCATTCGATGTCTAATGACCAGCAGGCAATGCCAAAAATTACTCCCACTCGCTTGTCAATGAGCCGCCAGAACCAATAGCAGCGCGGGGCCCGCCAGGGCGGCCCCGCTACCATCAGGAGAAATACCACGGGTCTGCGAACGCGCTGAACATAAAAAAACGGAGCCCGGTCCAGCTGGCCACACTCCGTCCTGCCATATTCCCGCGTTGCCTCACGGCTGGGCAGGAACATGCGCCTCACTTCCAGATCAAAGCGATCGTTCTGCATCACCTTGGCCCATGCCGTGGCGAAGTCGTTACGAACGTGTCCTGCGCATCATCGGCCGCATAGTATTCGGCAACAGCGCGCGCAGTTCCGAGTTGGAGCCGAATATCAAGGTCGTACCGGTGTCCGCCCGGTCCATATTGCCGTGCCACGATCCTTGCCGACATAGAGGCCCACTCGTTCCCAGGTGATTTCTCCCAGACCGTTGACATGTCGAGCAGGTTGACGAAGAAGTCGTTATTCAGCGTTCCGGGGCGCCAAACACACCGTTACTGGAACCATCGGTATTGGCTCCCAGAGCGCGCATACCTCCGACCAGCACGGTCATCTCCGGCACCGTCGGGTTCAGCACGTCGGCGCGATCGACCAGCGCATCGGTGCTTGAGCACCTGGCTCCGTCACTGTAGTAGTTGCGGAAGCCATCGACTCAAACCAACAGACGAATGATGCCGTCCGTCTGTTCCCTGGGTCGCATCGGTCCGGCCGGGCTTGAACGGAACCGTGACGCTGACGCCGGCATCGCTGGCGGCTTTCTCGACGCGGCGGCATGCCGATCACGATCATGTCGGCCAGAGAGACCTGCTTGCCGCCCCGCGTGGGTCTTGTTGATTTCGTCTGGATCTTCTCAAGCCCCGCCAACGCCTGCCTGCCTCCGGATCGTTGACCCAGCTAGTCCTTTTCCGGTGCCAGGCGCAGCCAGGCCGCCGTTGGCGCCACCGCGATTGTCTGTGCCACGGAACAGGGGCCGCGGCGGCCCAGGAGGTGCGGACCAGGTCAGGTACGGACAAGCCGGAAGCCAGCACCGCTTTCTTCCAGGCTGGCGACATCGCCCGCATCGATCAGGGTGGCGGGGTCAGCCGCCGGCACCGGATCCCTGCCAGATCATGACTTCGCCGGGTACCTCCGCGCCTACATAGCAGGCCTTGGGACCCATGTCACGTGCGTCAGCTTGAACCAGGCACAGGCGAGCGTCCTCGAAAGCCGCCAGGTCCTTGACAAGCGCTCGGTTACCTTGCGATAGGCCAGGTCTTCCCGCAGCAGCGCCAAGTCGGTGGTCAGCATCACCACCGGGTTGCGCTTGCCTGCGATATAGGCGTCGGCATATCGTGCATGGACTCGTCCCTGGGTATCCACTGGACCGCGCCGGCAGGCTTTTCGTCTGCACGCAGTCGATCGCCAGCAGGTTCGCCAGGAACACCGTGGTCCACTGCGTCGGTGTCAGGGGTCCAGGCGCCCTCCAGGCCACTGGTGACGGTGTCCTCGGCGTTGCCCTTGCCGCCTTGTTGGCCCAGCCCGGGCCCTGTTCCGCGGCGGGGCATCTGCGGGCGCAGGGCCCACGCATTCATCCGGGCTTGTGCGCACCGTGGGTCTTGCCCAGTGTGTGGCCGCCGGCGATGAGCGCAACAGTCTCCTCGTCGTTCATACCGCCGGCCAAAGGTGTCGCGTATATCATTGGCCGCGGCCAGCGGGTCTCGTGTGACCGACCGGACCCTCCCGGATTGACGTAGATCAGGCCCATCTGCACAGCGGCCAGCGGACTCTCGAGGTCCCGCTTGCCCTGGTAACGCTTGTCGTCTGACAGCCATTTTTCTCGGCACCCCAGTACACCTCGTCCGCCTCCCAGTCGTCGGCCCGGCCACCGGCAAACCCGAAGGTCTTGAAGCCGGCCTGCTCCAGCGCCACGTTACCGGCTAGTACCATCAGGTCACCCCACGACACGTCGCGACCATACTTTTTCTTCACCGGCCACAACAGACGGCGCGCCTTGTCCAGGTTGGCGTTATCGGGCCAGCTGTTCAGCGGTTCAAAGCGCTGCTGACCGCCATCGGCGCCACCGCGCCCGTCCATGCTGCAGTGCCGGCGCTGTGCCACGCCATGCCAGCGAATCAGCAGGCCGGCGTAGGTGCCCCAGTCAGCCGGCCACCAGGCCTGCGACGTGGTCATCTGCTTGGCGATGTCTTCCTTGAGTGCATTGATATCGACGCTGGCGAACGCCTTGTCGTAGTCAAAACCAGCACCCATCGGGTTGGATTCTTGCGCATGGGCACGCAGGGGGCTCAGGTCCAACCGGTTCGGCCACCAGAAATCATTGGTTGTTCCGGTCATCCTCGGCATCGGCGCGTACAGTCGTGAACGCCATAGAGTCATTTGGCCGCCAATGCATAGTAAATATCAACAATACACTGTTTTCATAGCTTTCTCCTTACCATTGCGGGCGACGACCACATCACCGGGTTGCGCGAGTTGCTGCTAACGACGCACGATTATCCACAGACCACAGCTTAGCAGTAATTTTAAATTGCGATCGGGACAATTGATTTTCCCAATCGTTGATATGCATCAACAGATACGGCTGCCCCTGATACAGGTCGTCGAAACCACCTCAATGTGTTGCCAGGTGCCGCACGTCGGCGCGTTGGGCTGGCTCCAGGGTGCGGAGCGACGGACGGGACCGGGGGAAAAACCGCGTTGTGGCAGGACTCAGGTGCCGAGCGAGAGCTGTTGGGATTTCAGGATTGCCTGCGCGCGACTGGTGACATGCAAGATCTGGTAAATGCCATGCAAGTGCGTTTTTACCGTTCCCTCGGCCATGCCCAACCGCCTGGCGATTTCCTTGTTGGGCAGACCCTGCAGCAAGTGCTCGAAAACCTCCCGCTGCTTCGGCGTGAACTGTGGCTTGTCTGCTTGCAACGGCGGCGGGGTTTCCGCGCTCGCAGGGAGCTCGAAGCCCATGGAGTGGGCGACCGATGGCGGGATATACAAACCGCCCGCCAGTACCACCCGAATGGCGCTCACGATCGTCTGCATCGGCGAACTCTTGGACACAAAGCCGTGCACGCCGTATTCAAAACACTGCGCAATCACGTCGGGAGAGTCGAACGCGGAGAATATTAACACCGGAATGTGCGTGTATTGTTCACGAATAAACTCAACCGACCGCGAACCATACGTATCGGCCAGACTCAGATCCAGGATCAGCATGTGGAAGCGGGCGTCCAGCTCCAGTCTTTCGACCATGCTGTGAAAGGAGTCAACGTTTTGTACCTCGTCAAACACCTTCAGAGCAAGCAGCGCCGTTGTGAGCGATTCGCGAATAATCGGGTGATCATCAACGACGAGTACACGTCCAGACATAAGGCATCCCTATCCTTCAGACCAGCAGCGAGCGCGACCTGCGAACTCCGGATAGTATCATGGTGTATACCCCTGGATATTTCAACCCAACCGCCAATGCGTCGGCTACACTAAGGGCTGGACGCTGGCTCAGGCGTCTGTTCACCTCGCCGCGCAAATTGTCAATGGCAGCGTGCACGCCGTACTGATTCGCAAGGCTGCTATCGAACGGGAAGAGTCGCATGGAAGCAAACGACAACAGGCCCTGGCAGTCGTATCACAACCGACAGTTAAATGGCCGCGGCTGGACTTCCTATGGGGAGTCCAGGGCCGGCAGCAAGCGCGCGTCCAACGAAGACAACTATATCCTTGCCCCGCTGGCGCACGACCGGTTACTGGTGGCAGTGGCCGACGGCCTCGGCGGGCACAATGCCGGCCAGGTTGCCAGCAGGCTGGCCTGCGAATCGCTGTACGACGCGACCCGCAATGGCGCGCTGGACCCTACCGACCACAGCGACCGCAGTATCGTGCACGCGCTGGCGGCCGTGGTGCTGGACGCACATCAACGCATTGCAATGTGGTCAAAAGACATCGCGGCGTTCGAGGGTATGGGCTGCACACTGACAGCGGCCATCATTGCTGCGCACAGGGCCTGGTATTGCCACGTGGGCGACAGCCGACTCTACCAGATAGGGAGTACGACCTGTCTGCAGATCACGCAGGACCACAGTGTGAAAAGCGGCCTTTCCGGCGACGGCCTCTCGACTGAGCGGGAGAATGACAGTCGCAGCGGCCAATTGCTCACGCAGGCGTTGGGTATCGAGGAGAAGCACCATCGACTGAACATACGGCACGATGCTATCGCCCTGCGTGGCGATGACGCCTTATTACTGTGTACCGATGGACTGCACGGCTGCCTGCCCCGCCAGCGCCTGGCGGCTATTGTGCGCGGCGACAGTGCACTTGATAAACGTGTTCACCAGCTTATCGAGGCATCGTTGGAGGCGGGCAGCTGCGACGATATTACCGCTGTCCTGGTGGCGCTGGCTCCTGATTAACATGCTGCCTTGCAGTAACATCGGATATCCAGTACCCAGGTAGAAAATTGACTGCCAACCCTGTCCAGTTTACGCGCGACGTATGGGCAGTACCTGCTCCTGAAGGGTTTCCGTTTGAAGTCGTTAAATAGATCGACTCAGGACCAGGCATTGCCTGAGGCATCCCGATTTCCATACAGCGGTAATCGAGCTTGCTGTTGTTTTAACCGTGGGAGTAAACTATCGGCGCGCACCGATCCTTACAAACCTAAAAATTATGGAGAGATGATCATGAGCGATAAAAGCAAGGACGACCTGACAGCGGAAGAGGAAGATCTCGTAGTCAAGCTTGCTCATATTTTCTGGATGGCGTTCGAAAAAACTGCAAACACCGCAAACATGGAAGTGGACCCCGCTTGCTACGATAAAGCGATCGAGAAAAGGGCTCTGATAAATTTGCGAAATAATATTAAAGACCTCAGTGACTATCCAACCGGGCCTAATTTTATAAACACGAAAAACTGCTGCGTCGTCGCGGCCGTAACAGCCGTCCAGATGGCTCGTAAGGAGGACAGGAATGCGACAGTTATCTCTCCCGCCATTTACGCATTGGCATTTGATGATACCCACCATAATGTGCCTGTCTTACCGAATGGAGGCAAAAGGCTGGGGGGAGAGCCATTAAAGATTCTTGCCAAGCTTTGTCCGTAAGCCGCCATTACTTCCACCCGACCAACCAGATTAGCCGCCCATACACCTGAAAGGCTGATGCTGGGCCTGTTGATTCTGGCGGCCTGCCTGCAATGTCTTCTGGGTCTAGCGGGCTTTGTGTTATTAAGCCAGAGCGGCAACTGGGTTGCTGACATCAATGGCATAGGGCTCGCCCAGCTGCTGATACGATTCGGCGCGGGGATATTACTGGTGTTGGCAGGGATTGACGACCGCCGGACCCTGCTATTTGGTGCCGTTATGATCCTGACCGCAACGGCGTTTGCCCACCAGGGACTTGTTTATTTTGTTCATGATAGCGGCATTTTTGCACTACAGCTGCTTTCCGTTTTGCAACTGGAGGCACTTTTCCCCTACTACTTTTGGCGGTTTACGCGCGTGTTCCCCGAGGCGTTCCTGCGACCAGCTCATGACCGCCTCATTGATTGGGCAGAACGCGCGTCCCTGGCAGTGGGGCTGTTCCTGATTACCTGCAATATCGGCCTGCTGTTGTATCCACAACTGACGTTTTTAAATACGTTCAACCGCTCCGATCTTGGCAGCCTTTTTCACACACTGCTGTATGGCCTGACATTTCCCATACTGCTGGTGCTTTGGTTGCGGATGAAAACTGCGCGAGAAGAGGAACAACGCCGGGTCAAGGTGTTCATTGTCGGGTTACTGGTAACCATCGTACCCGCCGTGACTTATATAGCATTTTGGGGCATCTCCACCGACCTCAGGCAATTCGTCGAAAGCGATCAGAACGCAACTTTTGTGGAGCCATTCTTCCACGCCCTGATTATCGCGACACCAATCATTACCACCTACGCGGTGTTAGTTGAACGGCTGCTCCCAATAAATATCCTCCTGCGTCAGGCTTTCAGGTACTGGTTGGGCAATGGCTTTATAGTCATCGGCATCGCACTACCCCTGCTACTATTGGGCTACTATCTATACAATGCGCGCGCCCTGCACATAGCCGCGCTTTTTCAGGGCTACAACGGGCTGTTCATTGCCATTGCGCTGGGGCTATCGCTGCTGATGTTTGAGCAGCGGCGAAGAGCGCGGCAGTACCTCGATGAGCTCTTCTATCGGTCTGGCTACGATGCCAACGGCCTATTGGCCGAGTTGGCGCAGAGTGCGCAAGGTTGCACGTCGCTTACCGATGTCGTAAAGGTGACACAAGATACGCTGGACAAAGCGCTACACCCACAGAACAGCCACCTGCTGTTCATCTCAACCGGTACCACGCTTCGCGATCCGCACCAGGCACTCGCCGACCTGCCATTGCAATCGACACTGGCCAGCACCCTACTCTCTCTGCAACAGCCTTTACCTGCGCGCGACATTCCCACCGCATCCGGCGGCGCCGAGGAACGCTGGCTCACACAGGCCAATGCCAAGGTCCTGCTACCCATAAAGCTCAAGGGCGACAACACAGGAGTACTGGTTTTAGGCAGCAAGCGCAGCGAGTTGCCCTTTACCCAGGCGGATTTCAATTTCCTTCATCTCGTCCTCAACACCGTAACCGCACCCTGCGGCCACCTGCTGGAGACATGGAATGCGCAGGAACGGGACAAGCGCGCCGCGCAATGTAGCGACTGCGGCACAGTGGCGGCCGAGGCAACCCACTGCCAGGCCTGCGGCGGCAGCCAGTTCACCGAGACGTTGCTACCCAAGGTACTGCATGAACACTATGACGTAATCAAAGTTCTCGGCAGTGGCCTGGGAATGGTTTACCTCGCGCAGGATACCCGGTTGCAACGACCGGTCATCTTGAAAACCGTGGCAAGGGCGTCAGTGGATGAATTGCAACTCCTGCGCGACGAAGCGCGTGTCATGGCCACGGTCAGTCACCGTCATATCGCGAGCATTTATGGCCTGGAGAGCTACCAGGGTATGCCCATCCTGGTCTGCGAGTATCTGCCAGGGGGGACTTTGCAAGACATCCTGCGCGAGGGCTACCTCGCGCGCGATGAGGCGCTGGCAATTGTCGAGCAAGTGGCGCAGGCCCTGGTCTTTCTGCACAGCAGGGGCATTGCCCACGGCGACATCAAGCCATCCAATATCGGTTTTGACGAGGAAGAGGTGGCCAAGTTGCTGGACTTTGGCCTGGCGAACCACGTCTCCGGTACCGTCACTGCCCCAGGCTCCGGCAGCGGCACCTACGCCTATATGTCGCCAGAAAAAATCCAGGGCCGCGACTGCGACCAGCGCGTCGACCTTTGGGCGCTCGCAGTGACCCTGTGTGAGGCACTATATGGCGTCAACCCCTTCGCGGCGGACGACCTGCCAGCGATGATCGACAAGGTGACCAACCCTGAAGCGGCCATCCTTGCGGCCGTCGCCTCGCCATCGCCGTTTTTGCTGGCCGCACTGAGCAGTGATATCGCCAGGCGACCGCAAACCGCCGAACAATTCATGGCCCTGATGCGGGCCGGCATCTAATGCCCGGCCGCGCGGCGGAGGAAGCCCGCCTCCAGCACAGGGCACCTGGGGAGTATCAGGAAGCCAGCCCGACAGCTGCCTGGATGCCAGCGGCCAACCTCAGCAGCTGTTCCTGGGTCGCCGCTGTCCATTCCCCATTCGCCGTCTTTGCAATGAACCAGGCGTACTCCCGCCCACCCGCATAGCGAGCCAGGGGTAAGCACAGCATTTTTTTCCTCCGGCCAGTTGCCAGGCTCCAGTCTCAGGTTGTGTTCGCCCGCGGACGAACAATAGATTCACGTATCCCAGAACGGGCTTTTTCTGCGCTGCAGTGACTTTTCCCGGGCGATGCTGCGAATGTCGCTGACACTCATGCGGTGAAAATCGACCTTTGTTACAGATGACACTTCCGGACCTGCAAAGGTCCGCCAACCGCGTAAAACATAGGTGTCAATATTCGCATCAATTGGTTCCGGCAGGGTCTTCAGCAGCATATCCAGGAAAATATCGCTGAGGCAACGTTCAATGGCCAGGCTGACATCCGAGGCAACCGAATTTGCCTCGCCCCTTTTTCTGCCAATGACCATCTGGTTCGCCACACGCACCGACAACGACATGCCATCAGTGGCGGGCGGCAGTGACAGCTTGTGACTTGGGACGCCCGCGTCCAGGAGACGGCCCACTGTGGACTTGAGCTTCGCCATTTCGTGTAGAGCCGGTTTGTCGGCCACCGGCGAAGGTCAATCGTGGCCAATGACCGGTAGCTCAGGGGAATGCGTGAATCTTCGAGGAGGACAGGAATGAGCCTGTTCGATTCCTTAGCTTCCCGGGCTTCATTCTTGACCCGAATGGATGCCACGGAAAACGCGCTCCAAAGAACCACCACCGCCCTGGCTTGCGCTAGCGCCGTGGCACTGTCGATTTCATCGGCCGAACCCGGGACGACCTTGCGGTCCCACCAGACTGACCAGCCCTCGCCCTGGAACACGCGGCCAGCGCCGGCGTTGTCGGCGTCTTCACCGGCATAACTGAGAAAGATATCGGTGCTCATGACTTGCAGGCCTTCCGTGTCCGGTTGTTCTAATTGGTTCCGCATTGAGTGTAGCGCAAATGCTGGCCGTAAGTCGCTCGGGGTACCAGAAAGTGTCCCGTCGCAGGCCCTGCTGGACTTGAACGCCATCTGACTGGACAATGTCGGAGGTTCTTCGAGAAAATCGCGGCGACGAAGGGGAACAGGGATGATGTAACAAGCTATCGACTGGTGATGACGGCCACAGTGCTGTTGCTGGGGACCATGCAAGCTTACAGGAGCAGCGCCCAGGAGGCTGCCGGAGCACTGGAGGAAGTAGTGGTGACCGCGCAGATGCGGGAGCAGCCGATCTCTGAGGTGCCCCTCTCCATGCAGGCTTTTACCGGTACCATTCTGGACAGCGTGCGTATCCGCGACCTGAGCGAGTTAGTGAATTTTGTGCCCGGTGCGTCTGAGGGAAACTCGGTGTCAGCGGGGCAGCGCTACTATCAGATTCGCGGCATCAGTATGAATAACCAGAGCGATCCCACGATTGGCTACTATATCGATGACGCGGCCTTCTTCATCTTCGGCGAGCCCTATGCCCCGGTTGGCCGAACCTTTGATCTCCAGCGTGTTGAGGTGTTGCGCGGCCCCCAGAGTACGCTCTATGGCAATAGTTCCATGGGCGGCACTATCCGCTATATCACCGAGCCACCTGGGCTTAGTGACGTTGCCGCGCTGGTTCGTGGCGGGTACTCAGCTACGGACGGTGGCGACCCCGGTTACTATGGAGACGCCATGCTCAATGTCCCGATACTCCAGGATCAGCTGGGATTACGCGTCTCGGGGGGCTACGAAAAGGTAGGTGGCTATCACCAAAGTGCGACAGGGGAGAGCAACACCAACGAGGGCAAGCTGGATAATATTCGCACCTCACTGCTGTGGCAGCCCGTTGATCGCCTGACCGTCAAATTCCTGTACACGTATAACAAAGCCGACCAGGATGGATCGTCCACGCTCACCAGCCTGGACCCTCCCATCGCGACTGCCCAGGACGGAGACTATACCGACCGCCACTACAGTCTCTACTCAAACACGTTGGCCTGGGATTCATCCATCGGCAAACTGAGTACCACCACTACCTGGATTGATAACCGCAGCGATGCCCTTTTCAATTCACCGTTCCCCATCGCGCCAAACGGCAAACTGGAAGCAACCTACGCAACCAAAGGCAATGCTTTCAACAACGAAACCAGGTTGGTATCGACCAACGACGGCCCAACCCAGTGGCTGGTTGGCACGTTCTATTCCAACACCGAGGATACACAGGAAACGGTTACCAATATCGCTCAGCTCATTCCTGACACGGTACAGGACCTGAACTCCAAATCGCTATCACTGTTCGGTGAGCTTTCGCGAGCGTACAGGGATGGCATGGTGGTGCCACTGGTAGGCGTGCGTTTTTTCAATGATGATCGCGACAGCAGTATATCCGACAGCGGCAGCGTGCAGGAAAAAGATAGCTTCGACAGCATCAACCCCCGCTTCAATCTGTCCATCTATCCCACTGCCGATGCTATGTACTATGGCAATATCGTGAAAGGTTTTCGCTCCGGCGCTTTCAATGACCCGAACGTTTGCGCCCTCCAACGCCTGCCGGTAGATCAAGGCGGCGGTGGACTACCCTGCGAGGATGCCATAGACAGCGACGAGCTGTGGAGCTATGAGGTCGGTACCAAGCTATCCCTGCTGGACAACCAGCTCTCCCTTGATGCGGCGGTGTATTACGAGGACTGGAGCAACGTCCACCAAAAACTACAGTTCAACGGTCTCTACCAGGACTACCAGGTGGGTGACGCGGAGATTTACGGCCTCGACCTGAGCCTGGGCCTGGCGCCAGCGAACATGGAAGGGCTTACGGTACAGGCCACGGCGAACGTCAACAGCGCGGAGTTTAGGCAACTTGATCCGACGATAGTGGCCACCACCGGTATGCAGGATGGTGACCGCTTGCCACTCGTGCCGGAGTACACGTTCAGCCTGACCGGCAATTATTCCTGGGAACTCGGTGGCGGCTGGTCGGGGCAGGCAACTGTGGGTTACAGCCGTATCGGCAAACAATACGGGGCATTTGGCACCACAGTAGCGGGGGATAATCGCGATCTCCTGCGCCTGCGCATTGGCGCCGATAACGAGCAATTCGGCCTGTGGCTGTTCGGCAGTAACCTGCTGGAAGAGAATGGCGCCATTTTCGTGCAGAATCCTGCAAGAGGTCTGGCCTATTCCACCCAGGACTACCCGCGCCAGATCGGCGTCGAAGCCAGCTACCGCTACTAGGGTCCGACCTGCTCACCAACGGCACGCGACTAACCTCGGACAGTGTCGTTATGTGGCGGCAGCACACCTGCCATTATCGTGTCGAGCCAGTTGCGGGTACCAGGGCCCCTGGCGATTCGAGTGCCAGTCAACCCGCCGGCGGCAAGCACCACGCCATCAGTAAAACCACAACATCAGTTGTTCCACCAGGCGTACGACGGCCCCATGGTACCAGGCCACCTCGGGGTCCGTCTCCGGCACCCGGTACTGCACGCGCAATGCCTGCAGGCGCTTTTTGAGGTCTGCGGTGACGTGCTCGTAACCCGGTTTTCCGTAGAGGATTTAACTGATCCGCCGGATCTGTCTCGCGATCAAATAACTCCCACTCGTCATTCTGGTAGTAATAGGCCAGCTTGTAGCGCTCGGTGATTACACCGTAGTGACGCGCCACACCATGGAACCCCGGATTCTCGTAGAAGTGGTAGTACAGGTCGCGGTGCCATGGCATGGGGTGTGGCTCGAACAGTGGCAACAGGCTCACCCCATGCATCGGCGTTTTGGGTTTCACACCGGCGGCGTCAAGGAGCGTGGGCGCGAAATCGATATTCTGCACCAGCGCATCCGACGTGGTGCCCGGCCGGATATGTCCCCGCCATTCCATCAGCAGCGGTACTCGTGAGGACACTTCGTCTATCCAGCGCTTGTCGAACCAGCCATTTTCGCCGAGGAAAAAGCCCTGGTCGGAGCTGTACACCACCAGGGTGTTCTCCATCATGTCGTTGGCTTCCAGGTAATCCAGCAGGCGCCCGATCTGTCGATCCATACCCTGAACTGAGGCGGCGTAGGATTTCACGTAACGCTGGTACTTCCAGCGCAGCTTGTCATCGTCGCTGAGCTGCGCCGCCTCAAACTTACGGTTGCCCTCCGCGAATGCCTGCTCCCACAGTGCCCCCTGTTCCAGCGTCAGGTTCGTCGCCTTCCTCTGCTTCAGATCGCCGTCAGTCATATAGTCTGTGATTCGCATACGTGCTTCGCTGCGGGCCCGCGTCAGGCCATCCAGGTTGCGAAACAGGGTCGCGGGCTCCTCGAGCCGCGCCTCCTCGTCCCAGTTGCGCAGTTCCTCGGGACCGGGCATCCAGTCCCGGTGCGGAGTCTTGTGGTTGTACAGCAGGAAAAACGGCCGGCCCGCGCGTTTCGCCTGCTCCAGCCAGGTGATGGACTTATCGGTTATCATGTCCGCGACGTAACCGGTCGTCTCCTCAATACCGGCGGGACTTCTGAAGGACGGGTTGTAATAGGTACCCTGCTCCATCACGTTATCGATGACCTCCCAATGATCAAATCCCACCGGGTCGCTGTACAAATGCCATTTGCCGATCACCGCCGTTTGGTAGCCCGCCCCATGAAGCAAGCGCGGCAAGGTCTGCTGCTCGCCGTTGAACGGGCCTGACCACTCGTTGCTGTAGAATCCGTTGGCATGGCTGTGCAGGCCGGTGAGCAGGGTTGCCCGGCTGGGACCGCAGATTGCATTGCCGACGTAGGCGCGGTCAAAGCGTATGCCGCCGGTGGCGATGCGGTCGATATTGGGTGTCGCCACCAGGCTGTCGCCGTAGGCACTGACCGCACGCACAGCGTGGTCATCGGAAAGGATGAAAACGATATTGGGTCGCCCAGCGGCGCTGGCAGCAAGCACCCAGTTCGCGGCCAGCAATCCCAGCGTGCAGCGAAAAGCAATTTTCAGGTTCAGCTTTAACATGGTTATCTTCCTTAAAATGCGCGCTATACAGTTGGCTTTGTTCCGTGAGGGCCCCATGCTGTCTGCGACTGCCAGTCTGTTGTGCGTTGGCAGGTGATGCAACCCTATTACTACTGGCGCCAGCTCGCCTGGCCGTCTGCACCTGTTTTTACCCTGATCCGACAGAGACCTCAACAAGAGGGGAGAATCTACGCAAGTGAGGTATCCCATGTCACAAAGAAGACGGTTATCACCCAGCGTTTACTGCGGAGGGTCCGTGCTCTACACGGGGAGAGCGATGGCGTCCACGGTAGCCCCAGGATCCGGGAAGACCCACGCTACGATGCCGAGCCCTTTAGTCTGAATCGGGTCGCCAAGCTCATGCCGGACAATGCTGATCAGGGTATTCCTGCCGGATGGAAATGGCGCAGGCGAAAACCCACTCCAAGACCCGACGATAAAAAGAACCCTCTGGATAGGGATTTCCTTGCCAGCGCGTCAGACACAACATGGTACCCCCGACACCACCGGGATTCGCACCGGCAAAACGCTCGGCCGGCGATGTATTTGCCGACGATATCCCCGTCGCCAATACGCCGCCCGGCGGATACGGTAACGCCTTTCCGCCGCCGGTGCTTGCCAAGTGCACGGAACCGCTCATTGACGGCGCACCCGACTTGCGTGGCATCTGGAAAGCTGTTCACGTGGAGCGTGACGGGCACATGCTTTGGGAGCGCCCGGACCAGGACTTCGCGATGACGCTGGAACGCATCGGCGGCCCCAATGACCCCTTTACCCGCAAGGACCTGCCTGACAGCTCCACAGGCGGCAGCGGATTGCCGCTGGATAAATGACTCGTGTGTCGGGTTCATTACGGCCATGGGAAACGACGGCCCAGATCCAGGTTGCTGCCTCGCACTGACTGTCTTCGTCTACATAAACCAGTCCGGGCCAAACGGCGATCTAACTGGTATTCGAAATGACCTTGCACTAACATGATCAGGCGAATCACTCAATTTGGACCATACGCTACTCATGAAAACGCTTTCACTAAAGGTCATTGCAACAACAACTCTTTTCAGTGGTTTGACACTGCTGCTTGGTGGTACACCAGTAACTGCGAAGGCAGAGCAAACTAAACCTGAAGTAATTACTCTTAGCGCTGCAGAAGCAACGAAAATAGGTGTTGAGGGCGTTGTCTTCGGGATGCCTCTAGTTATCATGGACCTGACCAAGAACGTCTCGACAAACGTTCCTGCGCCGGAGCCAAACGCTCACGCTCCAATCAATCAATTTGGCAACATGGCCGCTTATCCTCCTGCATCTGACCACAGCGTTGTACGAATGAATCTGGATACGTTGTACTCATGGGCCTGGCTTGACCTGTCTGAAGGGCCAATGGTTGTAACGATCCCAGACACTGGAGACAGGTACTTTCTGATGCCGCTGCTAGATGCGTGGACAAATGTAATCGCTTCTCCAGGTAAACGTACAGGAATGACAGGTGGAAATTTTGTGGTCACTGGCCCAGGCTGGAAGGGGGATTTACCGAAAGAAATGGAGGTTTATGAATCTCCGACCAGTCTGGTTTGGATAATTGGTCGAACTCAGGCCAATGGACCAAAGGATTATCCTGCTGTCCACAAAATTCAGGATGGATACAAAATCACACCTCTTAGTGCTTGGGGACAACGTTATACAGCCCCTGTTGGCGTTGTTAATCCCGACATAAATATGGACCCTCCCATTAAGCAATTGGAGGCCATGAGTACAATGGATTTTTTTAATTCGCTTACGAAACTTATGGCAGAGAATCCCGCTTCTGCTGAAGATGCGCCAGCGTTGGAAAAACTCGCCATGATTGGTGTCGTTCCTGGCGAGGCATTCGACCTTTCCACGCTCGATCCAACTATCGCCAACGCGCTTGAAAACGTTGTTCCAATGGCTTTGGCTAGACTCAAAGCAGCGCCGCTTTCAGCACCGATTAACGGTTGGGAAGTTCCGCCTGCAAAAATCGGAGATTTTGGAACTGACTATGGTTTACGTGCGGTAGTGGCAATGATTGGACTTGGAGCAAACATTGCCGCTGATGCAATTTACCCGAACGCCTTTGAAGATGCCGAGGGAAACAAACTGAATGGCGCCAATAATTACGTGCTTCACTTTGATAAAGGGGAAACACCGCCTACAAACAGTTTCTGGTCATTGACCATGTACAACGCACAATCTTTCTTTGTTGAAAACCCGATTGATCGGTACAACATCGCCGGTTGGATGCCACTGCAATATAATGATGACGGGTCTTTGGATATTTACATCCAGAAAGATTCTCCAGGAAAAGCAAAGGAGTCCAACTGGTTACCTGCGGCCGCCGGCGCATTCAGTGTGACCCTTAGAGTCTATTGGCCTAAAGAATCCATGATTGATGGCAGTTGGAAAACACCAGGGATCAAGAAGGTTAAATAGAAAGCAATGAGGGCAGGAAAAGGCAAGCATAGCGGCCAGAGAAAACCAAAGATCCGCTGGCGTATCGGCACATCCGGAAAGATGTGCTTCACCTGCCTGCATTGACTTGGTCCAGTTTTAAAATTTATTCACGCAGATAGTAGCT